>DATJBV010000001.1:0-40838 GCA_035515055.1 Candidimonas sp.
GTCAGGTCTCTGGCTGGCAATCGCCGGCCGCCCGATAGCTGTCACCGTACGCCGGCGCTGGCACGTGCCTCGCCCCTGATCCACAAACGCAAGGCGCCGGTGGCGGAAGCTGGGGTGGGCGAAGTTGCGGGCGCCGGTTTGTATACCTTGAACAGAGTGCAGAGTGGCAAGCATAAAAAAAGGCAACCTTTCGGCTGCCTTTTTCGCGCTGGCCTGTATGGCCAGGCCTTTTTACTGCCCTTCCAGAAAGCTCTTGAGCTTGTCAGCCCGGCTGGGGTGGCGTAGCTTGCGCAACGCCTTGGCTTCAATCTGACGGATACGCTCGCGCGTAACGTCGAACTGCTTGCCGACTTCTTCCAGCGTTTGGTCTGTGCTCATCTCGATACCAAAACGCATACGCAGCACCTTCGCCTCGCGCGGCGTGAGCGAGTCGAGCACTTCCTTGACTACATCGCGCATCGATCCGTGCAACGCCCATTCCGAAGGAGAAAGCGTGCCCGTATCTTCGATGAAATCGCCCAGATGGGAGTCGTCATCGTCGCCGATGGGCGTTTCCATCGAGATAGGTTCCTTGGCGATCTTGAGGATCTTGCGAACCTTGTCTTCCGGCATATCCATTTTCTGGGCCAGCGTGGCGGGATCGGGCTCGGCGCCGGTTTCCTGCAAAATCTGGCGATTGATCCGATTCATTTTATTGATCGTCTCTATCATGTGCACCGGAATCCGGATGGTGCGCGCCTGGTCGGCGATTGAACGCGTTATGGCCTGGCGTATCCACCACGTTGCGTATGTGGAAAACTTATAGCCGCGGCGGTACTCGAACTTGTCCACCGCCTTCATCAGTCCGATATTGCCTTCCTGGATCAAGTCGAGAAACTGCAAGCCACGGTTCGTATACTTCTTCGCAATTGAAATAACCAGGCGCAGGTTGGCCTCGGTCATTTCCCGCTTGGCCTTGCGCGCTTTGGCTTCGCCCGTGGCCATGCGTTTATTGACGTCCTTCAAGTCCTTCAACGGCAGCACAACACTGGATTGTAGGTCGATAAGCCGCTGTTGGATTTCCTGTACGGCCGGTATGTGGCGTTCCAGCGTTTCCGAATACGAATGGTTGCCGGCAACTTCACCAAGCACCCAGTCCAGATTGGTTTCATTGCCCGGAAATACCTTGATGAAATAGGCGCGCGGCATACCGGCACGGTCGACGCAGGCATGCAAGACAGCGCGCTCGAGCTTGCGGACTTCGCCGACTTGTTCACGCAGCGTATCGGCAAGCTTCTCGACCATCTTGGCGGTAAAGCGCACGCCCATCAATTCGTTCAGGATGGCTTCCTGGGCCTCGATATACTCTTCCGCCTTATAGCCATCGCGTTCGAATGCCTTGCGCATTTTTTCGAACCAGACGCCAATAATTTCGAATTTCTTCAGAGCCGTGGTGCGCAAGTATTCCAGCTGCTTGCTGCTCATGCCGCCAGCCGGCCCGTCTTCGTTTTCGTCGTTGTCGACCGACACACCGGCACCGGCGTATTCTTCGCCTTCCTGATCGATCAGGCCATCGACGACTTCATCGATCTGGGCGGCGCCGTCGCGCACGCGCTGAACATATTGAAGGATTTCATTGACGGTGGTTGGACACGCGGCGATAGCCATCACCATGTGCTTGAGCCCGTCTTCGATACGCTTGGCGATTTCGATTTCGCCTTCGCGGGTCAGAAGCTCGACCGTGCCCATTTCACGCATATACATGCGGACCGGGTCGGTAGTACGGCCAAAATCGGAGTCTACGGTGGTAAGCGCAGCCTCTGCTTCGTCTTCCACATCATCGTCGCTGGTGGCAACCGGCGCGTTATCGCTCATAAGCAATGCGTCGGCATCCGGGGCCTGGTCATACACCGAAATGCCCATATCGCTGAACGTACTGATGATGCCGTCGATAGCTTCGGCGTCGACCAGGTCGTCGGGCAGATGGTCGTTGATTTCCCCGTACGTGAGGTAGCCACGGTCTTTACCGAGCTTGATCAGGACCTTGAGGCGGTTGCGGCGAGCTTCCTGCTCTTCCGGCGTCATCTGGTTGCGAGCCGGCACATCTTTGTCGCCTTTGGCGCGCTTGCCGCCACGCTTGGGCAACGGCTTGAGTTCCGGAATGACCTCGGCATCGCCCGAATCATCGTCGTTGAAGTCCGCCGTATCGTTATTGGCATTCTTGGCGGGCCGGCCAGGGCGCCGTCCACTGGGAATTGCGCGCGCGGCGGTTTTCTTTGCCACGGGTGCAGCCGGCATTACTTCGGTGCCGGCTTCCGCGGTGGCGGCCTTCTTGGCAGCCGTTTTAGGCGCAGCCGCCTTTTTGGCAACCGCCTTCTTGGCGGGAGCCTTCTTGGCTGCTGTCTTGGCGGCAGTCGATTTTTCCGCCGTAACACCTTCCCCGACCTTCACCGCCGCCTTCGCAACCGTCTTGGTCGCGGCAACGGTTTTTGCTTTCTTTGCAGCTTCATCGGCTGCCAGGGGGGTCTTACCAGTAACTTGGGTCATAGTCGCTTCCGTAGGCGCAAAATCACTCGGTCGGTCAAAGGACCAACGAGTGTTGCAGGGCAGAACTTACTAATCGCAGTGAAAAGCATACTGTGCGTTACGCTGATACACAACCAACACTGCCCAAATTAAAGTATCCTTGACGTTATCGTTGCAAGGCAATGGGGGGCTAGCGGATTGTGACTACCGTCGCAAGGCAACCATAGGCTCCGGATTGCGAAAACTCTCTATTTTACAACAGTTAATGCGAATTAACATGCCTGAGCAATGCAATTCGACGCGTTAATTCGTGATACCGCTTACGTGACACCTCGTCCTTCAGGCCTGCATTGACCAAGGCCGACTGCTCGGCCTTGATGGCGTCCAGCTCGATACGACGCAACGCGTCGTTCCATTCCGTCTTGGGATCGGGCAAATCTTCCAGCGCCAATAGCTCGGGCGTAACCGATCCCAGCACGCTTTCCAGATCGGAACCGGGTTCAGCCGCTTGTAGCAACGCCCCGGCATGCCGGGCACCGGTAGCGTTCGCCAGAGCGATCAGGTCCCGCACCAATACCAAATGGGGGCCATGTTCCAAAATTTCAAGCTGCTGGTCTCCAAGACTGGAAACCAGTTCCGGGTGCGCAAGCAGCAAGCGCAGTAGGCGCTTGGCCATAGGCGTGACCGTGCGCGCCCTATTCTGGCGTGCGCCGGCCAATACCGGCCGGTTCTGCCGGGGTGTCGGCGCTTCGTCGTAGCCGGACGCCCCATAGTCGCCGGAATCGAACGTTGCGTCATCCATGAATCCCGGCGGTTCGTCTTGAGGACCATGCGCAAGCGGACTATGGCGAACGCCGTGCGTCGGATCGGCGGCAGACGATTCCGGCGCATGAACAGGAATGTCGGCCACCATTTGGGACAACTCTTCGGGCGTCAATTGCACGAGCGTGGCGAATTCCCGTTCGATTTGCACACGTATCGTACTTTGCGGCAGTTGCGCCAGTAACGGCTTGGCTTCGTGGACGCACGCGGCCCGCCCTTCGGCCTCGCCCATGGCGTGGTGCGACACCAGCTCATCCAGCATGAACCGGGATAAGGGTATTGCCTCGTTCACCGTGGCCTTGAACGCTGCGCTGCCATATTCCCGAATGTAGGAATCGGGGTCGTGCTCGGCCGGCAAAAACAGGAATCGCATGGCGACGTCGTCCCGAACCAGCGGTAAACACGTCAATAATGCACGCCACGCGGCCTTGCGGCCCGCCTTGTCGCCATCGAAGCTGAAAACTATCTTGTTGCTTGTGCGCAGCAATTTCTGAATATGCGCTGGGGTCGTCGCTGTGCCAAGCGTTGCGACGGCATTGCCGAGCCCATGCTGGAAAAGGCCCACCACGTCCATGTAGCCCTCGACGACGAGCACATAGCCTTCCGACCTGATGGCCGCACGCCCTTCCCAAAGCCCGTAAAGCTCGTGCCCCTTGGAAAACAAGGGTGTTTCCGGGGAATTCAGGTACTTGGGCTCGCCCTTACCGATGATGCGTCCGCCGAAACCAATAAGGTTGCCGCGCAGATTGCGTATCGGAAACATGATGCGTTCGCGAAACCGATCATAGCGCCGCCCGTCCTCCGCCTCGATGACGAGGCCCGACTCGATAAGCAACGGATCTTCGTATTGCGAAAAGGCAGCCGCCAGGCCGCGCCTGTCGTTCCCCGACCAACCCAGCCCGAACCGAACCGCCGTCTCGCCGGTCAAGCCGCGTTGCTTCAGGTAGCTGATGGCAACCGGCGCTTCCTTGAGCAGGCGCACATAGTGAGCCTGCGCCATGTCGAGTATTTGCTGCTGGCGCGAGACTTCATCTTTGCGGGCCTTGTCGGCTACGCGCTGGCGCGGGGTGCGCGCCTCTTCCGGTACGGTCATGCCGGCGTCGGCCGCCAAGCGGCTGACCGCCTCGGGGAAACTCGCGCCTGTATGCTCGATCAGGAAAGTAATTGCGCTACCATGCGCTCCGCAACCGAAACAATGATAAAACTGTTTGGTCGGGCTGACGGTAAAGGAAGGGCTTTTTTCTGTATGGAACGGGCACAGGCCAAGTAAATTGGCCCCGCCCTTTCGCAACTGTACGTATCGCCCGACAACATCGACTACATCGGTTCGGGCGAGTAGATCCTGAATAAAAGATTCAGGGATCAATCAATACATACGCGGAGGCAGTTGTTGGCTGCGGATGCGTTTGTAGTGGCGTTTGACCGCGGCAGCATGTTTACGTTTACGTTCAGCCGTAGGCTTTTCGTAAAATTCGCGCGAGCGCAGTTCGGTCAAAAGACCAATTTTTTCGATAGTGCGCTTGAAGCGGCGCAACGCGGCTTCAAAGGGCTCGTTTTCTTTCAGACGAACGATAGGCATGTAATCTTAAGCCTTGCAAGTTAGTAAATTAGTAGGTATCAACGACAACCTATGAGTTTAACACGAAACACAGCTTACGTGCGCACGCCCTTGCGTACCCAAGCTTCGAGCTGGTGGGGTCGCAAGCTGTCATAGTCTTCGAAGGGCTGGTGTATCCAGGGATTGGTGGGCAGTTTCTCGACAAAGTAGTCGGGGGTGGCCTGAGAATGCCCTTTCCACCACAATACGGCGGTCTTGAGTTCGGTGATGGCGGGAAACTGGGCAAGCAAATGGTCTCGCACCTTGCTGAAGGTCATGCCGGTATCGACCATGTCGTCGACAAGCAGCACACGGCCGTCGAGCGTGCCGCGGGTAATGGTGATGAACTGCGCGATATCGAGCTGGCCCTGTTCAGTGCCGGCGGCTTCCCGGTAACTGCTGGTGGCCAGTATACCCAAGGGTACATCGTAAATGCGCGACAGCACATCTCCGACCCGTACCCCGCCGCGGGCAAGGCAGACAATCTTGTCAAAGTGCCAACCGGACTCATAGACGCCAAGGGCGAGGCGCTCGATGAGCGTGTGATATTGATCCCAGCTGACCCAGTGATCGCGATCATTGCTTGGATTATTCATATGGCGGCGCTTCCCGTATCTGTATTCAAAGGTTCATAATGATAAACCCCTAGGCCATACGGGGAAAGGCCAATATGACAAAGCCCCGCATTCGCCTGGCGATGCGGGGCTTTTTGTTGCGTGATTAACGCAAACTAGACCTTGAATGGGTGACGCAGCACAATGGTTTCCAACCGGTCGGGGCCGGTGGACACCATATCGATGGCGACGTCGCACACCTCGGACACCCGCTCGAGGAAGCGGCGGGCATTGACAGGCAAGCTGTCGTATTCAGTAATTCCGACAGTGGACTCGGTCCAACCCGGCATTTCTTCAAGAACGGGCTCCGCTTCGGCGGCCGCGTGGGCGCCATATGGCAGGACATCGACGAACTCGCCCTTATAGCGATAACCCACGCCGATCTTGATTTGCTCGATACCATCGAGCACGTCGAGCTTGGTGATGCAAAGACCCGATATGCCATTGATCATGACGGAACGCTTCATGGCTGCCCCATCGAACCAGCCGCAACGCCGCGGACGGCCCGTGACCGACCCGAATTCCTTGCCCACCGTGGCCAACCGGGCGCCCGTATCATCCAGAAGCTCCGTGGGGAACGGACCCGATCCGACGCGCGTGGTATAGGCTTTGGCAATGCCCAGGACGTATTGCAACGACTGGGGACCGACCCCGGCGCCAGCCGACGCCGCACCGGCCACACAATTGCTGCTGGTCACGAAAGGATAGGTCCCATGGTCGATATCGAGCAATGCGCCTTGCGCACCTTCGAACAAGAGATTGTCTCCCGCCCTCTGCGCCGCATATAGGTTGGCCGAAACGTCGGCCACCATGGGCTTGAGCGCGGGAGCCAACGACATTGCCTGTTCGCGGACCTCGTCGGCGGATACCGCCACCCCGCCGAGGTAGTTCGTCAGGACGAAATTGTGATAATCCAGGGCTTCCGCGAGTTTTTCTTCAAAAATGACCGGATCGTAGAGATCTTGCACGCGCAATGCGCGGCGGCCGATCTTGTCTTCGTATGCGGGCCCGATACCGCGTCCGGTCGTCCCTATCTTGCCTTCCCCCTTGCGCGCTTCGCGCGCCTGGTCGATGGCGATATGGTAGGGGAGAATCAACGGGCAGGCCGGCGAGATCTGCAGACGTGCCCGCACGTCGAGCCCCACCGCTTCGAGCTCGGCGATTTCTTTAAGTAGCGCTTCCGGCGAAAGCACCACGCCATTGCCGATATAGCAGGTAACGTGAGGATGCATAATGCCCGAGGGGATCAGGCGCAAAATTGTTTTCTTGCCGTTGATCCACAGCGTATGGCCGGCGTTGTGACCGCCCTGGAAGCGAACGACGCCCTGGGCCGATTCAGCCAGCCAGTCAACGATCTTTCCCTTGCCTTCGTCACCCCATTGGGTACCGATTACTACAATATTCTTGCTCATGTTGCGTATTCAAAAAAAAGTTCTGGCCCGTAACACCCAAGACCGGAATAGGTTCAAACCATACGAAAAAGCGCACGACGATGTCGGCTACTTGATCGCCCTTACCTTCCATGCCGCATTGTCCAGCGCGAGTTCGCGGTCAACAGTAAATTCATCAAGTGCGTGCGGCTGTCCCGGCAACACCTGAATTACGATTTCACCCGCGTCGCGCAAATTGCGAACAGCGTCGGCCAAGGCGGCATCGGCACCCCATGGAGCGCGCACCGCCCGCGCCGGCAACGCCGCCGGCAATCCCGAAGACAGCTTGCGAAGATCGAGACTAAATCCTGTGGCCGGACGTGATCGGCCGAACACCTTGCCTACCCCGTCGTAGCGCCCGCCCTTGACGAGCGCGTCGTGCCAGCCTTCGGCGTAAATGGAAAACACGACGCCGGAGTGGTAGCCGTAGCCGCTGCCCATGTCGGCCAGGTCGACGCTGAATTCGTGCGACGGCAACGCCCGGATGAGGGATTCGAGGTCGTCCAATGCCGCCTGCAAATCCGGCAATGGCGGCAATACAGTGCGCGCCTTGGCAATGACCTCTGTGCCGCCATACAAGGAAGCCAGCGCGAGCAGCGCCTGCGCCGTGGCGGGCAAGATGCCGGGATAGCGCGCGCCAAGTCCGGATAGCGCCGGCACGTCTTTCGTGCTGAGTAGCTCGGCGATGTCGTCGGCGGCATCGGCAAGCGCCGGATCGGCCCCGATAATGGCGCGCACGACGCCTGGATGGCTCATGTCGAGACGCGCATGCGACACGCCGGCGCGCCTGACGCTTTCGAGCGCGAGTTCAAGAATTTGGATATCGGCTTCGACGCCGGCGTGGCCGAAGATTTCGGCGCCGATTTGAAGGAGCTCGCGATCGGAACGCAGGCCCGACGGTCGGGCATGCAGCACGGACCCACAGTAGCACAAGCGCGTGACACCCTCGCGATTGAGCAGATGCGCGTCGATACGCGATACCTGAGGCGTCATGTCGGCCCGAACACCCAAGGTCCGGCCTGACAGTTGATCGACTAGCTTGAAGGTGCGCAAGTTCAAGTCGCCACCGGTCGCGGACAATAAGGAATCTATGTATTCGACCAGTGGAGGAGCGACGAGCTCGAAGCCGTATGTGCGATATAAATCCAGCAAGTCGCGGCGCAATTCTTCGATGCGGCGCGCCTCGGCGGGAAGAATATCAGCCAGACTTTCTGGCAACAACCAGTGGGACATCATGCAGCCCTGAAAAATATCCGAGAAGGACATGCCAAACAAAAAGCGACCTGGGGCGTAAGCCCGCCAAGTCGCTTGCGGCATAGAAGTAAACAAAACTTACGCGATAGTATAAACGATAGCTGGGCAATAGGAAAACTGGGCTGTTGGCGCCTGCTTTGGTTCTTGCTTAGGATATCTGGTTCTTAAGCCGGCGCCGGTGGCGGGGGCCTTGCATTTATTGGTCAGGGACGACGCAAGAACCCACGCTGACGGATTGGTGGTGACATTGATTAAGTGCCAGCCTACGCCAGCTAAACAGCCGAGGTCAGCCCAGCACCGATGCCAAATCAGGCCCGGCAGGCGGGCCTGATTTGGCGAGCGCCTAACGCTTCTTCTTCAACCATCAACACGGCGCAAGAAGGCCAAGCACGCCAGCCGTGACTACGTCGAGTCAATACAAGCAAATGCAGGCGTGGGTGGGAGACATTGCGGTGGTCGGGCTTTGAGGCCGCAGCGAGCCCGTACGTGAACGGAGCCCGTATGGGCGGAGGAACGGGGCGATGCGGGCTCGGCGCGCGGGGCGCCGAGCAGGCCGAGGGACCGGCCACCGCAATGTCTCCCACCCGCGACGTGTAAATCGAACTGCTACAGCCGCGACGTGTAAATCGAACTGCTACACCCGCGACGTGTACGAAGACCTCGGGTACGCCGGCGACGCAAATGCCCGCCGGCGTTGGCGCGTTACTTCGCCGGGGCAGCGCCTTCTGGTGCGTTCCAGAACTTGAAGAACTCGGATTTCGGACTTAGTACCAGCGTGTCGCCAGATCCGGCGAACGCGGCACGGTATCCTTCGAGGCTCTTGTAGAGCTCGAAGAATGCCGGGTTCTTGCCATAAGCCTGGGCATAGATGGATGCCGCGTTGGCATCGCCCTGCCCTTTGATTCCCTGCGCCTGGGCGTATGCCGTGGCCAGCAACTCCTGGCGCTGGCGATCGGCCTGGGCACGAATGCGTTCGCTGTCTGCCGCACCGGTCGCACGCAAGCGGTTGGCTTCCTGGGTACGTTCAGCTTCCATACGACGGTAGACCGATTCTGAAATTTCAGGCGCGAAGTCGATGCGACGAAGACGCACATCGACCACCTGCACACCCAACGGCTTGGCGCGTGCTTCAACAGTCGTGAGCACTTCCTTCATGATCGTGTCGCGTTGAGTGGAGACAACTTCCTTCACGGTCCGAACGTTGACCGATGCGTTCAGAGCATCGCGGATCTGGGCTTGCAGGCGTTCCACCGCCGCACGATCGTTGGCGCCAAAGGTGACATAGAACAAGCGTGGGTCGGAAATGCGCCATTTGACGAACGAATCGATAAGAAGGTTCTTCTTTTCAGCGGTCTGGATACGTTCCGGATCGTTCGTTTCGATAGTTTGAAGACGTTTGTCGAGACGCACCACGTTTTCGAACGGCGGCGGAAGCTTGAAGTACAAGCCGGGCGCCGTAATGGTGTCGCGTACTTCACCAAGCGCGAACACAAGAGCGGCATCGCGTTCACGAACGACAAATACGCACGATGACAGTATCGCCAGAAGAATGACCAGGCCGACTAAGGCTGGGAAAAAACGTTGCATCATGGCCTCCTAGCGTGAATACGGGCTGGTTGAAAGCGAGTTCTTTGCAGAAGTGCTTCCATCCGGCGTACGGGGTCGCGCGGGAGTCGTGGCAGTCCTGGAAGGCTGCGTAGCCGCTGCCGCCGCTCCCGTCGTGCTTTCGATTGAGCTGCTGGAGGAAGCCCGATCGCCAGCCGCCTGGCGCATGATTTTATCCAAAGGCAAGTACAACATGTTATTGCTGGCCTGCGAGTCGATCATGACCTTGCTGGTATTGGTCAGGATTTCCTGCATGGTCGCCAAGTACATGCGGTCCCGTGTGATATCGGGTGCTTTGGCGAATTCGGTTTCAACGCTGGTGAAGCGCGACGTATCACCCTCGGCATTGCCGACGACAGTAGCGCGGTAACCCTCGGCCTCTTCCATCATGCGCGCCACCTGACCTTGCGCTTCCGGCAAGACCTTGTTGGCGTAGGCGTTACCTTCATTGATCTGGCGCTCGCGGTCTTGTCCTGCTTTTACCGCGTCGTCGAAAGCAGCCTGCACTTGCTCGGGCGGTTGAACGTTCTGTATGGCAACCGTGCTGATCTGGATACCGGTCTGGTAGCGATCCAATATGCTTTGGGCCAACGCCTGCACCTCTGTTGCGACTTCCGTCCGGCCCGAGTACAGCACGGAGTCCATCGGCTTGCGGCCAACTATTTCGCGCATGGCGGTTTCGGACGCCTGGCGGACCGACTCGTCGGGCTGGCTGGTATTGAACAGATAATCCGGCGCGCCTGTGGACAACAGCCGGTACTGTACGACGAACTGAAGGTCGACAATGTTTTCGTCGGTGGTCAGCATGAGCGACTCGGGCAATACCTTATTGCGCGCCGTGCCGCGATACCCGACCTCGAACGTACGTAGCCGCGAGATGTCGACCATTTGATGGGCGTCGATCGGGTACGGCATGCGCCACTGCAGGCCTGGCGGCAATGTCTTGGTGTATTTGCCGAATTTGGTTACGACGGCCACCTGCCCTTCCTGAACAATCAGGAATCCGCTGGCCAGCCACAACCCGATAATCGCAACACCAATAAGAGCCACCATTTTCGGTGAGCTTTTGGGCAACTGCGGCATACCGCTGCCGCCAGGGCCATCGCCCCCGCCGCCAAAACGATTGCCGCCACGCTTGGGCTTGCGCCCGAACAACGAACCGAGACGGCTGTTGAAGTCGCGCCACAGCTCGTCCAGGTCGGGAGGGCCATCGCCCTTGCCAGGTGGCCGGCGAGGAGGCTCGGAGCCGTTATTATTGCCACGTCCCCAGCCGGGGTCGTTAAGATTGAGGATTTTCGATATTTGACGCATTATTTCCCGCGATTTGACCTGATTCGATAATTGCCCCACGCAAACCATCTAAACCGGCGCGCTTCAGAGCGCTCACAAAAACTCGTGCAATCGTACCATGTTCATTGCGCTCCACCCTCGGCTCGTACCCCGCCTCGTCTATTTTGTTATAGACCAAAATCCGCGGAACCCCGTCCGCTCCGATATCCGCAAGGACTTTGTCCACCTCCGCGATCTGTTCGTCGCGCTGCGGACTGGCGGCATCGACGACATGCAACAGCAAATCGGCCTGGACCGTCTCCTCCAGCGTTGCCCGAAAGGCGGCAATAAGCGTTGGCGGAAGGTCTCTGATGAACCCCACGGTATCCGATATGACGATCTGCCCCGCGCCTTCGATCCAGACGCGCCGCGTCGTCGTATCGAGCGTGGCGAACAGCTGGTCGGCGGCGTAGGCGCCCGCGCGTGTCAAGGCGTTGAACAATGTGGACTTGCCGGCGTTCGTGTACCCCACCAACGACACGGACAATGTTGCGCCGCGCGAGCGGGACCGCCGCTGGGTGTTGCGCTGGCGCTCCAGCCGCGCCAGGCGCTCCCGCAACAAACGGACTTTATCGCCAATAATGCGCCTGTCCATTTCGAGTTGCGCTTCCCCCGGACCGCGCATCCCGATACCCCCGCGCTGTCGTTCCAAGTGAGACCACATGCGCGTCAACCGGGTGGACAAGTGCTGTAGCTGCGCAAGCTCGACCTGCAGCTTGCCCTCGTGGCTCTTCGCGCGAAGAGCGAAAATATCCAGTATCAAGGCAACGCGATCGACCACGCGGCGTTCGAAGCCCTTCTCGAGATTGCGCTGCTGACCTGGCGACAAGGGCTGGTCGAACAAGACGATGTCGGCATCGGCTTCGTCGGCGATAAGAATGGCTTCCTGGAGCTTGCCCGAACCGATGAATGTAGCGGCGTCGGGACGGGGCCGTTTGGCCACGACCGTTGCCACTACCTCGGCGCCGGCGCCTTTGGCCAGCATCAGGAACTCATCGGCATGCGCCTGGTAATCCGGTTTGCCGAGATCGACATGAATTATCAAGACCTTCATAACCGAAGCCCCAACGAAATACCCGCCGGCGCGTGGCGCTCGGCGGGCGTTTTTGGAATTTGGCGATCCAGGGAATTACTCAGAAGGTTCATCCACTTGAAAAACGACCGGACGTGCGGGAACGACGGTGGAAATAGCGTGTTTGTAGACCATTTGGGTCACAGTATTGCGCAACAGAACGACATATTGATCGAACGATTCAACCTGACCTTGCAGCTTGATTCCGTTGACCAGGTAAATCGAAACGGGCACGTGATCCTTGCGTAAAGCATTCAAAAACGGATCTTGTAGTGTTTGCCCTTTATTGCTCATTGGCTAGGCTCCATGTTGTTATATAAAGTAATTCACGAAAGGGCATACTGTACAGGGTTTTCCCTAAATAAGCACGTATGCGCTTCGCAAAAACGGCCCATCGCTAGTAATTCTAATGGGTTTTTTAGACGATGGTGGACAGCGCCTCGCATAGCTTGTCGCATTCCTCGTCCGTGCCAACCGTAATTCGCAGAAATGAGTCGATCCGGGCCACCTGAAAGTGTCTTACCAGTATGCTTTTCGCCCGTAGCGCTTGGCTAAGCGCCATTCCAGTATGGTTTGGATGCCGGACGAAAACGAAGTTCGCAAGCGAAGGTAAAACTTCGAATCCAAGCGTACCTAATTGTTGCGAGAGACGTTGACGGGACTGGATAATGGCATCGCGCGTTTTTTCGAAGTAGCTGTAGTCTTGCAATGCCGCAATTGCACCCGCCTGCGCCAGGCGGTCGAGCGGATAGGAGTTGAAGCTGTCTTTCACGCGAACAAGGCCATCCACGATGTCCTTGCTGGCAATTGCGTAACCAACACGCAACCCAGCCAGCGAGCGCGATTTCGACAAGGTGTGCACCACGACCAGATTGGGGCATGTTTCCAACAGCGCAATGGCGGAATCGGCGCCGAAATCGACATAGGCTTCATCGATGACGACGGGAATATCGGGATTGGCCTGCGCAATGCTGCGGATTTCCGTCAAGCCCAGCGCCATCCCGGTAGGAGCGTTGGGATTCGCGAATATGATGCCGGCGGCCGGCGTGGCGCCCTGCGCCGTGTAGTCGGAAACGCGGATGGAGAAATCGTCGGCCAACGGTATGGTCTGTACGGGCACGGAATAAAGTCGGCAATACGTACGATAAAAGCTGTAGGTAACGTCGGGCATCATGACGGGCCGATCCGCATGGCGGAACAAGCCGTTGAATATATGCGCGAGCACCTCGTCCGAGCCGTTGCCCGGGAAGACTTGCGATGCATCGATGCCGTGCAGTTCGGCAACCGCCATACGCAACGCCGTGGAGTCATTGTCCGGGTATAAGCGCAGCGTATCGTCGGTCGCGGCCTTGATCGCCTGAATGGCTCTAGGCGACGGCCCATAGGGATGCTCGTTTGTATTCAGCTTTAGCAGGTTGACTACTTTGGGCTGTTCTCCAGGCGTATATGGTGCCAGGTCCTTGACGAGATCACTCCAAAAACGGCTCACGGCGTTCCTTGCGAATAGGGATTGTGGGACGATTTGAACTCTATGCGCAACGGTGTACCTTCAAGCTTGAATGCCGTGCGGAACCGTGTCTCAAGATAGCGCCTATAAGAGTCGGGAATGGCATCCAGGGCATTGCCATGAATGATGATGAGCGGCGGATTTTGCCCGCCTTGATGGGCATAGCGCATCTTTGGCCGGAAAATGCCCTTGCGCGGCGGCTGCTGCTCTTCCACCGCGGTCTGGAGCAGACGGGTCAGCCGCGGCGTGGACAGCTTGGCGAAGGCGGCGGCGTGCGCGGCGTTAACGGATTTGATCAATGCGTTCACGCCTTGTCCGTTCAACGCGGAAACCGTATGCATTTTTGCAAACGACAAGAAACGCAGTTTGCGCTCGAATTCACGCAAGATGCGGTCGCGCCGGTCGGCATCGAGACCGTCCCATTTATTGATGCCCACCACCAGCGCCCGGCCGGTTTCAAGCACGAAGCCGGCAATATGCGCATCCTGGTCGGAGATCTCGGTTTGGGCATCCAATAGCAACAAGACCACATTGCACGCTTCGATGGCTTGCAATGTCTTGATGACGGAGAATTTTTCGACCGCCTCGAATACCTTTCCACGGCGTCGCAAGCCCGCCGTGTCGATAAGCGTGTACCCTACGCCGCCCCGGTCGAATTCAATCTCGATGGCATCGCGGGTCGTGCCCGGCATATCGAAGGCAATGACGCGCTCTTCGCCCAGCAGCGTATTGATGAGCGTGGACTTGCCTACATTAGGCCTGCCCACGATGGCCAGCTTGATGCGATGCGTGACCGCCGGTTCGGCGCCGGACGTCGCGGCATCCGGGCGGTCGCCACCGGCCGCGTCCCGCATGTCGTCGTTGAAGGCGGCATTGGCGTCGTTCAAGTCGAGAACTTCGGTATCGGCGTCGGTATCGCCTTCCTGTTCGTCGCCCTTGTCGAGGTAGGACAACGCCATTTCGATAAGGTCGACGACGCCGTCGCCGTGGGATGCGGAAATTGGGTGCGGTTCGCCCAGGCCGAGCTCATGGAACTCGGCGGTGACCGAACCATAGCGCATGCCTTCAGCCTTGTTCACGGCGAGCACGATCCGGCTGCCGGTTTTGCGCAATAACTGGGCGATCTCGTGATCGTGTGCATTGACGCCGGCGCGCGCGTCGACCAGGAAAATAACGACATCCGATTCGGCGATTGCCTGGCGGGTCTGGCGCGCCATTTCGAGCAGGATGCCGTCTTTGGCAACCGGCTCGAAGCCCCCCGTATCGACCGCAATGAACGGGTGGTGGCCCACACGCCCTTCCCCATAGTGGCGATCTCGGGTCAAGCCCGAAAAATCGGCTACCAGGGCGGAGCGCGAGCGGGTGATCCGGTTGAACAACGTGGACTTTCCCACGTTGGCGCGTCCCACGAGCGAGACTACCGGTTTAAACGAAACACTCTTCAATTGACACCAACCAAAACCAAATTGCCATTACCGGTTTGCACCAGCACACCGCGGGGGGTGGCCAGGAGTGGCGACGTAATGGCGTCGCCACCGACTTGCACGCGGGCCAGCAGTGAGCCGTCCGTGCGTGATAGAAAATGAACATAGCCTTCAAGGTCGCCAAGGGCAAGCGCTTGCGGCACGACGGCGGGGGACGACAGGCGGCGGTTGCGCAAGGCATCCTGCTTCCAGGCCTGTTCGCCGTCGTTCAACCGGAATGCATGGACCACATCGCGCTGGTTTGCCGCATACGCGTGCTGGTTATCGGTGACCATGCCGGTATTGCTGGAAAACGGCTGCTCCCATAATGGGCGCCCGCCTTGCGACACATCGAAGCACACCATACGGCCCTGGTACGTGACGCTGCACATCAAGGGTCCCTGCACTTGCGGCGTCCCGACCACATCGCTAATGCGTTCCAGGTCGGTCGCACCTTGCGAAATGGATACCGTTCCTTCCCACTGCACGCTGCCATTGCTGGCGTTCACCGCCATCAGGCGGCCATTGGGGAGGCCAGAGATGAGGAGACCATCGATGACGATCATTTGCATATTCGTCTTGAGTGCGAGGGCTGGACCGGGACGCTGGATATTCCAGCGCGGTTCCCCTGTTGCCTGGTCGAATGCCTGGATACGGTAATCGCCGCTGCGCACAATGACCATACCGGCGCCGACAGTGGGCGGGATGTTGACGGCGCTCGTTGCCTTCGCACGCCATTTTTCGATGCCTTGATCGTCGAATGCAACCACAGTGCCATCGGCCGCAGCCACGGCCGTGGTGCTTCCGTCGGAGCCGACCCCCGCGGTGAGGTCAGTCTTTGCATCGCCTCGCCACAGGATACGCCCGGTGGCCAAGTCCACCTTGCTGACTGCCCCGCTGGGGGTAGCCGCATAGGCGGCATCGCCGACGATAACGGGAATGAACCCGTATCCGCCGCCACTACCCACTGATACCGACCATGCGACGTTGGCGGCTATGCCGGGCGAGTATTCGGTGAGCGGCACAGGGTCGTAACGTTCGTTGCGGTTGGAGAACAAGGAGCATCCACCCAGCGCGACGAGACTCAGCACCAGTACGGTATTACGCAAAACACGACGAGTTACGGCTGTACGCATATATCAGGCTCCGCCTAAGGCATCGATTTTCAGTTGAATAATTTGAGCGACTGGCTCCTTGGCCAGTTCCTTCAGGGCGGTCTCCCAGGCAGCCTTCGCCTCGGTGTGCTTGCCTTGGGCAAGCAGGACATCGCCGCGCCGATCCGCATACAAACCGGCGAAGGCGGCAGGCGCATTGCTTAATTGCGCCAGCGCCTGATCATACTGTTTCTGCTCGAGAAGCACACCTGCCAGCCTCAGCTTGGCCAGCGGCACCAGCGCCGCGTCGGTGCTATTGCCGATCAGCCATTCCAGTTGTTCGCGTGCGCCGTCCAGGTCGTTGCGCGACTGCAGCGCCTGCGCCGCCACGAGCACGCCGCGCGACGTATAGCCGGAGTCGGCATAGTCGGTGCGCAGTGCGTCGCTCGCCGCCTTGACACGCGCGATGGCCTCGTCGCCTTGCTGACCCGCTGCATTCTCGAGCGCTTCGAAATAGCCCATGGCCTGCGTCGCCTGATGGCCTTGATACCATTGCCAGCCGCGCCATCCGACAATGCTTGCGACAACAACGAAAAGTATGATGGCGCACAGGGTTCCGTAGCGGTCCCACCATGCGCGCAACGCGTCGAGCTTTTCCTGTTCTTCTAAATCGTATGCCATGCATTAAACCTTTAATTTCAATTCCGCGACCAATTTCTCCAGGGTCAGCGTCTGTTGCTGCTCCTGATCGGGTACCGCCTGTTGCCGCAACCATTTGATGCTGGCCGACCCGGACGCAAGTTCCTCATCGCCCAAAATTACCGCCACGGTCGCGCCGCTTGCATCCGCCCGCTTGAACTGCGACTTGAAGCCCGCGGAGCCCGCATGGACTATGACATCCAGGCCGGCGTCGCGCAAGGATTCCGCCACCTTCGCCGCCATGCGTTGAGCAGCGTCGCCCTGATGAATCATGTACACCTGGCATTCCGGCTTCGCCGCCTGTTCGCCCGATTGCGAGCATAAATCCAGTAACCGTTCGACGCCAATGGCAAATCCGACCGCGGGCGCCGGCTTGCCGCCCAGGAGCTCGACAAGACCGTCGTACCGGCCGCCGCCGCACACCGTCCCCTGTGCGCCAAGGCGATCCGTCACCCATTCGAATACCGTCAGATTGTAATAGTCCAGGCCGCGAACGAGCCGGGGATTCAGGCGGTACTCGATCCCCGCCTCGCGCAGCCGTGCGCAAACACCTTCGAAGTGCTCCAAAGATTGGGCCCCGAGAAAGTCGGAAAGCCGTGGCGCATTGTTCGCGATTTCCTGCATGGCGGGATTCTTGGTATCGAGAACGCGCAAGGGATTCGTATACATGCGTCGCTGAGCTTCCGCGTCCAGGGCGCCCTTGTGCTGCTCCAGGTAGTCGATAAGCGCCGTGCGGTGCTGTGCGCGCTCATCTGCCTGTCCCAAAGAATTCAACTCGAGGCGAATATCGTTCAGCCCCAGCATTTTCCACAGCCGCGCCTGCATGACGATGAGCTCGGCGTCGATATCCGGACCGGCAAAGCCCAGGGCTTCGACGTCGATCTGGTGAAACTGGCGATACCGGCCGCGCTGCGGCTTTTCGTGGCGAAAGACCGGACCCATGGCATACACGCGATGCGGCCGGTCGTACAACAAGTTATGTTCGATCGACGCACGCACCATTCCGGCGGTGAATTCCGGACGCATGGTCAATTGTTCATTATTGAGCGCATCGGTAAAGGAATACATTTCCTTTTCGACGATGTCGGTCACTTCGCCTATGCCGCGTGTAAACAGCCGGGTGTGTTCAAGTACCGGCGTACGCATATTCCGATACCCATAGCTGCCCAGCCACTGGCGTACCGTTGCTTCGAGGGATTCCCATTGCGCGCTGGCATCGGGCAAGACATCTTTCATGCCGGTCAGGGCACGTACTTTTTGAAACGACGGCGTCATAAACTTTCTTGTATTACGGCGGATCAACCCCGCCCCTTGTAGTTTTCCGGGTGGCCAGCGCCATAGCGGCGTTCGACATAGCGTTCCACAATGGCCTGGAATTCGTGCGCGATGGTGTCGCCCTTGAGCGTCACGGTGCGTTCGCCATCGATATAGACGGGGGCCGAGGGCACCTCGCCGGTGCCGGGCAGACTGATGCCTATATCGGCATGCCGGCTTTCGCCGGGCCCGTTGACCACGCAGCCCATGACGGCGACGTTCATGGACTCGACGCCGGGATAGCGAGTCTTCCAGACCGGCATCTGGTCGCGCAGGAAGGTCTGTATGCTGTCGGCGAGTTCCTGAAAGACCGTACTGCTGGTCCTGCCGCAACCGGGGCATGCTACCACCATCGGGGTGAACGCGCGCAAACCCATGCTTTGAAGTATTTCCTGGCCAACGATGACTTCGCGGCGGCGGTCTCCGCCTGGCTCCGGCGTGAGCGATATACGGATCGTGTCGCCAATACCCTGCTGAAGCAACACGGACAGCGCCGCGGTGGAGGCCACGATTCCCTTGCTGCCCATGCCGGCCTCGGTCAGGCCAAGGTGCAGCGGATAGTCGCAACGCGAGGATAGATCGCGGTATACGGTAATAAGGTCCTGCACGTGGCTGACTTTGCACGAGAGGATGATTCCATTCGGAGACAGGCCCAGTTCTTCGGCGCGCTGCGCATTGCTGATCGCCGATACCACCAAGGCGTCGCGCATGACCGCACGAGCATCCCGCGGTTGCGCCTGCCTGCTGTTTTCGTCCATCATGCGGGCCATGAGTTCGTGATCCAGGCTGCCCCAGTTCACGCCTATGCGCACTGGCTTGTCATACCGGCAAGCCACCTCGATCATTTGCGAAAAATTGTCGTCGCGTTTTTTTCCGCCGCCCATATTTCCCGGGTTGATACGATACTTCGACAGCGCTTGCGCACACTCGGGAAACTGCGCCAGGAGTTTATGCCCGTTGTAGTGAAAGTCGCCTACGAGCGGCACCGACACGTTCATGCGGTCCAGTTGTTCGCGTATAGCCGGGACTTCGCGCGCCGCCTCGGGTGTATTGACGGTAATACGCACAAGCTCCGAGCCGGCCAGCGCAAGCTCCTTCACCTGGATTGCCGTTGCGATGGCATCGGTCGTGTCGGTGTTGGTCATGGACTGGACCACGACAGGCGCGTCGCCGCCCACCCGCACCGAGGCATTGCCCCAACGCACAATGGCGGCGCGCGTCCGGCGCCGAGGAGACGCGCCGGGCGGCAACGGCTTGCCGCCAGCTTGAGGAACTGGATCTTCGATCATTTTTTCAGGGACTTCAGCCAATCGAACACCAGCCAGGAGTCTGGGATCCAGCCGCGATCAATGGCGTAAAAGCCGGCAACAAAGAGCACGATAAGAATAACGATGAACCAGCCCCACGGCCGATGCGTGGGCTCCGCCTGGGCAGGAAGATCGGCTGGCCCCAGTGAGCCGGCGCGGGCAATGGCAATGGGTTTTGGGGCAGTGGACCCCACCTGGTTGTCGAGCATGACCAGCAAGGCGTCGGTATCGGCTTCGAGGTACCGGCCATAATTCTTGACAAAGCCGCGCAATGAGATGCCGCTAGGAAGCTGGTCCCATTGCTCTGATTCCAGCGCATTGACCTGACGGTTGGTAAATTTAAGACGGATCGATACTTCCGCGACCGTCAAGCGTTTTGCCTCGCGCAGGCTACGCAGCGACGGGCCGATTCCCCGCAGGGCCGCAGCCTCTGTTGTATCTGGCCGGGTTTCTTCTTTTCGTAGGGCTTGACTCATCCACGCTCCTGGTTGATGACTATGGTAGCGCGGTCGGGAAGGCGCTCTTTGATACGGGTACGGTCTTTGACATCGCCTGCCAGTTGTCCACAGGCGGCCGCAATATCGTCGCCTCGGGTTTTGCGCACGGTCGTCACGATGCCGGCGTCTATAAGACGCTGGGAAAATAAACGAATGCGCGTGGCAGGGGAACGTTTCAGGCCGGACTGGGGGAAAGGGTTGAACGGTATGAGATTGAACTTGCAGCGTACCTGCTTTGCAATGGTGATCAACTCGCGTGCGTGTTCGTCGGTATCGTTGACGCCGTCGAGCATGATGTATTCGAACGTGATGAAGTCGCGCGGCGCATGCTCCAGGTAGCGGTTGCATGCGGCCAGCAACTCAGCAAGCGGGTATTTGCGATTCAGCGGTACGAGCTTGTCGCGCAATGTATCGTTGGGCGCATGCAATGAGACGGCCAGCGCGACGGGACAGTCGCGGCCCAGCCTGTCCATCATGGGCACGACGCCGGAAGTGGACACCGTAACGCGGCGGCGCGACAAGCCATACGCGTTGTCGTCGAGCATAAGCCGCAATGCCCCAAGAACCTGGTCGTAATTGAGCAGAGGTTCGCCCATGCCCATCATGACCACGTTGCTGATGACGCGGGCAGGTTCCGCGACCACCGTATTGTCGTCGCCTATGCGTGCGCTCTGGATGTCGGCCTGCAAGGCGCGCTTGGCATACCACAGCTGGCCGATGATCTCGGCGGTGGTGAGATTGCGATTGAAGCCCTGATAACCGGTCGAACAAAACGGGCAGGCGACAGTGCAGCCGGCCTGGCTGGAAATACAAAGCGTGCCGCGGTCGTCTTCAGGAATGAAAACTGTCTCGACTGCGTTGTTCTTGCCGACGTCGAACAGCCACTTGCGCGTTCCGTCGGCCGACACATGTTGGCTTGCCACCGGCGATGTATGGATCGAGCAGTGTTGCGCGAGCTGCTGGCGGAATTCACGCGCCAGGTCGGTCATCTGGTCGAATGAATCTTCGCCGCGCTGGTGTATCCAGCGTTGCACTTGCTTGGCGCGAAACGGCTTGCCGCCCCACTGCCCGACAAGCTCGGTCAGTGCGGCGGAATCGAGTCCCAGCAAATTGATGGATTCGGGAGATGACATGGGCGTGGCGCGTGGTTGATGCTTTACAGGGTGATCAACGGCCGTAGATGTTGCTTTCGGGAAAGAAGAAAGCAATCTCTACCGCGGCGGTTTCGGCGGCGTCGGAACCGTGGACGGCGTTGGCGTCGATGCTGTCGGCGAAGTCGGCGCGAATGGTGCCGGCATCAGCCTTTTTAGGATCGGTTGCGCCCATCAGGTCACGATTGACTTGCACTGCGTTTTCGCCTTCAAGCACTTGAACGAACACGGGACCCGACACCATGAAATCGACCAGGTCCTTGTAGAAAGGACGCTCTTTATGCACGGCATAAAAACGTTCCGCGTCGTCGCGCGACAGTTGCTGCAAACGGGCGGCCACTACCTTCAAGTTGGCTTTTTCGAAGCGGGCAACAATTTGTCCGATAACGTTTTTTGCAACTGCGTCGGGTTTGATGATGGAGAGGGTGCGTTCAATGGCCATGTTTGATCCAGGAAATAGGTAGGTTTTTCTTAAGTGACACACCGGGCTTTAAATATATTTCGGGTAAGCTTTCATGAGCTTTCCGAAAAAAGACCGGTATTTTTTCAACGAAAACAATCACTTCAGCAAAGTGTATGTTAACCAAGCATTTTAACATGCCTATGTGGCTCCGCTCCATCATAAAATACTGGCATTCCACGCAAAAGCGGATAACGACACGTTTCGCCGACTACTTCCGCCTTTGACCGCTTACGCGTGGCCCGCACGTTTCCTATATAGTCGGACTTTCGCCGCGACGCGGCTGTCTGCATTTACTTTTTACATCATGACTACGAATTCCGCATTGAACGACGTCGACCAACTTTCCAAAAGCTTTGAACCCCAGGAGCTTGAATCGCGCTGGTATGCCGAATGGGAACGTCGGGGGTATTTTAATGGCGGGCAACATGTGGCACCGACGGGCCCTCGATCATGCCAGCCGTTCGTGGTGCAGTTTCCTCCGCCTAACGTAACCGGCACCCTGCACATGGGCCACGCGTTCAACCAGACAGTCATGGACGGGCTGGTGCGCTATCACCGCATGCGCGGCGACGACACGGTATTCATTCCTGGAACCGACCATGCCGGCATCGCGACGCAAATTGTGGTCGAACGGCAACTCGACGCCCAAGGCATCACGCGCCACGACCTTGGCCGTGAAAAATTCCTCGAGAAAGTCTGGGAATGGAAGGACAAATCGGGAAGCGCCATTACAGAACAATTTCGGCGCCTCGGATCGTCGGCCGACTGGAAGCGCGAATACTTCACCATGGATGACAATCTTTCGCGCGGCGTCGCCGAGACCTTTGTCCGCCTGCACGAGCAAGGCCTGATTTATCGCGGCAAGCGCCTCGTCAACTGGGACCCTGTCCTGGGCACCGCAGTCTCCGACCTGGAAGTGGTCAGCGAGGAAGAAGACGGCTTCATGTGGGAAATCCGTTATCCACTGGAACGGCCAGAGAACGGCCTCGACTACCTGGTCGTCGCCACCACGCGCCCCGAAACGATGCTGGGCGACGTGGCCGTCATGGTGCATCCCGACGACGAGCGTTATGCCCACCTGATAGGCGCCAATGTCATTCTGCCGTTGGTCGGGCGAGCCATTCCCGTCATTGCCGACGATTACGTCGACCGCGAATTCGGCACAGGCGTGGTGAAAGTCACGCCGGCCCACGACTTCAACGACTATGCCGTCGGGCAACGCCACGGCCTCGACATGATCGGCATCTTGACGCTGGACGCAAAGATCGACGATACAGCCCCCGAGGCTTATCGTGGACTGGACCGTTTCGAAGCACGCAAGAAAATTGTCGACGACTTGACGGCCCAGAGCCTTCTGCAAGCCGTCAAGCCGCATAAACTCATGGTGCCGCGCGGCGACCGCAGCAACACTGTGATTGAACCCATGCTCACCGACCAATGGTTCGTCGCCATGAGCAAGGCCGCTCCAGCTGGCTCGTTGCATCCCGGAAAGAGCATCACCGATGTAGCGCTAGAGGTCGTGGCGGACGGCAGCATCAAGTTTTATCCGGAGAACTGGACAACCACCTACAACCAGTGGCTCGAGAAAATCCAGGACTGGTGCATCTCGCGGCAATTATGGTGGGGCCACCAGATTCCCGCCTGGTATTCGCAAGACGGCCAGATATTCGTGGCCCGCAACGAGGCGGAGGCGCGCCAGAAGGCGGACGCCGCCGGCATCACCGGACCGCTGGTCCGCGACGAAGATGTCCTGGATACCTGGTTCTCTTCAGCCCTGGTGCCGTTCACCGACCTGGGCTGGCCCGAAGAGACCCCCGACTTGGCCAAGTATTTGCCGTCAAGCATCCTGGTCACGGGTTTCGACATCATTTTCTTCTGGGTCGCCCGCATGGTCATGATGAGCATGCATATGACCGGCAAGGTCCCTTTCGAGACCGTGTATGTCCATGGACTGGTTTGCGATATGGACGGCAAGAAAATGAGCAAATCCAAAGGCAATACCATCGACCCCGTGGACCTGATCGATGGTATTGCCCTGGAAGCGCTGCTGGAAAAGCGCACGAGCGGCCTGATGAACCCCAAGCAGGCGGCTAGCATCAAGAAGAAGACGTCTCGAGATTACCCCGATGGCTTCCCCGCTTATGGTACCGACGCGTTGCGCTTCACCATGGCGGCATACGCCACCCTGGGACGCAATATCAACTTTGACTTGAAACGTTGCGAAGGCTACCGAAACTTCTGCAACAAGCTATGGAACGCCACTCGCTTCGTCTTGATGAATACGCAGGGCCACGCACTGGCGCCGATTGCGACCGCCGCCGGCGCGCCGGCTCCCGGTTCGGAAGTGTCGTTCGTGGATCGATGGATCGTAAGCCAGCTGCAGCGGCTGGAGGCCGAGGTCGAGCGCGGCTTTGCCGACTATCGATTCGACAATATCGCTAATGCGCTCTACCGCTTCATCTGGGACGAATATTGCGATTGGTATGTGGAATTGGCCAAGGTGCAAATACAACACGGGAACCCCGCTCAACAACTTGGGACTCGCCGCACGTTGATCCGTGTCCTGGAAACCGTCTTGCGCCTGGCGCACCCGATCATTCCGTACATTACCGAAGAGCTTTGGCAGAAGGTGGCGATCGTGGCGGGTAAGCGCCAGGAAGGCGACGAGGCCAGCCTGTGTGTGCAGCCCTACCCCTTCTCATACCCGGATCTGCTGGATAATCAGGCGGAAGCGCAGGTGGCTGAATTGAAGGCCCAGATCGAGGCGGTACGCGCCCTGCGGGGCGAAATGAATTTGTCGCCCGCTCAGCGCGTACCCCTGATCGCCCACGGCGACCGCGTTGTGCTCGAGGCGAACAGCGCCTATCTTGCCGCCCTGGCCAAGCTCTCGGGGGTTGAAGTGGTTGATGCCTTGCCCGACGTAGGCGCGCCTGTACAAGTCGTGGGAACGACGCAACTAATGCTGCATGTCGAGATCGACGTGGGTGCCGAACGGCTGCGCCTGGGCAAGGAGATCGACCGCCTGGACGGAGAGATCACGAAGGCAAACAGCAAATTGTCCAATACCAGCTTCGTCGAGCGAGCGCCCGCCGCCGTGGTGGAACAGGAAAAAGTCCGTGTTGCCCAATTTGGCGAAACGCTGGCCAAAGTCAAGGAACAGCTGGCCAAGCTGGGATAACTCAGGCCAGTTGCTTCAAAAACTTTTCGTCGGCCTGGGACAATAGGCCGGCCTGCCGGGCGGCCTGGATCAAGTCGGGACGCCTGGCCGCGGTCAATGCCAGCGACTGCTGGCGCCGCCATATGACAATGTTGGCATGATGCCCCGAAAGCAACGCCGGCGGCACGGGCATGCCATCGTACACCTCGGGACGGGTGTAGTGCGGGCTATCGAGCAAGCCAGTCAAGGCCGTGTTGAAGGAATCCTGCAATGCCGAGTCGGCATCGTTCAATGCACCCGGAAGCAATCTGACGACGCTATCGATAATGGCAAGGGCGGGAATTTCCCCGCCCGACAGGACGAAGTCGCCCATCGAAACTTCGTGGCTTACGTTGCGATCGATGAAGCGCTGGTCGATGCCTTCGTACCGGCCGCAGACAATAATGGCCCCTTCGCCGCCAGCCAGCTGCTGCGCCATCGCCTGATCGAATCGCCTGCCTGTCGGACTCATGAGAATGACCGGCGCATCAACCGCGGCGGCATGTGCCGCCATTGCCCGGGCCTGCCGAGCGGCCGCCACGGCCTGCTCCAACGGCGCCGCCAACATGACCATGCCAG
This sequence comes from Candidimonas sp., assembly GCA_035515055.1. GTDB lineage: Bacteria > Pseudomonadota > Gammaproteobacteria > Burkholderiales > Burkholderiaceae_B > Pollutimonas. Next base: position 25,499 of record DATJBV010000001.1, read on the forward strand.
GACCGCCGCCATAAGGCCTGTCGTCGACCGTGCGGTGCACATCGTGAGTGTAGTCACGAGGATTCCATAGTCCGAGAGACCAACGCTCTTGTTTGTGGGCGCGGCCAGTGATGCCAAGATCGCGCACGACCGAGAACATGTCCGGAAAAAGAGTTACGACGTCAAAACGCATGGCCGCCAAAAAAATCAGGCCGAGGGTTCAGCCGGCCAGTTGCTGTCGAGTCGTTTATTGGGGAGGTCGACGGTGTGCACGTGGGCTGCCACGAACGGTACCAGCACCTCGTCCACACGGCCCTTTTCTGTCTGGATAAAGCGTAGATGTCCATCGGGGCCGACGGTGGCGCGTCCAACCCGCAAAATGGCGTGTGCCCCGTTGTCGACTACGTCGAGAACTTCGCCGATGAGGGCCGGTTCACCCGCGTGCTCGCCAAACAGACGGCAGCCGATCAGGTCGATCCAATAGTACTCATCGTCTTCCGCCGCGGGAAAAGCGGAGCGGGCAACCCATACGGAGTGTCCCTTCATTGTTTCGGCCACATCCCGGTCTTGCACGCGGTCCAGCTGGGCAACCACTGTGGCGCCCTGTGGCCGACATGCCAGCACAGTCGCCGAAAAAGCAGACGGCAAAACGCCCGCGTGCCCCAAGGGAGCGGGCGGTTTCAACCACCAGGTGCTTGCCGCAAGCAAGACCTGGGCATCCGAGGAGTGGGGCTGAATCTTGACCCAGCCGCGCACGCCATATGCCGATACGACGCGTCCTAGCTCTACAAGGTCAGCAGGAACTGCGACGTTCGGGGTATGGGGCTTTGCCACCTGGATGCGTAGTACTGGAAAGCAGCGCTATCAGGCAGCGGCTTTAGCCGAAAATTCTTTGACCAGACGCGTCACGGCAGGCGAAAGTTGCGCGCCATTGTCGGTCCAGTACTGGACGCGATCAAGAGCAAGACGCAGGTTTTCCTGGCCTTCGTTGGCTACGGGGTTGTAAAAGCCCACGCGCTCGATGAAGCGGCCATCGCGGCGATTACGCGAGTCGGCTGCTACAACGTTATAAAACGGACGTTTCTTCGAGCCACCACGGGCCAGACGAATCACAACCATTGGTAATCCTTTGAAAATATTGTGAAAAACGAAAGATTTTAGCACTTCTCGGTATGTTTTCGCAAACCGAATCTGCATTAAGACCGTAATAGTAACGGAAAAACGCCCACCTTAACGCCGGCGCAGAAAGTGGGTGACGGCGCCGGCGGTTTCGACCTGAGCCTCGAGCGTATTGCCGGTCTGTTTGGCAAAGGCCTGGAAATCGGTCACGGCATGCTTGTCTGTAGTGACTACCTTCAAGATCTGGCCGCTTTGCAACTGCGCAAGCGCCTTCTTTGCCCGCAAGATGGGCAAAGGGCATTTTAAACCTGAAGCGTCTACTTCGAGTGCAAATTCCGGAAGATGCGGGGACGACATGCTAGCTTCGCCTTACTGGTCGAGACGTTGGCGCACCCACGCTTCGATACCGGCCGTGGCCGCCGATAACGCGAGCACATCGGTACCGCCGCCCATGGCCATATCAGGCCGTCCGCCGCCTTTGCCGCCCACTTGCGTGGCGACCATACCGACCAGGTCGCCTGCCTTGACCTGGCCCGCCAGGTCGGATGTGACGCCGGCAACCAGACTGATCTTGTCGTCGACCACGGTACTGAGAACCACGACAGCCGAGTTAAGGCGATCCTTGATCTGGTCGACCATGCCGCGCAATGCCTTGGGATCCGTGCCTGACAAATTGGCGACGAGCAATTTGGCGCCATTAGCCAGCGGCACCGCCTTGTCCAATAAATCTTTGCCGGCAGAGGCCGCCTGCTTGCTTTTCAGTTGATCGAGCTCGCGCTCCAGCGTCTTTATTTGCCCTTGCATCGCCGAGATGCGATCAACCAGCCCTGCAGGCTGGGTCTTGAGCAGCGCGGCGGCGTGATCCAGCGTCTGGGTGTTCTGCTGAACCCAATTCAGCGCGTTATCGCCCGTAATGGCCTCGATACGGCGAACGCCGGCGGCAACACCGGCTTCCGACAATATCTTGAACAGGCCGATGTCGCCCGTGCGCGCGACGTGAGTACCGCCGCACAATTCCCGTGAAGACCCAATATCGAGCACACGGACGGTGTCGCCGTATTTCTCGCCGAACAAGGCCATGGCCCCGCCCTGCACTGCTTCATCGTAAGACATGATTTGTGCATTGGTGGCATGGTTGGTGAGCACTTCGGCGTTGACCAATTGTTCCACTTCCGCAATTTGCGCCGGCGTCATCGGCGCGTCGTGCGCGAAATCGAACCGGGTCTTGCCGGCATCGACCAGTGAGCCGCGCTGCTGCACGTGCTCGCCCAGCACCTGGCGCAAGGCCTTGTGCATGAGGTGGGTTGCCGAGTGATTGCGCACTGTGCGCGCGCGATGGACGGTGTCGACTTGTGCGTCGATCGTGTCCCCGATGGCCAGCTTTCCTTCCACCACGCTGCCATGATGGCCGAATACGCCATTCTGGATCTTTTGCGTGTCGGACACCTGGAAGCATGTTCCGTCACCAAGCAATAAACCCGTGTCGCCCACTTGGCCACCGGACTCCGCATAGAACGGTGTCGTGTCAAGCACCACAATGCCAGACTGGCCGGCCTGAAGCATGTCGACCGACGTGCCATCAAGGTAAAGCGCCGTAATTTTGCCCTCTGCGCGCAACAGCTCGTATCCCTGGAAGCGAGTGTCGACGCCGCTATAGCTAAGTCCTTCGACCGCCTTGAACTTGCCGGCGGCGCGTGCCTGTTCGCGCTGGCGATTCATTGCGGCGTCGAACCCCTCGTGGTCGACTTGTACATTGCGTTCTCGGCAGATGTCGGCGGTAAGGTCGAGCGGGAAGCCATAAGTGTCGTACAGCGTAAACAAGGTCTGTCCGTCCAGCGTGCCGTTTTCCGGAACGCCGGCCAAAGCCGCGTCCAGTATCTTCATGCCGTTTTCCAACGTTTCGCTGAAGCGCTCTTCCTCTTGCCGTAGCACTTGCTCGATACGGCTTTGTTGCGTTGCCAGTTCGGGATAGGCGTCGCCCATCTGCGACACGAGGTCTTTAACCAGGCGGTGGAAGAAAACTCCGGTCTGTCCAAGCTTGTGACCATGCCGCAGCGCCCGGCGAACGATACGCCGAAGCACGTAGCCCCTGCCCTCGTTGCTTGGGATGACGCCGTCGACAACGAGGAAGCTGCATGCACGGATGTGATCGGCAATGACTTTCAGGGAGTTATTGTTCAGATCGGTGGCGCCGGTTTCGCGCGCGGCCGCCTTGATCAGGGATTGGAAGAGATCGATTTCATAGTTGGAATGGACATGCTGCAACACGGCGGCGATACGTTCCAGGCCCATTCCGGTATCGACACAAGGCTTGGGCAGCAGCGGCATATTGCCTGAAGCATCGCGCTCGAACTGCATGAACACCAGGTTCCAGATTTCGATGTAGCGGTCGCCGTCTTCTTCAGGCGACCCCGGAGGGCCGCCCCAAATTTCAGGACCGTGATCGTAGAAAATTTCCGAGCAGGGACCGCAGGGGCCGGTGTCGGCCATTTGCCAGAAGTTATCGGAGGCATATCGTGCGCCCTTGTTGTCGCCGATGCGGATGATGCGCTCGACGGGCACACCGATTTCGTTTGCCCAGATGTCGTGGGCTTCGTCGTCTTCATGGTAAACCGTTACCCAGAGTTTCTCGGCCGGCAATTGGTAAACCATGGTCAACAATTCCCATGCATGGTGAATGGCTTCGCGCTTGAAATAGTCGCCGAAACTGAAGTTGCCCAGCATTTCGAAGAAGGTATGGTGACGGGCCGTATAGCCCACGTTTTCCAGATCGTTATGCTTGCCTCCCGCCCGCACGCAACGTTGGGAACTGGCGGCACGACGGTACGGGCGCGTGTCTTTCCCGGTGAAAACATCCTTGAACTGGACCATGCCGGCATTCGTGAACAGCAAGGTGGGATCGTTGCCCGGCACCAGGGAAGACGACGGCACGACCTGATGGCCTTTCGCCTCGAAAAAGGATAGAAATTTCTGACGTATTTCGGAGGTTTTCATTGCAGAAAAACACTATAGATAGGTAACCCTTGATTATAGGGGCTGTTTTGTAAGTACGCGTGAAAAGCGTTGCGTGAACACACACTTCACCGTATCGGGCATCAGTCCACACATAAAAACCCCATGCTCCGACCTTGGGGAAATGCTTGCGGGCCGCTATCCGCAATGAGGACCGCGGTCGAACCCTTCGGGCAGCTGCACGTTCCTGTCACAGGGTTTACCGTCAGGTGCTCGGGATTGTTTTGGCAGCCATATAGCAGATTAGTAGAGTAGCCGCCCCCGCCCGTGCGGCTCGATGCACGCCAAACGTTATTGCGGCATACCAACAGCCCGCCATGCAGGTCCAGCGCCACCGCGCCGTCCTCTGCACAAGCTTGCTGCAGCGACTGGACCGCGCCTACATGCACGTAGCGGGCGGCGCGAAGGTCGGCCCGCGTATCGATGTCGCCCTTGACCGTGACAGCGCCCTGGAAGTCTGGATCTCGAGTGTCCCGCACACGCAGGAAGTCCAGTGTTCCACCTTGCTCGGCCGTTATCGCCAACGCCACCGTGCCAGGCGCATACGGCGTTCCCCCGGCAGGCGGATTGGGAAGATCGAACGCCGCGCCAGTTATCCGGTCCGGCCTGTGCGGATTTACCGAACCGCCCCACCCCTGCGCTGCCATTGTCCACTGCGCCACCATTTGTTCGTCGACACGCCCGTCGGGATGCGTGACGAATGGCGCATTACTGTGAACCAGTGCCGACACGCGGCAGCCGGTTCCCGGACAGTTTCCCTCGCGTAAGAGTTTGATGGAAGCGCCCTTGCCCGGATTGATGCTTGCCGGAAAGCTGGCCGACAATAGACTGGCCGCCTTCAACTCCGACAACGAGGGTGCGCTCCAGTCGCTGTAGCCGGCCAGGCCCGCTGGCACAGCATCGTCCGCCTGCGCCAGTTCGATGGCATAACGCTCTATATAGCCGGACGCCGCCTTCCTCACCACCAGCATCCATGCGGCGGCGGATTGCGCGCTCGCGTCGTTGATCTTGTTCACCAAGCTATGTGCGCCCCATACCGCCAACAGCGTGGCAATAATGGCCGCGATGATGAGTTCCAGCATGAAAAAGCCCCGCTGCGCCCGCATGGCCGCCACCGCCTAGCTGGCAGTAAAGATAAAGGTGTTGACATCCCCCTTGGCGCACTTGGACTCGGTGGCCAGGGCGCTGTAGTGGGTGGCCTCGTCTTTTATGATGGCGGCGGCCTGGCCCGCCGGGCCCACGGCCATCGTATCGGACACCCGTTGCATGACGGAGGCAATGGCGGGACACGCGGCGCTATTTACCTTGGACAGGGTGATCGAAAATGACGCCCCGGCGTCGGCTTCGGCAACGATCACTTGGCCGTCGGCTCCCAGCCCGTGCAAGACACGCGGCGTCGCGCCTTCGTCGCCTACCGAGAATATGCTCGACTCGCGTACCAGATTGGCGAAATTCGACGTGTCTATTCCCGCATAAGGTGTGGTTGAACCGTTGGGCGCGTTCACTTTGGTTTGCAGGACGAAACGCGCCAATTCTTCCCCTACCTTGGGAACCTTGTTCTCGACGACATAGCCGCCGATGGCGGGAACGCCAATGATGGCCAGGAGCAGGACGATGGCCGTTACGATCGATACTTCGATCAGGGAAAAACCATCTTGGGACGAACGCTTGGTCGACATGTAAGCTCCTGAAGTAGCACGCTTGCCCCTATTGGCTTGCGTAGAAAAGCAATAGCGACCGGCGCAATTCGTCGATCACCGCGTAGTGCCAAAGCGCCAGGCTTAACAGACAGGCAACGCTGGCGAGCAAGAGACTCCATCGCAAGCCGGTGGCCTGGCGCGCAACCGTACCCAGCACATGGCTACGCAAACGGTTGCCTGTCAGCGACATGCCGGCCCCCAAACCGCGGGCCATCACCATATCGCTCAAGAACCAGTACTGCTCCCTGTCCAGCAGCCCTGTGTTGAATGTGTCCGCGCCCACGATGCCCGAGTCGATGCGGGCCAACATGGCATTGATGTGCCCCGCCTGCCACACGGACGCGCCGCCCGATTGCATCGCCAGTGCGGTACGCAACTGGGTCGACATTGCCTCGTCTCTGCCAAGGACAATCGCCAGCAGAGCCAGGAAACGCAACGCTTGGACTTGACGGTAAATTCGCCAGATGGAAAATCGATCAAGGACGCCGCGCAGGCGCCCGGTGGTATTGGGCAGGGACCACAATAGCAACCAGCATCCGCCGGCGCCCGCGCTTGCGGCGAACGCCCACTGTTCATGAACCAGGGTGGCGAAGGCAAGCAATGAACGCGTCAGGGCGCCGTAATATTCTTCAGGAACGGCCGAGAACGTAAGCAACAAGCGCGGCACAGTGAACACTGGAACCGCAAGCAACATTGAGAACAGCACAATCAACGCGGCTGCCGCAGACCACAATGTAGATACGACCAATTGACCGGCCTGGCTGGTCAGGCGATGCACCTGCGCCAATTCGCCCAGCGTCTGGATGAGGGCGGCATTGCCGAACGACTGCGCAACGCGTATGAGCAGCAATTCGCTTGGCGGAAAGCACCCGTACCACGTGGCATACAAGTCGCCGCCCGCGGCTTGGTAAGTGCGGACCCAACGCTCTGATAAACGCCCTCTGACCGCGCCCGGACCGTAGCGCCGCGCATCAAGCTCAAATACGTCGCGCAAAGGACGCCGGCCCTGCATGCCGGCCAACAACGCCGACAGGTAATCGTAATAATCCCCTCGGGCGCCGCTGAACCGCCAGGAATCGACCGCCTGGCGCGCAACGTCCAGCCACCATTGAGCCGCTTTTATCGCTTTCAGCTGCCTCATGGCACCGCCCGCAAATCGAGCGTGGGAGCCTGCCTCGCGGACTTGTCGCCTTGCAGGCGACGCTGCGTCTCGAAGGCATGAAACCGCGATTCGATATCGCGCGGATCTATTTGCCCGGCATACGCTTTCAGAATGGCGCACTCCATGGCGCCTCGGTAGTGCCGGCCATTGTCCGCTGTCGGCTGACGGACCGCGGCCGCGGGTTCAACGATCTCGGCGACGACAGTGCGTCCGGCATACCCGTTGAGCTCTGGCAGCTGTGGCCGGCGGCACGCAGAACAGCCGGCCGCGTTACGCACCCGTAGCATGCCGGAGGCATCGCCATACAGCGTCTGGATAAGATGGAGCCACCCGCTCCATTCCTTGGACGAACGCGGTTTACCGTCCAAATGCGTGTCGCCATCGGTAAGGCAATATGCGCCCAGCGCACAATGGAGACACAAGACCGGCAGGAGGGCCTGGTAAACCAATAGCTTGAGCATGCCCGGGGTGGCAAGAAAGTCGCGCGACACACCGATGAAATCCGATGCCAGACGTTCGGGAATATGCGCCGCGGACGGCGCATGGACCGTGGTATACACATTTACGCCGGACCCCGCCAAGTCCATGAGTGCCCTGCCGGTTTCCTGATCCCGGACTTCGCCCAGTAGAACGTCAGTCATTGCGGAACGTTTCAATGTCCTGAGCTTGGCCGCATACGTTTGATGTGCTGCGGCATCCAGGTTGCGGGCAACTGTATTCTGTATGGCGCCCGGAATGATGTATTCCACGGGGTCTTCGATCGTGATGACCTTGCGGTGCGCCGGAAGCCCGCGGATCAACGACGCGAGGCTGGTCGATTTTCCAGAACCGACAGTACCGGCGAAGATGACGATGCCGCCCTCGGACAGCATGACTCTGCCTATTTGCTCTGTCTGGTCTGGGAGGTAGCCCAGTTGTTCCAGCCCAGGCACCTGCGATCGGGCATCGCGATCCAGCAGGCGCAGGCATACACTGGGACCCTGGTCGGCGGCCAGCGATGCCCAGCGCAGCATTACCGTCTTGCCATCCACCCGTCGCGTCATGCTGCCTTGCTGTTCTACCAAGGGGTCGAATACGGCGCCATTGCCGCCGGATATGTCCATCCAGGCGACGGACAACATATCGACCAGCATATTGGTCGGCATGCGTTCAAAACGCTGTGGTGATACATAACGGCCGGCGAGTGTGAACCTTACTTCCGACACCGGCTCGCGCAGGCGCACATTGAGGTGCAGATCACTTGCCCCATTACGCACGCCCCAGTCCACCATATCGTTGAATGCATCGGCCAGCGCTGTTCTGGATGCGGCGGGCGCCACGGCGTCCGCGCCTGGTTTACCAGCCAGCTGATTTCGCGCTGCCGCCAATAACAGCGGAGCCGCAAGCACGAATCGCGCCGGTGCGGACATGCGATAGCCACAAGCGCCGATCCGCTGCGCGAGCGCATCGGCTTGGTCGCTGCCCACGTGCTCGGCCAAGGCAAAAATGGCCACGGACTGATCGGCCAACAATACCGGGCACAAGCGCGAAGCGAGCGCTTCGACATCGAACCGCCTGCTCAAGGACTCGACGAAGCCTGGTTCCATGGCGGCCAGGTCGTCAGGGCTGGACACAACGACGGCATCGGCGGCATTGAAGCGAGGCGGCGCTTGGCGCTGCCCGCCGGTCGCGATCGACGAACGGCGCCAAGGCGTGGGCAACTTGATCATCACTTCGTCGTCCCAAGCGCGGGGTGCAGGCACAAAATATGTGACTCCAGCTGTCGTTCGAGCTGCACACACGAGTCCGATATGCCGCGCAACATATAGGAGGCCGATGCGTCGCCCTCTTTCACCCCAATGGGCAGCGCACGGCCACGCATGTACATTTGATTCTGTTGGCCCACCACGACCTCGGCCAACAGCTTCTTGCCCACGCCGTAAATGGCCACCAGCTTGAGCGAACCGCTTTGTGCATATCGGCCGGACTGGTTCGCCGCGGTCGCCAAGGCGTTGTCTTTGCGCGGCGCAGTACGGGCGTCATCGAGAGCACGTGCCGTGTCCAGGCGCATCAGTTCGCGTACCGACATCTGTTCGGTTGCTAGGTCATCGGCGCGCGCAACCACGGGCATCTGCAAGGCAACGGCCAGTAGCATGGCGGTCGACGTCAGTATGGACAGATGCCGGGCACCGTTCATGCGGTTAATCGGACGCCGCCGGATCGGCTTGCGGGACAACGGATGCAACTTCATAAAGCGCTCCTTCCAGGGACAGATGAAGACGGCTGCGTTTCAAGCTGGGTCGCTCGACATCGCCAAGCGTCAGGACAGCCTTATGCCAGCCGATGGCGCTCGTGTAAGGCAAAAGCATGCCGCCGGACCGAAGCGGCCCGTTTATTTTTATCTTTCGCGACATGAAAACAACCATATCCGCCGGTCGCGCAATGGCGCTTCCCCGTGCGTCGCGAGGTGCGACAACGGCCAACGGCACTGAACCATGGAACTGCAATTGCGCGAACGCTGCGCGTATTGCCTGTAAAGAACTAAGCAGCTCCTTGTCGTTCTGCGCATGCGTCTTCAACGGCTGCCCTGCCAGCGGCATGCTGTGCGCGTCGGTACGCCATGATGGTTCAGCTTGTTCCATGGACGTAAACGCAGTCGTCCAATGGCTGGGCGAGCTGTGCAAAAAGCCGCTATTGCTTGCCTCGTGGCTTCGCCGCTCATAGCGGGCCTGGCAGCGCCACCATTGCGTATCTGGTCGGCATTCGACCTGCGCGAGCGTCCACCCGCTTACATCGACGGGAATGGTGTAGAGCGAATCCAACAAGGACCGTGTGCCAGGCACGCCATGAACACGATGGGCCTGCAGTGCCTTGTTCGTCGCAAGCCGCCACGCTGATGCCGGATCGATTATGGCCCGTGCCTCTGCCCGGTCAGCCGGCCGCCAGACCTTCCAAAGGCGCGGGACCAGCAATATAAGGACCAGAAACAAGCCGAGCAGTTGCACCGGCCAGGGAAACACCGCCGTCCAGCGCCTGACGGCCGTGAGCCGGCTAAGCGCTGAACTGGCTGCGGCGATCTCTACGACAGTGGGGACCGCCGGCGACTGAGCCTCGCCCAGCAGCACGAGTCGAGGATAGGCCTGATGCAATTCAGCCAGAACGCGACCGGCCGCATCGCGAGATAAAAACAAGGTATCGGTTCGCGCGATGACCGCGCCTTCATGGACCGCCACCAGCCAGTGCCCCCTGCCCTCGAGTTCGAGCACCAAGGCAATAGTGCCAACGCCGAATAGCAGTGCCACATTCTGCGCCGCTGAATGCATTGATGCCTTTTGCGGGCGTCCGGCCGGCTTCAACGCTACGACCCCGATGGAACCGGCTGTATCGCCGGCCACCACCATATGGCTTGCCCTTTGCTGGCGTGCTAGCCGACTGCCGAGCCGTTGCGCCCTTGCCCCGACTGTGGGCTGCCACTCCATGCCGAACACCAGGGTGGCGGCGGGCAGCGCCAATACCAAGGAAGGTTCGCTCGTCATGGGGTCAGTAGCCCTCTTCGATCTGGGCGGTAACGACCATGATGGTCATCAGGCGCTGCGTGGATGCCCTGTCGCCGCCACCGAAAGCCAGTGGAATCCCAGGATTGAGCCGGCGGCCTTCAGTTTCTTCCTGGCTGCGATCGAAGCCCGAGATGATAAGAGGTTGGCCCGGTTGCAATACCACTTGCTGCACGGTGCCATTCCCATCGATAGTGATTTGCTGCAGTTGCAGCGGGTTCTCCCTGTCTCCGAAAGTCACGGACTTTAAAGGCTGGGCCACCGTGTTGTCGTAGGCCACCGACAACAGTATCTGACCATCGTCCTGGGCATCCGGCACCAGGGTGATGAGCGATCCCACCGTCTCTTCCCGTTGGCTTACGGATACAGAAGGCAATGCCAACCCAGATCCGCTGGCAAGGGCCGTTGTTTGCACTTTATCGATATAGGAAAAGGTAGTGCGGACCGCATGGGTTACCGGGCGGCGGTTCAATGTGAGGACCGGCATGCTGCTGCGCCGGACCACTTGTCCCGCCTGGCTTATTGCCTTGATCATTGCATCCGAGCCCTGGAACGGCCCGTGGTTGAGGCCAATATTGAGCGAGCCGGCGTCGGCCACGGCGCTGCCGGGCACGGCCAGGGCCGCGGCCGCCTTGGCGCTGGAAAAAACCAGGTTCCAGTCCAGTCCGGCCTCGGCCTGGTCATTGAGCACAACCGTAAGCTCTTCGAACACCAGCCTGACGCGGCGCGTGAGTGAACGGTTCTCTTGATCCAGGTAACGGCTGATGCGCTGTAATACCTGCGGCATGTCGGTGACAATAATCGACGAACTGGCACCCGCTTCGGCGACCAGAACGCCGGCACGCGAAAGAAAGGGTTCTATCCGTGCGCGCACCACGGCCAGCAAATCGTGGGTACTGCTCGTGAGACTGGTCTTCGACGTGCTTGTAAAGCCTTCCGACTGCGCACTTGCGCCCAGCCCCAGGGACGCCTCGGCGCTTGCATTCAATGTGAGAGCGCGTACATTGAAAACCCGCGTCTCCGTGCGAAAGAACTCGATGCGCTCGTTTTCGTAGCGCCACATGATGCCAAGGCCGGCACCAACGCGGTCCAGTATCCGGGCCAAAGGCTCCGGCTTCCCCGACAGACTCACCACCGTGGGGGCCGGCATCGGCGCGTTCGTCCCGGCACCCGCCACCGCCAACCGAGGTCCGAAGTGTTCGAGCGGCAGCAAGGCGTCGGGCGCAACGTGCACCGGAATATTGGTGACCGCGGCCACGCGCTGTGCCAAACGGGACAAGTCCATCGGACCATCGCCGAAGACCAGGGTGGTATTGACGTTTGCCCGCAATGCCAGGGGCAGCGTCACCTCGCGGGCAAGAGGCTGGGCGGCGCCAACCAGCCACGGCCGGTTCACATCCTGTGCCGCCCGCCGCGCCTCGATGCTGCCGACTGTTCGTTCGAAGCCATCGTGCCTGGCCTGGATGCCGGCCCTAGCCCTGCTTACCGAACTGGCAATGTTCTGCATTTTCTCGCCCAGCGCACAACCGCCCAAGACAACGAACACGACTGCCATGAACGGCCATCGCCACCGCCGCCTCATGACGTTACCGTCGCACCTGCCGTGCGATCGCAAGGCTGCGCATATGGCACGACACGCAATACGCGGTTTGAGTAAAAGCATGGCTGCAAGGGCCGGTCGGCAAGTTCGGTCGATGCCATGAGCTGCTGCACGGCGGACTTGAATCCCGGCTCAAAACTGGCTGAACCGGCGATAGGAATGTCGGCATCGATGGTCCAGTGCTCCGGCTCGAAGGTCCACCCGGCCTCCGACGCCCACCGCGACAACACCGACCGCAGATTAAGGTCTTTCGGTGTGACGCTGTAGCGCATGGGCCGCTCTTGTGTCGCCCTTGAAAAGCTTGATTCCGCCGCTGATGACGCGAAGCCACGCCCGAGCTCCAGATTGGTTGAGGCTGGAAGAGACACTGGCGCGGAGACAGCAACTGCCGCAGGGGAAATTGGCGACGCCGACGAGACAGTCTTCAGTTGCGCCGGAGTATCCACGCGGGGCGCCGAGGGCATGGCTGGCGCATCAGCGTTGACGGCATCGACGGCGTCCACCCGTTGAACATGGCTGCTGAGGCGACCGCCGCGGAGCACCAACGATGGCCATACCCCCTCCAAGACCATATAAGGCCCCTGCCGGGTGTATGGCACAGGCCTGTCGCCGTTGGGCAGTCGTTCGAATACGGCGGGGAGCGCCTGCTTGGACGCAAACTGCATCCACATCCGGCGACCGTTATCGAACACCTGCAACGGCGCTACCGCCCTGTCGCCGGACAAGCGCCAGGCGAAACTGTAATGCGCGGCAGCCGCTGCTTCCGCCGGCTTGGACCTGACGAGCAATGACCAATCCGGACCGCCCGCGCATCCCGACAGCATCAGGAAAAAACCAGACAGTATGAAAATTTTTGCCATAGATGCACCACGAAGTAGCGAGCCGCACGCAATGTGCCATTGCCACCCATTCTGCGGATGCGAAGAAGCGTTCACCAGCCCGACATCTACGGATAGAGTTATTTATCGTCACATGGAAAAGCAATATTCCTTTTTCTATCAATGACATGAACGCCACAGGAAAGTAAAAACACCCTGAGGGCCGATTTGCCCACAGGGTGTTGATGACCGATGCCGCGGCGGCGATAGCCGCCGGAAACACCCGGTTAGCGTTCTTTCATGAGTTGACTGGCTTCCGCCGAAGCCGTCTTCAGTGCGGTGACCGCCGGCTCTTTGCCATTGAAAGCGCTGTCCAGCTTTTGCTGGAACATGGCTTTGATCTTGGGGTAGTTATGCACGCGAAAGCCTCGCGCTGTGACGCCGGGGTTGCCGGCATACGCGGCCACCAGTGACTGCCACTCGCCCAGGTTTTTGTAGTACCCGTTTTCGGCGCTGTCGAATGCCTTCTTGGTCAAAGGAAGAAAGCCGGTGTTCTGGTACCACTGAGCCGCGTGTTCGGGCTGCGCAAGCCAGCTTAGAAACTGTACGCTGGCTGCGTCGCCTTCCTTGGCTTGACCCGCAACAGCCCACAACGCCGAGCCGCCGACAAAAGGATTGCCCGGCTTGGTGGTTACTTCAGGGTAATACGGCAAGCCGCTAACAGCAAAATTAAGCTTCTTGACGTCCTTGAACCATCCGATGTTGCCTGACGTAGACATGAGGACGGCGCACTCGCCATTGGCAAACCGCTTTGCCGCCACCGCATCGAACTCGGGCTTCACCAATAATTCAGTGCGCGCCCAACTGATCATCATGGACAAGTGCCGTATGTACATTAGATCGAATGCGAATGCGGGAGTGCCTTTCCCCTTCAGGCCGTTATCCAGCGTTGTGTAGGGCTGATTATTTACGGCCGCGAGGTTCTCGAGATTGATGGAGACTGGCTGATCGCTGGTCAGCGGGCAATTCCGCGTGCTGTTGTTGGCCAAGGTAACCAGTTGGTCCTGCAATCCTTTCCAGGACCGCTGCGGCACCGCCGGCTTGATGTCGGCCTTCTTGAAAGCGTCGATGTTGTAATACATGACGGGTATGTCGACCATGTAAGGAAATGCCAGTAAACGGCCCTTCGTATCGCGCAGGAATGAATTGCTGTCCGACAAGAACCACTTGGCGTCCTTGACCGGATGTTTTGCCGCCAGCACATGCAATGGCTGAATATACGCGCGCTTCGCTATGTCGTCCGGCGCGCGCGTGTCGTCGAGCTGTACCAGATGGGGTTTGTCGTCGCGCTTCTTGGCCGCGCCCAAGGCTGCCTCGATAGCTTCCTGCGAGTCGAAGGCCTTTAGATCGACACTGACTTCTTTCTGGCTTTTGTTGAAATCCTTTACTAGAGTTTCAAAGGCTTTTTTGTTGTGCGGATTGAGCGAATGCCAGACCCGCAATTCGGTAGCGGCTGAAGCGCCCATCGACGATACCAGCAAAATACCGGCGCTGGCCCATGCCAGCTTGCGCGCGGAACCGCACGCCGTACCAAACAGCCAATGTTGTGTCATAAAGCAGTCATACCTAGAAAAGGGAACTCGGGTTCGGGCTGTCGTCCGGATATCAGGTCTGCCAAGGCGCGGCCGGAGCCTGCCCCCATGGTCCAGCCCAATGTGCCGTGCCCGGTATTAAGGTAAAGGTTGGGGATTCGTGTCTGGCCAATAAGTGGGACGTTCGATGGAGTAGTAGGCCGTAGACCCGACCAGTAGCGTACGTTATCAAAATCAAGCGCTGTTGGGAACAGTTCATGCACCATGCGCGTCATATTTTGGCAACGGATTGTATTAAGCCCGCGCGAGTATCCGGAGAGTTCGGCGGTGCCCGCGACCCGCAATTGACTGCCCAAGCGGGTATATACCAATTTGTTTGCACGGTCCGTCAGGCTGACCGTGGGCGCCGCCGCCGGTTCGGTGATGTCGAAAGTTGCCGAGTAACCTTTTGCCGGGTAAACGTGGCAGGGCACGCCCAGCGGGGCGACGAAATGCGGCGTATGGCATCCCAAGGCCGCGACGTACGCGTCGGCCCGTATGGTTTCGTACAGGCCGTCGGGGCCGATAACCTCGGCGCCCTGGATTTGACCGTCGACAGAGATAAGCCTGCTGAGCCGCGTGGAAAAGCGGAAATCGACACCGGCCCGGCGCGCATGCTCGGCCAATGCCAGTGTAAAGAGATTGACATCGCCGCTCTCGTCCTCGGGGGTAAAGTCGGCGCCTACGATGCGGTTGCGGGCATGACGCAGGGCCGGCTCCAGAATCACGGCTTCGTCCGGACTGACAATACGCCGGTCCACACCAAGGTCCCGCATGACGCCCGCC
>DATJBV010000002.1:0-1753 GCA_035515055.1 Candidimonas sp.
TACGGGAGTACGGGGCCGCGTGTATCTCTATAATGGAAAAATATGCCGCCTGGGCGGCCAAACCTGCAATCATCGAGACCTGACCATGTTTGAGCATCTGGAAAAGTACGCTGGCGATCCTATTTTTCGGCTTAATGGGGAATTCCACCAGAATACCCACCCGAAGAAAGTCAATTTGACGATAGGGCTGTATTACGACGACGCTGGCCGCATCCCCGTATTGTCGTCGGTTCGCACTGCCGAGCAGCGCCGCGCCCAAGACGCGGAGCCGCGTCCTTACTTACCCATGGAAGGCTTGTCGTCGTATCGCGATGCGGTGCAAAAACTGGTGTTTGGCGCAAGCCATCAGGTATTGCAGGCGGGGCGTGTCGCCACCATCCAAACCGTGGGCGGAACCGGTGCGCTCAAGGTTGGGGCCGACTTCCTGCATGCCGCCTTTCCCGATAGCGAAATCTGGATCAGCGACCCTGCCTGGGACAACCACTATTCCATATTCCAGGGTGCGGGGGTCAAGACCCACACCTATTCTTACTACGATCCCAAGACCAAATCTTTGCGGTTCGAGCAAATGCTGGCCGAGTTGCGTGCTTTGCCCAGCAAAAGCTTCGTGCTGTTGCACCCGTGCTGCCATAACCCGACCGGCGTGGATTTGTCGCGGGAACAATGGCTGGAATTGATACCGGTGTTGGTTGAGCGTGGGCTTATTCCCTTTGTGGATATGGCCTACCAAGGCTTTGGCTCTGGCCTGGATGAAGACGCCTTCGCCATACGCGCCATGGCCGATGCGGGCCTGGTCTTTCTGGTGGCGAATTCGTTTTCCAAGAACTTGTCGTTTTATGGCGAGCGTTGCGGCGGCCTGTCGGTGGTTTGCGCCTCGGCCCAGGAAGCCAAGGACGTGCTGGGCCAGTTGCAGGCGGTGGTGCGCCGGATTTACTCCAGCCCTCCGTGGCACGGCGGGTACATCACGTCGGATGTACTTAACGACCCGCAGCTATATGCGGCGTGGGTGAAGGAAGTCGCCGGTATGCGCGAGCGTATCGCGTTGATGCGCCAGCAGGCGCATGAGCAGCTAAGCGACAAGCTTCCCGGCTACGACTCCAGCTATTTTGTGAAGCAGCGCGGCATGTTTACCTATACCGGTCTATCCATGCCGCAATTGCTGGCGTTGCGTGAACGGCATGGGGTTTACATTATCGATTCGGGCCGCATCAGCGTTCCAGGTTTGAATTCGGGCAATATCGATGTCTTCACCGACGCTATGGCCGATGTCCTGCGCGCCGGCTAGGCCCTGGTTTATTTTGCAAGGTACAGACTCATGACGACAGGCGAAGCAATAGTACTGGCGATTTTCGGAATAGGCCTGCTCTGCTCGCTGTCGCTGTTCTGGTGGCTGTTGCGCATTGTTCGGCGCGACAGGCGCAATAAAGATCAGACAGCAGGAACGGGGCGGCCGGACTAGCGCATTTTTGACTGAGGTGTTTACGGGGTTCTCGGCAGGTTTTTTTCGTTCTTGAGAAAGGCGGGTGTGTCAGGGGCTGTTTCGGCTTCGCGCGCTACGCCCCTGGCGTTGCCAGGGGTGCCCGTTTCGCTCAACCCCATCAAGGCGGCCGCGGAACTCGCCCGGTCGGGCCAGTGGCCCGACACCCGCCGGGCTCGGACAGCCGCGGCCTTGCCTCCTCGATGGGGCCGACCGAAACGGCGTGCGCGAGGCGCCTGCACAGCCCCCGACACACCCGCCTTTTTGCATGAGCGA
>DATJBV010000003.1:0-8965 GCA_035515055.1 Candidimonas sp.
CTTTTTTTATGCTTGCCACTCTGCACTCTGTTCAAGGTATACAAACCGGCGCCGGTGACGGGGGCGGGGTGGGTTCAGACGTTCGCGGTCAAGGCGTTGCCTTGACTACCCGCGTGGCTGGCCGTTTTCGGGCGGTGGCAGAACTCGTGGGATGGATGATCCCCCGGATCATCCATAAGCTTCCCACTCGAACAACTGCCACCTTGGATCCCGAAAACGGCCAGCCACGCGGCGCGCCCGCAACTTCGCCCACCCAGCCCCCGCCACCGGCGCCTTGCGTTTGTGGGTCAGGGACGAGGCACGTGCCAGCGCCGGTGTTCGGGTGTGACAGCCACTGGGCCGTCGGCGATCGCCAGCCAGAGACCTGAAACCCGGCGCCAGCCCAGCACCGATGCCCAATAGGCCAGGCGGGCTGGCCGTATTGGGCGAGCGCATGCCGCTTCTTCTTCAACCGCCAACGCGGCGCAAGAAGGCCAAGCACGCTGCCGGTCCCGACGTCGGTTCAGCACAACCCAATGCAGTCGCGGGCGGGTGGCATGGCGATGGCCGGGCTTCGAGGTCGCAGCGAGCCCGGACGCGAAGGCAGCGCGCAGGCGCGAACGAGCGAGGCGATGCGGGCGAGGCGCGCAGGGCGCCGAGCAGGCCGAGGGACCGGCCATCGCCATGCCACCCGCCCGCGGCGTGTCAACTGACACGTCTCAGCAACGTCTCAGCGACATCTGACCCGCGACGTGTCAACCAAAACCGTTAGAACGGCGACCGTTAGCTGCCGACGCTGACCCGGGCAGCAGGGAATACCAGCGAGAACACGCTGCCGGCGCCAAGGCGGCTCTGGATTGTCAGTTCCGCATGGTGACGCATCGCCACATGCTTTGTGATGGCCAGGCCTAGTCCCGTGCCGCCTGTCGCGCGCGACCGGCCGCGGTCTACCCGGTAGAAGCGTTCCGTCAGCCGTGGAAGGTCTTGCGATGCAATGCCGATGCCTGTGTCTTGCACCGAATAACAGGCTTGGCCTCCTTCGGTAAGAAACCAGCTTACGGTGATCGTGCCGTCTTTCGGCGTGTACCGGATGGCGTTGGTCAGGAGATTGGATATGGCCGACGCGAGCTCCGATTCGATGCCTGTCACGCAGAGGTTGTCGGCAACGTTCTCCACAAAGACATGCTGGCCGCGGGAAAGCAGCTTTCCTTGTTGCAGGGCGGTATGTATTAGGGCGCCCACGCGCACCTGTTCGCCGTCGGCATAGGGTGTGGATTCGAGGGTGGACAGGGTCAGCAAATCGGCAACGATGGCCTGCATGCGCAACGCCTGTTCGAGCATAAGGCCATGATAGCGTTGCTTTTGTTCGTCGCTTAGCGAGTCGGCCGGCATGTCGTGCATGGTTTCAAGAAAGCCCGACAACACGGTCAGCGGCGTGCGCAGTTCATGCGAGACGTTGGCGACGAAGTCTTTGCGCGTGGTTTCCAGCTTCTCGACTTGCGTCACATCGCGTGTCACGACCAGGAATTGCCCGAAGCCGTAAGGGGTTAGCTGAACCTGCAAGGCCTTTTCCTGGTCATCGCGGGATAGGTGGAGCAAGACGTGGCCGGGCCAGTGCTTTTGCTTGGCATAGCGTGCGAACTCGGGTGAGCGCAGTATGTTGAAGATGCTGTGTCCGCGATCGACCGCCAGGTTCAGTCCAACATGCTCGCACGCCATCTGGTTGCACCACGTGAGTTGCATGGCCTCGTTCAGCGTGATGGCGCCGTCGGGCAAAGCTTCGGCAGCCAGCATGATGCTGTCGACTTGCCGCGTGAGCGACTCAATTTCCTGATGGTTGCTGCGCAGCTTGCGGTAAATTGGCGCCAATACTTCGTCCCACGGGCCTACCGATGCCGGAGGAGGCAGTTCGATGTTCTTGACCCAGCGCGAAATGCGCGAGAGCTGCAGTCCGCTGACCAGGATCATGATAAGCAGGCCTATTGAGAACACGCCCCAGCCGGTTGACGGTCCCAGCCATGTACCGCAAAGCCATCCTAGCGCAGCCCATAGGCCAATTGTTATCAAGGTTTTAGTCATGCGGACGGGTCGTCATGGGCCGGGGCGTAGTTGCAAAAGCGTGTCAGGCGGATTTAGGCAGTTGGGCGGTGAACCGGTAGCCGGCGCCGCGGACCGTTTCAATATGGTCTTCGTGATGGCTGGGTTCCAGAGCTTTGCGCAGGCGCCGGATATGGACGTCTACGGTGCGCTCCTCGACGAACACATGGTCTCCCCATACCTGGTCCAACAACTGGGCACGGGAAAAAACACGTTCAGTGTGCGTCATGAAAAAGTGTAGCAGGCGAAATTCGGTGGGGCCGAGGGTAAGCGAAACGTCGTTGCCGATGACGCGGTGAGTCGCCGGATCCAGGCGTAATGTTCCCAATTGTATGATGTCGTCCGTGAGCTGCGGGGCGCGGCGGCGCAATACCGCCTTGATGCGGGCCATCAGTTCCTTGGGCGAGAACGGCTTGGTGATGTAGTCGTCGGCGCCCGCTTCCAGGCCCTCGATCTTGTCATGCTCGGCGCCTTTGGCTGTGAGCATGATCACCGGGACCTGGCGTGTGCGTTCATCGGCGCGCAAGGTTTTGGCCAAGGTAATGCCGGAAGCGCCGGGAAGCATCCAGTCCAGAAGAATCAAGTCGGGCAATTCGGCGCGTATAAGCGTCTGGGCCTGTTCGGCGTCGAAAGCGCGCAAGACTTTATGGCCGGCAAACGACAAGTTTACCGAGATCAATTCCTGGATGGCCGGCTCATCTTCTACTACAAGTATGGTCGTGGTCATGGCGCCTGATAGAAAGTCGATTAGTGGGATAGGTTAATGCAAGTCATGGCGGCGATAATATGGGCGAAATATTTCAGGTTTGTGAAAATCCCGTTCTCGTTTCAATTCCCAAATGATGTACGATTATCAAACCATGCAAAATACCCGTACTCCCGCTCCCGAACCTACGCCACAGGCCACGACCCATTTCGGGTTCAAGACCGTGTCCGAACAAGAAAAAGCCGGCAAGGTAGCCGAGGTGTTCCACTCGGTGGCCAGCCGCTACGACGTCATGAATGACCTCATGTCGGGTGGCCTGCATCGCATCTGGAAGGCCTTCACCATCGGACGCGCCGACGTCCGTCCCGGAATGAAAGTGCTCGACATTGCCGGCGGTACGGGCGACTTGGCCCGCGCCTTCGCCAAGCGCGCGGGGCCATCCGGCGAAGTTTGGCTTACCGATATTAATGACTCCATGCTGCGTGTTGGCCGCGATCGCCTTACCGATCAGGGCTTGCTTGTGCCTACCGCCGTCTGCGATGCCGAAAAACTTCCGTATCCCGACGGCTATTTCGACCGAGTCAGCGTGGCTTTCGGTTTGCGCAACATGACACATAAAGATCGCGCACTGTCCGAAATGCGCCGGGTGCTGAAGCCGGGCGGCAAATTGCTGGTGCTGGAGTTTTCGCGGGTGGCCAAGCCGCTGGCGCCGGCCTACGACTGGTATTCATTCAATATCCTGCCCTGGCTGGGCAAGAAAGTTGCCGGCGACGAGGAAAGCTATCGGTACCTGGCCGAGTCCATCCGCATGCACCCGGACCAGGCAACGCTGGCTGGCATGCTGGAAGCGGCGGGGCTGTCGCGTGTCCGGTATTTCAATTTAACCGCCGGCTTGGTGGCCCTGCACGAGGGCGTGAACCTGGGGTAGGCGCGATGCCATTGAACTTCTTTTGCCCCATCCGGTCTCACTTTATGCTAATGTTCAGCTTCCAGTAAGATTATCCGCTTACCGCTGAATCTACATGAAGTCAAAAGGAGCTATACATGTCTCAAGGATTTTCACGACTAATCGCCGTTGCCATGCTGGTTGTATCAGCAGGTGCAATGTTGTCGGTGTCGTTCGACGCAGAGGCGCGTCGCATGGGCGGCGGTAAGAGCTTCGGCCGGCAGTCTTCAAACGTAACTCAGCAGCGCCAGGCCGTCACTCCCCCTGCCGCTCCAAGCACGATGTCGCGCGCGGCGGCACCCGCCGCTGGGGCCGCAGCCGCGGGCACGGCTGCCAAGAGCGGCATGTCGCGCTTTCTGGGTCCCATAGCCGGTATTGCCGCGGGCCTGGGCATTGCCGCACTGCTTTCCAGCATGGGCCTGTCGGGCGCATTTCTTGAAATGATGTCCAGCCTGCTGCTCATCGGGTTGCTGGTGTTCGGCGTGATCTTCATTGTGCGCAAGCTGCGCGGCGGTGCCGCCGGTCCGGCCATGCAGCGTGCGGGATCGAGTCCCGCGCCATCGAATCGCCACACTACGTCATCGGGTGCGCAATCGCAGAACACATGGCGCGAGTCCAGCCAGCCGGCAATGCCGGCGGCAGCTCCCGCCGCCGCGGTGGGTTCGGCTGCTTCGTACGCCTCGGTGCCGGCGGCGCCGCTGGACGACAAGTGGTTTATTCCCGGCGATTTCGATACGTCCGCCTTCCTGGCCAACGCCAAGTCGCAGTTCGTCGAAATCCAGGCAGTATGGGACAGCGGCGATCTTCAAAAATTGCGCGACTTCATGACCGACGACCTCATCGCTGAAGTCAAGCCCGAGATCCTTGCGCGGGCCGAGGGCGCAAAAACCGAAGTGGTGCTGCTCAATGCCGAGCTTCTGGGTATCGAGGCAGTGTCGGGTGGTCACCTGGCCAGCGTGCGCTACTCCGGCATGCTGCGCGAAGCGGCCGACGCGGAAGCCTTCCGCTTCGAAGAAGTCTGGAACCTGTACAAGTCGGACGGCGCAGGTTGGCTCTTGGCCGGCATACAGCAAATCCCGCTAGAGAACGCCAGCTAACTCCATGTTTGCCGCATGAACCAGAAAGGCGCCACTTCATGGCGCCTTTTTGCTGCGTATGTCGGGGCGCGTGTCTGATCGGCTTGTTGTAAAACCGTTAAACTTGAACTCTTGCCCGACTCGCCACTCTTACGCGGCCATGCCGACACCTGGAACCATGCTTTCTCTACCTTCATTTTTCGCTCCTTCCGCCATGTATGCGCGTGTGCTCAACAAGCTGCTGCAGCGCGAAGAATGGGCGCGTGAACGCTTGGGCCAGCACTCCGGCAAGACCTTGCGGCTGCGCGTGGCGGGCTTCACCTCCAGCCTTACGGTACAGGCCGGCGGGCTGCTGCAGCCGTCCGACCCCGCCATCGTTCCCGACGTTACGCTAACGATTCCCGTTCACCGGTTCGCCGATTTGCCGGCTATCCTGCAGGCACGCGACCCGTCCCGCATCGCCACTCTCATGCACATCGAAGGCGATGCGGCCTTTGCGCAGCTGGCGTCCGATCTGGCGCGCGACTTGCGATGGGACCCTGAAGAAGACTTGTCCAGGGTAGTGGGCGATGTTGCCGCCGTGCGTGTGATGCGCACGGGCAAGCTGCTCGCGCAGGGCGTTCAGGCCTCGGCCTTCCGGTTGGCCGAAAACGTTACCGAGTTTTTGGGCGAAGAAAGCGGACTCATGGCGCCGCGTTTCGCGTTGGACGAACACACCGCGCAATTGGCTGGAGTGGAGCAGCGGTTGAATCTTCTTGATGCGCGGATTGCAAGACTGGGTCGGCCCGCCACGCACAATTCCGTGCGCAAGGGTTGACCATGTTCACTCTTTTTCGCCTCATCCATATCATCCTGGTCGCCTTGCGGTTTCGCCTCGATGAACTCGTGCTGTCCAGCATCAAGCATCCGTTGGCGTACAGCCTGCTGCGCATTGTGCGCCTGGGCCGCAGGCCTAAGCTGGCGCGCGGCGTGCGGCTGCGTCTGGCGCTCGAGTCGCTGGGCCCCATTTTCGTCAAGTTCGGTCAGGTCTTGTCGACACGGCGCGACCTTATTCCGCTCGATGTCGCCATCGAGCTTGCGCTCCTTCAAGACAGGGTGCCGCCATTTCCCTCCGACCAGTCGGCGGCGCTGATCGAAGTGGCGCTGGGTGCGTCGCCGCATACCTTGTTCAAGCAATTCGACGCCGACCCGGTCGCATCCGCGTCGATAGCGCAGGTTCACTTTGCCGTGCTGCACGACGGTCGTGAGGTCGCCGTCAAGGTATTGCGGCCCGGCATGCGCGAGATCATCGAAAAAGACCTTGCCCTGCTGCGCACCCTGGCGACATTCGTCGAGCGGCTGGCGGCGGATGCGCGCCGCCTCAAGCCGCGTCAGGTCGTTGCCGAATTCGACGTCTACCTTCACGATGAACTCGATCTTATCCGCGAGGCCTCCAACTGCAGCCAGTTAAGACGGAATTTCAGTCCTGAGTCCGGACGCGGCAATCTGCTCATGGTTCCCGAGGTGATTTGGGAATACTGCGCGACGACTGTCTTCACTATGGAACGCATGCGCGGCATTCCGGTCAGCCACATTCAGCGGCTGAAAGATGCCAATGTCGACCTGAAGCAACTGGCTCGCACCGGCGTCGAGATTTTCTTTACCCAGGTCTTTGCCGACGGCTTTTTCCATGCCGACATGCATCCCGGCAACATTTATGTATCCGACGACCCCAGTACGCTGGGCCGATACATCGCGCTGGATTTCGGTATCGTCGGCTCCTTGTCCGAGTTCGACAAGAATTATCTTGCGCAAAACTTCCTGGCCTTTTTCAGGCGCGACTATCGCCGTGTTGCGCAACTGCATATCGAGTCCGGCTGGGTGCCGGCCACAACGCGCGAAGAAGACTTGGAAGGCGCTGTACGCGCGGTCTGCGAACCTTATTTCGACAGGCCGTTATCGGAAATTTCCCTGGGGCAGGTGTTATTGCGCCTGTTCCAGACCTCGCGGCGGTTCAATGTCGAAATCCAGCCGCAACTTGTCCTGTTGCAGAAGACGCTGTTGAATGTAGAAGGCATGGGCCGCGAACTCGATCCGAATCTTGATCTTTGGCAAACGGCCAAGCCATACCTGGAAAAATGGATGCATGAACGCATCGGTTTGACGGGCCTGCGCCAGCGCCTCGATAAAGAGGCCGGCCAGTGGGCGCAGATTCTTCCACAAATCCCCCGACTCGTTTATACCTCGCTTAACCGTCCTGACACAGGGCCTGAGTTAAACTTGGAGCTTAAACGTTTGCGTTACGCCCAGCAGCAAACCAACCGGCTGCTTACCGCACTTGCCGCCATTGTGGCTGTTGCCTTGGGCGTGGCGGTCTGGGCGCTGAACCGACATCTTTAAGAGAGACCCTATGCTTTATCCTGAATTGTTCAAATCCATGGAAGCAGTGCGCTGGAACATGGGCACTGATATCCCCTGGGATGAGTACGACGCCAGCAAGCTGACGGACGAACAGGCATACACGATAAAGATGAATGCCATCACCGAATGGGCGGCGTTGCCCGCCACCGAAATGTTCCTGCGCGACAACCGCGAAGACAGCGACTTTTCCGCCTTCATGTCGATCTGGTTCTTCGAGGAACAGAAGCACTCGCTGGCGCTCATGGAATATCTGCGCCGTTTTCGTCCCGAGCTTGTGCCCACCGAAGCCGAACTCGACAAAGTACGGTTCGAATTCGATCCCGCACCCGCCATGGAAACGCTCATGCTGCACTTTTGCGGCGAAGTGCGCCTGAATCACTGGTATCGCCGCGCCGCCGACTGGCACACCGAGCCGGTCATACAGGCAATTTATAAGATCATTGCCCAAGACGAGGCCCGCCATGCCGGAGCCTACTTGCGCTATATGAAGCGGGCACTGGTGAATCAGGACCAGGCATCGGGCGCCAGCGCGCGGCTTGCGTTCGCCAAGATCGGTGTACTGATGGCCTCGGCACATCGCACGCCCCAGGCATTGCATCCGACCAACCTGCATGTCAATAAGGACATGTTCCCGCAGGACACCGTGCAGTCAAAACTGCCGTCGCCTGGCTGGCTGGAAAACTGGCTCGACAACCAGATCGAGTTCGACAAGGCCTGGGAAACCAAGGTCAGTACGCGCATTCTGCACAATATGTCGCTACTCATGGATAACACCTTCAATACGGTGCAAGACTTGAATCGGTACCGCAAGGAGCTCGTCAAGAGCGTCGCGCCCGCCTCCGCCTGATCGCTATGGCAGTCGTCCGTTTCGAAGCCAAGATACTCACCCGCGAGGCTTGCGTGGCAGCGGTGGAGGCCGGCAGCTTGCGGCGACCGCTGGTGTTTACCAATGGCGTGTTCGACATCCTGCATCGCGGCCATGTCAGCTACCTGGACACGGCGGCGCAATTGGGGGCCACCTTGATTGTGGCCATCAATACTGATGACTCCGTGCGCCGGCTGGGCAAGGGCGCCGACAGGCCGCTGAACCCGCAGGAAGACCGCGCCGCCTTGCTTGCGGCGTTGGCGTGCGTGACGGTCGTCACCTATTTCCATGAAGATACGCCACAGGCGCTTATCGAGCAGTTACGCCCCGATATTATCGTCAAGGGCGGCGACTACGATATGGAGACGTTGCCGGAGACGGCCAGCGTGAAGCGTTGGGGGGGAAGGGCGGTGGCCATTCCGTTTGAATTTCAGCGGTCGACGACGGCGTTGTTGAAGAAGATCCGGTACTGATTTTATTGCCCAGGTCCTCGCCACAGTTCCCATTGAAGCTTGTTAGCAGCGGTGGGGCCGGTGACGGGCCGGGCTCAGGCGTCCGCGGTCAAGGCGTTGCCTTGACTCCCCGCGCGTCAGGCTGAGCCCGGGGCGGGTGCGAACTCGCGAGAACGGGCAGCCACCGGCTGCCCGTAAGCTTTTCGCTCAAACATGCGCACCCTTGAACCCCCGTTCCCAGCCTGCCACGCGGCGCGCCCGCGACTGTCGCCCAGCCCGTCACCGGCCCCACCACTGCCGCATAGGCTGGCGATGAATCAAAAAGGTCTGTTTCCGTAGGCTGGTTCGGGGACTGGCCGCCGGCAAGCCTTGCTGCGTCATCAAGCTAGCCTTGCAGCGTCGTCCGACCTGATTCGCATTCGCGGTCGCCACAGTTACTGTGCG
>DATJBV010000004.1:0-1637 GCA_035515055.1 Candidimonas sp.
ATCCGAATGCTGCATCCCCGCCATTGCAAACGCCCTTTGGCCGGCTTCTTTTGCCGCGCTCTCGGTCAGATCAGGCATGGCAACGATATTCATATGCGAAGTCGCCGCCGCCGCACCCAACAAATACACTGGTTTTTTGGGGAAGTCCTTAGCCCGTTTGGCCGATACCATGACCAGCGCCGCACCGCCGTCCGTAACCAGGCAGCAATCGCGTACCGTCAGTGGGCTGGACACCATGCGCGCATTGAGCACGTCTTCCACCGACAACGGCCCTCGCATATAGGCCTCCGGATTCATATTGGCCCATTGCCGCGCCGCCACGGCAACCGACGCCAATTGCTCTCGCGTGGTGCCATACTGGTGCATATGCCGGGACGCGGCCAAAGCGTAGGACGTCACAGGGAAAATAGGCTTATAAGGCGACTCAAAGGCAAACGGCGGCACCGACGACACCAGCTTGCCACTGTTGGAGCGCTGGTTACTGCCATAGAAAATCAGTGCGGTTTCACACAGGCCTTCCTTGATCGCCATGGCCGCCGCCAGCGTATACGACAAGAAAGTCGAGCCACCCGTACGATTGTTATCGGAGAACTTGGGATGAATACCCATGATTTCGGCCAGCTGCAAGCCCGACAGCGGGTTGCAGTCGCCGGGCAACGAACCATAGACGGCATCGACGTCCATGGTGGTAAGCCCAGCCTCTGCCAGGGCCTTGTAAATGGCCTCGATGGCAATATCTTCCGAAGTACGGCCCGCCGTGTCGCCAAGACCGGACAACGACGCGCCGACGATAGCGGCCGCGCCGCGTATGCTGCTAGTCATGCTTGCTCCTTTTAGACAGGTTCGAAAACGACGAAGGGTGCCGGGTCGCCGCTTTCTATCCTGGCCTTGACCGGCATGCCGATTTTGACCTGATCGTGGCTTATGCCGTCTACCCGCGCCATCATGCGCGGCCCTTCTTCCAGGTCGACCAGCACGACGTTATAGGGGCCGCCCTGTTCTGCCCGGCGGTTCACGATACTGACCGCATAGACACTGCCGCGCCCCGACGCCGGGACCCATTTCAACTGGATCCCGCCGCAATGCGTACAAAGAATGCGGGGATAAAAAACATGTGTGCCGCAACTATCGCAACATTGAATCCGGAAATCGCCTTTTCCTAGATAGTCGTGATAGACCGCGGCCGGATTCGGGCCCGTAAATACGCTCTCGCTAGTCGTGCTCATGACACCTTTCCTGTTAGTGAATCGACAACCCGCCATCGACACCGATGACCTGGCCCGTGACATAGCTTGCACCCTGCGACGCCAGGAAGACGAAGACCGGCGCCAATTCAACGGGATCCGCCCAGCGGCCCAACGGTACGCGTGCCAGATAGGTATCCTTGAAACGTGGATCGGTACGGATGACTTCAGTCATCGGTGTGGCCGCGCCGGGCGCCACCGCATTCACCACAATATTGTGCTGCGCCAGTTCCTTGGCGGCAGACTTGGTGAAGCCCAGCAGGCCGGCCTTGGCCGCACCGTAGTTGATCTGGCCGATGGTGCCCACCAGGCCGGCGGCAGAAACCACATTGATGATCCGGCCTTCGCGGCGCGCAATCATGTCTTTCACCACCGCCTGCAAGCAATTGAAGC
>DATJBV010000005.1:0-4055 GCA_035515055.1 Candidimonas sp.
TTGAACCGGTAGCCTTCGCGTGCCGCGCGCATGGCATACAAGGCCAGTAGTTCGGCCGCCGCATCGCGGACTTGCTTGGCGGCCTTGCGCCGTGCCTTGTCCCATTGGCCTGAGCCCAGTTGGTGCAAAGGCGCTTGGTCCGGGTCGGACCCGCTATATCGGGCAATAACATGCAACTGCGCTACGGGCACATACAGTGTGCTGCCATTGGCGTATTCCAGATGCAGCAGTTCCATCAGGCCTTCGCCCAGATCCATGTCGATCAGGCCGCGGTAGCGTCCAATGCCGTGCTGCGCATGGACAACAGGATCGCCTTCGCGCAGTTCGGACAGGTCGCGCACCATGGCTTCCACGTCGCTGGCATGTTCCTGTGCGCGCTTGCCGCGCCGCATGGGTCTGGCCTGGCTGGGATAAAGGTCGTTTTCCGTTAGTAGCGTCAGCCCGCGGTCAGCCAGGCTGAAGCCGTTGGACAGGGGGGCGATAACCAGCGCGAAGCGGCTTTCGGAGCCCAGAAAGTCTTGTAGGGTTTCGCTGGCGAAATCGGGCCTGATGCCAAATTCCTCCAGCATTTGCAGCAGCGTTTCACGCCGCCCGGCGGAGTCTGCGCATAAGGCGATACGCCCCTGGTGCTTGCCCAACAATGCGCGTAAATTGGCGACGGGATCTTCGGCGCGCCTGGTAATGGCAACGGTGGGCGCGGGCTGAAAGTCGGGATGGGCGGTTTCGTCGCTTAGCGCCAGCCTGGCAAATGGCTTCAGTTGCTGGAACAGGTCTTCTTCATTCAAGAATAACTGTTCGGGCGGCAATACCGGGCGTTCGCGATCGCTTTTCAGGAACTGGTAGCGGCTGTGCGTATCGTGGGCAAAGCGTTGTACAGCCTGGTTGATGTCGCCTAGCGTAACGGTCAGCGATTGTTCGGGCAAATAATTGAACAGGGTTGCCGTATGTGCAAAGAATAGGGGTAGGTAATACTCGATACCGGCGAATGCGATGCCGTTGCCAATGTCTTTGTAAGGAAGGGCGCGTGACGGATCGCCTTCGAACAACTCACGAAAGCGTGCACGAAACTGATTGCGGGCGGCTTCATCCATGGGGAATTCGCGGCCGGGCAGCAGCTGGACTTCTTTGACCGGATACAGGCTGCGCTGGGTATCGATGTCGAAACTTCGTATAGACTCGATTTCATTGTCGAACAGATCGAGCCGGTAGGGCAGGACCGAGCCCATGGGGAATAGATCGATCAGGCCGCCGCGTATGCAGAATTCGCCGGGAGCCGTCACCTGGGTGACATGGCTGTAGTTAGCCAGTGTCAATTGGTGACGCAGGCCCTCTTCATCCAGCTTGTCCCCTTGTTTGAACGAGAAAGTATAGGCAGCCAGGAACTCGGGCGGGGCAATCCGATATAAGGCCGTTGTGATCGGCACGGTCAGGATGTCGACACTTTTCTGCATCAGGGCGTGCAGTGTGCGCAGACGCTCCGATATCAGGTCCTGGTGTGGTGAAAAGCTGTCGTAAGGCAGGGTTTCCCAATCGGGCAACTGCCGGACCCGCAATTCGGGTGCGAATAATAGGATTTCCTCGGCCAGACGCTGTGCCGTCAAGGGCTCGGCGCATAGCACGACCAGGGTTTGTCGCGATGCGCGCGCCAGGTCTGCCAGCATCCATGCGTCGCCCGATCCTGGGGGAGTAGGTTGCGCATGCCGATGCCCGGGCTTCAACGCTGCGAGCACGGGTTTGGTAGAGGGAAGGGACGGGGGAGGGGTTGTTTCTATGGCCATGTAGTTTGTCATTATAAAATGTCTTTCGTATGCACAAGAAACTGATTGCAATTGTTCCCGCGGCCGGCATCGGCGCGCGCGCCGTGAGCGCCGATTCTGCCTTGATTGACAGCGGCGGTTTGGTGTCCGGCGATGCCGGTTCGGCAACCCTCCTACCCAAGCAATATCGACTATTGAAGGGCGAACCCATGCTGCGCTGGGCCGTCAAAGCCTTGCTGGCTGACGAGCGCGTTGCGCAGGTCAGGGTGGCGGTGGCGGCGCACGACCAGTGGGCCGGACAGGCGCTGGCTGGCTTGCCTAGAACGGTATGGCGTCCTTGCGGCGGTCCCAGTCGTGCTGAAACCGTGATGGCCGCATTGATGGATGCGGGGCTGGATGACGATGATTGGGTGTTGGTCCATGATGCGGCCCGCCCCGGTTTACCGCGTCAGGCTTTGACACGCTTGATCGATAGTTGTTTGGCGCAGGGTGCCGGTGGTTTGCTGGCCCAGCCGGTGGCCGACACCGTGAAGCAGTCGCAAGAGGTTGAGCAAAATTTGAATGGTGGCGCAGAGCTTGCCAGGGTAGGCAGGTCGGTGGCGCGCGAGCGCTTATGGCTGGCGCAAACGCCGCAGATGTTCCAGGCGGGCAGCCTGCAGCAGGCTTTGCAGATGGCGGGGGCGTCCAATGTTGCGATTACCGACGAGGCGTCGGCCATGGAACTGGCCGGTTATTCGCCTTGCCTGATTCCTGGTTCGGTGCGTAATTTCAAGGTGACTTGGCCGGAAGATTTTGAATTGATGGAGAAGTGGTTGTGAATAATTTCCCGTTCCGCGTAGGGCAGGGTTTTGATGTACATGCTTTGGTAGAAGGCAGGCCGCTGATTATCGGCGGCGTTGTCATTGAACATACACATGGCCTGTTGGGGCATTCCGATGCCGATGTATTGCTGCATGCGGTAACCGATGCCATTCTGGGGGCGGCGGGGCTGGGCGATATCGGACGCCATTTTCCCGACACGGATCCGGCTTATAAAGGGGCCGATAGCCGCGTTTTGTTGCGGGCAGCCATGAAAAAAGTGGCGCATGCCGGCTGGAAGGTGGTGAACGTGGATGCCACGGTGCACGCACAGGCCCCCAAGATCGGGCCCCACGCCGCAGGCATGGTCGCCAATATCGCCGCCGATCTTGCCGTGTCGCCGCAAGATGTGAATATCAAGGCCAAGACCAACGAAGGTCTGGGCTATCTGGGGCGCAAGGAAGGCATATCGGCGACAGTCGTGGCATTGTTGGCTGCGGTGTAGGCTACTTTCCCTCGGCGGCAAGAACCTGCGAGGCAGCGTTGACTACCGATGCAATTCGGCCCACGTCGCGCAATTGTTCAGCGGTGAAGCCGGCTTTTTTCAGATTGTCGTAGTGCGAACTGACGCAGAAGTGGCATTTGCCGACTATGGATGCGGCCAGGGCAAAGAGTTCGAAGCGAGCCTGCTCGACGCCGCCATGTGTCGCGTAGGCATTCATCCGTAGTTGCGCCGGCAGGGTTTTCAGCTGTGCATCGCCCGACATTTCCAAATAGGGATAGTAGGTATTGTTCATGCCCATGAGCGCGGCTGCGGTCAAGACGCCAGTCGAATCGGCTTCGGATAGCCCTGTTTTAAATGCCTGGACCAGACTGGTGCTGCGCGCGGCATAAGCTGCTGCCATGGCGACGCCAACGGCGTCTTCGGGTTTCAGGCTGGAGCGGGCAATGGTGCCGTCCAGATTCAGGCGAATGTCCTTGGCCCAGTCGGGGATCATGGCCTTGATGACAGATAAGAATTCCATGGTATTGACCTGTTCGTGGAGTCAAAAAAAGCCCGGATAGACCGGGCCTTGGCGTTGCTATGCTTGGGTCTTGCCAGCGCGTTACAGCGTTTCGCCGCCGACTGCGCGGTTGCAGGGGCAGAGCTCGTCGGTTTGCAGACCGTCGAGCAAGCGCAGTATTTCTTCGGGGTTGCGTCCGACATTCAGGTTGTTGACC
This sequence comes from Candidimonas sp., assembly GCA_035515055.1. GTDB lineage: Bacteria > Pseudomonadota > Gammaproteobacteria > Burkholderiales > Burkholderiaceae_B > Pollutimonas. The sequence goes on from DATJBV010000005.1 coordinate 3,777, forward strand.
GAAACATGCTGGATGACGTTGTCGGGGTCGACAATAAACGTGGCGCGAAGGGCGACGCCTTCGGATTTTTCGCGTATGCCTAATTGGTCGATCAGGGCGCCGGTGGTGTCGCCGAACTGATAGTGGCCCAGCTTGCTTAGGTCGGAGTGCTCGCGGCGCCATGCCAGCTTGACGAATTCGTTGTCGACCGAGCCGCCCATGAGAATGGCATCGCGGTCGGCGAAATCGTCGACCAGATTGTTGAAACCGACAATTTCGGTTGGGCAAACAAAGGTAAAG
>DATJBV010000006.1:0-37869 GCA_035515055.1 Candidimonas sp.
TGGCTATTGCCTTGGCGATCTTGCTGTCGTGGGCGGTGGGCCAGATCTTCGTGCGGCAAATCGGCAAGGCGTTCGCCATCCTTACCTTGGCGTTCAGCCAGGTGCTTTACGCCCTGGTGTTCGTTTTTTCCGACCACACGGGCGGCGAGGACGGGCTGCAAGGCGTCCCAATTCCTACCTTGTTCGGGTTCGACGTCGCCGATCCAAGGGTCTGGTATTGGCTGCTATATGCCTCCTTGCTTGCGTCGCTTTACCTGGCGCTACATATCCGGCGAACGCCGTTGGGCAAGGCGTGGCTGGGCATACGCGAAAACACTGAGCGCGCCTACTTCATTGGCCTTAACGTCACGCTGCTCAAGCTGCTTTCGTATATGTTTTCGGCGGCCATGGCAGCATTCGCGGGCAGCTTGTTCGTGCTTTTCAATGGCGCGACCTCGCCGGAAATTCTTCACTGGTTCGAGTCGGGCAAGATACTCATGTACGTCGTGCTGGGTGGCATCGGCACTATCGTCGGCCCCGCGCTGGGTGCGGTGGTATTTACCTTCGCCGAGCATTACATCAGCAGCCATACCGACGCGTGGCTGATCTATTTCGGCGCCCTTTTCGTGGTGATCGTCATCGTGGCGCCCGGCGGCATCTTCGGGCTGCTGCGACCGGTCTGGGAACGCCTGACGCAGCGCAATGAACGAGGTGCGCCATGATCTTGCAGACCAACGACTTATCGAAGAATTTTGGCGGCTTGAAGGCCGTATCGAATGTATCTTTGCAAATAAAGGAAAACGCCATCCATTCGATTCTAGGTCCGAATGGCGCGGGCAAGACCACGTTGTTCAACCTGATCACCGGCGCCATCGCGCCCGCCACGGGCACTGTCCACTTCGACGGCAAGGAAGTCACCGGTTGGTCGCCCGACAAATTGGCCGCCATCGGCGTCGTACGCACGTTTCAACGGACCAGCATTTTCCGCCGCCTCTCTGTGCTCGAGAACGTATCGCTGGCCATACGCTCACGCCGCGGCCTGAACTACAAGATACGGGTCTCCCGCGACGTCGATGACAGTGTGAAGGAAGAAGCGCTCAAGTGCCTGCATGACGTGGGCCTGGACAAACACGACGGCATCATGGCCGACAAGCTCGCTCATGGCTACCAGCGCGCCCTCGACATCGCCATAGGCCTGGCCTTGAAGCCCAAGCTCATCCTGATGGATGAACCGTTGGCCGGCATGGCCCGCGGCGACCGCGAAGGCATTGCCAGGTTGGTCCTCAAGCTGCGCGACGAGCTTGGCCTGACCATAGTGATCGTGGAACACGACGTCGGCATGGTGATGAAACTGTCCGACACGATCACCGTCATGCAGCACGGGCGCATCATCGCCGAGGGCGCGCCCGAGGCCATACGCGAAGACGAGAATGTAAAAAAGGCCTATCTTCATGGGAGCTTTGCGACATGAGCAATGTCCTCGAGCTCGAGCGCGTCTCGGCATTTTATGGTTCCAGCCAAATCCTGCAAGAGTTATCGCTGCGGGTCGAGCAGGGCAAAGTCGCTTGTTTGCTGGGCTTGAATGGCATGGGCAAGACCACCACCTTGCGCGCCATCATGGGCCTGGTCGACCGGGTGGTAGGCAATATCAGTCTTAATGGCACGCCGTTGACAGGGCGCACGCACCGCCGGGCCCGCATGGGCGTCACCCTGGTGCCCGAAGATCGCAAAGTGTTTGCGAGCCTCACGGTGCAGGAAAACATGACCGTCGCCATGCACGCCACCGGCAAGCGCAACGACTTCAGCATCGCGGACGCCACGCGCCTGTTTCCGCGCCTGCAGGAAAGATTGGAGCAAAAAGCGGGAACGCTCAGCGGGGGCGAGCAGCAAATGCTCGTCGTCGCGCGCGCCATGTTGGCGAACCCATCATATATCCTGCTCGATGAACCCACCGAGGGCTTGGCGCCGGAATATGTGGACGCCATCAAAAGCGCCATCGACGCCGCCCGCGAGCGCAACATCGGCATCGTGCTGGTGGAGCAGAGCCTGCCGCTGGCAATGGCCGTGGGCGACGATTTCTACGTCGTCGAAAACGGACAAGTCGTCTTCAATCAGGACCGCGAGGCGGCATTGCGCGACCCGGCGGTCATCGCCACTATGCTCACGGTGGAGTAAGAGCCATGGCCTCGATTCAAACCAGCCGCGATGATGGCGTACTCATCCTGACCATTAGCAACGAAGCCCGGCGGAACGCGTTCACTCATCAAATGACCCGCGAACTGGGCATGCTGCTGCGGGCAGCCGAAGACGATGCCGCCGTGAAATGCATCGTCATTACAGGCGCCGGAGACATTGCCTTCTCTAGCGGCCACGACTTGCGCGAAATGCTCGATGACCGGGACAACGCCTCCGATCCGCGGGCCAATGCGCCCTTCCTGATGCCCGCCACGATGGCGACGCCCACGATTGCCGCCATTAACGGCTATGCGTTCGCCGCCGGCTTCATCCTGTCGATTTCCTGCGATTTGCGCATCTGCGCCGAGAACGCCAGCTTCAGCGCGCCGGGCGCGCGCATCGGCTTGCTGCCCATCGGCGGCCAGCTCAGCCGATTGCCCATGCTCATGCCGCGCGGCATCGCTCACGACATGTTGATTTCCTGCAGGGAAATGAAGGCCGACGAAGCGCATCGTATCGGCTTCGCCAATCGCCTGGCAGGCAAGGGACAAGCATTATCGGCCTCGCTCGATGTCGCCAGGGCCATTGCAGCCAATTCGTCCACCGTCATCGCGTCGATAAAAGCGGGGCTGGAGATCTTTGCCACCGATGGCGCCAGCGCCGCGGCGAACTATGAGTGGGAGGCCGGCCGGCGGCTGCAAGGCGCCCCCGATGCCGATGAAGGCATGCGCGCCTTCCTGGAAAAGCGCGCCCCTCGATTTAGGTAAGTCGCCTTAATTTTTGCAAGTGGAGCATACAAGAATGAGAACAGAAATCGAATCCAAAAGTTTATTGCAACGCTATGGGTTTATCACCACGAATCCTAGCCTGGCTACCGATGCCGCCGGCGCCAAGGCCATTGCCAATTGCCTGCGCGGCCCCTTCGCGATGAAGATCGTCTCGGTCGATATCGTTCATAAGGCGGCGGCGGGCGGCGTGCGTCTTGGCGTCACCGGCGAGCAAGCGGAACAGGTCTATGCTGAAATTATCCAGGCATGCCGGGCATCGAGCCCCGACGCAACGGTGGATGGCGTGCTGCTCGAAGAAATGGTCACGGGCGGGGTGGAAGTATTCCTCGGCGCCCGCGTCGACCCGCACTATGGCGGCGTCGTCCTCCTGGGCCTGGGCGGATCGAACGTGGAGCAAGGCCTACCGCCCGTGGCCGCATTGACGCCCATTACCGAAGAACGCGCCCGCTGCATGATAGCGAACGCCGTCGAGGCAAGGATGGCTCAAAAACTCGGCCCGGCGGCGAAGGAAAAGCTTGTCCAATACGTGATGGCGGTGGCGGGCCCCGATGGCATGCTGGCCCAAGGCGCCATCAGCGAGCTCGACATCAATCCCATTATCGTGAAAGGCGATCAGTGCATTGTGGTCGACGCTGTCGCGCAGGATTTGGCCGACCATCAACTTGCCCTCGTGCGGTCACGCGCTCAAGTCCACGAGTCTATTGCCGAGCGCAAGGCTGGGCTGGGAGGAATGAACGCCTTGTTCGACCCCGCGTCCATCGCCTTTATCGGCGCATCGACAGCGCCCAATAAGCTGGGCTACCGCAGCATCAAGAATTTGCTCGATTTCGGCTATGCCGGAAAGCTCTACCCCATCCATCCTAAAGCGGACGAGATCTGCGGCCTGAAAGCCTACCCGTCTATCGAACATATCCCAGGGCCTGTCGACCGAGCCTATATCGCCGTGGGCGCCGACGCCGTACCGGACATGCTGGCGCAATGCGCGAAAAAAGGCGTGAAAGTGGTGCAAGTCCTGACGGCGGGTTTCACCGAATGGTCGGGAGAAGACGCATCCCGGGGCCGCGAGCTGGAGGCCGAAATACAGGCCGTACTCGCGGGTACCGATATGCGCATGGTCGGCCCCAACTGCATAGGCACGTTCTCGGCTACCAGCCGGATGGCCATGGGCGCGGCGCGCTACAGCCCGACCCACGCGAAAGGCATCACCTTCATCTCGCAAAGCGGAACTTTCGCCGGCGATGTGGTCCGCCGCGCGCAGGTTCAGGGCATACCCGTTGCACGCGTGCTGTCCGCGGGCAATTGCTCCGATCTTGACCTCGTCGACTACCTGCTTTTCTGCGAAGACGATCCGGCGACGACACTCACTGCGTTCTACGCTGAATCCATACGCGATCCTGGCTTGTTTTTTCGCGCCGCCCAGAAAGCCCGCAAACCCATTGTCCTGCTTAAGGGCGGCACGACCGAGCAAGGCCTGGCCGCGGCCAGCAGCCATACCGCCGCACTGGCAACCAACAAGGCGTTGTGGGACGCCGCCATCAAACAGGCCGGCATACTGCAGGTCGACAGCATCGACGACTTGATGGATGCCTTATTGATCCAAAGCGCCCACGCCACGCTGGCCGGCAACCGTCTGGGCATATTCGGCTCGGGAGGCGGCGTCAGCGTCACGTCGAGCGACGCCGCGTCGCGGGCCGGCATGCGGATTCCATCGCTCACCCCCGCGACAGGCGAGGCGCTCCAACGCTTCGGCGTTCCAGGCACGAGCGTTGCCAATCCCATCGACATCCCCGTATGGGGCCTGCGCGATGGCAACCGCCTCATCCTTGCCGACATTATCAATTTACTGAAAGCCGACCCTAACCTAGACAGCCTCATCGTCTATATCGAAATGGGGTCCATCATGGACTTCGCTGACGACGAAGCCGACGGTAAGCGCCAGCTCGAGGAAATCTGCGCGTCAGTAGCGCAAGCGAGCAGCGCGGGCCCGAAAGTCAGTCTTGCGCTTCGTAGCACGGGCGACCAGACGCAAGAGGACTTCGTCAGGGAACAGCGCGTCAAGCTGCTGGGATCGGGGATTGCCGTCTTCTCCTCCACGGCCAGGGCCGTGCGCGCCCATGCCAAATTGTATGAACTATCGTCCAAGCAAAGTAGAGGCTGAAGTGAGAAACGAACTTAGCGCTGAGCAAGCCAAATGGCTATTGGCGGCTTTTGGCGATCCCGCCAAGGTCACTTGGACCCTGCCCGAGCAAATCGCCAACCGACTGGGCGCGGACATTATTCGGGGCGTGTTCGTGCCAGGCCAGCCGCTAATGGAAGTCATGTTGGCCGAAACGTATTTTCATGTCAGCCGCGGCCCGGTGCGCGAGGCCTTGCGCATCCTGGAAAGCGAAGGCCTGGTCCAGATCCGGCCGCGCCGAGGCGCCATCGTCGCCGAATTGTCGGCCTCCGACATCAAGGAAATATTCAGCGTGCGCGCGGTGCTGTACGGCTTTGTCGTTTCGGAGTTGGCAAAGAACCGCACGGATAGCATTCTTGCCGAGCTTCACCACAGCACACGGGCCATCACCACCGCTCTTGATCAGAATAATGTGGACGAGTTCATCGCGACAATATACCGCCTCAGCATGTACCTGCCTGAAGTCGCCGGCAATAGCTACGCCAGGAAAATCATCGTGTCGCTCGGTCGCCAAACCCTGGTCACGACGCGCAAGGTCATGCTCAATAAAGAAAATTGCCGCATGTGGCTGGGCAACTGGAAACGCCTGGTCAAGGCCATCGAGCAACGCGATCCCCGCGCGGGCGACGAGGCTGGCCGCAAGCTCGTACACGACGTTTACGAATGCACGATGAAAATGCTTCAGGCGCCTCCCGCCCCAACTGCGGATATCAACAATCATCAACCGGCCCCCGCGGGGGCCATCAACCCGTAACCCCCTGGACCCTCGAATATGTAAGGCAGCATCCCCACCCCCGACTCTGGAGACAAACATGGTATTCACCTCATCACCAAGAATGAAATATCCCTGGCAACATGCCGTTGCCGCCCTCGGCATGGCATTGGCGCTGCAGGCCGGCCCAGCGCTGGCTGCCGCCGACGATGTCGTTATTGGCGTGTTTGTCCCGACGACCGGGGGCCTGGCGCCACTAGGCATCGATATGAAAAACGGCTATGAACTGGCCGTCAAGAACGCACCGACAGTCAAGAATCAAAAAGTCAGGCTGGTCATTGAGGACAGCCAGGCAAACGCCGCGGTGGGCTTGAAAAAGGCGCAGAAACTGGTGCTCCAGGACAAATCGAAATTACTGATAGGCGGTGCCAGCAGCGCCGTGGTATTGGGCATAAACGCCCAGGCCGCGCGCCTGAACGTCCCGCTGGTTACGACAAATTCACAAGCGGTGCAAACCACGGGCGACCAGTGCAGCAAGTACTTGTTCCGCACCAACCCGAACGACGCCATGGTGGGCAAGGCGAATGCCTTGCTTATGCAGAAACGGCCAGAGCTGCTTCAGAAAAAATGGTTCGTGGTGTTTCACGATTTCGTATGGGGCCAAAGCAATAAGGCGGAATTTGCGAAGATTCCGGGCATCAACATCGTAGGCGAAGCCGGCCGCTCCATGGGCACGGCCGATTGGTCCAGCGCCATTTCCCAAATCCAGGCCAGCGGCGCCGATGCCGTCTATCTTGCACTGGCCGTGGGCGACGACATGCCCGGCTTCATACGGCAGGCGCGCAGCTTCGGCATGGAGCAATTCATGCTTGCGCCCCTGGGCATGCCCGATTCCATGCTTCAGGCACTGGGCGAGAACGGCGTCGGCATGATCTCGGGCGGCCTCTTCGCTTCGTGGATGCTGCAAGATCAAAGTCCGGAAATGGCGCGGTTCGTGAAAGAATATGTGGCTGACTACGGCATGGTGCCCGGCCCCCAGGCCATCCAGGCCTACGCCGGCATGCGGCTTACGCTGGCCGCCATGGAGAACGCCGCCTCGTTGTCCACCAAAGACATCATCAGCGCCCTGGAAACCACGTCGGTGGATACCGTGATCGGCAAGCTGGCCATCCGCAAGGAAGACCACCAAGGCATGGTACCCACGTATTTGTCGGAGGCCATAAAACTGCCCCAACCGCAGTACGGAACGGGCATCGCCTGGAAGGTGCTTGAAACTCTGCCCTGGGATGCCATCAAGACCCCGTTGGCCGAAACCGGCTGCAAAGGACTCTAGTTGCCTGCCGGCACGCATCCCCGCGCGTCTGGCTGGACACATGCCGCACGCAGGAAGCCGCTATCCATCACGCTTATCATCCTTTGCCAGGTAGCGTGCATGACATTGTGGTTTTCTGCCTCGGCGGCCGTGCCCAATCTTATCGAGACCGGCCAGATCACCGGCGAGCGCGGCTCATTGCTCACTGGCGCCGTCCAGATCGGATTCGTTTTCGGCACGCTGGCCAGCGCCTTCCTGGGGCTTGCCGACCGTTTCGATCCGCGCCGCGTGTTTTCGGTTGCGGCTGTTCTGGGCAGCGCCGTCAACGCCCTAATCCTCGTGGTCGGATTCAATGACCCCTGGACCCTGCCCCTGCGTTTCCTTACTGGCGCGCTCATGGCGGGCATCTATCCGGTGGGCATGAAAATGGCCGCCGGCTGGGCGGAACGCAACATGGGCCTGATGATCGGCGCCCTGGTCGGCGCCGTAACGCTGGGCTCGGCCCTGCCCCACTTGTTTACGTCGCTGAGCGACTTGGACTGGCGCACGGTAATCAGCGCGGCGTCCATCAGCACGCTATTGGGCGCGGGAGGCATCCTGCTGATCGGGCTCGGCCCCGCACACCGAAAGGCGGGCCGCTTCCGCCCGGTGCACGTCGTCGCCATGCTGCGCCGGCGTTCCGTACTCTTGGCCAACGGCGGCTATCTCGGCCATATGTGGGAACTCTATGCCATGTGGACATGGATAGGCGCCTTCCTGGCTTGGGGACTGGGGCAAGGCGACGGCGCCGCCATAGGGCCCGATCCGGCCCTTCTGACTTTCTTTGTCGTGGCCAGCGGCGCCCTGGGATGCCTGGCCGCCGGCGCACTGGCCGACCGCTACGGCAGGACCATGACAACGATGACCGCCATGGCCGTCAGCGGCAGTTGTGCCGCCATCATCGGCCTGACTCCCGGCGTGGGCCCATGGGTAATGTTGACCGTTGCCATGATCTGGGGCATCAGCATCGTTGCCGACTCCGCTCAGTTTTCCGCCGCGATCGCCGAATTATCCGAACCCGAGCTGGTCGGAAGCATGCTTACCGTGCAGACATGCCTGGGCTTCCTGCTTACCACGATCGGCATCCAGCTCGTCCCCATCATGGTCGACTGGCTTTCCTGGCGATTTGCCTTTGTCTTCCTGTCCATCGGCCCGTTCCTGGGCGTCTTGTCAATGTGGCGGCTGCGCCATCAACCCGACGCGGTGCGTCTGGCCAATGGCCGCCGTTAGTTTCCACCGACCCCATTAAACGCCGGAGAATTGCATGCATTACGAAAGCCTCATGTACGACGTTCACGAAGATGGCATAGCCGTGGTGACGTTCAATCGTCCTAAACGAGCAAACGCCATGAGTCAGTCCATGCTGAAGGAACTCGAGCATCTGTGCGCCCGCATGGAACAAGACCAGTCCCTGAAATGTGTCATCGTCACCGGCGCGGGGCCCGCCTTCAGCGCCGGCTTCGACCTGAAAGACCAGGCCGACGCCATGCCCACGGGCGTGGCCCAATGGGTTCCGCTGCTCGAGGCCGACTTCAAAGGCATCATGTCGTTCTGGAACCTGTCCAAGCCATCGATTGCCGCCGTCAATGGCCCCGCTCTTGCGGGCGGATTCGAGCTTATGCTCGGCTGCGACTTGGCCATCGCCGCCGACACAGCGGTTTTTGGCGAACCCGAATTGAAGTTCGGTGCCGGTATCGTCGCCATGCTGCTGCCCTGGTTCGTCGGTCCCAAGATTGCCCGGGAAATGATCTATATGGGCGAAGACAGTCTATCCGCGCAGCGGGCGCTCGAACTGGGCTTGGTCAACAAAGTCACACCGGCGGCGGACGTCATGGGCACGGCCATGAAATATGCACGCCGGCTGGCCCAGATGGATCCCATGGTGCTGGGACGTACCAAGCAGGCGCTGAACCGGACCTATGAGCTCATGGGCATGCAGCAGGCGCTGCGCGCGGCGCTCGATATCGACATCATGATCGAGGGCCAGGGCTCGCAACTCAAGCGTGACTTCCTGCAAGTCGTCAGCCGGGAGGGCCTGGGCAAGGCATTGGCGTGGCGAGAGTCCCGCTATGCAACACCGGATTAGCCCGCCGCCTTCGCAGGCCGCCCAGTATCGGGCGCTGGCACTGCTGGGATTGCTGACGCTAAGCCGCACTGCCGTGGCGTTTCAGTTCCAGAGCGTTACGTCGCTCATCGACATGTTGCGCGGCACGTTGTCATTCAGCGCCACGGGTTTCGGCATACTGCTCGGCATCTACATGGCGCCAGGCGCCGTGATGGCAATCGCGAGTCCGGCGCTCGTCGGGAAATTCGGCGCACGCCCCACCATGATAGGCGCACTGCTGCTGATGGCCGCGGGTCAGGCGGGCCTGATGCTGGCCGGCTCGCAAGAGGCCGCCTACCTGTCGCGGTTGGTGGCGGGTGCGGGCGGCTGTATTGTATATATCGTGACCATCGATTTGGCGGCGCGCTATTGCGCCGCCGGGTCGATGCCCGGCAGAATGGGCACAATTGCCGCCAGCTGGCCGCTGGGCAACGCCGTGTCGCTGGTTATCTTGGGCGGGTTGATCAGCGCTTCGCACGCCGGCGCCGCCGCCTATTTGCCGGCGGCGTTCGCCATTGCCGCCGCTTGTTTCATCGCCCGGGCCTTACGGCCGCAACGCTTGGCCGATCACTTGGCTGGTCGCGGCGCCGATCACGAAGACGCGCACCCTCGCCGCTCGCGAGGCATATCGCTGACCGAATGGAGTCGCGCCTTTCGCGTCGCGCTGATACCCGGCCTCAGCTTCGCCCTCTACAACGTCAGCTTCATCCTGTTCACCAGCTTTACGCCCGAACTTCTGCAAAGCCAAGGCTATACCCTGCTTGCCGCGTCCAATATTGCCAGCCTGCCCATGTGGCTCTTCGTCGTATCCGTGCCGTTGGGCGGGTGGTTGGCCGGCAGGTCCGTAGCCAAGGACAGGTGGCTCGCCGGTATCGGCTGCGTGGGAGGCGCCGCGTGCATTATTTTTTCGCACATGTTCCAGGATAAGACCGCCTGGTACGTACTGGCTGGCATCCTGGGCGGCTTGCCGACCGGGGCCATGCTGGCAAGCGGCGGCCGCGCCCGCCATGCGCTTTTTTATCCGACCCTGTTTTTCATTTTCTTCATCTTGCTGCTGGCCTTTCCGCCGCTGGTAGGCGCCGCCATCGAAGCCACGGGCAATATGCAAAGCGCGCTGGCATTCTGCGTCGCCCTGCTCGTGGCCGCCTTTCTATTTTTTATCAAGGATACATCCAAGTGAAAGCGTTACTCTGTTCCGCATTCGGCCCCATAGACTCACTATCCATTCAGGAAGTGGATACGCCGGCAATCGGTGTCAATCAAGTCCTCGTCGACGTCAAGGCCGCATCCCTCAACTTTCCCGATGCATTGATGGTTCAAGGCCTGTATCAGGTCAAGCCGGCACTGCCATTTTCGCCTGGCATCGAATTAAGCGGCATCATCGCCGACGTGGGCGCTAACGTCACCGGCTGGAAGGCGGGCGATCGCGTCATGGCCTCGGTGGACTATGGGGCGTTTGCCGAGCGGTGCGCCGTGGACTCTCAACGTCTGATTCCTTTGCCGGAAAACATGAACTTTACGATCGGCGCGGCCTTGATTCTTACTTACGGTACGTCCTTGCATGCGCTTAAAGACAGGGCGCGGACGACCGCGTCGGACACCGTGCTCATTCTCGGCGCCGCCGGCGGCGTGGGCATTGCCGCTATTCAGATCGCCAAGCAATTGGGCGCGCGGGTCATTGCCGCCGCCTCGACCGATGAAAAGACGGCGCTGTGCCGTGAATCGGGCGCCGATGAGGTCATCAACTACACAACGGAAAGCCTTAGGGATCGGCTCAAGGCATTGACAGCAAACAAGGGCGTCAATGTGGTTGTGGATTCCATAGGAGGCGAACATAGCGAAACCGCGTTGCGCAATCTTGATTGGCGTGGCCGGTTCCTGGTGGTGGGCTTTGCCGCGGGCACGATTCCGCGCATTCCCTTGAATCTTGCCCTTCTCAAAGAGCGCGAGATTCTTGGCGTCTTTTGGGCCGACGCCGTCAACCGCGATCCGGCCCAACACCAAGAGAATATGCGGCTATTGCAAACCTGGCTGAACGAAAAACGCATTGCGCCTGTCATCAGCGAGGAAGTGAGCCTGGACGAAGCAAGCGCCGCCATCCAACGCATTGCCGATCGGCAGGTCAAAGGCAAGGTGGTCGTCCACATCGCCGACCGGTGACACAGACCAGTGATAGCGGCGGGTGACAGCGACCGGTGACAGCAGCAGATGCCAGGGGTCCGGGGGCTGGGGCGGCGTGGGCGACAGTTGCGGGCGCGCCGCGTGGCAGCCCGCTTTTCGGGAGGCAAGGTGGCAACTTGTTCGAGCGGCGCGCGTGTTGATGATCCGGGGGATCATCAACCGCCGCGAGTTTTGCCACCGCCCGAAAACGGGCTGATCGCGCGGGAAGTTACGGCAAAGCCGTAACCGCGAATGCCTAAGCCCATGCCGCCCCAGCCCCCGGACCCCGTTTATATATCTAATTGATGCAAGCAATCACCGGCCAGCCTCCCACCCGCCCCCTAGCGCGGCAATCAGTTGCACGCTGGCCACCAGTCGATCGGCAGTCAACTGTAATGCCGCGCGCTCTGTGTTCAGCGCCGTGGTTTCGACCTGGACCACGCTCAGGTAATCGATCAGCCCAGCTTCGTATTGATTTTGCGTCAGGCGCAGCGATTCGCGCGCGGCTGCCAGCGCACGGCCCTGCGTCACCTGCTCCTGGCCGAGCACGTGCAGTTGCACCAGGAAATCCTCTACTTCGCGCAGGGCGGTCAGCACCGTTTGACGGTATCCCGCCACTTGCGCATCGTAGCCGGCCCGGGCCTGGTCGACTTGCGCCTCTCGGGCACCCCCGTCGAATATTGTTAGCGCCAGCGCCGGACCCAGCGACCAGAAGCTGGCCGGCGCCGTAAGCCACTGCGCCCATTGCCCGCTGCGAAACCCGGCCTGCGCGCTAAGCGTCAGGTCGGGGAACCACGCCGCCTGCGCGACGCCGATCTGGGCATTCGCTTCGGCCGTGCGTCGCTCGGCGGCGGCCACGTCGGGGCGCCGCTCCAGCAGTTGCGATGGCAGGCCGGCCGGTACGACAGGGACGGTGCCCGGGATGCGTGCACCGCCGGCCAGCGCAAAGGCCGAAGGCGGCTGACCAGTGAGGACGGCGATCGCGTGCTCCAACTGCGCGCGCTGCCACTCCAGCCCCAATAATTGCGTGCGCGTATTTTCCAACTGGGTTTGCGCCACGGCGACCTCGGCCTGGGCGGCAATGCCCGCCTGGTAGCGGTTCTGCGTCATCATGAGCGACCGTTCATAGGCCGCCACGGTCAACCGCAATAATTCGCGTTCGGCATCCAGGACACGCAGGCGGAAATAGGTCTGTGCGAGTGTCGACTGCATGCTAAGCCGTATGGTCGCAACGTCGGCGGCGCTTGCTGCCAGACCTGCGCGGCTGGACTCGACCGTGCGCCGCACCCTGCCCCACAGGTCGACTTCCCAACTGACATTGGCGGCAAGCGAATATTGATTGCTGGGGTTGTCGAAACTGAACGAGCTTCCGCCCACACCCCCACTGCCACCGCCGCCCGACCCGCCCACGCCGTCGCCGCTGCCCGACCGAGTCCCCGACGCCGCCGTGCCCAGCGTGGGAAAGAAGCCGGCCCGCGACGATTGCAGCAGCGCCTGGGCTTGCCGGAACTGCGCCTCGGCCTGGATGATATTGAAGTTGGACGTCTGCAGACTTTGCATCAGCCCCGTCAAAACGGGGTCGTTATACATGGTCCACCAATCGCCGCGCAGCGCGGCATCGGCGGGTTGTGCCGGCACCCACCCGCGTGCCTGTTTATAGGCGTCGCCCACGGCCATGGGCGGCCGTTGATAATCGGGTCCTACCGCGCAGGCACTTAAGAAAAGCGCCATGCCGGCAACATGCAAGAGCTTCAACAATGCCATGTCTTTCTATACGCCTTCAGTTTGTTGCGCCGTTCGCGCGAGACCGCGCCGGCGTAGAGTCCAGAGGCGAAACCTGTCCAGGTACAAGTACACCACCGGTGTCGTATATAGCGTCAGTATTTGGCTAAGGATCAGACCGCCGGCTATCGTCAGGCCCAGCGGCCGACGCATCTCGACGCCGGCGCCCGAGGCAAATACCAGCGGCAAGGCTCCGAAAAGCGCCGAAACCGTCGTCATCATGATAGGCCGGAAGCGCACCAGGCACGCCTGATAAATGGCTTCCCGCGAACTTAGTCCATCGCGTCGCTCGGCCAGCAGCGCGAAGTCCACCATCATGATGGCATTCTTCTTCACGATGCCGATCAGCAGGAATACGCCGATCAACGCGATCAGCGTGAACTCTTCGCCAACGAAGATAAGCGCGAGCAGCGCCCCTATGCCGGCCGACGGCAGCGTCGACAAGATCGTGATGGGATGGATGTAGCTTTCGTACAAAATACCGAGCACGATGTACATGGTCAGCAAGGCCGCCAGTATCAACCATGGCTGTTGGGCCATGGACTTCTGCAACGCCTGCGCCGTGCCCTCGAAACCCGCCTGTATTTGCTGCGTCGGCAAGCCTGTGCGGGCAACCGCCTCGTCCACCGCGCGCGTGGCCTGCTCCAGGGACACCCCAGGCGCCAGGCTGAAGGATACCGACTCGGCGGCAAACAGTCCCTGGTGGTTCACGCTAAGCGGCGCGTTGCCCGTTTCAAAACGAGTGAATGCCGACAAGGGAATACGTCGGCCATCGGCCGCCACGACCTGGACGCGCTTGAGCGACTCGGCATCTTCCGCGTAGCGCTCGTCGACGCCCATGACGACATGGTATTGGTTCAGCGGTCCATAAATAACGGACACCTGGCGCTGGCTGAACGAGTTATTGAGCGTCGAGGCGATCAACGACATGTCGACGCCCAAGCGCGTGGCGGCATCGCGGTCGATAATCAGCTCGACTCGCCGGCCCTTGTCCTCGATGTCGCTGTCGACATCGGTCAGTTCCGGCAATGCCGCCAAGGCGCGCTGCACACGCGGCAGCCAAGTCTTTAACAGGGCGAGGTCGCTGCCCAACAGGCTATATTCATAAGATCCGCCACTACTTTGCCGACCGCCCACAAAGATGTCTTGCTGAGGCACCAGCGTCAGGCGCGCCCCCGGAACCCCCTGAAACTTGCCGCGCAGGCGGTTGACAACATCGGCGGCGCTCACATCGCGCTCGGCCAACGGCTTGAGCTGTATCTGCATGAAGCTGGAATTACTGCCGCCGCGCCCGCCCGCGTAGCCGCTAACGCTTTGTACGGCCGGGTCTTGCAGCAAGGTCTGGCGGAACTGGTCGAGCTTGGGCAGCATGGCGCGAAACGACGTCCCCTGATCGACGCGAAAAAATCCGAGTAATTGACCCGTGTCCTGCTGAGGGAAAAACCCCTTGGGCACGACGGTGTACAAATAAACGTTCAGGCCTATGGTGGCGGCCAGCAACAACATCATGAAGCGGCCATGGGCAAGGGCCCAACCGAGCGAACGCTGATAACCGCGCCAGAACGTGCCGCCCATGGCCTGGAATGCCCGAGTCAGCGCGCCGGTCTTGCGCGGCCGGTGCACTCTGGAACGCAGGATATAGGCGCACATCATGGGTGTCAGCGTGACCGATAGCACCAGGGACACCAGGATGGATACCGACAGCGTCACGGCAAATTCACGAAACAGCCGCCCCGGCAATCCGCCCATCAACAGCATGGGAATGAACACGGCCACCAGCGATAGGCTCATGGCCAGCACGGTAAAGCCCACCTCGCGTACGCCGCGTATGGAGGCGCGCATTGGCGACATACCTCGTTCGATGTGGCGCATGATGTTCTCCAGCACGACAATCGCATCGTCGACCACGAATCCCGTCGCCACGATCAAGGCCATCAACGAGATGGTATTCAGGGTGTAGCCGAACCAGAGCATCAGGCTGAAGGTGGCGATCAAAGAGGCGGGTACGGCAACGGCGGGAATCAGCGCCGCCCGAAAATTGCGCAGGAAGGCCAACACCACCAACACCACCAGGACCACGGCAATGATCAGCGTGATTTCGGCCTCGTGCATAGACGCGCGAATGCTGGGCGTGCGGTCCTGCGCAACGCTCAACACCACGTCGGCGGGAAGCATGGCTTCGAACGCCGGCAACTGCGCATGGATGGCGTCGACTGTTTCGATGATGTTGGCATCGGCTTGGCGGCGCACGATCAGCAAAACGGCATTCTGGTTGTTAAGAAAGCCCGTATTGAATAAATTTTCGACCGAATCTTCGACCCGCGCCACATCTTGCAAGCGGATAGGAGAACCATCGCGCCATGCCACGATCAGGGGCCGGTATTGCGCGGCCTTGTTCAACTGGCGGCCGGAGCTGACTTGCCAATGATCGGCATCGTTCTCCACAATGCCGTTGGGCCTCATGGTATTGGTGTTGGATAAGGCGATACGCACCTCGTCCAGCGCCACGCCCGCGCTATTGAGCGCCTGCGGATTCAGGCTCACCCGCACGGCCGGCAGGGAACTGCCCCCCACTTCCACTTCGCCAACGCCGGCCACCTGCGACACTTTCTGCCCGAGCACAGTAGAGGCAAGGTCATACAGGCGGCCCTGAGTCGCCGTCTTCGAAGTAAGCGCCAGCACCATCACCGGAGCCGACGCGGGATTCACTTTGCGATACGTGGGGTTGTTGCGCAGGCTCGACGGCAACATGCTGCGGGCCGCATTGATCGCCGCCTGGACGTCGCGCGCCGCGCCGTTGATGTCGCGGTCCAGGTCGAACATCAGCGAAATGCGCGTGGACCCCTCGGAACTGCGCGAACTCATTTCGCTAAGGCCCGCAATGGCTCCCAGCGACTGCTCCAGCGGCGTAGCCACACTGGACGCCATGGTTTCCGGACTGGCGCCGGCAAGCTGGGCCGACACCGAGATCATGGGGAAATCCATTTGCGGCAACGGCGCCACCGGCAACAGGAAATACGACAGCCCGCCCGTCAGGACCAGGGCCAGACACAGCAGTGTCGTGGCAACCGGCCGCATGATGAACAGGGTGAACAGCCTCATGGCGCTATCCCGGCGCCCACGGTGCGCCGGGCACGGTAGGCCCTGGTCTTGCGCGCCAAACGGTCGAACATGAGGTAAATGACGGGCGTCGTGAACAAGGTCAGGACCTGGCTGCACAACAAGCCGCCCACCATGACCAGGCCCAGCGGCTGGCGCAGCTCCGCCCCCGAGCCCGTGGCGAGCATCAGCGGAATGGCGCTGAACAGCGCCGCCAGTGTCGTCATAAGAATGGGCCGGAAGCGCAGCAAGGCCGCTTCATGAATGGCGGCCCGTGGGGACAGGCCGCGACGGCGCTCGGCATCGAGCGCGAAGTCGATCATCATGATGGCATTCTTCTTCACTATACCGATCAGCAAGATGATGCCGATGATGCCTATCATGTCCAGCTCGGACCCGGACAGCAGTAAAGCCAGCAAGGCCCCCACGGCGGCCGACGGCAGTGTGGACAAGATGGTTACCGGATGAATGTAGCTCTCGTACAGCACGCCCAGGACGATGTACATGGTGGCAACGGCGGCCAGCAACAGCCATAAGGTGCTTGAGAGCGACGCCTGGAAGGCCCGGGCGGCGCCCTGGAACTCCAGCTCCAGCGATGCGGGCATCCCCAGCCTGGCCTGTGCGTCGCGAATCGCCTCGACGGCGTCCGACAACGCCACGCCGGGCGCCAGGTTGAACGAGATGGTCGTGGCGGGAAACTGGCCCAGGCGCTCGATCGACAATAAGGAATTGCTTTGGCTGATGGCGGCCAGCGTGCTTAAGGGCACGGGGCCGCCCGATGCCGTCGGCACATAGATTTGTGCGAGCGAATCAGGATTCTGACGGAACCCCGGCGCGACTTCCAGCACCACGCGGTACTGCGTCGACTGCGTGAATATCGTTGAAATCAGCCGCTGTCCGAACGCATCGTACAAGGCATCGTCGATGGTGGCGTTGGAGACGCCCAGCCTGGCCGCGGCGTCCCGGTCGATGGCCAGCGTTGTTTGCAGGCCGTCGGCTTGCAAGTCGTCGACCACATCGGTCAGCTGCGGCAACGCCTGCAAGGCATCCACCAGGCGCGGCGTCCATGCCAGCAATACGCCATGATCGGGCTCCGATAAGGTCATCTGGTACTGCGAGCGGCTGACGCGGTCGTCGACGGTAAGATCTTGCACCGGTTGCATGAAGACTTCAATATCGGGCAGCGACTCCAGGTCGGCGCCCAATCGCCGGATAATGGCCTGGGCGTCGGTATCGCGCTCGCCGAGCGGCTTGAGCGCAATCTGCATGCGCCCGGTGTTGAGCGTGGCGTTCGTGCCGTCGATACCGATGAATGATGACACGGCCGCCACATCCGGGTCTTGCAGGATGCGGTCCACCGCGCGCTGCTGGCGCTGCGCCATGGATGCAAACGAAACAGTCTGCGGCCCTTGGCTGATGGCCTGGATCAGACCGGTATCCTGTTGCGGAAAAAAGCCTTTGGGCACCGCCACATAGAGCAAACCGGTGACGATCAGCGTACCGAGCGCCACCCAAAGCGTAAGGCGCTGGTGCGCCAGGACCCATGTCAGCCCACGGTCATACGACGCCACCAGACGGTCCATGCCCGCGCCGGCGGCGCGCTGAAAACGGCCGTATTTCATCTCTGCTTCCGGCTTCAACAGGCGAGCGCACATCATGGGCGTCAGCGTCAGCGAAATGGCGAGCGACAGCAGAATCGCCACCGCCAGCGTGATGGCGAACTCGCGAAACAACCGCCCGATGACATCGCTCATGAACAGCAAGGGGATCAGCACGGCAATCAGCGACAAGGTCAGCGAGACCAGGGTGAAGCCGATTTGCGAGGCGCCCTTTAGCGCCGCCTGCATCGGGCTTTGCCCTTCTTCGATATGACGGGCGATGTTCTCTATCATGACGATCGCGTCGTCCACGACGAATCCGGTGGCGATGGTCAAGGCCATCAGCGTCAGGTTGTTCAGACTGAACCCGGCCAGGTACATGATGCCGAAGGTGCCGATGAGCGACAGCGGCACAACGACGCTGGGAATAAAGGTGGCGGTCCAGCTGCGCAGGAAGACAAAGGTGACGAGCACCACCAACGCAACCGCCAATAGCAGTTCGGCCTGCACGTGCGAGATCGATTCTCGTATGGTCTGCGTGCGATCGGTCGCCACGGCAAGGTCGACGCCGGCAGGCAGGGCCTGTCGCAGCGACGGCAGCAATTCCTTGACGCGGTCCACGACGTCGATGACATTGGCACCTGGCTGGCGTTGGATATTGAGCAGAATGGCGGGGGTGTTGCCCATCCATGCCGCCTGCCGGATATTTTCCGCATCCTGCCGCGCCTGCGCCACGTCTTGGAGACGTAGCGGCCCGCCATTTTCGTAAGCGACGATCAGCGTCTCATAGTCTTGTATGGTGCGCAGCTGGTCGTTGGCGTTGATGGTGGTGGACCGTTCCGGCCCGTCCAGGTTTCCTTTGGGCTGATTCACGTTGGCGCCCGTAATGGCGCTGCGCAGGCTGGCCAGCGTCAAACCGTGGGACGCCAGCGCATGGGGATTGGCCTGGATGCGGACTGCGGGGCGCTGTCCGCCCGCAATGCTGACCAGCCCTACGCCGGAAATCTGGGATAGCTTCTGCGCCACGCGAATATCGATCAGGTCGCGCACATCGTGCAGGGGCAAGGTCGGCGAGGTCACCGCCAGGCTGATGACCGGCGTGTCGGCCGGATTGACTTTGTTGTAAATGGGAGGCGCGGGCAAGTCGTTGGGCAGCAGGTTCGATGCCGCATTAATGGCCGCCTGCACTTGCTGTTCGGCCACGTCCAGCGCCAGGTCCAGATCGAACTGCAGGGTGATCACGGAAGAACCGCCCGAGCTGGACGACGTCATTTGCGTCAACCCCGGCATCTGCCCGAACTGCCGCTCCAGCGGCGACGTAACCAGGGCCGTCATGACGTCCGGACTGGCGCCCGGGTACAGCGTGGTGATCTGTATGGTGGGGTAGTCCACTTGAGGCAATGCCGCCACAGGCAACAAGCGGTATGCCAAAAGGCCCGAGATCAGCAAGGCGACCATGGCAAGCGTCGTTGCCACCGGCCGAAGAATGAAAAGACGCGATAAATTCACGGCGCGTCCTAATGTCCGCCGTGCGGGCCGGCGGGCGCGCCGCCCGCCCCGGCCGATGTGGCGGCCCCGCCTGTTTCACCGCGTGCGGCAGCGACTGGCGCGGCTCCTGGCTCACCGGTTATGACCTGCACCGACGCCCCTTCGCGCAGCCGGTCCACCCCTTCGGTCACGACGCGCTGTCCCGCGGTCAAGCCCGAGGCTATCCCGACCTGCTTCTCGTCGACACGCCCCAATTCAACCCGCTGCACGTGTGCCTTGTTCTTGTCGTCCACCACATAGACGAATGCGCCGATCGACCCGTGCTGCACCGCCAACGTCGGCACGACGAGCGCCTGCTCCGTTGCCACATGCAAGCGTACGTTGACAAACTGGTTTGGAAACAGCGATTCGTCTGTGTTGGCGAAACGCGCCTTGAACTTGACGGTGCCTGTCGCGACATCGATCTGGTTGTCCAGCGACATGAGCTCACCCGTGGCGATCAGGGCGGTGTCGTTGCGATCGTACAGGTCGACCGCCAGCGTCTTGCCCGCGCGTACCTGTCGAAGCACGTCGGGAAGCTGCGCCTGCGGCAAGGTGAACAAGACCGAAATAGGCTGGGTTTGCGTTATGACGACTAGTCCGTCGGTGTTCGACGCGTTGATCATGTTGCCCTGATCGAGCCTGCGCAAGCCGAGCCGCCCCGAGATAGGCGCAATAATGCGAGTGAAGCTAAGCTGCAATTTAGCGCTGTCGACGGCGGCCTGGTCGCTTTTGCGCGAGCCGAGAAACTGCTGGACCAGCGCGGCCTGGGCATCCACTTGCTGGCGGGCGATCGAGTTCTGCTTGAACAGCAGCTCGTATCGCCGCAGGTCGCGCTGCGCGTTCAGCAACTGCGCCTCGTTCTGTTTTTGCTGGCCTAGCGCCTGGTCCAGTTGCACTTGAAAATTGCGCGGATCGATTTCCGCCAGCAGGTCTCCTTCCCGCACTTTCTGGCCGTCCGTGAAGGCGATTTTCCGCAGCTCTCCGTCGACGCGGCTGCGCACCGTGACGGTATTGAAGGCCGTGACTGTTCCGATGGCTTTAAGAATGTGATTTATGTTGCCGTCTTGGGCAGTCGCCACCCGCACAGGCGTTGCCATGGCGGGCATGCCGCCAAACCCGTTGAACCCGCCTGCCGGCGCGCCAGCCGACCTTGAGGCGCCCGATCCGCCGCCGAGTAACCAGTATCCCGCACCCGCCACGACGACTAACAGCAGCACCCAAAGCCAGCGACCATGACGGGAATGGAGCGATACGGGACGACGATCGGACATGCGGAGACTCCGGGGTTAAATCTGAAGCCGCCATTTTCGCCTATCCTCGTTGCGACGGGCATTGATTTGCATTGAATGAAACCGATCGCAACAACAACCGCCGCCGCGGCGGGCCGACCTAAGCCCCTATACGTTGCAACGGGCTAACTTGAACGATACGTCGGTCGTGACCGGCACCGGCTTCAAATCGTTGTCCTGGGTCGCAAAGCGCACCCAGATTACATATTTGTTCGCGCTCATTTCGGGAAAAATATTACTTGCCGAATCGACCCAGACGCGCAGCAGCTGGAAGAGCTTGCCCCCCAGCATTTCCTGGTAGGCGCCTTCGCGGGCGACCACATCGACCGCATCGCCGGAGTCGCGCAAGAGGCGCAATATAAGCGCGAGGCCCTTGTACAGGGGTATGAAGGCCGATATCCATTGCTGCAGGTCGCGCAGCCGGACCTGTGCCGACCGGATCTGCCAGGCGTAGTATGAAGGCATGTCCACCTGGGAGGAACCACCCGGCACGGAGAGCCGGCCACGCAGGCTGGCCAGCCATTCGTTTTCGCGCAGCACCTGCCCCACCCGGCCTTGGGAGCCGAGTTCAGTAGCGGTTTCCTGTATTTCGCCAAGCATATTGTCGAGCATGGCGGGGTCGACACCCGGATGTTGGCGCAAGGCGCTCAATGCGGCGCGTTGCCGTTCCAGGTCTTGCAGCACGGCGCCGCGCAAATCGGTGCGATCGCTTACATCGAGCAGATCGAACAACGTGGCGACGGCAATCTGGTGGTGGTGGACGTCTTCGCTGTCGGCGAAGAAAAACAGCCTCTCGAACAAATGCTCGACTCTTAGAAGAGCCCTGACACGTTCATTGCAGGGGTATTCGTAAAGAATCACGCGTCCATTAACCTTTTAATGACTATGAGGGGTTAGTTGCAAGCCCGCCAGGCTGTTGGGCCAGCATGCACCATTTGATGTGCACTGCGCGAGCACGGCGTTCGAGTTCGTCGAGACTGGTATCGCCGTCGTTCACCACAACGTCGTCGGCGACGGCCAAGCGGTCTTCCCGAGTTGCCTGTGCTGCCATGATACGCGCAATAGCATCGCTCGTCAGCCCGCTGCGCGCCTGCACCCTGGCCACCTGGGTCTGGGGATCGCAGTCCACCACGCAGACGCGATCGACGCGGTCGCGCCAACGGCCGGACTCCACCAGCAGCGGCACCACAAAGACAAGATAACATCCGCGCGCGGCCTGTGCGCGCCGGCTTGTAACCTGGCCTATCATAGGATGAAGAATTGCTTCGAGCTGCTGTCGCGCCTGGGGGCTTTCGAACGCAAGCTCGCGCATTGCCTGCCGGTCCAGTGCGCCCGTGGGCGAGATTACGTCGGGGCCGAACCGGTGGAGTATGGGTTCGATGGCCGCACCGCCGGGCGCGGTAAGCTCGTGGGCAATGACATCGGTATCGATCACCGCCGCTCCCCACGCCGCGAAGAAGTCGGCCACGCGGCTCTTGCCGGAGCCGATGCCGCCAGTCAGGCCGATCTTGTACATACCGACGCACCTTGCTTGCTAAAAGTAGAAATGTACATCAGTCCCGGCCAACAGCCCAAGCGCCCCGCCCGCGGCAAGGAACGGGCCGAACGGGTAAGCCCCCGATGGCCGCCAGCTGCGCTGCCGCCACATCGCGAATGATAGGCCGCTCAGGCAGGCGAACAGGAGTACCCAAACGAGCGGGGGCCACCCCAGCCAGGCGCCCAGGGCGGCGAGCAGCTTGAAATCGCCATGTCCCATGCCCTCGAGCCCGGTCCACGCCTTGATAGACCAAAAGAGGATCCATAGTCCGCCGTAGCCGGCTACGGCCGCCACGACGGCGCTTTGCAGGCCGGGGCCTGGACCGGCCCATGCCCACGCAAGGCCAGTCCATAACAACGGCAAGGTCAAGGCATCCGGCAGCAGCCGGGTACGCATATCGATAAGCGCCAGCAGCAACAGCACAGCGCACGCGGTTGCCGCGCCCGCCACGTAGGCTGGATCGACGTGGCGCAAATACAAGGCCGCCGCCATGCCGCCCAAGGAAATAGCGCCAATCCCGCCTCCGGTCATGCCGCTGGGAGGTTGCCTTATCGCCGCGCGAACCAGCGCCGCCATGAGTGTGCCGGCATCGGCGCGCGCTCCTTGCCGCAATAACGCGGCATAGGCATGGGCAACGCCGGCGCAGCCATAACCCACCATGGCGCCCAGCGCCGCAAGCGCCATGGTCGCCAACGCCGTATTCAGGCCGGTATGACCGTATCCCAAGATGACACCCTCCGCCACTTACCAAAAGCTGCAATTAATGCGTAGAATGCATCTTGCCTATTGTTGATGGAATATAGCCATGCATACCCCTGCTTTCTTTACCCGCCACCCGTCTTGCAAGCTTGCGGGCGTTGTACTGGTGGCCCTGGTGCTGGGCGGCTGCGCGCAGCTGCAAAGGCCTGGCTATTACGACAAGCCGCATGACAGTACCCTGTCCGACGCTCAATACCAGGCACAGGGCGGTCGCGCGGCACAAGCGCCGGCGCAAGTTCAATTGGGTTTCGGGTCTGACGCGGCCGCCAAGGCCAAAGCGGCGCAAGCGGCGGCTGAGGAAAAGGCGCCGGTTACGGCACGGCCGCTAGCCGAAGCAAAGACTTTCCTGGGTACTGTGCCATGCCTCGTGAACAACGCGGGCTGTTCGGCCACGCGCGTCACCCTGACGCTGGCCCCCGACGGCCAATGGCGCTCGCGCACAGTAGAGCTCGACCAACCCGATGCAAAGGCCGCAATTGCCGAGCAAGGCTGCTGGAATGTCGTTGGAACCCGGCCGCTGCGCATCGTGCTGCAACTGCCAAATGAAGCCACCAAGGCCAATTTAACCTTTGTGAACGACAACGTCTTGCGCATCAATACCATCAACGACCTGAAGCCTACACTGGACCACCACCTCACGCGCCAGGCCGACATTGACCCCATCGACGAGATCAAGGCCAGCGCCGCCGTCTGCCAGTAAGGGTTAGGTATCGCGCGGTTCGGCCAGCACGCAAATAGCCAGCTCGACCGCGTTCCTGACGTGCAGTTTCTGAAAAATGCGGGCGCGGTGCGCTTCCACCGTGCGCTGCGACACCCCCAGTTCGGCGGCAATGACCTTGTTTGGCCTGCCGCGTGCCACATAGTCCATCACATCGCGTTCGCGCGGCGTTAATACACTAAGCGTCGATCCCCCCGACGCATGTTGTCGTTCCCACATGGAGCGTCTCCTTATTGTGTTGGAACGGGCATTCTGTCATGACACGATACGTGCGTCGCCTGTCAGTTCTAACAGAACAGAGGATCTAAATTTCCAGGTTGTCGATCAGGCGGGTCTGGCCCAGGCGAGCCGCCGCAACCACCACCAATGGTTCACGCGCGCGAATTTCGTCGTCGGACGGCGCCAGCAGGTCGCGCTGGCGGCGCAGCGAAATGTAATCCACCTTCCAGCCACGGCCTTGCAGCTCGTCGACGGCACGTTTTTCCAGCGCCATGCGATCGACATGACCGCCGTCGACACGGGCCTTCATGGCCTGCAGGGTCGCGAACAAGTGCGGCGCTTCCGTCCGTTGCGCGGGTTCAAGATACATATTGCGAGACGACAATGCCAGCCCATCGGCGTCGCGCACCGTTTCGTGCGCGAGGATGTTGACCGGCAACTGGAACTGGCGGCACATATTGCGAACCACCATCAACTGCTGGTAATCCTTCTTGCCGAACACGGCCACGCTGGGCTGCACGCAAGAAAACAGCTTCAGTACGACTGTGCTTACGCCGGTAAAGAACCCGGGGCGGAATTCGCCTTCCAGGATGCCGCCAAGATCGGACGGCGGCTGGATCTGGAAATTCTGCGGCTCGGGGTACATTTCGCGCTCGTTGGGCGCGAACAATACGTAAACGTCGCGCTCGCGTTCAAGCTTCTCGATATCGCTGGCGAGGGTGCGCGGATACTGGTCGAAATCTTCGTTGGGACCGAATTGCAAACGATTGACGAAGATGCTGGCGACGACAGGGTCGCCGTGCTGGCGCGCCAGCTTCATCAGCGACAGGTGTCCGGCGTGCAGGTTGCCCATGGTAGGCACGAACGCCACCCGCAGCTGACCGCGCAGCTGGTCACGCAACTCTTCTATGGTATGTACAACTTTCAAAACGATCTCCGGTCCGGCTGGGAAGGCATGGCGTCAAGCGGCCGCGCGCACGTATGACAAACGCACATAAATGGGCGCATAGGGCTCTGCCTGGGTAATATCGAGCAGCGATTCGCGCGCGAGCTCGAGCATGGCCAGGAAATGTACCACCACAACGGCCACCGCATCGCCTTGCTGGGCGCGTTCCATGAATAATTCAGTGAACTCCATGAAGCGCACGTCGCTCAGGCGGCGCAGTATCCGGCTCATGTGGTCCCGCACGGACAACTGTTCGCGTGAAATGTGATGGTGGGCATTGAGCTTCGCGCGCCGCATGATGTCGTGCCAGGCACGGCGCAAGTCGTCGGCATTCACCGCCGGCAGCAAGGGTTCCGACTCAAGGTCCATGAAGGCGTGCGTGCGCTGGAAGTCGCGTCCCAATTGCGGCATGGCGTCCAGCTTCTGCGCCGCCAGCTTCATCTGCTCGTACTCGAGCAGGCGCCGGACGAGTTCGGCACGCGGGTCTTCGACCTCTTCGCCGCTGTCCGATTTCTTGACCGGCAGCAGCATGCGCGACTTGATCTCGATAAGCAGCGCCGCCATCAGCAGATATTCGCCGGCAAGTTCAAGATTGTGCTTGCGAATTTGATCGACATACGACAAGTACTGCTTGGTGACCTCGGCCATTGGAATGTCGAGCACATTGAAGTTCTGCTTGCGTATCAGGTAAAGCAGCAGGTCCAGAGGACCCTGGAATGTTTCCAGGAACACCTCGAGCGCATCGGGCGGAATGTACAGGTCGTGCGGCATGGCGAACAGGGGCTCGCCATACAAGCGGGCCAATGCCACGCTGTCGATCATGTCGGGTGTGCTGTCGACGGCCGGTGCGACTAGTGCCGCCAAATTGCCCGCCGCCGTGGATGAGGCCATGGCGTTTTTAGTCGGCCTGATAGACGTATGGCTTTTGAGGCACACGCGCCGCGCGATAGCCCTCTTGCAGCTCAGGGTCGATGTGCTTGTCCCACAAGCGCCCACGGCCTTCGCGCTGACGCGCCTCGGTGTCCGGGTGTTCGGTTTTGTATTTTTTCAGGAATTGAGTGATCTCGGACTCGAAGTGCTTTGCCATGATGCCTGCATACCAGATGGGGTTGACCAACAAACGACCAGTTTACTGCACGTCTTGATTGCCCAGCAATATAACCAGCTTGCAGTCCGGGCGCGTGGCCAGCCGGAAGGTGATCTGCTGGTAGCAGAGAATGCCGGCGGCGGGATGCCGGAACTCGCGCAAGCCGCCCTCGCGGTCGACGACCGTGTGGCGTGTCCACCAATGGGCAAATACGCTGCTGGACGACAGCAGGTCGTCGAGCAGCGCCCGAACGTCGGTCTCGTCGGCATGGGCGCCGGCGTCGGCCCGGAACTCCGCCACGACGCGGCTGGCGCGCTCTTCCCAGTCGACCACCAAGTCGCGCGCGGCGGGATTTTTGAATATGTAGCGCAGCAAGTTGGGCTGCGATTCGCCGTCTAGCCAATCCCCGAACAAATAGGCCAGCGACGCATTGCGCGCGAGCACATTCCAGCAGCGATCGAGGATATAGGCGGGCGCCGTGATGCTGTCTACGCAGTCGCTCAGTCCCGAAGGCAGCGGGTTGACATGCGCGCCCCCATGTTCCGGATCGGCGCATTCCGCCAATTCAAATAAGTATTGGCGCTCGGCGCGCGCCAGACCCAGCACGGACGCCAGGCGAGTCCAGACGCTGGCCGATACCGATACATCGCGACCTTGCTCGATCCAGGTATACCAAGTGACGCTGATATTGCAAAGCTGGGCCAGTTCCTCGCGGCGCAGGCCGGGGGTACGACGGCGCACGCCTGCCGGCAAGCCCATGGTTTCGGGCTGCACGCGGGCGCGCGCCGTGCGGAGAAAGTCGCCCAGCACCTTGCGTCGGGCCAGACTGATCGTGTCGCCGGTCTGTGGCTGACCGGTGGCTTGCTGTTGCATGGGCGCCCCCTTTTTCTATGGTTACCTCAAGACGCTGGCCAAGCTGCGGCGCACATCGTCTTCGTCGCGGCCGCTGCGCACTACATAGTCCTTTACCTGGTCATCGTCGATGTTGCCGACATTGAAATATTGCGACTTCGGATGGCTGAGGTAAAAACCCGATACGCTGGAGGCGGGATACATGGCAAAACTGTCGGTGAGCTGCATGGAAATGTCTTCACATTCCAGGACGCGGAACATGTCTTTCTTTACGACGTGCTCCGGACACGCCGGGTAGCCTGGAGCCGGCCGGATGCCCTGATACTTCTCGGCGATGACTTCCTCGTTGGGCAGGCTCTCGTCGGGCACATAGCCCCACAAGTCGCGCCGCACGCGGGCATGCAGGGTTTCGGCGAACCCTTCGGCCAGGCGGTCGGCAATGGCTTTAAGCATGATACTGGAATAGTCATCATTATCGTCAAGGAATCGCTTGTCGTACTTTTCGATACCCAGCCCGCCGGTCACGGCGAACATGCCTATGTAGTCCTTCACGCCGCTTGATTTGGGCGCGATGTAGTCGGCAAGACACTTATAGTCCACCCCTTCCCGCTTTTCTTGTTGCTGGCGCAGATTGCGCCAGGTGAACAAGACCTCGGAACGCGTTTCGTCGCGATAAACCTCGATGTCCTCGTCGTTTACCGTGTTCGCCGGGTAAAACGCGATCACACCGTTGGCGCTGAGCCAGCGCCCCTCGATGACTTTCTTCATCATGGCCTGGCCTTCGGCCAGGAGCTTGCGCGCTTCCACCCCAACGACCTTGTCGTCGAGTATGGCCGGGTATTGTCCGAAAAGACTCCAGGTCTGAAAGAACGGCGTCCAATCGAGGAACTGCAGGATCTCGGTCAGATCATAATTTTTGAACGTGCGCCGGCCAAGGAACTTGGGACGCGGCGGCGTATAGTTGGCCCAGTCGATCGCCGGCCGGCCGGCGCGCGCGTCGGCCAGGCTGACCATGGGCGTGGCCTTGCGGTTGGCGTGGCGTGTGCGAACGCGTTCGTATTCCTCGGCAATGCCCGCCAGGTAGGTGTCGGCGCCGTCGGACATAAGATGGGTCGCAACGCCCACCGACCGGCTCGCATCGGGTACATAGATAACCGGCCCCTCGTAATTCGGCGCGATCTTCACGGCCGTATGCACGCGGCTGGTGGTGGCGCCGCCCACCAATAGCGGCAATTTGCGGCTGCGGAAGTACTCGTCGCGCTGCATCTCGGATGCCACATAGGCCATTTCTTCCAGGCTGGGCGTGATCAGGCCCGACAAGCCCACCATATCGGCCTTCTCTTCTTTGGCCATGTCGAGGATCTTGGAGCACGGCACCATGACGCCCATGTTCACGACTTCGAAGTTATTGCATTGCAAGACCACGGTCACGATGTTCTTGCCGATGTCGTGCACGTCGCCCTTGACCGTGGCGATGACGATCTTGCCTTTGGTTCGCACGTCGCCACCCGCCGCCTGGATTTGGCGTTTTTCCTCTTCGATGAAGGGCACCAAGTGGGCCACCGCGAGCTTCATGACACGCGCCGCCTTCACCACTTGCGGCAGGAACATTTTGCCGGCCCCGAAGAGATCGCCGACAACGTTCATGCCGTCCATCAATGGCCCTTCGATGACGCCGATGGGGCGTCCGCCCGCGTCGGCGATCTTTTGGCGTACTTCCTCGGTGTCTTCGACGATGAACGCCGTTATACCGTGGACCAACGCATGCGACAGACGGCCTTCGACCGACTGTTCGCGCCACGCCAGGTCTTCTTCTTTCTTGGCGCCGGCGCCCTTCACCGTCTCGGCCAATTCGACCAAACGTTCGGTGGGCGAGCGTTCGTCGGCCGGATCGGTCTTAGCCACCGGCGGCGAACGATCGAGCACGACATCTTCGACCATATCGCGCAGCACGGGCTCGATGTCGCTATACACGCCGAGCTGGCCGGCGTTCACTATGCCCATGGTCAGGCCTTCCTGGATCGCGTAGTACAGGAACACCGCATGGATGGCTTCACGCATGGCTTCGTTGCCGCGGAAGGAGAAGCTGACGTTCGAAATACCCCCCGACACCCGCGCATAGGGCAGGTTTTGGGTGATCCAGCGCGTGGCTTCGATGAAGTCCACGGCGTAGTGATTGTGCTCATCGATGCCGGTGGCAATCGCAAAAACGTTGGGGTCGAAAATGATGTCTTCCGGCGGGAAACCAACCTCGTTCACCAACAAATCGTAGGCGCGCCGGCAAATAGCCTTGCGCTTTTCCAGGTTGTCGGCCTGGCCCTCTTCGTCGAACGCCATGACGACGGCGGCGGCGCCATACTTGCGGCACAAGCGTGCATGCTCCAGGAATGGGCCTTCGCCTTCCTTCATGGAGATGGAATTGACCACGGCCTTGCCCTGTACGCAGCGCAAGCCGGTTTCAATGACGTCCCATTTGGAGCTATCGATCATGATGGGTACGCGCGAAATGTCGGGTTCGGACGCCACCATGTTCAAGAAACGATGCATGCAGGCCGCTGAGTCGAGCATGCCTTCATCCATATTGATGTCGATGATTTGCGCGCCGTTTTCCACTTGTTGGCGCGCCACCGTTAATGCCTCGTCGTATTTGCCCTCGCGTATCAGGCGCAGGAACATCTTGCTGCCCGTCACGTTGGTGCGTTCGCCCACGTTGACGAACAAAGTGTCATTGTCGATATTGAGCGCTTCCAGTCCGGAAAGACGCGTTTTGATCGGGACTTGCGGCGGCTGACGCACAGGCAAACTTGCCACCTTGTCGGCGATGGCCTTGATATGCTCGGGCGTGGTTCCGCAGCAACCGCCGGCCATGTTCACCAGTCCGGCGCGCGCAAACTCTTCAAGCAACGACGATGTATCGGCGGGCGTTTCATCGAAACCGGTGTCCGCCATGGGATTGGGCAGGCCCGCGTTCGGATAGACACAGACGTAGGTGTCGCAAATTTTGGATAGCTCGGCAACATAAGGCCGCATGAGCGCGGCACCCAGCGCACAATTCAGACCAATCGTGATCGGGCGCGCATGGCGCACCGAATTCCAGAACGCCTCGACGGTCTGTCCAGAAAGAATGCGACCCGATGCATCGGTGACGGTGCCCGAGACCATGACGGGCAACCGTATGCCGCGCTCTTCGAAGACCGTTTCCACGGCGAAAATGGCCGCCTTGGCGTTCAGCGTATCGAAGATGGTTTCGATCAGGACGATGTCGATACCGCCGTCGAGCAGCCCGTTGAGCTGTTCGGTGTATGCCACGCGCAGTTGCTCAAACGTGACATTACGCGCGGCCGGGTCGTTCACATCGGGCGAAATCGATGCGGTCTTGGGTTGTGGCCCCAGAGCGCCCGCAACAAAACGGGGGCGGTCTGGCGTGCTGTAGGCATCGCAGGCCTCGCGCGCCAACCTGGCCGATACCACATTCAATTCATAGGCCAGCTCGGGCAGATCGTAGTCGCCCTGTGCGACGGAGGTGGCGCCAAACGTGTTGGTCTCGATAACGTCGGCCCCAGCTTCAAGGTACTGGCGATGAATCTCGGCGATGATGTCCGGTCGCACCAGCGACAGCAATTCATTGTTTCCCTTAACGTCCTTGACGTGCTCGGCGAAGCGCTCACCGCGGAAATCCGTTTCCGTCAGCTTGTATTGCTGGATCATGGTGCCCATGGCGCCGTCGAGGATCAGAATACGCTCGCCAAGCAATCGGGCGAACTCGGCGCCGCGCGTATAGGACGAGACGGGGTACGGAAGGTTGGGATAGGACACAAGGCCACCTGTAGAACGAGTATCCCTCTATTGTATCGCCCGTCGATGCGGCCCTTGCGCCCACAGGGTTAAAAGGGAGTATGACGGGGGGCCTGTGATATATTCACCGCCGATAAAGGTGCCTTCGGAGTAGTAAAACGCGGCCATGCCGCCCACACTCTGCGAAAGTTAAACGGGAAACAGATGCGCGCTTGCCTTCGGCAAGAATCACACGCGCAAACTGTGCTGCCCCCGCAACGGTACGCATGCCATGCATGCCAGCCCGACACCGGCCTTACTCACCCTCAGTCCATTCATCACGAATGTTTTATTGCTTACAACGTGCGGGGACGCGCGTTTTTCAGGGTTTACCATGCCTTTCACACCAACCCGGCTAGCACTTGCCGTGCTCGCCTGCGCTCTTCCGGCTGCCGCCGTGGCGCAAACCACCAACTCCGTTTCAACCCTCGACAATGTCGTCGTGACGGCCAGCCGCACGCCTCAGCTTGAAAAAGACGTGCTGGGCGACGTGACCGTCATCGGCAAAAAAGAGCTGCAAAAGGCGGGGCGGAACAGCGTCGCCGACATCCTGGCCAGGCAGCCAGGCGTCCAGATCAATAACAGCGGCGGTCCGCAAACCATCACTGGCGTGTTCCTGCGTGGCGCGCCCGCTCAACATACGCACGTACTGGTCGACGGCATCCGGATCAACAGCCTCACCTCCGGAGTGACGAACTGGCACGCCATCGATCCCGCCCTGATCGAGCGCATAGAAATCGTGCGCGGCGCGGCCAGCAGCTTGTACGGCTCCGGCGCGATAGGCGGCGTCGTCAACATCATCACCAAGAAAGGCGGCGAGGACCGCCCCCTGGCGGCATGGGGCAATATCGGCCTGGGCACGCATGGCACCTTCAAGTCCAGCGCGGGGGTTTCCGGCGCGCAAGCGGGCTGGGACTATGCCTTGTCCGCCAGCATGGCCGAAAGCAGCGGCTTCAGCGCCACGAACGCATTGAATCCCTTCGGTGAATACAATCGCGACACCGATGGCTACGAACAGAATGCCCTGTCGGCATCGCTCGGCTACCGCTGGATGCCTGGCCATCACATTGGGGTGACCGCCTTCAACGGCTACATCAATGGCGAATTCGACAACGGATCCTTCAATCCGCAAATGCCTTATTCGATTACGCGACAGCAAGCGTATTCAATCACCAGCACCGACGACATAACCGCCAATTGGCAAAGCGTGCTCCGCTTCGGCTATTCGAAAGAGCACACCGATAGCCGCGACGTGTCGTGGGACACAGGCCTGTTTGGATCCTCCATCATTGGCAGTCAGCAGCGGTCATACACATGGCAGAACAATATCAAGCTCTCCCAGGACCAGAGCGTGTCGCTGATACTGGAGCGGCTGGAAGAACGTGCGGACAGCGTGTCGACGTATCTAGCCAACCGCAGGGATACCAATTCGGCTGGCCTTGTATACCGCGGCGACTTCGACCGGCACCACATACAGGCCAGCGTGCGCAACGACAACATAACGGGTTTTGCCGATGAGACCACGGGCGGCCTGTCGTATGGGCTGGACCTGGACGACAAGTGGCGCGTGGGCGTAGCCGCCAGCACCGGGTTCCAGGCACCGAGCTTTGCGTCTCTGTATCAACGAAGCGCTCCGGGCATGTGGGGCGGCCCCGCCTACCAAAACAATCCCAACCTCAAGCCCGAAACCTCGCGCAACATCGAAGCCAGCGTGAAGTACACGACGGACACCACGCGCCTGGGACTAACGGCATACCAAAATCAGATCAAGGACATGATACTCAATTATGTCCAGGACACCCCAACGTCTCCGTACACCGCGAGGAACATCAACCGCGCGACGATACGCGGCCTGACGTTCACGGCCGAACAGGACTTTGGACGCACCACGCTACGCGCCGGCGCCGACATTATGAATCCGGTGGACGACGAAACCGGCAACCAGCTGCAACAGCGTGCAAAGCGCGTCTTTCGCCTGGGTGCTGATCACCGCATCCAGGACTTGACGGTGGGCGCCGAGTATCAATTCACCAGCCAACGCTACAACGACGCGGCCAACAAGACGTCCATGGGCGGTTATGGACTGGTGAATCTCACCGCGGCCTACGACTTCACCAAGAACGTCGGCGTGCAAGTGCGCTGGGACAACGTGCTCGACAAGGGCTACACGAATATCTACGGCTACAACACGCCGGGGTCCAACGTGTTCGTCAACCTGTCGGTACGGATGTAAGGCAATGCGCGCCAATCATGGCACGCGTTGGATGCGCGACCTGCGTGTCCGGCTGGTCGCGGCTCTTGGCGCGCTTGCCATCACCTCTGTCGCCGCGGCGGCCGGCGGCCCGCCCGCCATGCGCGCCATTACCCTCGCGCCGCATATCACCGAGCTGGTCTTCGCCGCTGGCGCTGGCGACCGGATCGTGGCTACCGTCAGCGCCAGCGACTATCCGGAAGCCGCGCGGTCCATTGTCCGCATCGGCGACGGGCTGAATATCAGCGTTGAAAGAGTGCTGGCGGCGCAACCCGATGTGGTGCTCGCCTGGCTGCCGTCCGCGGCGGCGCATACGCTTGCACCCACGCTGTCTGCTTTGAACGTTCCCATTATCTATTCCGAACCGCGCACGCTGGCCGACGTTCCGGCGCAAATCGCCCGCTTCGGCAAGCTGTTCGGCACCTCGCAGACCGCCGATCCGGCGGCCCAGGCGTTAAACAAACGCATCCAGACATTGCGAGAGCGCTATTCAAGCCTTCCGCCAGTATCCGTATTCATTGAGATCGGCAATGCGCCGCTCTACACCATAGGGGCGGATCCATTGCTCAACGATGCACTGCATAGTTGCGGCGGGGTCAACATTTATGCTGAATCGCATGTTGCTGCGCCACAAATCAGCGCGGAAAGCGTACTCGTGCGCAATCCCGATGTCGTGATCGCCCCCGAAGGCGACGGCGCCCGCTTGGACCAGACACGCTCACGATGGCTGCGGCTGCATCTTGGCGCGGCTGAAAGCGGCCATATTTACGGCATAGACCCCGACGCCTTGTTTCGCCCCGGCCCGCGCCTGATCGACGCCACGGAAGCGCTATGCCGCTACCTGGACAAGGCCCGCTAACCTCGGCCCCGGTGGTATTATCGCTTGACGCATTCCACGCAGGCAAAACGCTTAAAACTCATCATGAACCAAGACACTTTCACCCTGGCAGGCCGCTCTTATTCATCGCGCCTGCTGGTCGGCACGGGCAAATACAAAGACTTCGAACAAACTCGCCAGGCCATCGAGACCAGTGGGGCCGAAATCGTCACTGTGGCCATCCGCCGCACCAATATTGGCCAGAACGCCGGCGAACCGAATCTGCTCGATTTCCTGCCGCCGTCGCGCTTCACCATCTTGCCCAATACCGCCGGCTGCTATACCGCCGAAGATGCCGTACGCACGCTGCGCCTGGCGCGCGAGCTGCTTGACGGCCACGATCTCGTCAAGCTTGAAGTGCTGGGCGACAAAGACAACCTTTTCCCCAACATGCCCGCCACGCTTGATGCCGCCAAGACGCTCGTGAAAGAGGGCTTCAAGGTCATGGTGTACTGCACGGACGACCCCATCCAATGCCGCATGCTCGAAGACTTGGGCTGCATAGCCGTCATGCCGTTGGCCTCGCTCATCGGTTCGGGCATGGGCATTCTTAATCCCTGGAACCTGCGCCTTATCATCGACCAGGCCTCGGTGCCCGTGCTGGTCGACGCCGGCGTCGGAACGGCGTCGGATGCCGCGGTCGCGATGGAGCTGGGCTGCGACGCCGTTCTCATGAACACCGCCATTGCCGGAGCCAAGAACCCAGTGCTAATGGCCAGCGCCATGAAGAAAGCGGTGCAAGCCGGCCGCGAAGCCTTTCTTGCCGGACGCGTGCCGCGCAAATTCTACAGTGCGGACCCCAGCTCGCCTACCGAAGGCCTGATCCAGTCCGCCTCATGAGCGCCGCCATGATACCCAACACACTCACCATTGCGGGCATCGATCCCTCGGGCGGAGCCGGCATTCTGGCCGACATCAAGACCATGAGCGCCCTGGGCGCGTACGGCATGGGCGTGGTCGCCGCCCTGACGGCGCAGAACACGCAAGCCGTCACCGGCATCTCGCCCGTTCCGCCCGACTTCGTCGGTGCGCAGATCGATACCTTGTTCGACGATATTCGGGTCGACGCGGTGAAGATCGGCATGTTGGGCAATAAGGCCGTCACCCGCGTGGTGGCGGAACGTCTGGCGTACTGGAAGCCCCCCCACCTGGTCCTCGACCCCGTCATGGTATCCAAAAGCGGAGACCTCCTACTGGAGCGCAGCGCTGTGCACGAGCTGCGCGACAGCCTGATGCCGCTGGCCACCATGCTTACGCCCAATTTGCCCGAGGCCGGCGTATTGCTGGGCGGCAGCGCCGTCGAAACGGTCAGGGAAATGCGGCGTGTGGCCGAGAAACTGCGCCGCCTCATGTCCGACACCGGCGAACGCTGGATATTCCTCAAAGGCGGGCACCTGCCCGGCGACGACACGATCGACATCCTGCACGATGGCGACCGCATGATCGAACTACCTGGCCGGCGGATTGCCACGCGCAACACACATGGCACCGGCTGCACGCTGTCGGCTGCGCTGGCCGCCTTGCTGCCGCGCCTGAACGATGCTCCGCAAGCCGCGCATCGGGCCAAGGCCTACCTGGTGGCGGCGATCGCACGCTCCGACGAACTGAGCGTGGGCGAGGGCCATGGACCTGTCCAGCATTTCCATGCCTGGTGGCCAAAGCCACAGGCAAATAAGCTATAGTAGCTATGCTCTTACCCGCCTGCGGCAACTTTTTCTTACCTTTGTAGACCTATGAACGCGACTGCCCTCCCAGAAATTGAACAGGCTCGATTCAACATGATCGAGCAGCAAATCCGTACCTGGGAAGTCCTCGACGACCGCGTGCTGCGGGCCCTTGCCACCGTTCAGCGCGAACGCTACGTTCCTGCGCAGTACCAGGCAATGGCTTTCTCCGACGTCGAAATACCGTTGATCATCAACGCCATCGACACGCGCGAAACCATGCTCACGCCCAAGGTCGAGGCGCGTCTGGCGCAAGAACTGCAACTCAAGCCTACTGACTGCGTACTGGAAATCGGCACCGGTTCAGGCTATCAGGCAGCCTTGCTTGGCGCATTGGCTCAACAAATCACCAGCATCGAAGTCGACAGCCGCCTGGCCGCCTTTGCCGTGCAAAACCTGCAACGCAACCATGTCGGCAACGTCAAGGTCGAAGTCGGCGACGCCCACACAGGCTGGGGAACCACCGAATACGATGCAATCCTTCTCACTGGTTCGGTTCCGGTCGTGCCCGACGCCTTCAAGTATCAATTGCGCGTAGGCGGGCGCATGGTCGTCGTCGTGGGTCAACACCCCGTCATGACGGCATGCCGCATCACCCGCAGCAGCGCGGCCAGCTTCGAGACCACCATGCTGTTCGACACGGTCATCAAGCCGCTGCGCGGCGCCACAGTGTCGCAATTCAAGTTCTAAACATATGCGCAAGGCGCCCCGGTACGCATGCCTGTGCCTGGCGCTGGCTCTCTTCGGGCTCATGCCTGCCAAGGCGCAAGACCTCTTGCAGATCTGGGAACTGGCGCTGCAACGCGACCCCGTCTATGCCGCCAATCGCGCCAGCCGCGACGCCGAACAGGAAAAGATTCCTCAAGCGCGCGCCAGGCTCCTGCCTTTCATCACGGCCGACGCCGTCGCCGAAGTAGAGAATAGCCGACGCCTGCGTACCCTGGGCGATAGCGCCAGCCAACGACGCGCCCTTTGGGCATTGACGCTGATACAACCGGTGGTCGATGCAAGCGCATGGGGCAACTATAAGCGCACCGAATATATTGCGGCATTAGCCGATGTCGCGCAGGCAAGCGCGTACCAAGACTTGGCGTTGCGCGTGGCGCAATCGTATTTCGATGTGCTGGCGGCACAAGACACCCTGCGCGCCCTGCGAGCCGAAAAAGATGCCGTACAGACGCAACTGCGCGCGGCCCAGCAAGGCTTCGAACTGGGCAGCACCACCATTGCCGACACGTACGAAGCCCAGGCGCGGCTAGATTTGCTCAACGCCGACGAACTGCGGGCCATCAATGCCTATGACGTCAGCGTGGACGTGCTTGCGCAGCTTATCAACGAACGCCCCGGCGCGCTGGCCGAACTTGCGCCCGATACGGTACTGCCTGGCCCCAGCCCCAACCGCCTGGGCGACTGGACGGCCCAATCGGCCACGGCCAATTTTGCGGTGGCGCAGGCCACGCTTGCGGCGCGCGTGATCGAAAAGCAAATCGACATCGCCAAAAGCGAACACTACCCGACCCTATACCTGCAAGGCCAGACCGGCAGCGCCTCCGATCGCGGCTTATACAACACGGGCGGCGGTCCCAGGTCGCTCGACAGTACCGTGGGCCTGCACCTGTCCATTCCCATATTCACCGGCGGCGAGCTATCGTCCGTCGTGCGCGAACAAACCTCGCGGCTGCAGCAAGCGCGCCACCAACTGGAAGACGCCAAGCGCCGCGCCGTGCAGCTGACCCAGCAATACTATTCTGGCGTAACGTCGGGCCTGGCCCAGATCAACGCGCTGCAGGCCGCCGAGAAATCCAGCCTGGCGTCGCTGAAGGCCAATCAAACGGGCTACGAGGTGGGCGTACGCATCAACATTGACGTACTCGACGCGCAGCAACAGTTGTATGCCACGCAGCGCGCGCTGTCACGAGCCCGCTACGATACGCTGATGAACAGCCTGCGGTTGAAAGCGGGCAGCGGCATCCTGACCGCGGCCGACATTGCGGCGATGAATCAGCTGTTGCGGCGGCGCTGATCCCGGCGGCGCTAATCCTTGGCCAGAGGCCATCTTGTATGGCGGCAGGGTGACTGGTGGCGGCCCGGACTCAGGCGTCCGCGGTCAAGGCGTCGCCTTGACTTCCCGCGCGTCGAACTGAGCTTGAGGCGGCCGCGAAACTTGCGACATCGGACAGCCC
Source organism: Candidimonas sp. (assembly GCA_035515055.1). Lineage (GTDB taxonomy): Bacteria > Pseudomonadota > Gammaproteobacteria > Burkholderiales > Burkholderiaceae_B > Pollutimonas. The sequence continues at coordinate 37,731 of DATJBV010000006.1, forward strand.
CCAGCTGTCCGAAAACGCGTCGCTCGAACAGTCGCGGCCTTGCATCCTCAATCTCAGCCCGCCACACGGCGCGCCCGCAACTGTCGCCCGGCCCGCCACCAGCCACCCTGCCGCCCGAACCATCAGAGTTTGCGCAGCG
>DATJBV010000007.1:0-4605 GCA_035515055.1 Candidimonas sp.
GCGGCCAAGGCCCCCCTTGCCGCCACGCCACGTTTGCGTGAAATTCCCTACAACTACACGTCCTACTCCGACCGCGAAATCGTTTTGCGCCTGTTAGGAGAAGAAGCGTGGCAAATGCTCGGCGAATTGCGCGACGAACGCCGTACCGGCCGGTCCGCGCGCATGCTGTTCGAAGTACTGGGCGACATCTGGGTGGTGCGGCGCAACCCCTACCTGATCGACGACCTGCTCGACAACCCCAAACGCCAGCATCAGCTCATCCAGGCGCTTAACCACCGGCTGGGCGAAATCGACAACCGGCGCGACAGCAGCGTAGTCACGCGTGACAGCAAAGTGGCGCGCCTGCTTTCCGCCGCACGCGGCGCCGTTGCCGACTTCGAAAACGAATTCACGGTAACCCGCGAACTGCGCAAGAAAGCAATACGTACGCTTTCGCGTATTACCGCCAAAGACAACATCAAGTTCGACGGCCTGTCGCGTGTCTCGCACGTCACCGACGCCACCGACTGGCGTGTCGAATACCCCTTTGTGGTGCTCACACCCGATACTGAAAGCGAAATGGCAGCGCTGGTGCGCGCCTGTATCGAGCTTGGGCTCACCATTATTCCGCGCGGCGGCGGCACCGGCTATACCGGCGGCGCTATCCCCCTGACCTGGCGCTCTGCCGTCATCAATACTGAAAAACTCGACACGCTGGGCGCTGTCGAAGTCCAGCAATTGCCTGGCGTCGACGGACCGGTGCGCACCATCCACACTGGCGCCGGTGTTGTAACCCGCCGCATTGCCGAAGCCGCCGAGGCTGCCGGCTACGTGTTCGCGGTAGACCCTACCTCGGCCGACGCATCCTGTGCGGGCGGCAACGTCGCCATGAACGCCGGCGGCAAAAAGGCGGTGCTATGGGGTACTGCGCTGGACAACCTGGCCGGCTGGCGCATGGTCGATCCAGAAGGTAACTGGCTGGACGTTACCCGCCTGGACCACAACCTGGGCAAGATCCACGACGCCGAACAAGCCCGCTTCGAACTGCAATGGTCTGACGGCAAAGCGCTGCCAGGCGCCCTGCCTCTGCGCAGCGAAATCCTTGTCATCGACGGCTCGCGCTTTCGCAAGGCTGGCCTAGGCAAAGACGTTACCGACAAATTCCTGGCTGGCTTGCCTGGCGTGCAAAAAGAAGGCTGCGACGGCCTTATCACCTCGGCGCGCTGGATACTGCACCGCATGCCGGCACATACACGCACCGTCTGTATGGAATTCTTCGGACAAGCGCGCGACGCCGTGCCGTCCATTGTCGAAGTCAAAGACTACCTCGATGGCCCTGGCCGCGAGCGCGGCGCGATGCTTGCCGGCCTTGAACACCTTGACGAACGCTATCTTCGCGCCGTCGGCTACGCCACCAAAAGCAAGCGCGGTAGCCTGCCGAAAATGGTTCTCATCGGCGATATCGTCGGCGACGATGCCGACGCGGTGGCCATAGCGGCCAGCGAAGTCGTTCGCATCGCCAACACCCGCCATGGCGAAGGCTTTGTCGCGGTCAGCGCCGAAGCACGTAAAAAATTCTGGCTGGATCGCGCGCGCACTGCCGCCATCGCCCGCCACACCAACGCGTTCAAGATCAACGAAGACGTTGTCATCCCCTTGAACCGCATGGGCGAATACACCGACGCCATAGAACGCATCAATATCGAACTGTCTACGCGCAACAAACTGCGCCTGCTCGACGCCCTGGAAGACTTCCTGACAGGCGACCTGCCTATCGGCAAGATGCAAGACCACGACGACGCCGAGCATACCCGCGAGGAAGTGCTGGCCAGCCGCAGGCAAGATGCCGTGCAAACCTTGCAGGCAGTACGCCAGCGCTGGACATGGGTTCTGGAAAACCTTGACGCCCCATTGGCGCAAAACATAGGTGTTTTCAGCAGCCTGGGGATGGGCGAACTCGCCCCGGCCTTGTCGGAACGCTTGCTCACGCAAGCCGATGCCCTAGTGTTCGACGTGGTTCAGGATCACACCATACGTATCTCCTGGAAAACCGAAGTACGCGCCCTGATGGAGCGCTACTTCGCAGGCGCCGACTGTGCCGCAGTACTGGCCGAAATCCAGGCAGTTCACGACCGCGTCCTGAAAGGCCGCGTGTTCGTTGCCCTGCACATGCACGCGGGCGATGGCAACGTTCACACCAATATCCCTGTCAACTCCGACGACTATGAAATGCTGCGCGAAGCCAACGAAGCCGTTGCGCGCATCATGCAGATCGCCCGCGATCTGGACGGCGTGATTTCAGGCGAGCACGGCATCGGCCTGACCAAATACGAATACCTGACCCAGGAAGAATTGCAACCGTTCCAGGACTACAAGCAGCGCATCGATCCCGAAGGCCGCTTCAACAAGGGCAAGCTGATGCCCGGCGCCGACCTGCGCAACGCCTGGACACCCAGCTTCAACTTGCTGGGCCACGAATCGCTGATCATGCAACGCAGCGAAATCGGTTCGATTTCCAATGCCATCAAGGATTGCTTGCGTTGCGGCAAGTGCAAGCCGGTGTGCGCCACCCACGTGCCGCGCGCCAACCTGCTGTATTCGCCCCGCAACAAGATCCTGGCCACCTCGCTGCTGATCGAAGCCTTCCTGTACGAAGAGCAAACCCGGCGCGGCGTCAGCCTGAAGCATTGGGAAGAGTTCGAAGACGTTGCCGACCACTGCACCGTCTGCCACAAGTGCTACAACCCCTGTCCGGTGGATATCGACTTTGGCGATGTGTCCATGGAAATGCGCGCCCTGCTGCGCGGTATGGGCAAGAAATCGTTCAATCCCGGCACCACGGCCGCCATGTTCTTTTTGAACGCCAAGGACCCGCGCGTCATCAAGGCAACACGCACGGCCATGATAGACATCGGCTACAAGGCCCAACGTTTTGCACACGACCTCTTGGCTGCTCCCGCCAAGAAGCAGGTCGCCGCACCGCCCGCCACAGTAGGCAAGGCGCCCATACGCGAACAGGTCATTCACTTCATCAACAAGAAAATGCCTGGCGGCCTTCCCAAGCAAACCGCACGCAAGCTGCTGGATATCGAAGACGCCGACTACGTGCCGATCATCCGCAATCCGGCCGCCACCTCGCCCGAAACCGAGGCAGTGTTCTACTTCCCGGGCTGCGGTTCGGAACGCCTGTTTTCGCAGGTTGGTCTGGCAACCCAGGCCATGCTATGGCATGCCGGCGTGCAAACCGTCTTGCCGCCAGGCTACCTGTGCTGCGGCTACCCGCAACGCGCCAACGGCATGACCGACAAGGCCGAAAAGATCATCACCGACAACCGGGTGCTGTTCCATCGCATGGCGACCACGCTGAACTATCTGGACATCAAGACAGTGGTGGTCAGTTGCGGTACTTGCTACGACCAGTTGGCTGGGTATGAGTTTGAAAAAATCTTCCCCGGCTGCCGCCTCATCGACATTCACGAGTACTTGCTTGAGAAGGGTATCGAGATGAATGGTGTGCAAGGCGTGCGCTACATGTATCACGACCCTTGCCATACGCCCATGAAGCTGCAAGAGCCCATGAAAACGGTCAAGGCCCTGGTAGGCGACACCGCCATCAAAACGGACAAGTGCTGCGGGGAATCAGGCACGCTGGCCGTATCGCGCCCAGATATTTCCACCCAGATACGCTTCCGCAAGGAAGAAGAACTGGCCAAGAATACCGCTGAAATCCGTGCTGACGGCTTTGACGGAGAGGTCAAAATTCTGACATCGTGCCCGTCCTGCCTGCAAGGGTTGTCGCGCTACGAAGGCGACACGGGTATGGACGCGGACTACATCGTCGTGGAAATGGCCCGCCATATCTTGGGTGCGGACTGGATGCAGGATTATGTACGCGACGCCAATGCCGGCGGCATTGAGCGCGTACTGGTTTAAGCAATAAAAACGCCGCAGGCGCCGAATTATGCGCTTGCGGCGCTAACCCGGCGCCTGCTTGCCAGACTGTATTAAGGTGCGTCGCTGTTGAAGCTGCACACCGTATAGATATCCAGACCTGTGTCTTTCAGGGCTTGCGAACCGCCCAGATCGGGCAAATCGATAATGGCTGCAGCCTCGATCACGTTCGCCCCCAGGCGCTGCAACAGCTTCGATGCTGCGAGCATGGTGCCGCCCGTAGCGATCAAATCGTCGATCAGCAATACCCGCTGGCCCGGCCGCACCGAATCGGTATGCATTTCAACCGTGGCATTGCCGTACTCCAGGGAATACTCTTCGGCCACCGTACGAAAAGGCAATTTGCCCTTCTTGCGCACAGGCACGAAGCCCAGGTTCAATTCATATGCCAGCACCGAACCCAGGATAAAACCGCGGGCGTCTACGCCGGCCACCAAGTCCAACCGCTGCCGCATGTACCGATACACGAACAAATCGATCAGTACGCGAAACGACCGAGGGTCTTGCAAGACCGGGGTAATATCGCGAAAAGTAACACCTGGCTTGGGCCAATCGGGAACGCTACGAATCGTATTGCGAACGTAGTCGGCAGGATCAATGTGCATGTAAATCGCCAAAACTGAGAAAAACAAAAAAGAATGGCCTGAACAAGCCCGCAGCGTTGCGGACAACCGC
>DATJBV010000008.1:0-40840 GCA_035515055.1 Candidimonas sp.
ATCTCACGTTGCCCCAATTGGAGGAAGCGTCCATCCCGATGAAACGATTATTAGGGTCATTGCTGGACACAGGCAGACCTGCTTGCGGTGCCCTGGGGAATACCTTGTCTTCTTTATCTTTTTTCTTGATAGTGATCGTCGTTGACGTTCGGTTGTTGTTACTGTCCAACTGTGTGACGGTGATATCGGAGCTGCCAACGAAATCGCCTAAATTACTTTTGCTTCCTTTGGATGTGGCGGGAATCGGCATGAACACCGGCTGGAAGCTGTTGAGGTCGGCGGCGTCGTTATGGTCTGGCGGGATGCGCTTGGCGGCGGGCAGTGGCAGGTTGCCGCCATTCCCCCAGTAGTAGCCTTTGATGGGCGGATACGGCTCGGAAATGCAGCCCAGCCAGTTGCCTCCTTGCACATAGGCGTTCACCCCCAGCTCGGTCGCCACTGTCTTGACCCAATTCTTCGCATTGGGCGTGTGTGGGCTTGCGTTGTCCGGGTTCATGCGCACCATGGCGCTGAACGGCACCACGCCGACACGGATGCCTTGAGCAGACGCGGTCTCCACATCCATGGCGCCCAGGGCGGCGGCGACTAAATCCTTAGCCGCATCCTGGATATTGGTGTGACCGCCGCCGGTATATTTAGAATCTTCCAGCGCCAGCACGATTTCGGTATGGTTCTTCAGCCGACGGATCACCTGGTTATCCGCCGCTAACGGCATCGACGTGAGCTTAAGAAAACCCACGCTCATCAGGGGCAATATACCGCGTGCGTCGATGTTGACGTATTGGGCCGACATGGGCGTACCGGCTGCGGCCGCTGACGGGCAGCTCATGGCGCCGGACGCATCCGCCGTGCAATATTGGATGCCGGCCTTGATCGTGTCTGTCGTGATGTCGCTGCCCAGATAGCTATCCGGCATGTTGGCGGTAAAGAAAGCGCCGGCATAGTTTTCCCAGGCGACTTTGTCGCTGGGTACGGCCGGGTCCCAGGCGCCCAGTGCCTGCCCAGCGGAAATGGCGGAGGCATCGACCGCGTATTGCAGGCGGCTTTGGGCAATGTTGTAACGCGCCAGGTCGAATGCGCCGAGCGTGCCCATGACCATGAGCCCGGAAGTCAGCAGAAAGGTCAGCGCAACGGCGCCACGCTGCTCGTGTTGCAGGCGCCGGGCAAAGCAAGTCAGAGACTGGATTGGGCTCATGGCGTGGCTCCGGGAGTCAGCTTCCGCACACCGAGTTGACCGGAGCGGGATTGCTTGGGTCGCTCAGCGTGCATAGATCGGCATAGCGGGGGCGGATCAGGGCGCGGCTGTATTGCTGCGTATTCAAGAACACATTAAAGAGTGAGCTACTGACGGCGAACGGCGTGTACGTATAGAAGAGTTCGGCGACGATGACGGTGTCGGCTGTTCGGAGGTTGTTACTAATGATGGCGGGGGGTAGGCTGGCGGCCGAGACGCGGCTGGCTGGTGTCCCGGCATCGGCGCCCTGGTAGACCGTCTCGGTCCATCCGTGGTTGGGCGATGAAATAGATGTCCACGCGCTTGGCCCGCTGCCCCCGGACGGTTCATTGGTCGCATACACGCTGATAATGGCCGACGCATTCTTCGCGGCCAACGGCGTCAGCAGGGTGGGCATAATCGCCCCATAGGTGCAGAGGCGGTTGGGAGACGAGCAGGACGCATCGTCGATCAGGCTGGTCTGTAAAGAGATACTGTTGGCCAGGGTAAAGGCCACGCGATCCATGATGGCGATGCCGCGCGCGTACAAGTACAGTTCTATCCCACCCACGATGATGAACACCATCAAAGGCAGCACGAAAACGGCCTCTAGCGCCGCAACACCGCGTCGGGCCCGGCGTCGCCGAGCGCCGGCCCGGGCAGAGGAAAAGGTGGCTATCGTAGTCATAGTTCGTTCTGAACCAGCAGTGAGCGCTCAGTGCGCCAGATGCTGCCGCCACCGGTCAGCCAAGTGATGAAACCGGTGAGGCCGGGCCGGGCCGTGCCGAAGGTGTAGATCGCCATGTCTCCAAGGGCGCCGGTGCCGCTCCCGCTGCCGCACTGGCTGTTCGTGGAAGGCGGGGTATCGCCCGCGTGGTAGACCGTTACGTTGAAGCTGAGGTCGTCGCTGTGCACCCAGCCCGGCAGATTGGCAACCAGCAGGCCCTTCAGGTCTTCACAAGAAGGCCGGGTCAAGTTGCCCGAGGCGTCCTTGATGCCTATTCTCCCGACACGCGTTACCTTGTTGGCCGCGGATTCGAGGCTGGCGTCCGAAAACAGGATGAAAGTGACCTCGATGGACACGAAGATCAAGCCGAACAGCAGCGGCATGACGAGGGCGAATTCCAGGGCGGTCACTCCCCTGGCCAGCACACGCCTGCTACGCGCCCAAGCCACCGCACGCGCCTGGCGGCGCGCGTTCAGGTGGCCGGCAAGACGAAGAATGGTATTCATGGCTGCGGCTTCCCGCCCGACATGCGTCGGCGCACTTCGCGGTAAAACGCCAGGTTGTCTTGCACATTGGCACGCGGCATGTCCCCTATTAATATGCTTTCAGCCGCGTCGTCGCGCCCCATCATCGCGTAGGCCAGGGCCAGGTTTTGCCGGCCTTGCGGCAAGGCGGTGGGCACGCCCATGACGTCCAGCAATATATTCACGGCCTCGCGGGGCTTGCCATTCAAGGACAGCGACAAGCCCAGGTTGCTGCGCAGCGCCGGGTCGTCGGGGTGGGCGCTCAGGCCACGCCGGTAAGTGGCCTGGGCTTGTTCCGCATTATCCGACAAGTCGTACACCACACCCAGGCCGGCCAGCGCCAGCGGGTGGTCGGGGCGTTGCGCCAGTATGGCGTTATAGCGTTCTATGGCCTGGGAAAAATGACGCTGGCGCACGTCCATGCGCGCCAGGCCCAGCAGGGCGCTAAACTGGGCCGGGTCGCGTTGGAGCGCGGCCTCGTAGGCCTCGCGGGCCTGGGTCATGTCGCCCGCCAAATACATGGTGTCGCCCAGGCCCAGCCAGCCCGCTACTATTTCGGGCCGGGCGGCGGTGATACGGCTATATAAGGACGAGGCTACGTCAAGGTCGCCGCTGGCCAGGGCGCTGGATGCAATGCGCAATTCGCCGGCCTGCATGGCGGCTTCGTCCATGGCCGTGGTTAAAGGCTGGACCTTGGTTTCGCGCATGGGGGCGCAAGCCGCCAACATCACACAACACGCTACCGCTGCTAGGGCTTTCATACGGATGTCCTTATTGTTGTGCGAACATTTTCATTAATTGCAAGACTGCCGGCCCGCCCCCCACTATCAATACCGTGGGCAGAATAAACAGCATCATGGGCAGGGTAATTTTTACAGCGAGTTTGGCGGCGGCTTCTTCGGTGCGCATCAGGCGCGCCGTGCGTTCGCCGCGCGACAGCACGCGCAGCGCCTGGCCTATGGGCGTTCCAAATTGGCGCGACTGTATCAGGGTAGACACCAGGCTGCGTATCGACGCCAGGCCTATGCGGTCGGCGAGTTCGTGCAGCACGTGGGCCATGTCGCCGCTTAGCATCAACTGCCCTGACGTCAATTCCAGTTCGTCGGCCAGTTCGGGGGCCAAAAAGGCCAGTTCTTCAGCCACGCGCTGCAAGGCGGCATTCAGGCCCAGCCCGGCATTGGTGCACACCACCAGCAAATCCAAAGCATCGGGGAAATGACGTTGTATGGCGCGCTGGCGGCGCACAACCAGGCGATCCAGCACAATGCGAGGCAGCATCAGGCCTATATAAATACCAACCAGCACGCTAAGCGGCCGTATCACCAACCCCTGGTCGGCCAGCATGGGCCAGCCCCACAGCACCACCAACGCGGCAAGCGACATGGCGCAACACGCCGCCACTCCCATTAGCAGCGGCAGCGCCCCGGCCTGTCGATAGCCCGCCGACACCAGCTTACGGCCCATTTCGCCGCGCTGCGCCGCGTCAAATAAAGGCAAGGCCTTGCCCATGGCCTGAAAGCCCAGCCCCAGCGCACCCCAAAACCTGGCCCGCCTGCCATCGTCTTCCCCCGGACTGGGGCGCGCACGCAGCGTATGGTGTAAGCGCTGGCTAAGCCGGGCGCGCACGCTGTCGCGTGCATTTAAATACATGCCACCGCCCAGTATGGTTAGCAACAGAACCGCCAGTATCAGCCAGTCGACAGATGACAAGGCCATATCACGTCTCCATCTTTGCAATTTTTCGTATCAACAGCGTGCCGGCCACCAGCATGCCAACGGCCACCATCAGCAACGTGTTGCCCGTTTCGGTATTAAAAAACACCGAAATATACCCGGGGTTCAGAAACCACATCATCACCATAATCAGTAGGGGAATGACCGAGATAATCCCGCCCGCCAACCGCCCTTCCGCTGTCAATGCCTTGGTTTTAAGGCGCAAATCGCGCCGCGACCTGACCACTTCGGCCAGGTTGGCCAGGGTTTCGCTTAAAGAACCGCCGGTTTCGCGCTGCAGCAGCAAACAGACCGACAAAAAAGAAAAATCGGGCAGTTGCAGGCGTTGCTCGGCCTGCTCAAACACCACGCCCATGTCGTTGCCCAGGTAAAGGCTGTCGCCTATGCGCTTGAATTCAGGGCCGGCCGGCCAACCGAACTCCTGCCCTACGTTGCGCACCGACTGCGTAATTGGCACGCCCGCCTGAGTGGCGCGTATGATCATGTCCAGGATATCGGGCAATTGGTCCAGAAACGCCAGGCGGAATTTGTTGTTCAGGCGGCGGTAAATGCTTAGCGCGCCACAGGCCGGCACCGCCAGCGCCACCAGCGCTTTGCTCCACCAGGGCATAGGCAAGAACAGCCAAGCACCCAAAGCCGCCAGTACCAGCAACACCAGCACGGTAATAAAAAGCACATACACGCCCCGGCGCCCGCTGACGGTTTCCACACGGGCAAGGTATTGCCCCAGCCAGCCCAGGGCCTGGCGCCGCTGCCGGCGCCGCGCATCGCGCTCGGCCCGTGACAAGTCTTCCAGCGCGTCGTGGTGCAAAGAGTTACCGGCCAGTTGGCCCACGTTTTCCAGGCGGCTGCGCGCCCGCCCGGTGGGGCGCTGGCGCATGGCGCTTTGCAGGGTCATCGCGAATAGGCCCAGCAGCAGCAAAGCCAAAAAAACAAACACGGTAACCAGGTCGGCGACAGTCATGTTCGGGTCGCCTCCACAAGCTGGCTTTCCAGGCCGTAGTAGCGCGCGCGTTCGGCAAATACCGGGCGCAGTCCGGTGCCGTCAAACGACCCCTGCACGTTGGACCCATACGAGGCCACGTCAAAATTAAAGCGGAACAAGTCCTGGGTAATGATGACGTCGCCTTCCATGCCCATGATTTCCACAATGCTGGTAATGCGGCGCGTGCCGTCGCGCATGCGTTCCACCTGCACGATCATGTGCACCGCGCTGGCAATTTGCCGACGTATGGAATACAGCGGCAAGTTGCCGTTGGCCATCATCACCATGCTTTCCAGGCGCACCACGGCATCGCGCGGGGAGTTGGCGTGCAGCGTGGTCATGGAACCATCGTGCCCGGTATTCATGGCTTGTAATACGTCAAAGGCTTCGGCGCCGCGGGTTTCACCCAAAATAATGCGGTCGGGCCGCATACGCAGCGCGTTGCGCACCAGGTCGCCCTGCGACACGGCATTCAGGCCCTCGATATTGGGCGGGCGGGTTTCCATGCGCACGACGTGCGGCTGCTGCAATTGCAATTCGGCCGCGTCTTCTATGGTGACGATACGTTCGGATGCATCGATATAGTGCGACAAGGCATTCAGCAGCGTGGTCTTGCCCGACCCCGTACCGCCGGAAATCACAATATTCAAGCGGCAGGCGGCGGCAATTTGCAACGTTCTGGCCATGCCTTGCGACATGCTGCCCTGGCTGGCCAAGCGCGGCAGGCTAAGCTTGCGGCGCGAAAATTTGCGTATGGACAGCATCACGCCGTCCAGCGCCAGCGGCGGCATGACCACATTGACCCGGCTGCCATCGGCCAGCCGAGCATCCACCATGGGGCTGCTTTCATCCACGCGCCGCCCTATCGACGCGGCAATGCGTTGCACCACGTTGGTCAGGTGGGCATTATCGCGAAACTTTAGCGGGGTTAGTTCCAGCCGGCCCAGGCGCTCTACAAAAACCTGGTCGGGCCCATTGACCATAATGTCGCTAACGGTTTCGTCTTGCAGCAAGGGTTCTATCGGCCCCACCCCGAACATATCGTTCAGGATCTCGCCCGTCATTTGCGCCAGTTCATGCTGGGTAATGGGCAGGCGGTCGCGCTGGGCCAATTCGGAAATCAGGCGTTCGATGTCGCCGCGCACCTGCTCGCGCGTGCGCGTCAGCGCCGCCGACACATTGATGGTGGCAAACACAAACTGGCGCGCCGACACGTAGTGATCGGAGCGGATCAGGGTTTTGGGCGCCTTGGCAGGCCCGTTCGCCAGGCTGGGCGGCTCCGGCATGACAAGCGGCATGGGTGTCGGCGCCAGCGCAACATGGGACACGTTAACCGCAACAGACGCACTCGCCCCGTCAGGGGCGCCCACCCCCGCTTGCGAGACGCTTGGCGGTTGATGGATTTTGCGCCCGAACATCACGCGCTCTTGCGGAACCAGCGCGCCATTTTGGCCGCCGCCCCGCCTTGGGCATGTTCGCCGGTCAGCATGCGCGTCAGCTTATCGACAGCCTTGGCCAGTTCGCTGCCCGCGGCCAAGGGCTCGCCCAGGTCTTCGGCCAGGCCGGGCAGCTTGCCATCGTAGGGTATGTCTAGCGCCACCGGGCGCGATATGGCTTGCGCGAATTCCTTGATGTTTACCTGCCCCTTCGCGGGCGCGCGCGGCGCATTGACCAGCACGTGCAAGGCGGGCGGATTCTGGCGCGCTTCTATGTGCGGCATCAGGCGCGTCAGCGCGCGGGCCGAATGCACGGAACGGTCAGACAGCAAGCATGCCATATCGGCATGCGAGAACACTTCACTCGCCAAGGTGCCGCCGGGGTTGTGCAGGTCGACCACCACGTAATGGAAATGCTGCGACAACACGCCCAGCAAACGCCCCATCATGCCGCTTTCCATAGCGAAGGCGTCGGAATAATTCTGGTTGGCGGCCAGCACAAACAGACGGCCGTCTTTGCTGCTTAGGGTGCGTTCCAGAAACTGCGGGTCTATGCGTTCGATATTCTGCAAAACTTCCGGCAAGGCATGGTTGGCCGGCATGCCAAGCAGGGTAGAACCCGTGCCGCCATAAAAATCCATATCCAGGTAGGCCACGCGGCGCATGCCTTTGCCGGCGGTAAGCTGGCTGGCCAGGAAGGCCGCCACCGAGGTCACCCCGACGCCGCCGCGCGTGCCGGTAACGGCAATGATTTTGCCGCTGCGCGCCTTGCGCACCAGACTGCCGTCCTGGTCGCCCAGCCAGCTGCGCAAGGCGTCTACCGTTAAGGGCTTGTAGCGGTAATCGCGCACCCCGGCCTGCAGCAGGGAACGATACAGGGTCACGTCGTTGCTTTCGCCCAGCACATACACTTGCACGGAGGGTTCGCAGGCTCCGGCGAGGCGATCCAGCGCCAGCAGGGGTCGGTCTTCGCCGGAAATATCCACTATCAGCCGCTGCGGCGATTTGTCCACCTTGCCTAAATGGTCGATGGCCGCGTCTATGCCGCCACGCGCCACATAGGCATCGGGCACGCCCAGTTGCCTTATAGCCTGCGCCAACTCGTGGGCGCTGGTGTCATCGACCGCAAACGCCACCAGGCTGGCGCTGCGCGCGCCGTCCTTGTTTTTACCGCCGATGGCACTGACTACGCTCATGGTTCTTCCTTGCGTTTGCTTAGTTTTTGCCCACGTTGGTGGAATTGGTTTTGCGCAAAGGCGTTACCCGGTTTTCGCGGTAGCGGGTCAATGCGCCGGCGGCGGCTTCGGCATGCTGCCCGCGATACGCCTTGGGCTTGACCAAGTCGTTGGGGTTGGCCACTTGTTCGGCCAGGTTGGTATAGGTGGCGCAGCCGAATGCGATAGACATGCGCAAGTCGTCGGCCTTGTTGTATTGCGAAGGCTGCAACAGCTTGGTGCAGTCGGGCGCGCTGGCCACATAGTCGGGGCCGGAATGCTTCAACGTAATAACGCTGGGGTCGGGCACGGACGAAAAGTCTTTGCGCGGAAAGGCGCAGGCGCCCAGTGCCAGGCACAGGGCTAGCAGCACACCGGCCCTGGCAAAACAGGCCGGTGCGGCGGCGGCTGAAAACAGCTTGAATTGCGGTATGGTCATGGTCTTGTCCTTGCGGGCCTTTTAGTAGACAAACCCCGCCGTGCCGGTCAGGCGCGGCACATCGCCCTTAAGCGGGTCCAGCCCTATTTTGTCGTGCAATATGTATTCAATGTCGGTGTTGGGGCGCAGGCTTTCCAGGGGTGAAGCCAGTTGGCTGCTGTCGCTGGGCTTGACCAGGTAAGGCGTCACAATAACCACCAGTTCGCTTTTATTGTTCTGGTAGTCGGACGACGAAAACAGCTTGCCCAGCACCGGTATTTTGCCCAAGCCCGGTATTTGCGACGCAATATCGCGAATATTATTTTGCAGCAACCCCCCTATGGCAAAGCTTTGCCCGCTGGCCATCTCCACCGTGGTTTCCACCCGTCGCACCGACAGCCCCGGTATCATCATGCCGTCCATCACAATGCTGCTGTTGGGGTCGATTTCGCTGATTTCCGGCCGCACTTTAATGCTGATGCGGTCGTCGGCCAGCACCGTGGGGGTAAAGTCCAACGCCACACCGAAAGGCTTGAATTCCACTGTCAGGCTGTCGCGGTCTTGTCTTACCGGTATGGGGAATTCGCCGCCCGCCAGAAAGCTGGCGGTTTCACCCGATACTGCCGTCAAATTGGGTTCGGCCAGCACGCTGATCATGCCTTCCTGGTCGAGTACGTCTATCATGGCTTGTATAGACCGCCCCTCTTTGGCGTAGCCGCCTAAAAACGAATACCCCTCGCGAGCAGGCGTGTAATTACTGACAGAGCCAAAACTCATATCCTGGTTGCCGCCGCCCGGGCCGCCACTAATCATTGCCGAGCCAAGTATCGCCTGGAAGGGCCGGCCACTGATCACCCCGGCAAAGAAGTGGCCAGGGGTGGCAATGGCCGACCAATTGATGCCCAGCTTTTGCGTCACCGCGCGCGATACTTCGGTTACGCGCACGCGCAGGTAGACCTGGGTGGGGCTGCTGATGGCCATGCGGTTGATGAGGTCGTCTTTTTCGCTCAGGTAAGATTTAATGCTGCGGCTGATGGCGTCGACGGTTTCGCTATTGGGCACGGTGCCCGTTACCATGAGCGAACCGGGGGCCGATTCCAACCCTATGCGCAGACCGGGAAAACGCTGGCGCAATACCTCGGTAATTTCAGCCACGTTGTGGCGCACATTGACGCGCTGCTGCACCAGGGTTGCCCCTGTTTCATCCAGCACATAAAGCGTGGTCTGGCCGGTTTTTTTACCCATGACCAGTACCGCGCCGTCGGATGGCACCTGGACGTCGGCAATTTCCGGGTCGGCCACAAAAACGGTTTTTGCCAGCCCTTCGAAGCGCACCAGCCGGCCCTCGCCCACCGACAAGGCCTGGGCCAAGGTCAGCGGCGCATAACAAGCCGCCACTAGGCCCACAGCCCACACCGCCCTATGCCTGGGTGCGTGTAAACCGGCTATCCATCGTTGAATGCTTACAACCATTGCGTACTTCCTTTTTTTTATTGGGGCGCCAATACTGAGCGGGCGAATTCATGTTGTTTTAGTGAGCGGCGCCCACATCCTGGGTATCGCGCTGGGAACCGCGCAACACGGTGATTTCCCTTGACGAGGCCTTGGGCGGTTCGCTATTGGCGGTTGGCGGGCCAGTGTCGTCACGCCTTTCTATGGCGCGCGACACATCGCCGGCCCACACAGGGGCCGATTTTTCGCTGCTGTCGCCCCAGGCAACAATGGCCTGCACGGGTTCGGCGCTGGCCGGGCTGCGGTCGGTAACCGCAAAGCTGCGTAAAGCCAAAGATAAGGTACCCAGGCGGGCCGCCACGGTAACGGCTTCGGCCGCGCGCGGCATGACTTCTATGGTCACCGTGCGGGCGGGCGACGCTTTTTTATTTCCGCCCTTGACGTCATCCGACTGTTGCTGAAACACTGAACCCACGGCGATAACACGCACTTTTTCCACCACGGTTTCGCTGACCACAGAACGGGCGCGGTTGCTGCCCAGGCTGCCGCCCCCTTTGGCTTCTTGCACCAGTATCATGTCGACGTAGTCGCCAGGCTGTATCAGCCCGGCGTTGCCCGATACATTGTCGACCTGCACCGATACGGCGCGCATGCCGGGCTTAAGCGCGGCGGCCAGAAAGCCGGGCGCATCGGGGCTGAATACGTCGCGCGTAAAGATATAATCACCCGCCTTGGTGTCGTGGCGCAGCAGCCCGCCCGTCAGGGCTTCCGCGGCTGGCGTGCCTTGCAACAGCGCGCCATCGGGCACCTGCGATTTTTGCATGGGCTTCCAGCTCAAGTCTTCGCTGCGCAGCAGCAGGCCCGCAGGCAAATCACCCGCGGCAATCTGCACCTGTACCGGCGGGTCGGCCGGTTTGTGATCTTGTTGCGCCATATTGGCGTACAGCATGCGCGCCGCCAACGCCAATACCGCCGCGCCTATGACCAGCAATACAAATTTCAGTGTGGTGGACATATCGTTACCCTCAGTTCAGTAACCGCTCTTCTACAACAACATCACCCACACATTCTGCAGCCCTGCCAAGGCCAGGCCCACGCCGTAAGGCACGCCTCGGGCCGCGGACAACATCCTGAATACTGACGCGCCAACTGGCTTGCGACCGCGCTTCAACACATGCTTGGATACCCAGCCCAACATACCCAGCACGGTGCCACATACGGTGGCGATGACAACCGCTGTAATGGCGCCTTGCGGCCCCGCCCACAGCATCAGCGCCCCCCACAGCTTGACATCGCCACCGCCCACGATTCTCAGCGCAAAGAGGGCAACCATTAACGCCGCCACTGCCAGCCCTATGGCGGCATGCCAGCCCAGTTGCGACCACCCCATGCCACTGGCCCAGGCGTAGGGCAGGAACAGCGCTGCGTAGGCGCCTACCCAGGCATTGGGCAAGCGGCGCAGGGTCAGATCGCGCCAGGCCAAGGCCATCAACACCCAACTGGCGCCCAACAATATCAAGGCGACAATGGCTGACGAGAACCAGTTGGGATAAACCATGGATCTTTGGCGTCCGTATTAGGGAATAGCCGCGGGCGCGATACCATCAAGCAATTCCGCCATGCGACCAAATGCACCATCCAGCGCTGTCGAGAAAAGGCTGACTCCCCCACCAATCAGCAGAACGATAGCCCCCGCCAAAATCGCATACTCAAGCGCAGTCACACCACTTTCGTCACGGGCTAACGATTGAATAAATTTACGCATAGCTGTCTCCAGAATTTACGCGCTAAAAAAGCGTTGAAAAAAATACACTGCAGCCTGATGGTTGCAGCGTTTCGCCTCCTGATTCGCATGAGGTAAATTTATCTTACACGCGATATCTCGCGTAAAATCGCGTAGCATTTAAAAACAGAAAATTCGTATATTCGGTGCTGGAAGCTAAGGATTTTTCTTACTAACCTACGGAAAAGCACGCGAATTTCAGCTTGTTTTCAGGGCCATCAGGACGTGTTCCCTAGTCCCGCTTGAATTGGGTGTTCGGCAGTTGATCGCGTGTAGCTGACTTAAGCCGCTCATGACCATGTCATGCTCGTTAATTTCCGAGATAACGCTAATTTCCAACTTGCGCAACATATTGCGTTTATGGGTACTAATGGTCTTTTCGCTTAGAAACAGCCTGCACGCCACCTCTTTATTGCGCATGCCCTGGCGCAACAGCAATAGCACCGCCATTTCTTTGGGAGAAAGCGCCTGCATTTTGTCCGAGAGTACGTCCACGCCTTTCTGGCGGGGAAAGCACTGCATACCGCTCAGCAAGGTGTGCACCGCCGCGGCGATGGTTTTTTCGTTGCTTAAACTACCCAAGTAGCCATCGGCGCCCAACTTAATCGCCATCGACGCAAACATGGCGGGGCTGCGCCCGCCAAAAAGCAAAATAGGCGTATGCCTCACCCTAAGTTGCTGGCGTAATTGATGCACAAATTCCGGCAAGTTGATGTCCGGCATTTCGGGGTCAAGAATAATAAGCACCAGGTCGTTGGCAGCGCAGGCCAGTGCTTCACCCACGCTACCCGCTTCGTATACGGCATGTTCGCCCACCTTGCCGCACAACAGGGCGCGTAAGCCAATACGAACGATAGGTATGGGGGTAATCACCAGAATTGAACCCATGCATGCACCTTTAAGATAATTTGCCGCCCGCCACTGCCCACCGTTACAGCCGGATATTTAGTTGAAGCAAGAAGAAAGTAAAAAGCAGCAAATCATGACATGCGTGTCTTAATGCTTCTGTACAGACTGAGCATGAAGCTTAACTGGGCTGAAGAGGCGGCGTATAGGAGGCGAAAAGCGTAGGCATAAAGGGCAAAAGGCGCAGAGAGCGACACTTTCGGCCTAAGGCGAGAACTTTGGAACGATAATTAATCGTGTTGACGCAGGGCGGATGCCCGTCCGCTGCTATGATGTGAAGAAGCTGAACCCGGGCGCTTTCGCCCCCCCTCGAAAACTTTTTCTAAATTTCAGGAGCACGCACCATGGGTATCATCGGCATGATCATTGTTGGGTTCATCGTGGGCTTGATTGCGCGGGCCATCATGCCCGGCGATCAGAAGCTGGGCATCATCCTCACGACCGTCCTGGGCATCGTCGGTGCTGTTGTCGCCGGGTTGCTTGGCGATGCCTTGGGCATGTACGAGGCTGGCGAAGGCGTCGGCTGGATCGCCTCCGTCATCGGCGCCATCATCGTCCTATTTGTCTACGGCCTGATCCGCAAGAAAGCCTAAGAGCGATCCCTCCCCAGGTCTGGCTTGCGGACTATTTAGCGGCTCGCCGCCACGATGGCGAGCACAATCGCGATTGCCGCGGCTGCGGCGGCGAACATGGCGATCTGCTTCAGAACGGTGATTTCCTTTTGCAGTCGAGCCACGGCAATGTCGACGCCTTCGATGGTGTCCTTCATTTGAACCGCCAGGGCTTTGACCGACTCGGCGTTCTGGGTGACCGCGGTCTGCAGCTCCTGTATTTGCCGCGGCACAACCTCCTCCGCCTTAGCACCGGAAGGCTTGGACGTGAACATCGGCAGCGCCGCCGTCACGATCTGGGTGATATACGGAAGTGCAACTTTTAATGCCGGGAAAAAAACTGCCATCGGTTTCCTTTGGGTTGCTTAACCCTGCTTCTTCTTTTCGGGCGCCTTGTCCTTGCCGCTTTCCGGGTTGGACTCCTGCAAGAACTTGCTTAGGTACTCGTCTTCGCGTTGGGGCGTGTCGTCGGTGGGCACGGGGGTGACTTTCTTTTCTTCAGTGGCCGGCGTTTTGCGTTTGTCGTCGGGGGATCTGGATTCGTTGGGCATGGCGAACTCCAATTGCAAACAGTGAAAAAGGCGTGCAATCAACGATATCATGACTGCCTGCTCCTGCACATCCGTCGGCGCTCGTTAGTCGTTCCAAAGCGTTAACCGGCATCTAGCGGCCTAAGCGGCAGGCGGGCCAATACATCGTAGAAAGAGCCGCCTTCGCGCGGGCGCGAGGCCACCAGCAAGGCCTGGGCAGGTGTCCACACGACAGGCGGGCGAGCGAGGCTTGCCAGGTCGCCCGCGCCGGCCTTGCGTAGCAGGGATACGTGCGGGCGGAATACCGATGCCGGGCGCTGCCAGCCCATACCCTCCAGATGCGTCCATAACATGTCATAGGCCTGGTCCAGCCAGGGCAGGCGCTCGTCGTCGGAATCCGATGGACCGGCCCATACGACGCGTGGCCCGAAGAAGCGGCCAACGTGGCGCAAGGCTATGCTGTCCACCGGCAGCGTCCAACCGGTGGCCGCGTCCACCAGTTCGCGCACCTTGCCCATGGGCGTATTGCCAAGAAACGCCAGCGTAAGGTGCATGGTCTCGGCGCGCATAATGCGGCCGCCGCACAACTGGTGGGCATCGCGCGCCCATGCCGACAACTGGTCGGCGGCCGCGCTGGGCGGCCAAAACGCAAAGAAAATGCGTAGATTGCCTTCGCATTCCCCACCGGTGTGTATCAATGGTTCGACCATGCGTTGATGCTCCTGGCGCCGAATAACTGGCCGCCTCTATACAATACGATATACGTTTACCCCCGGCCGGAGGCACATGAACACATCCCGCTATCAGCATGAATATACCGCTCACGCGAATGCCTAGCACGCGGTCGTCCCCCGTCGTCGACGCACCCGGATTCGACAGCTATTGGACAGCCGAGACGCTACGGCTGCGCGAAGCGCTATGGGGGCCGCTGGAAGATACGGCGGAAGCGCGGCGCGTACGTGCCCACGGCGGCAGTTTTGTTCAAAAGTTGCTTCTACGGGCGCAATTACTGGCCCGGCGCGAACATTTGGATACCATATTGCGGCAATGGCGGCAGGGATCGCGCCTGGTGTTGATTGCCATGTGCCTGGCAAGCCTAGTCGCCGGTGGGGCGGCCGCGGCAGGGGCCCTGGGCGATGGCGGACGCCCTGTCAATATTCTGCTGGCGCTCGTGGCCATGCTGGGGCTCAATACCCTGGCCCTCGTTTTCTGGCTATTGAGTTTTTTCACCGATGGCGCCGGCACGGGCAGTTGGCTGGGCGATGCCTGGCTATTGCTGACCCGAAAGCTGGCCAAGGGGCCCGACGCGGCACTGGCACCACGCGCGTGGATCGAGATTCTGGCGCGCCATCGTGCGTTGCGGTGGATGCTGGGCGGCGTAAGCCACGGCATCTGGGCGGTCGCGCTGCTTGGCGTGCTTGCCGGTCTCTTCGCGCTCTTGTCGGCGCGGCGTTATACCTTCAATTGGGAGACCACCCTGCTTTCCCCCGATACCTTCGTATCGCTGACCGCCGCCCTTGGCTGGCTGCCCTCGCAATTGGGCTTTGCCGTCCCTCCGGACGCTATCGTTCGCGCCAGCGATGGCCTGCGGGCGCTGCCGGAGGCAGCCCAATCGCTGTGGTCGGGCTGGCTGTTGGGCTGCATAGTCGCCTATGGCTTGCTGCCGCGCCTGCTCCTCTTGGTCGCGAGTGCCTGGTTGGTTAGGAAACGGCTGTCGGCGATTGCGCTGGACGAAAGCCTGCCGGGCTATGCTGAACTGCGCGACAGGCTGGCGCCCGCCAGCAAAAAGACCGGTATCGACGGGCCTGGCGAGCCGGCCTTCCAGGCAAGATTGCGTCCCCGTGCCGGCCTCGCCTACCGCGTCGAGCAGCCGGTGCTTCTGGGAATAGAGCTGGCATCCGATACGCCATGGCCGCCCCTCGGTTTGCCGACGGATGCCGTGGACCTTGGCGTGATCGATACCCGGGCGCAACGCACCGCCTTGCTGGATCACCTGCAACTGGAACCGCCACGGCAACTGCTGTTGGCATGTGATGGCCGACAGACGCCGGATCGCGGCACCGTTGCGCTGGTGGCCGACTTGGCGAGCCTGGCCGGAACCGTCCACGTGACTTTGGTCGGCTTACAGGCGGAGCCGGCTGCCCACGACGCACGAGCCGCGGCTTGGCGCGAGCAACTGCTTGCGGCCGGCTTCGACGACGATCAATTGCATATGGACTTGGCATCCGCGCTGGCGTGGCTGGCGTCCAGCACCCAGCGTTCGCCCGGCGTCAAGGACGACCATGACCGGCCATGAATCGCGCCTGCGCCTGGCGGTCGTCGGGCACACCAATACCGGAAAGACGTCGTTATTGCGTACGTTGACACGCGACCCCGACTTCGGCGACGTCAAGGACAGCCCGGGGACGACTCGCCACGTGGAAGGCGCTCACTTATTGGTGGATGACAAGGTTGCGGTTGAACTGTACGACACGCCGGGCATGGAAGACGGGATCGCGCTGCTGGATTATCTGGACCAGCTCGTCCAGCCAGGCGAGCGGCCCGACGGTCCCGAGCGTATTCGCCGTTTCCTGCTAAGCCCCGAAAGCAAACGGCGTTTCGAGCAGGAAGCACGGGTGCTGAAGAAGCTGCTGGACTGCGACGCGGGGCTGTATGTGGTCGACGTTCGCGATCCAGTGCTCGGCAAGCACAAAGATGAACTCGCCATTTTGGCCAATTGCGGCCATCCTTTGCTGCCCGTCCTGAACTTTACTTACAGTCCGCGAGAACGCCTTGGCGAATGGCGCGAAGCGCTGGCCCGGCTGGGCCTGCATGCCATGGTGGAGTTCGACACCATCGCGCCGTCGCTCGATGGCGAGGCCCATTTATACGACAAACTGGCACTGCTGATGGACCGGCACGCAACCGTGCTGCAAGCCCTGAAAAATAATGTGGCCGAACAACGCGCCATCCGGCACAGCGACGCCATGCGCCTCATTGCCGAACTTCTGGTCGACGTGGCGGCGTATCACCTGCCCAGCAGTCCGAACGCCCAGGAATTGAAGACCGCCACGCTGGCGTTGCGAAAGAAGGTTACGGCACGCGAAACAGCCTGCGTGCGGGCCTTGCTCAAGCGCTACAATTTCCGCCCCCGCGACTATCCGGCCGATGCACTTCCGCTGGAAGGCGAGCGCTGGGGCATGGACTTATTCCACCCGCAGGCCCTCAAGGACGTTGGCCTGCACGTCGGCAAAGGCATGGCCGCCGGCGCCATGGCCGGCGCAACCGTCGACGTGTTCATGGCCGGCATCAGCCTGGGGGCCGCGACTCTGCTTGGGGCCGCGGCCGGCGGCCTCTGGCAAGGCGTCGACAAATTGGGGAAGCGCGTGTTGGGCCGCCTGAAGGGCTATCAGGAAATCAGCGTAAGCGACCCCGTCTTGCGGCTGCTTGCGCTACGGCAGATGACGCTGGCACAGGCCCTTGAACACCGCGGCCATGCCGCGCAAACGCCCATTTCCTTACCCGACAGCAATGCCGAAGACGCCATAGTAGCCGCGGGGACCCTGGACACCTGGCGCCGGGGCTCATTGCCCGAACAATTATTGGAAGCCCGCAGCCAGCCCTTTTGGTCTTCGTTGAGCGACGACTACGCGCCCGACGCGCGCCGTGAACGCGTCATCCGCCAACTGGCCGAACGCCTGTGACCCTCGCGGATCAGAGTAAAACGGGGTCGTTGGATAAGTCGTTGGCATTAGGCTGCCCCTGTGGCAGGGCCGGACAACGTGTACGCAAAATGGCTTCGATGCCGTCGATGGCCGCCAGTATGCCGGCCACGTAATCCTTGCTTTGCAGCCTGGCTTGCAACTGAATGCCTATGTGTTCCCACAAGTCGTTGGGGGCGGCAATGGCCCGATCGGCAATGATTTCGAAGCGATGCTTGTCCAGCGCTACATAGAGCAGCACGCCGGTGTTCAGCGGCGTGTCCCACACACGCAAACGGCCGAAGACTTCCAATGCGCGCTGGCGCGTGTCAGGCTCGTGGGCCGGGCTGATCGCTTCAATGGCCACCACCAGCTCACCCGTGTGATTGCGTTCGCTGACCTTGATGCGGTCGGCAATATGCGCGAGCACGTCGGGAGTGAAATGCTTGCGGCGCAGCCATTGACCTTCGATGCCGGCCCAGCCGGTTAATTGCTTCCAGCCCGCGCTACCTTGACCCACGTCGACTCCTTGCCCGCCTTGCGGCCGCCGTTTGCATTACCACCCCCCAGAGGCGCCGCCGCCACCGCTGCCGCCGCCTCCGCCGCTCATGCCGCCCCCGCCGCCGAAACCGCCACCACCGCCGCCGCCGAAACCGCCGCCGAAACCGCCGCCCAGCCCTCCGATGCCGCCGCCCAGCGCGCCGCCCCTACGCGAGGCCCGCGCCAGCTTGCCGGCAGACTGGACGCCCATGAGGCGCCCGATGGAACTCAGCACAAATGCCACGACGCCCCCGAATATCGCCCAGCCTATGCTGCCGAACATGAGGCCCACGAAGAGACCCACCGCAACCGCGGCGAACAATGCCGGCATGAACAGGCTCATGATCGCCAGCGGCAACAGCATGATGGCCGGCGAATCGTCGTCTTCGGTGGCCGCTTGGGCGCCCGCCGGAGGCGGCGGCAGGGCTTCGCCGTCGACCAGCTTGATCAGGCTTTCGACGCCGGCAATAATGCCGGCGGCATAGTCCCCTTCTTTGAAGCGCGGCGTAACGTGCTCCCGGATGATGCGCCCCGCCAATAGATCGGGAACCGCGCCTTCAAGGCCATAGCCGACTTCTATGCGCAGCCGGCGGTCGTCTTTGGCGACCAGGAACAAAATGCCGTCGTCGACCTTCTTGCGGCCCAGCCGCCACTGATCGAATACCCGGCGGGCGAAGCTCTCGATCGTATCGTCGCCCGTGCTCGGCACTACCAGCACGGCGATTTGCGCGCCTTTGCGCGATTCAAGATCGGCAAGCGCCTGGTTAAGGCTGGCCTGCGTTTCGGCGTCCAGCGTGCCCGTCTGGTCTGTGACGCGGGCTGTGAGCTTGGGAACGGCCACTTCCGCCGCGAACGCGTTTGCCGCGAACATCAGCGCCATCGCCGCCACGAAAAACAGTACCGCCGCCCACAATGCATGCAGCGCGGCGTTCGGATGAATGGCTGGCTTCATTCTGTGCCCGCGCTTGGCTAGTTGCCCGACTGTGGTTGCGGGGTTGGCGGCAAGGTGAACTTTACTTCGGGATCTTTCGTGATGGCATCCTGCTTGGACACGCCGTAGTTCTCGATTGTGTCATAGCCGAAAATCTTGGCCGTGATAAGCGTGGGAAACTGGCGCACGATCAGGTTGTAGTCCTGCACCGCCTGCACATAGCGGCCGCGTTCGGTGGCGATACGGTTTTCCGTGCCCTCAAGCTGTGTCATCAGATCGCGGAACAAGCCGTCGCTTTTGAGCTGCGGATAGTTTTCCGATACGGCGATCAGCCGCGACAAGGCCGACGACAATTCACCTTGCGCCTGCGCGAAGCGCGCCATGACTTCCGGGTTCTGAAGATCTTCGGCGCTGATCTGGATGCTGCCCACCTTGGATCGCGCTTCGGTGACTTGCGTCAGCACGGCACGTTCGTTGACCATGTAGGCGTTGACTGAATTCACGAGCTTGGGCACGAGCTCGGCGCGCCGCTCGTACTGGTTCAAGGTCTGGGACCAGGCGGTTTTGACCTGCTCGTCGAGCCGCTGGATATCGTTATAGCCGCAGCCGGCCAGCAGGACGGAAAGGCAAGGCAACAGAATAAGCAATAGCAGTCGTTTCATGATGGCGAGTCCGGTAAACAATGTTGAATTACACCAGTTTGCGGTACTCTTGCCAACATGCGCTTCATACCCCGAAGACAACACCGCGGAAAGTTTTTAAGCGTTCGTGGCGCGCATACGTTACAATGCTCGATTACGTGTCGCACCAGTCAACACGTTATTTCGCAAGCTATTCATGCTTTGCTCGAGCCTCTTCGCTCTCAACTACTTTTATCGTCTGCCTAGATTGGTATCTCTCAACTCGAGCGATAGGCTGTCGCTGGAGTTAATTCTTGAACAACCAAATTACCTTTGCCTCCCTTGGGCTGGCAGAACCGCTTTTGCGTGCAGTTACCGACGCGGGCTACGAAATCCCCACCCCCATTCAAGCGCAAGCCATTCCCCAGGTCATGCTGGGCGGCGATCTGTTGGCCGCTGCCCAAACGGGCACAGGCAAGACGGCTGGCTTTACACTGCCCATTCTGCATCGCCTGCTTGAAAAGCCGCTACAGGCCCGCAAAGCCGGCCAGCCGCGTGTCCTGATCCTGACGCCCACGCGCGAATTGACAGCGCAAGTGGAAGAATCGGTGCGCGTTTACGGGCAGCATACGGCAGTGCGCTCCATGGTGATGTTCGGCGGCGTCAATATCAACCCGCAAATCAATGCCCTGCGCAAGCCGCTGGATATCCTGGTGGCTACTCCCGGACGCCTGCTTGATCACGCCCAACAAAAAACCGTGGATTTATCCGCCGTTGAAATTCTGGTCCTGGACGAAGCCGACCGCATGCTGGACATGGGTTTCATCCGCGACATCCGCCGCATCCTGGCCTTGCTGCCGCGCCAGCGTCAAAACCTGCTGTTCTCGGCAACCTTCTCGGATGAAATCCGCGAATTGTCCAAGGGCGTGCTCAACAATCCCATCGAAATTTCCGTCGCGCGCCGCAATGCCGCCACCGAACTCGTGACTCAAAGCATGGTCATGACGGAGCAATCGCACAAGCGCGACCTGCTGAGCTTCATCATTCGCGAAAGCGGCTGGCACCAAGTCTTGGTGTTCACCCGCACCAAGCACGGCGCCAATCGCCTGGCTGAAAAACTGGTCAAAGACGGCCTGGTGGCCGCGGCCATCCACGGCAACAAGAGTCAAGCGGCCCGCACGCGCGCACTGGCGGGCTTCAAGGACGGCAAAGTCGCCGTACTGGTTGCGACGGATATCGCCGCCCGTGGACTGGACATCGATCAGTTGCCGCATGTCGTTAACTTCGAACTGCCCAACGTGCCCGAAGATTACGTGCACCGCATTGGCCGCACCGGCCGCGCCGGAACCGAAGGCTTCGCCATGTCGCTGGTCGACAAGACCGAAATCAAGCTGTTGACGGCCATTGAACGCCTGATCAAGCGCCCGATCGAGCGCACCACCATCGAAGGCTGGTCGCCCGACATGGTCAAGGCCGAACCGGCGCACATTCGCGCCGACGATGATCGCCCGCCACGCCGCTCGAACGCGCCGCGCCGCAACGGAAACGGCGGCGGCAATGGCAATGGGGCGGCACGCCGTCCGGCCGGCGCGCCAGGCGCGGGCGGACAGCCTCGCGCCCGCAGCGCCGCCCCGCGCAATTCCGCGCCACGCAGCGGAGCACCGCGTGCCGCCCTGTTAGGAAAATAAGGCGTATTATTTCGCCACGTTTCCCTATACTGGCTGATTCCTTATGTCACTTACCACTTGGCTGGCCTTCTTTGCGGCTTCCTGGGCGATTTCATTTTCGCCCGGGCCGGGTGCCATTTCGGCCATGGCATCCGGTGTCAAGTATGGCTTTCGGCGCGGCTACTGGACGACAGTCGGCCTGATCATCGGCATACTGATCCAATTCGTGGTTGTCGCGGTGGGACTTGGCGCGGTGCTTGCCGCATCGGAAGTGGCTTTCGGTGTCGTCAAGTGGCTGGGCGTCGCCTACCTGATCTACCTTGGCTGGCGTCAAATACGCACCGACGCCATGCCGGTTGCTGTCGAAGCGGGCCAACCCGCGCCGTTTCGCATTCGCGACCTTATTGTTCGCGGCTGCCTGATCAACATCACGAACCCCAAGGGAACCGTATTCCTGTTGGCGGTCGTTCCGCAGTTCTTGAATTTGTCCCAGCCTTTAACGTTGCAATACGTCATCATTGCCGCCACGCTCTGCCTGACCGACTTGGTTGCCATGGGCTGCTACACGACTTTTGCCGCGCGCGTGCTAAGCGTCCTGCGCAGCCCCGGGCACATCCGATGGCTTAACCGGACCTTCGGCGCCTTGTTTATCCTGGCGGGCACCGTACTGGCCTCGTTCAGTCATCATAAATAATTCGTGTCTACAATTACACTATGAGCATTACCCAAGAAGTCGCGCGGCGACGTACCTTTGCCATTGTTTCGCACCCCGACGCGGGCAAAACCACCCTCACGGAAAAGCTGTTGCTGTTTGCAGGCGCCATTCAAATCGCAGGCAGCGTGAAGGCCCGCAAGGCCAGCCGCCATGCGTCTTCAGACTGGATGGACATTGAAAAGCAACGCGGCATCTCGGTGGCGTCGTCGGTCATGCAAATGGAATATCGCGACTGCGTCATCAATCTGCTGGACACGCCAGGCCACCAGGACTTCTCCGAAGATACCTACCGCGTCCTGACGGCGGTGGACGCCGCCCTGATGGTGATCGATGCCGCCAACGGCGTCGAGCCGCAAACCATACGCCTGCTGCAGGTTTGCCGGGCGCGCAATACCCCCATCATCACGTTCATCAACAAGCTGGACCGCGAAGTCCAGGAGCCGCTGAATCTGCTCTCTGAAATCGAGGGCCACCTTGGCATGGACGCCGTGCCGTTCTCATGGCCCGTCGGCATGGGCCGGTCATTTGGCGGCGTATTCGATATCCGCCGCGACCGCATGCGGGTATTCCGCGGCGGCCAGGAACGCCATAAAGACGACGACGAGATCATCGACGGCCTGGGCAACCCAGAAATCGCCAAGCGCTTCGGCGACGCTTTTACCAAGGCGAACGAAGAAATCGAACTCATCAACGCCGCCGCGCCCGCCTTCGACCACGCCGAATTTCTTGCGGGCAAGCAGACACCCGTGTTCTTCGGCTCGGCCATCAACAACTTTGGCGTCCAGGAAGTCCTGGACGCCCTCGTCGACCTGGCGCCCAAGCCGGGTTCACGCACCGCCTTGCAACGCGAAGTACAGCCCGACGAACCCAAATTCAGCGGCGTCGTTTTCAAAGTGCAGGCCAATATGGACCCGGCCCACCGCGACCGCGTTGCCTTCGTACGCGTCAGTTCCGGCCGATTCGATCGCGGCATGCGCTTGAAGGTCTCGCGCACCAACAAAGAAATGCGCCCGAATAACGTAGTCTCGTTCCTGTCGCAGCGGCGCGAATTGTTGGATCAGGCCTATGCCGGCGACGTTATCGGCATACCGAACCATGGCGTGCTGCAATTGGGCGACGTTCTCACCGAAGGCGAAACGCTGCAATTCACCGGCTTGCCGTTTTTTGCGCCAGAGCTTTTCCAAGCCGTCGAAGTCAGAGATCCTCTGCGCATCAAGCAGTTGCGCATAGGCTTGACCCAGTTGGGCGAAGAAGGCGCCATCCAGGTGTTCCGCCCCGAGGCGGCAGGCGGCTCCCTATTGCTGGGCGCTGTCGGGCAATTGCAGTTCGAAGTCGTCGCGCACCGGCTGAAGTCCGAGTACGGCGTGGATGCCCGCATGATGCCATCGCGTTACAACATGGCACGTTGGATTACAGCCAAAGACCCTAAAATCTTGCGAAAATTCCTGGATGCCAACGCGGCGAACATCGCCTATGATGTTGTGGACGCCGTGGCCTTTTTGGCAAGCTCGCCCGCACAATTGCGCGTCGCGCAAGAACTGTA
The DNA here is from genome assembly GCA_035515055.1 of Candidimonas sp. Taxonomy (GTDB): domain Bacteria; phylum Pseudomonadota; class Gammaproteobacteria; order Burkholderiales; family Burkholderiaceae_B; genus Pollutimonas. The sequence goes on from DATJBV010000008.1 coordinate 23,230, forward strand.
CCCCGGCGTGGAATTCCATGCCATGCGCGAGCACGGCGGCCAGGTTTTTGGGCAGAATGCTTAAGCGGTAAACACAGAGGTTAAGAATGTCCTGGCGCTTTATTATCGCAATCCTACTTGTCGCAGCAGCCGCCTCCGCGTGGGGCGGCCTGCGCCTGGGCGATTGGCTGGTGGCGCACGGCCCCTCGGCGCCGCCTGTGCCCGAACACCCGGAACTCTCCGCTGTGCCCGTACTCGACGCCAATGGCCTTCCCTATGTGGCGCAACCGCCGCAACCCCTGGTCAACGGCCAGCATGGCGTGCCGGAACCCGCCGCCACGGTGGCATGGGAGATCCCGGTGGAATCGCTTGAAGAGACCAAGGCAACCGCCGCTATCGAGCTTGCCATGACGCCCATCACCATGGAAGAGGCGATGCGTATCGCTCAAGCGGGCAACCAGGAATTTCATGGAATTGCCGATGTGGGCGATCTGGGCCTGGGGGCTGGCGCGTACTCTGTCGCTCAGCAGCAATTGCAACCTATTGAGGTGGCGCCGCCACCACCCGCGCCTACCAACCAGCCTATAGACCGGGCCGCCGGAGCCGCCAACAGTCATGCCTGGCAGGCCAGCTTGCGCCAAGACCTGCAAGCCTGCAGCGCCCAAGGCTTTTTCGACCGCCCCAGCTGCGCCTGGGCGGCACGCAATAAGTATTGTGAACCTAACAATGCCTGGGGCCGCACCCGCGACTGCCCCGCCAAGAATTTCTAAGGCAGGGCCGGACTGTATCCGCGATTACTCGCCCATCTGCGACTGCAGGTAGTTGGGCAGCCCTACTTTTTCCACCAGTTCCATCTGGGTTTCCAGCCAGTCGATATGCTCTTCGGTATCGTTGAGTATCTCTTGGAACAAGTCGCGCGACACGTAGTCCCGCACCGACTCGCAATAGGCCATGGCTTCTTTCACCGTTTCCTGCGCTCCCGTTTCCAGCCTATGGTCACAGGACAGGATCTCGGGCACATTCTCGCCAATCAGTAACTTATGCAAGTCCTGAAGATTGGGTAGTCCGTCCAGCATGAAAATGCGTTCAATCAGCAGATCGGCGTGCTTCATTTCGCCAATAGACTCTTCGTACTCGTGCTTGCCGAGCTTTTCCAGTCCCCAATGCCGCAACATACGCGCATGAAGGAAATACTGGTTAATGGCGGTCAGTTCGTTCTTGAGCTGTGCGTTAAGAAACTGAATAACGGTTTTATCGCCTTTCATGGTCGGACTCCAGAGCAAATGTAAGGGTCGAACGTGGCATACACGGTACGGCGCCCCATTCCTGCGTAAGGCTACCACGCAGGGAAATGCTTTGCTCGGGTGGATTGAAAGGCGAAATGACAGGCGACAGATCGCGGCGCCTGGAGCCGCTAGGGCTTAAGCGCGGCGAATCGCGACCGCGTGCATGCCAGCACCGCCTGAAACCGCGTCGTTGGCCGCTGCCGACACAGGCGAACCGGCAGCCTGCCTAACACTGGCGTGTCCGGCATAGCTACCGCCAGGCAAGTACTCAACGGCGGTGTCGGCGCAGCAGCCGCACGCGGTGGCCACGCCTAATTGACCTTGAAGGTCCGACATGGAAGAGGCGCCTTCGGCGACTGCCGTCTGGACTTGACGCTCGGTAATGGCGTGACAGATGCAAATGAACATGCGAATAATTATCATCTACTGACACTAAAAGCACAAGAGGGTCCGAAAAATTCTTACGATTTAATTGTCGGTTCCCAGCGTGGCGCGCGCCTTGCGCAAGATGGCGGGTTCGATGCCGGCGGCCTCGCGGTACTTGGCCACGGTGCGACGCGCAATAACCACACCCTGTTCCGCGAGCCGTTGCGCTATCTGGTTGTCGGATAGCGGCTTTTTACGCGATTCCTCGCTGACCAGCTTCAGGATAAGTGAACGCACGGCCGCCGCCGACGTCGTTTCGCCATCGTCCGTATGGACCGCCGTCCCGAAGAAACGCTTCAGTTCGATGACGCCCCATGGGGTCTGGGCATATTTTTGCCGCGTTGCCCGCGACACCGTGGATTCATGCAGTTCGAGGTGCAATGCGATGTCGCGCAATAACAATGGACGCATGGCCCCCGCACCTTGTTCGAAATAGTCTTGCTGGCGGTCGACAATGGCTTGTGTGACTCGCAAAATAGTCACAAAACGCTGGTTGACGCTACGGATAAGGCCGTGGGCCTGCTGCAATTGATTTTGCATGGCGGGCGAGGCCGGTGCCTGCTCAAGCAGCGTTTCATAGACCGAATTAATGCGCAGCCTTGGTACGACGGCCGGGTTCAGGCTGGCCTGCCAACGTTCATTGATCTTGCGCACAACCACGTCCGGCGTGACATAGTCGGCAACGGAAGGGGCCCAATTGCGCGCGGGCCGGGGCTCGAGCTGCAGAAGCAGACTATGCGCCGCCCGCAAGGTTTGCTGATCGCACGCCAAGGCGTCGCGCAGCTTGACAAGATTGCCCGACGCCAGCAACGCAAGGTGCTGACAGGCGATTTGAGTTGCGCATGCCAGCACCTCGGGCGAAGGAAATGAATTGGGCGTGAACTGGCGGTGTCGCAGCTGCAGGCACAAACAATCGCCCAGCGACGTAGCGCCGACCCCGGGCGGATCGAACGATTGCAATAGCCGCAAGGCCGCCTGCAGCTCGTCGGCGTCGACGCCGAGTTCAGCCGGCAGGCATTGCCCGATTTCCTCCAGAGGCGTTGGCAAGTAGCCGTTCTCGTCCAGCTCGTCGATGAGCAACTCCACCAGCGCGCAGTCGCGCGGCTGCGCCCGCGTCAGGTGCAATTGCTGCAGTAAATGATCTTGCAGCGTGTGGACAAGGGCCGATTCCGGTCGCGTGGCTTCGTCGTCGGAATTATTATTGCTGGCCCGGCTGGGTGCGCCCGGCGCGGTCCAGCGTTCCTCTTGCTCCCGCGCACGGGCCGCTACCGCATCCGCGGCTTCAATGTCATACTCCTGTTCAGGCTCAAGCATGGGGTTTTCAATCAATGCCTGCGCCACTTCCAGCTCCAGCTCTTGCGCCGACAACTGCAGAAACCGGATAGATTGCTGCAGTTGCGGGGTCAGCGCCAATTGCTGGTGCTGACGGAGTTCCAAAGACTGACGCGAGTGCATAGTTAAAATGACTTTTATGAAAGAAAACACAATACAGCCAACGCCCGCCGACTTTGCCTTGCTGCGTACTACGTTGCTGCGGCTCACCGCCAGCCAGAAGATAGTGTGCGTAGTGGTGGTGGCCGTGGTGGGACTGATCTGGTACGACCTGCTCAACCGGTTGATCGCCTTTGGCCGTGGCATTGACTATAGCGGTTTGCCTGCCTTGGGGGTACAAGCTGTCGCCCTGCTGAAACAATACAATCCGTTTTTCTGGTGGGCGGTCGTGGCGCTGTGCACCCTTATTATTGCCTATTTCCTCTACGAGTTCGTGCAAGGCGTACAACGGCGCGCGCGCTTGAAGATCGTGAACGAAAGCACCGTGGCGGCGCTTGCCAGCCAATTGTCGGAGCCGGCGCTGGACGTATTGCGATGGGTGTGGCGCGAACGCCGTGACCCCCTGACCGTGGGCGACTTGCAACGGACGCTGCATGAATTACGGTATTCCCGCTGGGCGAAAATCGCCCTGGCACGCCAGCATTCGAATCTTATCGGCGAAGAGTCCGGATCCAAGCCGCCGCTGTAAGCGGTAAAGCGCGGTGTGTGCGAACACGTCGCGGGCGGGTGGCATGGCGATGGCCGGTCCCTTGGCCTGCTCGGCGCCCTGCGCGCCTCGCCCGCATCGCCCCGTTCGTCCGCACATGCGTGCTCCCTTCACGGGCGGCTCGCTGCGGCCGCGAAGCCCGGCCATCGCCATGCCACCCGCCCGCGCCTGCAGTTGCTTGTGTTGATCCGATGTGGCCACGGCCAGCGTGCTTGGCGTTCTTGCGCCGCGTGCTTGGTTTAAGAGAGAGCGGCATGCGCTCGCCCAATACGGCCAGCCCGCCTGGCCTATTGGGCATCGGTACTGGGCTGGCGCCGGGTGTCAGGTCTCTGGCTGGCAATCGCCGGCGGCCCGGTAGCTGTCACCGAACGCCGGCGCTCGCACGTGCCTCGTCCCTGACCCACAAACGCCAGGCGCCGGTGGCGGGGGCTGGGTGGGCGAAGTTGCGGGCGCGCCGCGTGGCTGGTCGTTTTCGGGATCCAAGGTGGCAGCTGTTCGAGTGGGAAGTTTATGGATGATCCCGGGGATCATCCATCCCACGAGTTCTGCCACCGCCCGAAAACGGCCAGACGCGCGGGTAGTTACGGCTACGCCGTAACCGCGAACGTCTAAGCCAACCCAGCCCCCGCCTCCGGCGCCGGTTTAAAGACCCAAAGGACGTCAGCGCCGAACTTAAAGCCCCAAAGGACGTCGGCGCCAGCACATCCCCAGACGTGACGCCAAGCAATTATCCATTGCCAAACCAGGCGAAATGTGGTTGACTATGGGTTATGTCACCCCAACGCCATTTCCCCATCAACGTCACAACCCGCAGCCACCCTGCCGGTTCCGCGTTGCGCGTTGCCTGCGGCCCTGCCCGCAACTTGGTGTCCTCCCCGCTAGCGCTATCGCTACTACTACCGATCGGTTGCCGGACCTAGCGTCGCGTGGCAGTTCGGCAGCCTGCACCAGCCACATCGTTTTCCGGAACCGCAGTTCCGAGCTTCGCATGACGCTCCCGCGGTAGCCAAGATCTCAAGTTAAAACAACAGGTGTTTCATGATCACTCAACCTTCCGACAAATACCGTCCGTTCGTCCCGTTTGCGCGCGACTTTTCCGAACGTACGTGGCCTAGCAAGCGCATTACCCATCCGCCCATCTGGATGAGCACCGACCTGCGCGATGGCAATCAATCCTTGATCGAACCCATGAGCGTCGAGCGCAAGCTGCGCTTTTTCAAGCAATTGGTGAAAATCGGATTCAAGGAAATCGAAGTCGGTTTCCCTTCGGCTTCGCAGACCGACTTCGATTTTGTCCGCACTCTGGTCGACAATGGCCATATTCCCGACGACGTGTCGATTATCGTGCTGACCCAATCGCGCGAAGACTTGATCCGCCGCACCGTCGAATCGGCCGCCGGCGCCAAGAACGCCATCGTCCACTTGTATAACGCCTGCGCGCCCGCCTTCCGCAAGATCGTCTTCAACATGAGCAAGGACGAGGTCAAGGAAATTGCGTTGTCCGGCACACGCCTGGTCAAGGCATGCACCGCCGAGCACCCGGAAACCTATTGGCGCTTCGAGTACTCGCCGGAAGTTTTCAGCACGACCGAACCGGAATTCGCGCTCGAGGTCTGCAATGCTGTCACCGAAGCATGGAAACCCACCGTCGACTCCAAGATCATTTACAACCTGCCGGCCACGATTGAAGCAACAACGCCCAATATGTACGCCGACCAGATCGAGTGGATGCATACGCATCTGAATAAGCGCGATTGCATCGTACTTAGCGTGCACCCGCACAACGACCGCGGCACGGCTGTCGCCGCCGCCGAGCTGTCCGTCATGGCGGGCGCAGACCGCATCGAAGGTTGCTTGTTCGGCAACGGCGAACGTACCGGCAACGTCGACTTGGTGACCCTGGCCCTGAATCTTTATACGCAAGGCATACACCCCGGGCTGGACTTTTCCGATATCGACGACGTGCGCCGCTGCGTCGAGTACTGCAACCAGTTGCCCGTGCACCCCCGCCACCCTTATGCCGGCGACCTGGTCTTCACCGCATTTTCGGGATCTCATCAAGACGCCATCAAGAAAGGTTTCGCGCAGCAGAAGCCGGATGCCCTGTGGGAAGTACCTTACCTGCCCATCGACCCGGCCGACCTGGGCCGCAGCTACGATGCGGTCATCCGCGTGAACAGCCAGTCGGGCAAGGGCGGGGTTTCATACCTGCTTGAACAAGAGCACGGCCTGGTGTTGCCGCGCCGTCTCCAAATCGAGTTCAGCCGCGCCATTCAACGGGTCACCGACGAAACTGGCGCGGAAGTCACGGCAACGAAGGTTTATGATGTTTTCGCCCAGGAGTATCTGGAGCGGAATGAACCATGGAAGCTGGTGCGGCATCGCATTACCGGCAGCCCGAAGGCTGAAGCGGGCAAGCAATTTGCCATTGAGCTGGAACTTGAAGAAAATGGTGTGACGCGGCAATTGGTGGGATTGGGCGATGGTGCGATTTCAGCTTTCGTGAATGCCCTGGATGCCGACATACGCATCATGGACTACCATGAACACGCTATCGGCACTGGCACCAATACACGTGCCGCCTCGTATGTGGAACTGCGCGTGGGCGATTCGCCCACAGGGTTCGGCGTTGGCATCCATGGCGACATCGTGACGGCGTCGTTCATGGCCATACTGAGCGCCGTGAACCGGCACACCGCCACGCAAGCCCCGACACAAGCCGCCGAGGCCATAACGGCCTAAGCGGGGCGGTTCTTAGAAGCCTACGGTCAGCCCTGGCAAATCGACGTTCACACGTTGCTTTTCCAGGGCCATGACGGCCTGTACGGCGAACTCGCGCCCTTGCTCTGTGTCTTGCGACAATTCCGCGGAACCCAGCGCTTCGGCCACCCCCAGTATTTTATCGAGCAACAAGACCTTGCCGCTGGCGCGCATGGGCTCACAGCCCAGTCGCGACCATGTCGCGTCGAACCAATCGCGCGCCGCTGCCGATGCCGCTCCGCCAGGAGTGGCCTCTACAACGATTTCGGCCGATTGCCGGGCGTTAAATATAACGGTCACAACACTGCGCATACACACTCCAATGGTTCAAGCGGAAGTTAAGTCGTTTAGCGGGCAAGAGTACGCAAAGCCGACAAATTTGAATGTCGGCCAAGCGACATTGATCCAGTAGCGGCGCCCCATGGGCTTACCAAATAGGCGCCGGCTCCCAGATCACATCTGCGTCGTGCTCGCGCGATAGACGCAGCATGGCAAGCAATGGAAAGGCGCGACGCCGGAAGCTGACAGGCTGGGCGATGGGATGCGTTTTTGTGTCGCTATCGTCGTCGTTGTCGTCCGAGAACTCGGATTCCGTATTGACGGCGATGGCGTGCTCGATTCCCTTGATGGCGTCGTCGAGCTGGTCGCGCGTGATAACGCCGCGTTCGGGCAGCGTATCGGTGTAGGGCTTGCCGGCGGCCTTGAGTATAGGCAGCGCATGTTTGGAGAACATGAGCACTTCGGCCGCTGCTTTAGAGTGAAAGACGACTAGCATTTGCGGTTTCCCTCAGTAGACACATCGCTACAGTACTGCAAGTCGGCACCCCTGCCAAGCTGCAACATACAGGATTGTGTGAAGGGGGGAACCAGGTGCGGCGCGCGATTTTTTCAGTCCTGTTATGGGGGGCGATCCTGCCTTCCGGTGCGATCGACGCGGCGGAGCCTTGCGGGCCGTCGGCGCTGGGCGCGCCCTGCGAGCAAGGGGGTGTGGCCGTGGCGGCTGGCGTCGAACCTGGCATCAACCTTGGCGCTGGCAATCCGATCCATGTCGCCACCGGCAACAAATATCAAAAAGAAACCGATTTGGCCGCCCAGCCCGCCAGCCCGGGCCTGGAGGTCGTACGCCATTACAACGCGCTGGATACACGCCCCTCGCCGCTTGGTCGGGGGTGGCGCCTATCGTACGACACACAGCTGTTCCAAACGGGCGGGCGCTGGCAAATCGTCCAGGCCGATGGCAGCCGAATCAACTTTGCCTCGGTAAAGGGCAAACCGCGGCCCAATGCCCACGGCACGTTGCACGCGGAAGGTCCGATGTGGGTATGGACATGGCGCACCGGGCGGCAACTGAGATTCGACAGCAGCGGTCATCTGGCGCAAATTCTTGCCGGCACACCGTCCACCCGCGTCATTCCCAATCCTGGGCATGCCGGTGGGGCCGTTGCCATCGACGTACGCATCGAACGCCATGCGGGGTCCGGGCCGTTGGCCGGCAGAATCAGCGCTATTGTCGACGCCCGAAACAATGCCCTTGCTTTCTCCTATCGGATCATCGGATCGCAGGCGTACCTGGACAGCATCGACACGCCATTCGGGCGCTACGCGTACCGCGTAGAGGCCGCGCCTGGCGTCACACCAACCGGTATGCCAAGCCAGGCGACTGCCTCTACCGCACATATCCGCCTGACCGCCGCGATTCTTCCGGACGGGACGCAGCGCCGTTATCTGTACGAGCCTTCTTGGCAAAGCGGAAACATACATGCGCTGACCGGCATAGAGACGCTTGCCCCCGATGGCATCCAAGCGCGGCGGACGAATTCATGGGCGTACGACGCACATGGCCGGGCAACGCTATCCGTACATGGCGCTCCCATGGCCAGCACCGACAGGGTAGAACTGCGTTATGTCCGCAGACCCACACAGGAACGCAATGGGTTGACAATCGCCACCGACGCATCTGGCCGCAGCACCCATTTCGAGACGGCATTGCGTGGCGGCCGTTACGTCGTTACCGACGTGCGCGGCGCGGGATGCGCCGGTTGCGCCGCGCCAGGCAGCACGGCCGCCTACGATTCCGAGGGCCGGCTCACGCGGGTCAACGGCACGCAAATCCTGCGCTATCCCGACGGCTCGATGCGCAGCCTGTTGCCCGATGCACGCGGTTGGCCGAAGTTGGCGCTTCATTACCGGCCGGATGGCCAGCGCGTTTCGTGGTCCTCCGCGGCCACGGGAGCCGAGCACATCACCTACGACCGCAGCCGCCGGCCCGCGCATCGCGGCTGGGCTAATGGCGATGGCGTTACGTACCACTATGACCCGCAAGGCCGGCCGCGGCGTCTGGTAGAAGCCGGCGCTCATGCAAGCACGCAAACCACGCTGTCCTGGCGCGGCGCATGGCTGTCGCATATCGACCATCCTCATGAATCCGAAGCGCGCATTTATGACGAGCATGGCCGCCTCACGGAACGCCGCGTAACGAGGCTATCGGCCCATTCCGACACGCGTATGCATTTCCGGGAAGCATTTGCGTACGACGCTACGCACCGCCTGATCAAGCATGAGCTGCCAGAGGGCGGCGCGCTGGCGTACCGGTGGGGTGCCCACAATCGCCTGGCGGGGATCGTCTGGCGCGACGCCAACGGCACCGAGCGTACCGTCATCGACAGCACGCCAGGCGTGCCAGGCTACCGCTATGGCAACGGCTTGCACAGCCTGACGCTGCTCAATAAGCGTGGCCAGGCCACGGTGCTGGCTGTTGGAGACCCTGATCGCGCGCTATGGACCCAGGCACTGGCCTACGACTCCCATGGCCGGCTGCTTAGCGAAAAACACCACTACGCTACCATCCAGCGCACCGATGGGTGGAACTATGCCTACGACGCCGCAGCGCGCATGGTAGGCGCACGCCGGGCGACGCTGGGCGGCACGAGCAGCTCAGAGCTCTGGTATGCCTGGAACGGAGACGGCTCGCTTGCCGCCGTGCGTCGCAACGGGATCAGCCACAAGCCCTCTGTCGCGCGCGACGCTTCGGGCTTGCCTTCCTTCATCGACGGCGTCTCGCTCGGTTACGCCCCGAACCGACGCCTTGCCCGCGTTCAGCGCTCCACAGAACCCGCGGTGGGCTATTTCCATAATGCCTACGGCCACCGGATCGCTCGGCGCGCAAAAGGCGCGAATACCGACTATTTCCATCTCGATAATCAATTAGCCGCCGAATCCAATCGGCCGCAGCGCGAACCCCCGCCGAACGCCGGTGCCGGCGCGGCCACCGCCATGCCGCCCGCCACGTTGTCGATCAGCCGGCGCTATATTTATGCTGGCCTGGTTCCTGTTGGATTCATCGACTATGACCCGGCGGCAGGCGATCCGGCGGCCGGCGATCGGGCAAACGGTCCAGGGCGGCTATTTGCGATTCACGCCGATTTGATCGGCGCCCCACGCTTGGTCACCGATGCGAACCGAACGGTCCGCTGGCTGGCGGCCTACGACGCCACCGGCGTCGCCCAGCGCCTGGCTGGCGACCTTGATCTGGACCTGCGCCTGCCAGGCCAGGTATTCGATTCCACGACGGGCTGGCACGATAATATTTTCCGCACCTACGTGCCGGCGCTAGGGCATTACCTGGAACCCGACCCGTTGGGGCCGGTGCCGGGTAGCCAAGCATACGGCTATGCCGGTCAACAGCCACGCCGCCATGCCGACCCGCTGGGGCTCATGCTTTTCGCCTTCGATGGCACGCGCAACGGCCCCACTACGCGCAGCAATGTGTGGAAAATGAGCCAGACGTATCGTGACGGGCCGGTGTTCTACCATTCGGGGCCGGGCACGCCCTTGTATGTCAATTGGGACGCCATCACCGGCTGGCAGGCCTCGCGCATCATCGATACGCAATGGCAGTCCCTATTGAATGTACTGGATCAGGCTGGCAATCTGGCTGAACCCCTGCCCATCGACATCCTCGGGTACTCGCGCGGGGCCGCGCTTGCACGTCATTTCGGCAATCTGATCAACCGGCATGTCGACCGTGGCCTGTTCACCTACACGGACGCACTGCGCGGACTAATCACCGCCTGTGTCGACCTGCGCTTCATGGGTCTTTTCGATACGGTCGCGCAATTTGGCGTGGCGGGTTCGCATAACGCCAATTACGATCTGACGGTTGCCAGCGCCTGGGAGTGGGTGGCCCATGCCGTCGCCTTGCATGAAAGGCGGTGGCTCTTTCCCCTTTCCGGCGTAGCGGATACGAACGAAAACAACATAATAGAAGCGCCATTCATTGGGGCACATGTCGACATCGGCGGCGGCGTGCTGCCCGGCGACAATGGGCCCGCCCCCAGCGGCGACCTTGCCGACGTCACCCTGAACTGGATGCTGTGGCAGGCCAAGGCCGCATCGACGCCGTTCGGCGCCCTTGCGGAAAACGACCGTCTGGTCACCGATCCCATACTGCACGATCAACGATCCGCGCTACTGCGTTCGTTGCAGGACGGCGACCGGGGCGTGCAAACGTCCGGCGGTTCGCTACTGCATCAGTACCAGGATGACCATGCGCGGCTCGGGCGCACGCAACGCAATGCCACTGAAGCCATGATTGATCGCGTCGCGGACTGGCGCAGCGCGATCGGCGCCGACGTGGGCCGTATCGATATGGCCGGATATGCCCAATGGCTGCAAGATGAACTGGGCTGGAGCGCGTCGCCGCACTAGGGCCCGGCGTAGCCCATGTAAGGGAAAATCACGCTATCATTTAGGCCTTCCGGGCGTTTGCGTCTTTCCAGGCCATTCACGGCGCCCGCTCCTGCCCACGACGGGCTTTGTCATTACCTCTTTCGCGTACCATCGTCTTATGCTTGCAGGGCAACAACAACAGCTCATTTCACTTCTCCAGGCAGCCGTCGCCAAGACCCTGCCCGATGCCACGCCCACTATTTTGCTGGAACGCCCCAAAGTCGCCGCTCATGGCGACGTGGCGAGCAATATTGCCATGCAGCTGGCCAAGCCGGCACGGCGCAATCCGCGTGAACTGGCCCAAGAAATCGTCCACGCGTTGTTGGAAGATCCCGCCGCCCAACAGTTGGTCGACACGGCCGAGATCGCAGGCCCTGGCTTCATCAATTTCCGCCTGACCGCCGCCGCAAGGCAAGCCGTGCTATCCGTCATTGCTGAGCAGGGCAGCCATTTCGGCTACAAGCCCCCCACCGGCGAGAAAGTCATGGTGGAATTCGTTTCCGCCAACCCCACGGGGCCACTGCATGTCGGCCATTCGCGCCAGGCGGCACTGGGCGATTCCATGTGCCGGCTGTTCAGCGCCCAAGGCTACGACGTTACCCGCGAGTTCTACTATAACGACGCGGGCAACCAGATCCATAATCTGGCCGTCAGCGTCCAAGCCCGTGCACGCGGCCTCGAACCCGACTCCCCCGATTTCCCCGCCGACGGCTATAAGGGCGACTACATTGCGGACATCGCCCGCGACTTCCTGGCCGGAGCAACCGTCAAGGCGGCCGACGGCGAGTCGGTCACCGCCACGAAGAATATCAACGACCTGGATGACATCCGTGTATTTGCCGTCGCTTATTTGCGGCGCGAGCAAGACCTGGACTTGCAGGCCTTCGGCCTGGCCTTCGACAACTATTACCTGGAAAGCTCGCTATACACCAGTGGCCGCGTCGAAAAAACGGTAGAGGCGCTTGTTGCCTCCGGACATACCTACGAGAACGATGGCGCCCTTTGGCTGCGCACCACCGAACTCGACACCGGCGATGACAAAGACCGGGTCATGCGCAAATCAGAGGGCGGTTATACATATTTCGTGCCCGATGTCGCCTATCACGTGGCCAAGTGGGAGCGCGGCTTTCATCACGCCATCAATATTCAGGGCAGCGACCATCACGGCACGATCGCGCGGGTGCGTGCCGGGTTGCAGGCGCTGGACATCGGAATTCCAAAAGACTTCCCCGCCTACATCTTGCACAAGATGGTCAAAGTGGTGCGCGACGGCGCCGAAGTCAAGATATCGAAACGCGCAGGCAGCTACGTCACCATGCGGGACCTTATCGACTGGGTTGGACAAGACGCTGTGCGTTACTTCCTGAGCCAGCGGCGCGCCGACTCGGAATTCGTATTCGACATCGACCTGGCGCTGTCCAAGAGCGAAGAAAACCCGGTGTACTATATTCAGTACGCTCACGCGCGCATTTGCTCCATGCTTGCGCAATCTGCTGGATTGGCCGATCAGGTCGCCACCGCGCCGTTCAACAAGCTGGTCGCCCCCACTGAATTTTCCTTGCTGCAACGCCTGGCCGAATATCCGAACACGCTGGCCATGGCCACGCAGGAACTCGCGCCTCATCATCTGGCATTCTGGTTGCGCGACTGCGCCGCCGACTTCCATGCCTGGTATAACGCCGAGCGGGTATTGGTGGACGACGACGAACTGAAGCTGGCACGCCTGCGCCTGGCCATGGCCACGCAGCAAGTCATTGCCGGTGGTCTCGAATTACTTGGGGTATCCGCCCCCGAAAGGATGTAAACGACTCTTATGGCCCGCACCAGTCGCAAATCTTCGTCTAAATCAGGCGGCAGCACGCTATTCGGGGTCCTTATCGGCCTCATTGTGGGCCTTGCCGCGGCCGTTGCCGTTGCCCTATTCGTTACCCAAACCCCCATGCCCTTCATGGACAAGGCTAGCCGCGACCCGGCAAAAACGCTATTGCCAGACGTTCGCGACGCGCCCGATCCCAATATTGGCCTGTATGGCAAAGATGGTTCAGCCGGAACGGCGGCAAACGGCCCCATGGGCACCTCGACTACGCCATTGCCAGGCACGCCGGGCGGCGCCATTCCCGCCGGCCCAGACAACCTGGGCGATTTGATCGCCACACTGCAGTCACCCGAGAAAAAATCCGACAGCGCGCCCGCTCCATTGCCGCCGGGAACCGAGCCGCCAGCCGGTGCGCCCAAGCCGGCCGCACCGGCGGCGGCCAGCACCACGTATTATCTTCAGGCTGGCGCTTATCGCTCGGCAAACGATGCCGAAGCCGTCAAAGCACGCATACTACTCATGGGCATGCCCGTCCAGGTTCAAAAAGCGCAGGTCAATGGCGGAATTATCAACCGTGTCCGCGTCGGCCCGTTCAAGGGCATCGACGAACTGAACCGGTCGCGCGCACGCCTTGGCGAAGAGAAGATCGAATCGTCCGTGATACGCCAGTGAACCTTTGCCCTCGCGGCCAGTCTTATTGTTTTCGATACGCTCCAGGAATCCACATGCCAATAAAAAACCTGCTTCTACGAACTTTCGCTCTAGTCACGCTTGCGTCAGGCATTATGTTTGCCCCCATCAGCCAGGCTCAAGGGACGAACCAGCAATATGTCACGCTGGAAGTCGCCCAGCCCTCCGATACCACGGGGAAAATAGAAGTCCTGGAATTCTTCGCCTATACCTGCAGCCATTGCAACGCGATCGAACCCCTGGTCGCCGACTTCGCCAAGACGCTGCCCGAGAACGTTGTATTGCGTCCTGTTCCCGTTGCCTTCAATGCCAGCATGGCCGACTTGCAGAAGCTGTACTATTCGCTCGAAAGCCTGGACCGCCTGGACCTTCATCCACAAGTCTTCAAGGCCTTGCATGAAGAGAAGAAGCGCATTTACGACGCCAAGGCAATTATCGACTGGGTCGTCAGCAAAGGCGTCGATAAAAAAGCATTCGAAGACGTCTTCAACTCCTTCGGCACCAACTCCAAAGTCATGCGCGCCGACGAGCTGGCCAAGATATACAAGATCGAAGGCACGCCCAGCTTCGCGGTTGGCGGCAAGTACGTAACCTCGCCCACGATGACCAACAGCTACGAAGCAACCATTGCCCAGACTCAAAAATTGATCCAGATGGTCAACAAGTAAATTTGGGTTGTTGCCGCAGCCAGGCGCCTTGCGCCTGGCATGCAGCCGCTTCGTCCTACCGCTGCCCCTTCGCCACCACCAGCGCCTGACCAAGATCGGCAATCAGGTCTTGGGGCGACTCTAATCCGATATGCAGGCGCAAGACGGCGTTCTCATTGGACGTCCAATAACCGTGGGACGCCAGGGCGCCATGGTCCACCAACTGCACCAGGCTTTCGAAGCCGCCCCACGAATACCCGATGCCGAACAGGACCAGCGCGTCCACAAAGCGCCGCGCGGCGGCATTGTCCAGCTTGATCTCCACCGCCAGCATGCCGTTCGAGCCGGTGCAGTCCCGTTGCCATAGGGCATGACCAGCGTCATCCGGCCATGCGGGATGATAAATGCGAACGACGTCGGGAAGTGCGGCGAGGAATCGGCAGATATGCATGGCATTTTCCGCGCTCTGGCGCATGCGTATCGGCAGTGTGCGCGCGCCCCGTATCGCAAGCCACGCATCGTCGGCGCTTATTGAATAACCCATGGCGTAATGGGTGTCGTTGATGCTTTTGATGAGAGCCGCGTCGTTCGCCATGACGGCTCCCAGCATAAGGTCTGAATGGCCCGCCACATACTTCGTGCCGGCCACCACCGAGATGTCGGCGCCCAAATGGAGCGGACGGTAAATATAGCCAGACCCCCAGGTGTTGTCCACGATCAGGATTAGATCGTGCTGGCGGGCGAACTTGGCCAGCGCTGGGATATCGAGCATTTCGAACAGCAAGGATCCCGGCGACTCCACATACAAAACCTTGGTATCGGGGCGCAGTTGCGCCTCCAGATCGGCAGGCGTCGCGCGGCAATACGACACGTCGATACCCATGCGGTTCAACACCGTCTTGTCCAGGTACCGGACCGGCCCATAGGAGCAATCGGCGGTCAGGACATGATCGCCGGTGTTCAATACGCTGAAGAGAGCCAATGTGATGGCGCCCAGGCCCGACGATGCCAGAAAGGCGCGTTGCGCCCCTTCGAGCGCGCAGAACACGTCCTCCAACGCGGCATGCGTGTCCATTCCGCTGCGGCCATAGGTCGCGCCGCGCTGCCCTTGCGCTTTCGCCGCCTGCGCGCGATCGAGCGCATCGAGGTTGGCGAAACGCACCGTGCTGGTACGCATGGACGGCAACGCGACGGGCGCCGCGCCGGTGACAGCGTCGAACGGCGCCATTCCTGTGTGCTGGAGTGTCGTATCTAAATGTGCTGCAAGGCGTTTTGGCATAGTTGGAGTCGGAACCGAGTCAAGGAAAGGGCGCGCAGGTGCGATAATAAAATCATGCTTGATGATAATAGATAACGCTGACGCCGGGCCGCATTTGCTTACGTGCCTCTCCTATAACGACCTACTCTTGCGCGACCCCAAGCTCCGCCCATGCCGACTCCCGAAATAGCCCTGTCTTTCTTTGGTATTGCCGTATTGCTTGCGCTGGCGCCGGGGCCCGACAATCTTTTCGTACTGATGCAGTCCGCGCTATGGGGGCGGCGCGCCGGGCTATTGGTCACCCTGGGCTTATGCACCGGCCTGATCGGCCATACGCTGGCGGTTACGATAGGATTGGCGGCGCTTGTCGCGGCATCGGCCACCGCGTTCACGGTCCTGAAGCTGGTGGGCGCCGGCTACCTCATCTATCTTGCGTGGGGGGCATTCCGAGCGAAAGCGAGCGTTGCGGGCATGGAAGCCGTGCCCCGGCAAGGCATGCGCCGGTTGTACCGGCGCGGGATCGTCATGAATCTCACGAACCCCAAGGTGTCGCTGTTCTTTCTTGCATTCTTGCCTCAGTTCACCTCGTCGGCCAGGGGCTCGATAGCGATGCAGACGCTGGCACTGGGCGGCCTGTTCATGCTGGCGACTCTGCTGGTGTTCGGCGCCATTGCCTATTTTTCAGGAATGGTGGGCAAGCGGCTGCAAGGCTCGGCGACGGCGCAACGGGTGCTTAATGTTGGCGCAGGCGTTGTGTTCATCGGCCTGGCCGCCAAGTTACTGTTCTCGCAGCGATAGCTTATTCTTGCCTTGGTGCTTGCCTTGGTGCTTGCCGTCGGTATTAGGCTGGTTAGCAGCGGGATGGCCGGTTACGGGCCGGACTCAGGCGTTCGCGGTCAAGGCGCTGCCTTGACTACCCGCGTAGCAAGCCCTGCTTGAGGCGTCCGCGAAACTCACGACAATGGACAGCCACTGGCTGTCCATAAACGCGTCGTTCGAACAGTCGCGGCCTTGCATCCTCAAGCAAGGCCAGCTACGCGGCGCGCCCGCGACTGTCGTCCTACCCGTAACCGGCCATCCCGCTGCCGCATAGACTGGCGGTGCAAGGACAGGGTATACGACCACTGGCCACGACGGCTAAGTGATCCAAAGCGTGCGTGCGACGCGACCATGTCGGCAGGTGGAATCTAGAACTGCAGCGCTACCGATGGCCCATACCTACCATAAGCAGCGTGCGAGCCGTGCCCGGTTAGGACGACAGTCGCGGGCGCGCCGCGCGGAGGTCCTGTTTCGGGGGTGCAAGGGTGCGCATGTGTGAGCGAAACGCTTACGGACAGCCAGTGGCTGTCCGTTCTCGCGAGTTCGCACCCGCCCCGAAACAGGGTCTTCGCGCGGGGAATCCCGGCTATGCCGGGATCGCGAACGCCTGAGTCCTAACCGGGCACGGCTCGCGCGCTGCGGCATAGACTACATCGGCATAGACTCCATGCAGTAGCCTGGCGCGCAAAAGGAACTGAACTAAATCCGCCGAAACCGGATCACCCCGTCGTCGCCCACGATCCGCTCCAGCTGGTCGTCGAAATACAAGGCATGCAAATGCGCCAACGCCTCGCCCATCGCGAACGTCAGTTGATGAAGGTCCAACTTGCGGCGGAACAGGACCGGCACGATGTCCGTCGTACTGCGCGGCTCGTGACATGCGCTCAAAACCTCGGACAAACGCTCCGCATGGTGCGCGTGCTGCTGCGCAATTCGTTCATGCGTCCCGCGGAATGGGCGTCCGTGCGATGGCAGCACCAGCGTATCTTCCGGCAAATCATCGTACGCACGCAAAGAATTCAGATACAGCGGCAACGGGTTCGCTTGCGGCTCGAAATCGAACACACTGACGTTCGTCGAGATCCGCGGCAGCAGCATGTCGCCTGAGATCAGCACTTGCAGTGTGTCGCTATACAACGACGCATGTTCCGGCGCATGCCCATA
>DATJBV010000009.1:0-196532 GCA_035515055.1 Candidimonas sp.
GCTCGGATCGAGCCGGGTATCGCGCGCTGAGCGCAGTTTTTAATCTACGACTGCTTTTTGCATTGAATGGGGACAGAATCATGAAAAAATTACTTAGCACTGGCCTGGTTGCCGCATTGGGTTTCGCCAGCACCGCGGCACTTGCCGCAAACGATTATCCCAATCAGCCCATACGGCTTATTGTTCCGTATTCGGCCGGTGGCGTCACCGATCTGGTCGGACGGGCCTTGGCGGACGAGGTCGGTAAGCGCCTGGGACAATCGGTTGTGGTCGAGAACAAGACCGGCGCAAATGGCACCATGGGCGCCATCCAGATGCTGACCGCAAAGCCCGACGGCTACACCATTACGATGGTACCCATAGGCATTTACCGCATGCCACACATCACCGGCGCGTCTTACGACCCCGCCAAACATTTCACCTACATCTCGCAGGTGGCTGGCTATGACTACTACGTTGCGGTGAAGGCGGATTCGCCCTGGAAGACAATTGATGAATTCGTGGCCTATGCCAAGAAAAACGTCGATAAAATTTCCTACGGTACGCCGGGCGCCTACAGCAGCCAGCATATTGCAATGGTCCAGCTCGGTGAAGTCGCCGACGTGAAGTGGACGCATGTTCCCTTCAAGGGCGAAGCCGATGCGCTTACCGGCGTGATGGGCAAGCATATCCAGACGCTGGTTGGTGCCAGCGGCATCCTGCCGTATGTGGCTAGCGGCGACATGCGCGCATTGGCCGCCCTGGGCGAAACGCGGTCGAAAATGCTGCCTGATGTCCCGACACTGAAGGAATCCGGCTACAACGTGGTGCACACGTCGGCGTTCGGCATCGTCGGACCCAAGGGCATGCCTGAAGACGTCGTGAAGAAAATAGACGGCGCCATTGGCGCTGTCATGAGCGATCCCGTCTTTGTGGACAAGTTGATCAACTTTGGCGTTTCGCCGCTGTATCTTGATCACCAGGCGTATACAGCCTCGGCGATGCGCAGCGTGGTCGACGAAAAGAAGACCATAGAAAAACTGGGCGATATCGCCACGAAGTAACGTGGCGTGGCGCAGCCAGGCATAGGGGATGGGCCGGTAACGTTGTTACTGGCCCATTGTCGTTATTGCCTCGGCGCCGCAAGTTTGGCGTGTAGTTCCGCCTTCAGGCCCGGATCCAGATTCAAGCTGCGGGCCAATTCGTCCAGGTAAGCGCGTTCCATGAACGTTTCCTCGTCGACGACCAGCAGGCTGGCCAAGTAAATCTCGGCGCCCAATTGCGGCGTCGACGCCAGTGCCGCTATCTCGGACGGATTGGCGGGCTTTTCCAGTTCCGCTTCAAACCAGGCGACATCGGTGGCGTCTTGGGAAAACTTGCTGACTTCAGCGTCGAGCAATTGCTTTTCCTGGTTGCCGATATGGCCGTCCGCCTTGGCGGCGGCGATCATGGCCGCAAGAATGACCCGGCTTTGTTGCTCCGGTCCGGGCAATGCGGCTGGCTGATTGATGGGCACTGGCGGCATATTGCCGGCACTAGCGTTGGCCGACGGCGCGGCGGACTTTTTTTGCTCCCAGTCTTGATACGCTTTCAGTGCAAGCGCGCCCAAGGCGGCAGCGCCCCCATAGGCGGCGACACTGCCGCCCATTTTTCGGAATTTCTTGTTTCCAAGCAGCAGGCCGAGCGCGCCGCCCGCGAGTGCGCCGCCGCCAAATCCGCCCATGGTGGTTCCCAGCCCCTGTCCCGGCGTGTTCAACTTGGCGCTCGCGTCTTGCGCCAGTCCTTGGCCGGACTGCAATAGCTGCTGCAAAAGTCGCTGAATAGACATGGTGTGATCCTGTAGTGGAGATGCGCAATAGAACAAGCGGTATTAAGGAATATTAGCAAGTTCGGCTTTGCGGCGTATCAACTCTATCAACAGTGCATCGCGCTGGGCGACCACCGCCGCCATGTCCCACGACTGGGTTTGCGCATTGGACCCTTCAGCGATTTTCTTCTTGATCGCGTCGGATATCCTGATTTGGGAAAGGTCTTGCCACCACCCGTCTATCGGTTCCCCCAGGTGGTCAAGTAGGTGTTGCATGCCTCCGGGGCCACCCGACAAGTGCAGATTGGCGAAGGGACCGAGTATCGCCCAGCGCAGGCCAGGCCCGGCACTGATTGCCGCGTCTATGTCTTCGACAGTGGCGACGCCGGCGTCGACCAAGCCGAAGGCTTCGCGCCACAGAGCGGCTTGCAAGCGGTTGGCGATGTGGCCTTTGACTTCCTTATTGATTTGAATAGGGCGCTTGCCCACGGACTCGTAAAAGGCCATGGCCGATGCGATTGCATCCGGCGTGGTCAGCTTGCCGCCCACGACTTCCACCAGCGGAATGAGGTGGGGCGGATTGAATGGATGGCCAATCAGTACGCGGCCCGGCTTGGCGCAGGCGTCCTGGAACTGAGAGGCCATGATGCCCGATGAACTGCTTGCCAGGATGGCGTGATCCGGTGCCGCGGCGTCCAGCTCGGCGAAGAGTCGACGTTTTACATCGACCCGCTCGGGGCCGTTTTCCTGCACAAAGTCTACGTCCTTGACCGCCGCTTGTGGGTCGGCATGGAAAGACAAATTATCTTGCGATGCGCCCGGTGCGGACCCTAAGGCCTGTGCCCCTTCCCACTGCTGCGCCACCAGGGCGCGCAGCCGGTCTTCGGCGCCAGGAGCTGGATCGCTGGCCGCGACCTGGAGCCCGCGTGAAAGAAAGCAGGTTGCCCAGCTTGCCCCGATGACGCCGGTGCCTATGACTGCGACTTTGCGGAATTTCATATTATTTGTCTCCGTTAAAGCCCCAGTATAAGCAGCGTCTACTTCAGATACGCAGCAATGCGCTGCTTTATTCCCGGCTCCGCCGCTGACCGCGCCAGCAGCGACATGTCGGTATGCGCCGTGGATTCCGGACTCAGCGCCGAATAAAGGAGTTCAAGGTAAGTATGGGTGTCGGGCCGCACCTGCTCGCCTAGTTGGGCGATGCGGGCGTCCCAGTCGGCCACATCCACTACGGCGTTGGCGAGCTTGTCGTGTAGCGCTTGCGGCGCGGAGAGCACCTCGCCGGTTTCCAGTATGACGCGTGCGCGGTCGCGCCCGGTAAGTCCCGCCAAACGGTTGGTGCCCAGGACCAGGCCGAACTTGATGCCAGGAAATACAAAAGTTGATTCAGGCGCGGCAATGCGCAGCTTGCAGGCGGCGAAGATGTCGGCACCGGCGCCGAAGTTGCGGCCATGAGCGAACGCAGCCGTCAGAAGACGCGAGTTTGCGATCTTCTGCAAGAGCGTCTCGATACGTACGAAGCGCCAGAGCAAATCGCCTTCGCTCTGTGATTCGTACGCTTCAAAATCGAAGCCGGCCGAAAAGTTCTTGCCGCTGCCGGTGAATACCACTGCCCGCGCACCGGACCCCTCCGCATCGCTAAAGGCGGCGATCAGCTTCTCGACGATTTCCAGGGAAAGCGAATTGCGCTTTTCGGGGCGGTTCAAGGTAATGCGTACGAGGTGTGGGGTAAAGGCCTGGACGGTGACGGGCATGGAAAGAAAGCTCAAGAAAGGTTAACGGGCGGCAGGTGCATCAGCACGTGGGTACCAGACGATCCAGCACTTCGGCGGTATTTGCGCCAAGCGCCGGCGGCATCAAACGGATAGGAGAGGCAACACCGTTGAATTTGAGCGGCGAGGCGAAAGTGCGGGTCTTGACGCCATTAGGCAGCTCGATGTCCTGCACCCACTCCATATGTTCCACCTGGGGATCGTTCAGAATATCCGAATAGCTATTGATGGGCGCGCATGGTACGCCTTTATCGCGGAACACCTGTAGCCAATGCTCGGCTCCCTTCAAGACAAAGATGTCTTCCAGGAGGTTCTTGATGGTTTCCTGATGCTGCGCGCGCAACGTGGTTGACCCGAAGTCGGGATTTTCAATAAGGTCGGGGCGTCCTACCGCATGGCAAACGTGGTGCCACAGGGCATTGTTTCCCGCGGCCAGGGCGAAATACCCGTCGCTGCAGCGGAAGGCCTGATACGGCGCGTTCCGGGGATGTGCCGACCCAAGTTTGCGGGGATTGTTGCCGGTACCGAAATATTCCGACGTTTGCAGTGCTCCGATCGCCAGGGTCGCGCCCAGCATGGAAACGTCTATATGTGTTCCTTTGCCGGTGCGTTCTACGTCCCGCATGGTGCTGGCGATGGCGAAGGCCGCGTACAGCCCGGCGGAAAAGTCGGCAATAGGTACGCCGCATTTCACCGGAGGCCCGTCGTTGGTGCCGGTGACGGCCATGACGCCGCTCATTGCCTGTATGGTCAGATCGAAGCCGCCTTCCTGGGAGCGGGGGCCGCTTTGACCATAGGCCGAGATCGAGCAATACACCAGCTTTTCGTTCAGCTTGCTTACGGTTTCGTAGTCGAGCCCAAGGCGCTTCATGACGCCGGGGCGGTTGTTTTCGACCAGGACGTCGGCGGACTTGATTATGTCCAGGACCAGATCGCGGTCTGCCGGTACCTTCAAGTTGAAGGTGACGGATTTCTTGTTGCGATTGAGCGACGCGAAGTTTTCGCTGTAGCCCTGCGTAATGGGCGGCCAGCTGCGCAGGGTGTCGCCCCCTTCCGGATGCTCGATCTTCAGGACTTCAGCACCCATATCGGCGAGAAGCATGCCGCAAAATGGGCCTGCGGCGACATTGCATAACTCAATGACGGTCAGCCCTTGTAAAGGTTGTGCAGTTGACATGGTTTTCCTTGTTTCTTTAGATGATCGCATACCGGCCGGAGGCGGTGCTACTGATTATTCAGCTGTGGCGCCGGAAATTTTCACGGCTTCGCCCCACGTCTTGATTTCTTTCAACAAGCGCGCCTGGGCTTCTTCGGCTGTACCGCCCGTCAACTTGACGCCCTGCTTGATATACAGTTCGCTGAAGCTTGGGTCGACGAGTACGTCGTTGATGGTTTTGTTCAGTTTTTCAATGACATCGGCTGGAGTGCCAGCGGGTGTCATGACCGAGAACCAGGAAGTGACTTTGAAGTCGGGGAAGCCCTGTTCGGCAACGGTCGGCATATTGGGCACCCGCGGTACACGCGCGTCCGATGTCTGGCCCAGGGGAATCAACTTGCCGGCCTCGACCTGGGGCAGCATGAGAAACAGCGTGTCGAACACGAATGTGGTGCGCCCGGCGACCAGATCCATGACGGACGGTGAGCTGCCGCGGTAAGGAACGTGGGTTGCCTTGACGTCGGCCTTGTTCAGGAACAAGGCGGTTGCCAGGTGGGGTGATCCACCCATGCCCGAGGAACCGTAGGTGACGTTTTGTCCGCCTTTCTTCATCAAGTCCACCAATTCGCCGACGGTCTTGATCTTGCTGTCGGGATGAACGGCCAGGATCAAAGGCATCTCGGCCACGTGGGCGACTGTATAAAAGTCCTTGACCGTGTCGTAGGGAAGTTGCTTGTAGAGGGTGGGGTTGATTGCGATAGGAGTGGCCGCCCATAAAAGCGTGTAACCATCCGCCTTGGCGCGAGCAACGCGCTGGGTTCCGATGACAGTGCCGCCGCCGCCCTTGTTCTCCACGACAACGGATACGCCCAGGCGGTCTGTCATTCCTTTCGCAATACCGCGGGCCAATGTGTCGGATGTTCCGCCTGGCGGGAACGGTACGACGAGCGTGATGGGTTGTTCGGGGTACGCTGTTGCCGCGGCGGCGGTGCCAATGAGGGCAGAGCAACCGATGATTGCCGCGAGGGCGGTGAGGCAGGCTTTCTTTGCAAGCATAGTTTTGTCTCCGTTAATGTTTTATATAATGGAACAGTGTTCCAGTAAAAGGATAATAATCCAGCACTCTCCTTCGCGTCAACCTTTCATGCTTAAAAAAAATCTTGACGAATACGCCGCTCAGGTTTCTAATATGAAAAACACTGTTCCAACATTCGAAATAAACGGTAGGATGACAAAATGATATCGAGCGGTATGGCGGTATGCGAGCCTGAGGCCTCGTCGCAGGTGGCTGCGTTGGACACGAACGCCCTAAAAGACCTGTTCAACCTCAAGTCGATCGCAGTCATCGGCGCCTCCGAGGACCAGTCCAAGTTCGGGGGCAGGCTGTTCAAGAATCTCCTGACTCACGGATTCCGGGGGCAGGTCTATCCGATCAACGTTGCGCGGGACGAGTTGTTCGGGCTGAAGACGTATCCCGATCTGACCGACCTGCCAGAGACTCCGGACGCGTTCGTCATTGCGCTGCCCAGTCACTTGGTGAAAACGCATGTGGAGCGTGCCGCCGCCCTGGGGGTTAAGCTCGGAATCATCATTTCATCCGGCTTTTCGGACGCGGGAGACGCCGGCCGTGCCGCGGAAGAGGAATTGGTGCAGATCGCCCGCGCAAATGGAATGCGGCTGATAGGGCCCAACTGCCTGGGCATGATAAGCCCGCAGAATGGCATCGTCTTGTGCTCCTCGCCGGTGGTCGATCGCCCTGATCTCCCCAAGCGTCCCATAGGCTTTGCCAGCCAGAGTGGCGCCCTGATGACCACCTTGTTCGATCGCGTCTGGTCCGAGGGTGGTGGCTTCACTCACGGTTTCTCGGTCGGCAATCAGGCCGATTTGGAAGTCTGCGACTTTATCGATTATTTCGTGGCTGATGAAGCGACAACCGTCATCTGCGCCTACATAGAAGGCTTGAAGGATGCCTCACGATTTCTTGAGTCGGCCAGGCGTGCGCGGGCCGCCGGCAAGCCGCTACTGGTTGTCAAGGCAGGCCGGTCGGAAGCGGGGCGGGAAGCGGCGTTTTCGCATACGGCAAGTATTGCGGGCGACGCCGCCGTATTTGCGGCGGTGTGCCGCCAGGAAGGCATCATGCTGGTCGACGACATCAATATTATGTTCTCCGTTGCCAACGTGCTTGCATCGCAACCCAGAAGGCCAATCCGCAATGTGGCCATTCTTACGCCCTCGGGCGGCGGTGGGGCGCTGGCCGCCGATGCGCTGGCTGAAGCCGGGATAGACATGGCCACGTTTGATGAAAAGGCCGCCGCAATGCTGTCCAAGCACTATCCGCCGGGCCAGGCTCAGAACCCGATCGACTTCGGTACCCGCGTGGGAACGGATGAGTTGCTCAGTTCCCGAGAGACGGTTCAGGCCTTGCACCAGGATACGAACACCGACGCCATATTGTGCGTGATGGCCATGTCGCCCCTGTTCTGGCAATTGCAGATTATCGATGCACAGATGGCCATGGCCGACCAGGCAACCAAGCCGGTCATTTTTGCGATCGATGCGGGAAGAACCTCTGATCCGGTCAGGGCGCGGTTGACGGAACTGGGCCTGCCCTACACCAATTCAACGGCCGACGCCGTCAAGGCGCTTGATTATTTGAAGAAGCTGGGTGCGCTGCAGCCATCGGCAGGCGCTGAGCGGCCGCAGGACTGCACAGCCGCCAACGCCCCTGCCAAGTCCGGGCAATACGACGAGGACCAAGCCAAGGGCATTCTCGCCAAATATGGTGTGGCCGTCAACGAAGGCGCGGTGGCAACAACGGCCGAGATGGCGGCCGGCATGGCCGCGAAGGTAGGCTTTCCGGTCGTCATGAAAATCGTGTCGCAAGACATCGTTCATAAATCCGATGTGGGCGGCGTGGTCGTCCGCCTGAGTAACGCCGACGAGGTGACTGCGGCTTATAACACCATGCTCCAGACGGTGAAGTCGCATGTTCCCAATGCCAGGATCGAAGGAGTGCTCGTTCAGCGCATGGTAGAAGGCAGCCTGGAAATGATCGTGGGCGCGCGCAAGGATGTGGAGTTTGGTCCGGTTGTCGTATTTGGCGCCGGCGGCGTACTGGTGGAAATGCTGCCCGACAGATTCATCGCCACCGCGCCGCTGTCGAAGGCGCAGGTGCTGGAGGGCCTGCAATCGCTGCCCATATGGAAAATGCTCGCAGGGTACCGGGGCCGTACGCTCGATTACGAAGCACTGGTCGATACGATCGTGCGCGTGAGCTGGCTGGCGTGGGACCTGCGTGACTATGAGTTTGAGCTCGACGTGAACCCCGTGCTGGTCGGATCCGATCACGCCACCGCCGTCGACGCCCGCCTGCTGATTGTTTGATCGTTTAGTTTTTAATTGACAAAGCCAAGGAGTGAGACATGTCAACATATGAGTGTGTGAAGGTTGAAAACAAGGACAACGGCGTAAGCATTATTTCGCTGAACCGCCCGGACAAGAAGAATGCGCTGAATGCGCAACTCATACTGGAGTTGCACGATGCGTTCAAGGTGTTCGATGCCGACCCGACGCGCCGTGTTGCCGTCCTTACCGGCGAAGGCGATGCCGCCTTTTCGGCGGGCGCCGATCTGACCGATATGCCCGAGCTCTGGCGCGGCATTCCCAACGTCGGCATCCAGACCGACAAGCCCATCATTTCCGCCGTCAGCGGTTGGTGCATAGGCGGCGCGCTGGTCATGGCCATGATGACGGACATCATCGTCGCCTCGGACACGGCCAAGTTCTACTACCCTGAAGCGAAGGTCGGATTCACCGGCGGTATTATTTCGGGCCTGGTGCACCGCCTGCCTTACCACGTGGCAATGGAAGTCATTTTGCTGTGCCGCACGCTCGACGCAGAACGCGCGTACCAGCTGGGCTTCGTAAACAAGGTCGTCCCCGTCGGCACCCAGGTCCAGGAAGCTGTCGCCATGGCCGACGAACTGGCCACCATGGCGCCATTGGTGCACCGTACACTCAAGCGTTTCATCACTGATCAGGTAATGACGCGCGGTCCGTCGGAACAAATGGCACGGACACTGTTCGAGATCAAGACGCTTGAGGCCAGCGCCGATATCAAGGAAGGCTTTGCCGCTTTCCGCGAAAAACGCACGCCAGTCTTCACCGGCCAATAATCAACTAGTCCAACTCCGGAGGCGGCTATGCCCACGAATAAGCTTGATACCTTCATTGCCGACATCGACCGTTTGGTGGACGAGTTCGGCGACAATGAAAACGAATTATTGCAGCGGGCACAGCCCTTACTGGAAGCGTTGGTCAGTAAGGACGACTGGCTGGACGACAAGTACGCCCAGCCGCATCCGCAGTATTACCAGCAGTATTGCCTTTATGCATGTCCACGGGGGCGATTCTCGCTTGTGAGTTTCGTCTGGGGTCCCGGTCAGAAGACGCCTGTGCATGATCACACGGTATGGGGCCTGATCGGCATGTTGCGAGGCGCCGAAGCGGGACAGCGCTTCAAGGTGCTGGAAGACGGCTCCATGGTTGCGGAAGGACGGGAAGAACTCCTGCCTGGCATGGTCGACCGCGTGTCGCCCACGCACGGAGACATCCACCAAGTCTTCAACCTGCACGATAACCAGGTCTCTATCAGCATCCATCTGTATGGCGCCGATATCGGCAAGGTAAGCCGACACGTTTATGTGCCCGAGACGGGCGAGAAAAAAACATTCATCTCTGGTTATTCCCAACCCACACAATGAAAACATATACCGCGGCACATTGGGGGATCTACGAAGCCGAGACGTCCCCAGACAATAAAATCGGTCTGAAGCCACTAAGCACGGATCCCAGTCCGTCGCCGATCGGGTTAAGCATGCTGGAGGCATCGCGCGATGAATCCATACGCGTATTGCGGCCCGCCGTGCGCTCCGGATGGCTGGAAGGCCGAGGCAAACAAGACCGCAAGGGCCGGGGTCACGATGACCCCTTTATCGAGGTCTCTTGGGACGAGGCATTGTCGCTGGTGTCGGAGGAGCTTCGACGCGTTATCGACCAGCATGGCAGCTCCAGCATTTTTGGCGGCTCGTATGGCTGGTCGAGCGCCGGCCGCTTTCATCATGCGCAAAGCCAGATTCATCGCTTTCTTAACGCGACCGGCGGCTACGTTTCGCACCGCGATAGCTACAGCTTGGGCGCCGGGCGCGTCCTCTTGCCGTACATCGTGGCGTCCATGGACGAGCTTATCGGTGGCCATAGTTCCTGGGATACGCTGATCGAGCACACTGAACTGTTCGTCAGTTTCGGCGGCGTTGCCGAAAAGAACGCCCAGGTCAGCCCGGGCGGGCCTGGCGATCACTTGGTCGCGCCTAGCCTGAATGCGATGCATAGAAAAGGCGTCGAATTCGTCAATATCAGCCCCGTGAAAAGCGATCTGGAAACCGGTGGCCGTTTTCAATGGATACCGATCAAGCCCACCACCGACACGGCGCTCATGCTTGGCATCGCTTATGTGATCCACAAGAGCGGACGCCATGACCGGGACTTTCTTGCGCGCTGCACCGTGGGCTTCGAAAAATTCGAGGCCTATCTCACAGGCGGCAGCGACGGCGTTCCGAAAACGCCGCAGTGGGCGTCGGCTATCACAGGGGTCGATGCACAGAGAATTATCGAGCTTGCCGAGAAGATGACAAGCAAGCGCACCATGATCAATGTAGCGTGGGCCTTGCAGCGTGCGGATTTCGGCGAGCAGCCGTTCTGGATGGCCGTGACGCTGGCGGCCATGCTGGGACAGATCGGATTGCCGGGGGGCGGATTTGGCGTCGGCTACGGGTCGGCCAACACGATGGGCAATCGCACAGCCCTGTTTCCCGGTCCCACTTTCAGCCAGGGCAGCAATGCGGTCGCCGACTTTATTCCGGTGGCGCGCGTGGCCGACATGCTGTTGGATCCCGGCGGCGTTTTTCAATATAAGGGCCGCGAGCATACGTACGCCGACATACGCCTGATCTATTGGGCGGGGGGCAATCCTTTCCATCACCATCAGGATCTGAATCGCTTGCGCGAGGCCTGGAACAGGCCGGAAACGATCATCGTCAACGAGCAGTACTGGACGGCAACCGCAAAAATGGCCGATATCGTGCTGCCCGCGACCACATCGTTCGAGCGCGACGACATGGCGTACGCAAAGCGCGAGCGCTATATGACGTATATGTCCAAGCTGTACGACCCCATGGGCGAAGCAAAAGACGACTACGACATATTCGCGTTGTTGGCCAAACGCATGGGTGTCGAGGAAGTGTTCACCGAAGGCATGGATAGCGAAGCATGGCTGCGCTCTATATATAAAGAGTCGCGCGACCGCTCCGCCGCGGCGGGCGTGCGGCTACCCGACTACGACACCTTCCGGCGCCAGGGCCTGATCGATTTGTATACCCTGAAGGAGCCCGCCCCCGTCGTCATGTTCGAGGATTTTCGTCGCGATCCGGAGGCGCATAAGTTGAAGACCCGCAGCGGGAAGATCGAGATCTTCTGCGAAGAAATCGCGTCATACCAGTTGGCTGATTGCGGCGGCCACCCGCGGTGGTTTGAGCCGCGCGAATGGCTCGACGACGAGGCCCAAGAGGCGGGGCGCTTCCATATGATCAGCGACCAGCCGCATACCAAGCTGCATAGCCAGTTGGATCACAGCGACTACAGCCGCGGCAACAAGATCAAGGATCGCGAACCCATCTACCTTCATATCGATGACATGCGGGCGCTGGGGCTGAACGAGCATGATGTCGTCCGTGTGTTCAACGACAGGGGCGCATGCCTGGCGGTAGCCGTGCCGACGGAAGGCCTACGCCGGGGTGTCGTAAAACTGTCGACCGGCGCATGGTTCGACACGATGCGCGATCCGGACGGTAAATGGCTGGACGTTCACGGCAATCCAAACGTGTTGACACGGGACGAGGGCGCCTCCAGTTTGTCGCAAGGTTGTTCGGCTCATTCATGCCTTGTCTCTATAGAGCGTTACAATGGGCGCCTTCCTCCCGTTACTGCGTTCAAAGCGCCTGTATTTCTGCGCGATAGGCCAGGGGTCTGATACTGAAATAGCGATTCATAATAAAAAATGTCGCTGGTTAAAGGGTGGCAACAAGTCGTGGATAAAACTTTCTTGAAAGGCCTGGTGCTCCTGGAAGCAATGGCCAAGAATGAAAAAAGCTCTGGAGTAACAGAGTTGGCGGCGCAGCTATCCTTGAACAAAAGCAATGTGCATCGTTTGCTTCAAGGCCTGGTGCATCAAGGCTTCGCGCGCAAGGTCCCAGAGTCCAGCCGTTATGAACTGACGACGAAGCTCTGGGAACTTGGCGCGCGGGTATTCAACCGCTTGGACGTGCGCCTGGAAACCCTGCCGTACATGAAGCTGCTGGCCGAAGAAACGCAGGAAACCGTCCACCTGTCCATACTCGATGGCACCGAAGTCTTGTATATCGAGAAGATCGACAGCCCTCAGCCCGTACGCGCCTACACCACTGTCGGCGGGCGGGCGCCGGCGTCATGCGTGGCCACGGGCAAAGTCTTGCTGGCTTGGGCCGGAAACGATGTCATTGCGCTCGCATTGCAGCAGTTGCGGCCGTTTACCACCAAGACCATTGTCGATCCCGCCGAATTCCACGAGCAGTTTGATCAGATTCGCAGTGTCGGCTATGCAATCAATTCAGGCGAGTGGCGCGAGCAAGTGGTAGGGGTGGCGGCGCCGTTGCGCGATGTCACCGGCGCGGTGGTTGCGGCCATCGGTATTTCTGGACCGGCTGAGCGGCTTACCCCGGAGCAGCTGCGTGCATTCGCGCCACGGCTAATCGAACTTGCCACCCTGGCGTCGAAGCGGCTGGGGTACACCGGGCGCTAGTTCGGCGTCCATCTCCATTTTTGCGTTTCCCTTAGACGTTATTTACTTGACATATCAAGCGGCGACGGCTTAGTATTTTCATTACATGATACGCCGTTCCGTATATTAGAACAACATTCAGCGGTAGACGAGCGGGCGTTGGCGACGGAATGTCGTCCACGATATCGACAAATTATGGAGGAGACTGCGTTGAAAAATAAGATCGAAACACAGCATTTCGAAAATGGCGTGACGCTGTTCACGATCAATCGTCCGGAGGTGCGCAATGCTATTTGTTCGCGGACGGCCATTGAGCTGCAGGATGCATTTGCGGAATTCGATCGCTCTGAACAGAGGGTTGCCGTTATTACCGGTGCGGGCGACCTTTCGTTTTCGGCCGGCGCCGACGTCGACGACATTCCCGAGCTATGGAGATGCGTGCCGACGGTGGGCATCACGACCGAGAAGCCGATCATTGCCGCAGTGGCGGGCTGGTGCGTGGGCGGCGGCCTGATCATCACGATGATGAGCGATCTAGCCGTTGCCGCCGACAATACGAAGTTCTCCTACCCGGAAGCGCGGCTGGGACTGACGCAAGGAATGATCGCGGGGCTCGCAGGCAGGATTCCGCACAAGGCCGCCATGGAAATCATGTTGCTTGGCCGTACCGTCACGGCGGACCGCGCTCGCGAGATGGGACTGGTCAATGATGTTGTTCCCACAGGCGAACACGTGCAAGCGGCGCTGAAACTGGCCGGCGATCTAGCCGGCATGGCGCCCTTGGTCCTGAAGACGCTGAAGCGGTTCGTCACGGGGCACGTGCTGCCCGCCGGCCCCAGCGAGGACTTCGTGCGGATCCGGCGCGATCTGGACATCATCGCGCAAAGCGATGACCTTGCGGAAGGCTTCAGTTCATTTCGCGAAAAGCGCACCCCTGTATTCAAGGGCCGGTAAGCACGCCGGTCAATTGCAACGATTAAAGGAAATCAGAAGTATGTCGACGCCAAAGAGCCCAGCTGGGCTATTAAGCAGTTTGAAGGTACTGGATATCGGCACCATGGTTGCCGCGCCGGTGGCAGGGACATTATTGGCCGATTTCGGCGCTGATGTCATCAAGGTGGAACAGCCGGGTGTTGGCGATACGCTGCGCGGGCTGGGGCCCTTTCTTGAGGGCGAAAGTCTATGGTGGAATGTCGATGGTCGCAACAAGCGGTCCATTACCCTCGACCTCAGGCAGGAAAAAGGCCAGGCAGTGCTTAAGCGGCTCGTGGCTAAGTCCGACGCCCTGCTCGAGAACTTCCGGCCCGGAACCCTGGAAAAATGGGACCTCGGTTATGCAAGCCTGGCAAAGATCAATCCGCGGCTCGTCATGCTGAGCGTCTCGGGCTTTGGCCAGACCGGCCCATTGTCGCAACGCGCGGGGTACGACCGCATAGGCTTGGCATTCAGCGGCATTATGGCGCTTACCGGGTATCCCGACCGCCCGCCCGTGCGTATCGGCAACTCGATGGCTGACTACACCACAGCCACGCTGGGGGCATTTGCGGTGATGACGGCCTTGTACAGCCGCGATGCGAACGGCGGCGTGGGCCAGCAGATCGACCTTGCGCTCTACGAGTCGGTCTTTCGTTTCACTGAATCGCTTACGAGTGCGTACGACCGTCTTGGCGTGATCCGGGAACGAACCGGCAATGTCCACTATGGTGCGGCGCCCGGCAACAACTTTGAGATGATCGACGGTCGCTATCTGACGCTTACCATTTCGGGCGATACGCTGTTCCAGCGCCTGATGCGGGCCATCGATCGGCCGGACCTTGGCGCCGACCCCAGCCTGGCCGCTCATAAGCAGCGGTGGGAAAGAGTGCACGAGCTCAATGACATCGTAGGTGCCTGGGTCAAGTCGAACACCGTCGACTTCGTGACGTCCACGCTGGAAAAATCGGGCGTTCCTTTTTCCGTGGCCTTGACGATCAAGGACATCAGCGAGCATCCGCATTACGCGGCGCGCGAGAACATCGTAACGGTCGACCATCCCGAGCTGGGGCCACTGAAGATGCAAGGGGTTATTCCGAAGTTCAGCCATTCGCCGCCGGCCAAGATATCGCCCGCTCCGGCCATAGGCCAGCACAACGACGAGATCTATCTGGGCTTCCTCGGCATGGGTGAGGACGAGTATGCCGGACTCAAGGCCGAGGGCGTCATATGACCACGTTGAACACTAACGGGACGGGCGTATTGGCGGGTGTCACCATCGTCGAGGTGGCGGCCATAGGTCCGGTGCCATGGGGCTTGACGCTGCTCGCGAGGATGGGCGCGCAAATAACGCGCATCCGGCGTCCGCCGGCTCCTGCCGATGCAAGGAAAACCGCCCCGCATTTATTTGGCGATATTGGGCGGGACGACGTCTTCCTGGACCTGAAGTCGCAGGCGGACGTCGAACAGGCGCTTGCCTTGATCAGCAAGGCCGACGTGCTCGTCGAGGGTATGAGGCCGCGGGTCATGGAGCGGCTTGGTCTAGGGCCCGCGGTTTGCCTGGCGGCGAACCCCGGGCTGGTCTATGCGCGAGTGACGGGGTGGGGCCAGGATGGACCCTTGGCCCAACGCGCCGGGCATGATATCAACTACATCTCCTTGTCCGGGGCGCTGCACGCCATCGGCGTCAAAGACCAAGCCCCGGTTATTCCCCTGAACCTCATAGGCGACTACGGCGGCGGCGGGGCTTTCATGGCGTTGGGTATTGTCGCGGCCGTGTTGAGCCAACGCAGCACAGGCAAAGGCCAGGTCATCGATGTTTCCATGCTCGACGGCTCGGCAAACCTGATGGCCCTGGCGTATGAACGCCACGCGCTGGGCCTGTGGGAAGACAAGCGCGGAGAGAACATACTGGATGGCGGGGCCCCCTGGTACAGCGTGTATCGTACGCAGGACGACAAGTACATGGCGGTCGGGGCCATTGAACCGCAGTTTTATCTTGAGCTTCTGGCCGGTCTGGGACTGGATGCCGCCACCGTACCCGATCGTACGGACCGCGGCAATTGGGATAAACTGCGCGCAATGTTCGCACAACTCTTTGCGAAGAAAACGCGCCAGGAGTGGAGCGCGATTTTCGAAGAGATGGATGCTTGTGTAACGCCCGTGTTGTCCATGCGGGAAGCGCCATTGCATCCGCATAATGTGGCTCGCCAAACGTTTGTGAAGGACGATACGGTCATACGCCCCAATGTAGCGCCGCGTTTCGATTAAAAGTGTTCAGGCGCAAGCCGGCCCCCACCCATGATTACTCCGTTTGTTTCGCTGGCTTGTCCTCTGGACAATGCGCCTTTGCGCAGCAACGGTCACGCGTGGGTGTGCCCCTCCGGGCATAGTTTCGATATTGCCAGCCAGGGCTATACCCATTTGCTACCGGTTCAAAACAAGCGGTCACGCGATCCCGGGGATAGCAAAGAAATGGTGGCCGCGCGGCGGCGGTTTCTAGGGGCCGGGTTCTACACGCCAATCGCCGACGCCGCCAGCCGGCTGGCGCTCGCCGATATGCCGCCGGAAGGCATTGCTTGCCTGGATGCCGGCTGCGGCGATGGCTATTACATGCGCCGGCTCGCCGCAGCCGCCGGCCCTGATGGCAGGCTCGCGCTATTGGGCCTGGATATCTCGAAATGGGCCGTGCTGGCCGCCGCCAAACAGGAGAAGCGGGCAAACTGGGTGGTCGGCAGCAATGCTTGTCTGCCGGTGCAAACGGGTAGCCTGGACAGGTTGCTGTGCATGTTCGGCTTCCCCGTCCATGCAGAGTTCCATCGGGTGCTAAAGCCGCGCGGGCGTTTGCTGCTGGTCGATACGGGACCGGACCACTTGCGCGAGCTGCGTGAAATCATCTACCCCACCGTGAAGCCGGACCGGGCAGCCGATGTCGTCGCGCCCGCGGGTTTCACGCCCCTGTCCGACGATACCCTGACTTATTCGATTGCCTTGGCGGAGGCGCACCAGATTGCCGATTTGTTGACCATGACGCCGCATCTTTATCGGGCCAGCGCGGAAGGGCGCGCCAAGGCTGCGGCGTTGACCCGTCTTGCGCTGACGGTAGACGTACGGCTCAGGAGCTACGAAGCCACTGGCTAGGCATGGCATATGCCCCGCGGACGTATCCGTCGCGTCCACAGTCAACGGGGGAGGCCAGATGATGATTTCATTTTCCTTGCTTTGCAGAACAGCGGCGGGCACTGCCCTGTGCGGATTACTCCTGGGCAGCGCGTGGGCGCATCACGGATGGGCGTGGGCGGAAGAGGAGCAGATGCGGCTTGCCGGAACCGTGAAGGAGGTCCAGATGGCGCCGCCCCATCCTCATCTGGAAGTGCAAACGCCGCAGGGCGCCTGGCGCGTGGAATTGGCGAATCCATCGCAGACACGCGAGGCCGGATTTGTCGAGTCATCGGCCAAACCGGGCGATTCCATAATTGCCACAGGCAACCGGGCGAAGAACCATGCGGAGATGCGCATGAAGGCCGTCCAGATTACGGTGGAAGGCAAGACCTACGATATCTACCCAGAACGCATCAAGCAACAAGACCGCTGACGCGCATGTTCCTCGAATGGTTGGAAGGCTTGCCGCCCGCGGTGTTGCTGCGGAAGTCGGGCATCGGCTACATGCTCGTGAATGCCGCCCATATTGCGTCCATCGGCATTCTGGTCGGCGCTATCGTCTCGTTGGACGTCCGTATGGTGGGCGCGTTCAAGCGAGTGCCACTAGGCGTTGTCGGGCCGTTCATGTCCCGGATGGCGAGCATAGGCCTGCTGCTGGCCATATTCACGGGGAGCTGGCTGTTCATCGTCGACCCGACCGAGTACGTAGATAATCCGGTATTTCTGGCCAAGCTAGGCCTGGTTGCGATCGGAGTAGCCAACGCCCTATGTCTGCATGCGGCCAGCGCGTGGAGCCGGGCCGTACAAGACGGCCAGATATCTGTACGGCTCCGGACCCATGCCGCTCTATCCCTTGTTACCTGGCTAAGCGTTGTGCTGGCCGGACGCTGGATTGCGTTCTGGTAGGGTAAGCGCCCGCTCCAGGAATTCCAGGCGATCTTGACCCCAATAAGGAACGCCCTGGTATTCGTACCATGGCGCGCCGAATACCTGCCGCTCGATGGCTTCGCGGGTGTATTCGTCGAACAATTCCTTTGCCTGCGCATGGGCGGCGTATAACGCTTTGCCATCCAGGCCGTTTTCATTGGCTATCTGGATGAGCGTATCGGCGTTGGAAATATCGCGTTCTTCGGACCATACCGCCCGCAGGAGCGCTCCGGTCAGGGTCAATGCCGCGTCGTTGCCGACTGACTTGACTGTGGCCGCGATCATCATGGCCGCCACCGACTCGTCCACAGGGAAGAATTTCGGGTGAATATTGAGGGGAATGCCAAGGTGCTCCGACCAACGCTGTAGCTCCACCAATCGGTAGGCCTGCCTTTGAACCGACCGTTGCTTCAGCGGCAACCCGCCAGAAACAGGAAAGATGGCGCTGTTCAATGCGCAAGGCCGCGGCTCTATCGTGGCGCCATGCGTCTTGGCCATTGCCATCAGTCTGTCATGGCCAAGGTAGGTCCAGGGCGACTGGGGCGACAGATAATACGTTATTGCTTTCATGAGGTCTCCTTAGTGTTGTAGTGGTATTTACGCTGGGTCAAAGTATAGTTTTACTTCGATGGCTTAGTTGGATAGCATTGATTTTTTCCGGAGACTCAAAAATGACATCATTGCCGCTGTTTCACTTGGCTTTTCCTGTCGACGACCTCGCCTCGGCCCGGGCTTTCTACGGGGACTTGCTAGGATGCCCGGAAGGCCGCAGCTCGCCCGACTGGGTGGACTTCAATTTTTATGGGCATCAAATCGTGGCCCACTTGTCGCCCGGCGAAGCCGGCCACAGGAATGCCAGTGCAGTCGACGGCAAAGAGGTTCCCGTCCGGCACTTCGGAGCCATCTTGCCTCGTCCGGAATGGGACGCTCTAGCCGAAAAGCTGAAGTCGGCAGGTACGGAGTTCATTATCGAACCGTACATTCGCTTCAAGGGCCAAGTGGGCGAGCAAGCCACCATGTTCTTCCTGGATCCATCGGGCAATGCTCTTGAGTTCAAGTCGTTTGCGGACATGGACTACGTGTTCGCCAAATAGGCGGGCGCCTAATCTTATCCCTTATCCCGCCTTGCGGAACGTAAGATTGATGCGCCTGCTTCCCAGCAGCGGGTGCGGTGCGTCTTTAAGCGGCAGCACGCCGTGGTAGCGGAGCCGGTCCGGACCGCCCCATACAACAATGTCGCCATGCTGCAAAGGTACGCGGCGCGCCTTGTCGGTGCGCTGGTTGCCTCCGAACAGGAAGACAGCAGGCATGCCCAGCGACACCGACACGATGGGCGCGGTAAAGTCGCGCTCGTTCTTGTCCTGATGCAGCGATAAGCGAGTGCCGGGCGCGTAGCGATTGACAAGGCAGGCGTCGGGTTTGAAGTCGTTGAACCCCGCCTCGCTGGCCGCGGCGGCGGCCAGCGAGGCAAATGCGCCCGGCATGGCCGGCCAGGGCAGGCCCGAGTCGGGATCGATGGCCGAGTAGCGATAACCTTCGCGGTCCGTGGTCCAACCCAACTGGCCGCAACTGGTCAGCTCCACCGACATGGTGAAGCCGCCCGGAGTCGTCATGTGGCGAAATGGCGCACTTGCGCTGATGGCCTTTATGCCGGCCAATAGCTCTGTTTCGAACGGCAGTGCATAACCTCGCAAAACTAAGGCGCATCGGCCTAGTGTTTCGCGTTCACCGCTGCGGGGAGTGTCGAATAGATCCAGATTCATCGTGTGCGGGTTCGCTGGCCTGGTCCAGTTTACGCTGAAGAAACTCCAGAAAGACACGCGTCTTGGCAGGAAGCAGGCGAGATGGGAAAAGCGCCAATAAGGGTATGGGACTGAACGTCCATCCGGGCAGGATTCTTACTAATGGTCGATCGCTCACGCTCCCCACGCCCTGATCGGGGGATAACGGCACAATACCTCGCCCCAGAGCCGCCATCTGGCGCAGCAAGCCGACATTATTGATTACCAGCCTACCGGTCACGTGAACCTTTTCCATCTTTGGACCCGCATGCAATTCCCAGACGGAGTCCGCCTGCTCGGCGGTTGCGCGTAGGCATTCATGCTGAACAAGGTCGATCGGCTCCGTCGGCGTTCCGCAACGCGCCAGATAGTTTTCAGACGCGTAGAGCCCCAATGTAAGGCTGCCTATGCGGCGGGCTATCACGCCTGAATCACGCTGCTTGCCGAACCGGATGACGATATCGAACGGGTCGACCAGCAAATCCACCGCCTGGATGCCGAGATTGAGTTCGCATTGGATGCCGGGATACTGATCGCTGAATTCGTCCAGGATCCGCGGCATGAACATGGTGGCGAAGGTGGAAGGCATGGACACGCGTAGGCGACCCTTGGGTTGCTGGGCAAATTCCGAGAGCTCTTCGTGGGCCACACGCGCTTCCGCAACGACGTGCTGGCAGCGTTCGAAATAAACAGCACCCGCCTCGGTAAGTTGCACTTTTCGTGTGCTGCGATTCAACAATCTAACGCCAACGTAGCGTTCCAACTCGCTAATGCGTCGCGAAAGCGTAGAGGCCGGAACAGCGAGCGAGAGCGCGGCGCGACTGAAGCTCTTCACTGATGCGACCTCAACGAAAAGCGCAATATCGTTTAATGACGGATTCATGAATTATACCAATGAGCATGCAGTTGGCAGGTGGTATTCACTGCGGATGTGCATACATTATGCCACCCATGGCATAGTGTATGCAGTAAACGCCATTTATCTTGCGGCATGGAGAGACCATAATTCGTTCATACCAACCCGCCGTATCACGGTAGGCGCCACACGGGAATGCCGAGGGTTATGACTTTCAATGAATGGAGTTTTTTTATGAAAATCGCAATTGCCGCAGTGATGATTTCTGTTTCAAGCTTGGCCGCCGGTGCTGTACAAGCCGCCGACCAGTCCACCTTAACCCGCGCCCAAGTCATTGCCGAGATGCACGAAGCAAAGAGCATGGGACTGATCAGCCATGGCGAACAGGCCTACCCGCCCGCCGTTGTTACGGAAAGCGTCAAAAGCCGTGACCAAGTACTTGCCGAGCTTGCGGCGGCGCGTGAAGCCGGTCAGATAAGCGCTGGTGCCGTGGGCTATCCGCATGTCGCCCAGAGCGAAAGCAATCTGACCCGGGCGCAGGTGCGTGCCGAACTTTTCGACTACCTGGCCGCCGGCAACCACACGCCAGCAGGCGCGTGAGCGCTGGTCCAGGGTCCAGTTGACCGCAAGCTGCCTTAGGGTGTCTCATTACGCATTGGGCGCAATGTGCGCACTATTGATGAGGTG
Source organism: Candidimonas sp. (assembly GCA_035515055.1). Lineage (GTDB taxonomy): Bacteria > Pseudomonadota > Gammaproteobacteria > Burkholderiales > Burkholderiaceae_B > Pollutimonas. Next base: position 20,973 of record DATJBV010000009.1, read on the forward strand.
GGGAAGTGTTGAGTACGTGGAAAAGTATAGCGGTGTTTCTGGACGATGCCGACAAAGAGGACGAAGTGCTGTCGTATGCGGCCCGGCTGGCGCATCAATACGACGCCCATCTTATCGGCATCTATAGCATCAACAGCCTTCCGGACCAGCATACGTTTTCGGGCTATGCCCGGGGCGAGGCCGCCATCCGCAGCGTCATAGAAAGGCGTCGTTCGTCAGGCCAGGAAGCGGCCAGTGCAATGGGTGCGCGCCTGGCCGCCATAGCCCGGGAACACAGCGTAAGCGTAGAGTTCCGGGTGCTTTGGAATACGGAAGACACGGCAAATGCCGCCATGCATTCCTTGCATTGCGACCTGGTCGTGGTCGCCGCGCCGGCAAGGCAAACGGGGCTGCCGGAAAGCGCGAACGCGGAGCGCATTTTGTTCGAGACCGGAGTGCCTGTGCTGATCGTCCCAGAGGGTTGGATGTCGTCCGAACCTGTCAAGAACGTGATGGTGGCATGGAATGCCAGCAAGGAGTCGCGTCGCGCGGTGGCGGACGCCATGCCTTTCATCGCCACGGCCGCCGAGGTGACGCTCGTCGTGGTCGATGCCGAGGCGGGCAGGGGAAATCATGGCGAAGAACCGGGAGCCGATGCCGTGCACGCCTTGGCGCGCCATGGCGCCAAAGTGAATGTCGAGCAAATTGTCTCGGATGGCCGTTCCGTGGACCAGGTGCTGCTTGAAAAGGCCACGGCACTTGGGTGTGATCTGGTCGTCATCGGAGCGTACAGCCACGCGCGTACGTCGCAGCTCATTTTCGGGGGCGTCACACGCCGTTTGCTGGCAACGTCCACTGTGCCTTTATTCATTTCGCGCTGACCCGGTCAGCACCCAAATCAAGGATGCAGTTTTCCATGCTCGCCCAGGTGCGGGCGTTCATGCGTAAAACTCGCCTTAGCGATTTTGGCCAGTTGCACAAGCTTGCTTTCTTTCACGGACCAGTATTCGGCCTCGTGAATGTCGACACACACCAGGGCCAGCTCGGGATCGTCCGGGCCTCCCGGAAACCACGCCTCGTTCATCTTCGACCAAAGCCGATGCTTCATTGCCGCGTCTTCGGCGACTCGGGCGGTCCCTGACACCGACACGTAGGCATCCTTCCCGGTATCGGCATAGGTGACGCTCACGCGGGATTCATTGCCAATGTCTTTTATTGGATCGCTAAGTCGGGACATGAAGAACCATAGTTGCCCGGCCGGCATATCGCCGCCGTCCGGCAGTTGCGTTGTCATGGGCCTCGAGCGCAGGCTGCCATCGGGGGCGGCGGTTGTGAACATGGCAAAGTGAATTTTCTTGATCAGGTCGCGAAATTGCTGAGACTCGTGGTCATTGATACTCATTGTGGTCTCCGGTACCAGTTTGCGGTGAAGGGCGTCAGATGCGGCGGCAAGTAGCATGCCCAGCCCTCGGAGCAGGTAGCCGCCGGCCATGATCAATGATGGAAATAGTCAAACGCGGTGGAAAGAAGATGCAAACTCCAAGAGCGGTTTCTCCCCCCGGTGGCGATGCGCAACATTTCAGCGCGGCGGCGGCGGGCCAATGGGATCTGGACCTTGCCGGCAGCACATTGCGATGCTCGCCGTTGGCGAGCCAAATATTCGGTCAGGCACCCGATGTTTCAGCCGTCGCGCTGGACGCCGTCCTGGCGCGATTCCTTGACGAAGATCGCGATCATGTTGCCAAGTCGTTTGTACGGGCGCGAACAACAGGTCTGGTCGAGTTCGAGAAGCGCGTGCGCCGGTTGGACGACGCGATCCGGTGGGTGCACGTCAAAGGGCACGCCTTGACCAATGGTGATGGCGCTGGCTTGATCGGCGGTCTCGTGGCCGATGTCACGGACTGGCATCTGCAGGAAGAGACAAGACACCAGGCGGAAAAAATGCAGGCCATGGAGCGTCTTTGCGGGCGTATTGCCCATGACTACAATAATCTTCTCATGGTCATCGGAGCAAACCTGGAGCTGCTTGGCGAACAAATGCCGACAACCGAGCGTGCCGAGCGTTTCTTCGCCGCGGCGCACCACGGAGTGGCAAGGGGCTCCGCATTGAATCGACAGCTGCTGGGGTTTTCGGCTCGGCATGACATGCATCTCGAAGTCGTCGATGCCCACCAGTGCGTTTTGGATTGCGAAGAAAGCATCCGGGATTGCGTGGGCAAGGATGTAGCCGTGAACGTCATCGGACAACCGGGCACGGCGGTGTGCCGAACCGATCCCGCGCAATTGAGGGCGGGGCTGCTCAACCTGGCGTCCAATGCACTGGACGCCATGCCCGGGGGCGGGGCGCTTACGTTGGGTGTCGGGCGCCGCACGCTGGGCGAAGATGCCGTTGGTTCCGAGCCAGGAGACTATGCTGTCGTATCCGTTACTGATACGGGCGCCGGGATGACCGCCGAAGCCGTGAGCAAGGGCTTCGAGCCTTTCTATACGACAAAGGCGGCGGGCTTGGCAAAAGGCTTGGGACTAAGCCAAGTATACGGCCTGGCAAGGCAATGCGGAGGCTTTGTCACGATTGAAAGCGAACCAAGCCGAGGGACGACCGTGAGGATTCACTTTCCTTGCGTTAGTCAACCAACATGAAGATGGACGGCCTGGACAAGGGTGCCGTACAAGAGCCTGGACATCACGACGGACTCGATTTCCAGGTCGTCGGGTTGGGGGCGTCCGCAGGCGGAATCCAGGCCCTTGTACGCTTCTTCGAGCATATGCCCACCGATTGCGGCATGGCCTTCGTCGTGGTCGTGCACTTATCGCCCAAATTCAAGAGCCATGTTGACGAGATCCTTAGACGCGTTACCAAGATACCGGCGATGCAGGTCAGGGCGACGACGCATATCGAGAAGAACCACATCTACATTATCCCACCGGCGATGGACTTGCAGATGCGGGATGGATGTCTGCAGGTGCGAACAGCGCAACGCGCGAGCGAACGCCCGGTGGTCATCGATATTTTCTTTCGCACATTGGCGGATGCGCACAAGGGCCGGGCGGTAGGCATTGTGCTGTCCGGCACGGGGGCCGACGGGTCTGTCGGCATGGCACGCATCAAGGAGCAGGGCGGCGTGGGTATCGCCCAATTGCCCGAGGATGCGGAGTTCGATGGAATGCCGCGCAGCGCCATTGAAAGCAACGTGGTGGATTTCATCATGCCCGTGGCCGATATGCCTCAAAAATTGCTCGAATTGGCCAGGAACGCGGCGCTGATGGAGATACCCGATGCTGAAGTGGTACCGGCCGTCGCTACCTCTCCGGATACGCCGGAGAGGGCGCAAGCCGCGGAAGCGGCATTGGCAGATGTCCTTCGGTTGCTGTCGCTTCGTACAGGACACGACTTCAAGCATTACAAGCGCGCAACAGTGCTTCGCCGGCTAGAACGCCGCATGCAGGTAAGCGGGGCGCGGGATTTGCCTGAATATTTGGCCTACCTGGAGAAAAATCCGGACGAAACAGCAGCCCTGCTCGATGACATGCTTATTGGCGTGACAAATTTTTTCCGGGATATTGAAGCCTTCAATGCGTTGGAACGGGAGGTGGTGCCGGCCATGATTGAAGAGGCACGTAAAGCCAGCGTCACGGAATTGCGTGTCTGGGCTCCCGCCTGTTCCACCGGCGAAGAAGCGTATTCCCTCGCCATGGTGTTGACGGGCGAAGCCGAACGCCAGAAAGCGGATGTTCGGATACAGGTGTTCGCCACCGATGTGGATGAAGCGGCCATTGCGGTTGCCCGAAAGGCGATCTACCCGGCGTCGATAGTGACGGATGTGCCGACTGTTTACTTACGTCAATTTTTCACGAAGGAAGAGACACGCTACCGCATCTCTAAAAGAATACGCGACCACGTCTTGTTCGCCACGCACAATGTCTTGCATGATCCCCCCTTTTCGCGTGTGCAGCTCATAAGTTGCCGGAATCTGCTTATCTATCTTGATCGGCGTGCCCAGGCGCAGGTATTGCGAATATTCCATTCCGTGTTGCTGCCTGGTGGCTATCTTTTCCTTGGAGCCTCTGAAACGGTCGACGCGGTGGAAGACATGTTTACTGTTGTCGATAAGAAGCACCGGATTTATCGTTCCTTGCCGCCAGCTATCGGCGAACGTCCGGCTTCGATATTGCGCAAGCTGATCAGCATGCCGCCGTGGCAGCCGGTTCCCGCGCGTTCCGCGGACCGCGCTCCGGTATCGTATTCAGCGTTGCATCAGCGGGCTCTGGAAAAATATGGCCCCGCCACTGCGCTCATTGATAGGGCATTCCGCATTGTTCACATGTCGTACAGCGCAGGCCGATTCCTGCGCCATGTCGGTGGCGAGCCTTCGCATAATATATTGTCTCTGGTCTACCCCGAACTGCGGTTCGATCTTCGAGCCGCAATCTCCGAGGCAATAAAAACGGCGCGGCCGGTCCAGACCCGCCTGCTGGCAATACGCCAAAAAGACAACAACACCGATGCCCGCATTACCGTTACGCCGCTTGGCGACCTGGACCGCAACGAGGGAATAATGCTGTTGCTATTCGAGGAGTCCGAGCCGGCGGCAACGCTGGCCGACATGGGACGCGCGGACGGCATGCTGAAGGCCGGCACCGTGGAGAGATTGAAGCAGGAAATTCATATGCTTCGGCGGGAGCTGCAGCAAACCATTGAATATTCCGACCGATCCACCGAGGAGTTAAAGGCGTCTAACGAGGAATTCCAGGCGATCAATGAAGAACTACGCTCCGCCACTGAAGAGCTTGAGACCAGCAAGGAAGAGCTGGAATCCATCAACGAGGAGCTGATTACGGTCAATTTTGAGTTGAAGACCAAAGTAGAGGAAACCGTAAAAATCAACGATGACCTGCAGAACTTGATTTCCTCCAGCGATATTGCCACGATCTTTGTCGACCGTTCCATGCGCGTAAAGTGGTTCACACCGAAGTCCGCCTCTTTGTTCAACCTGATACCGGAGGATAGGGGGCGCTTGCTGACAGATATCACCCATCGGCTGGAATATCCCGCGATGATCGACGACGCGGCAAGTTCGTTCAACTCCTTGCGCCTGATTGAGCACGAAGTGCGATCGAAGGACGGACGGTGGTACTTGGCCCGGCTGCTCCCCTACCGCACGGCGGAGGATCGCATCGAAGGAGCGGTATTGAATTTCGTCGATATTACCGCGCGGCGCGTTGCCGAGGACCGGCTGCGCCAGGGGCTGGAGCGCCTGCGGCTCGTTGCCGAAAGCACGAAGGATTTTGCCATTATCACCACCGACGAATCGGGCCGGATTACGAGTTGGAACCGCGCCGCCGAGATAATGTTCGGGTACCAGGCTGCCGAGGTGGAAGGCCAAACCCTGGACTTCATCTTCACGCCGGAAGACCGCGCCGCCGGCGTGCCGGCACAAGAACTGCGAACTGCCCGTCATCGCGGCCATGCCGCCGACGACCGGTGGCACATGCGCAAGGACGGATCGCGTTTTTATTGCAGCGGTATGGTGTACCCGATGTTCGATGAGGGCTTGCGCGGTTATGCCAAGATCGCGCGCGACTTGACGGATAAGCGCATTGAAGAAGATGAACAGCAATCCGATCTTGAGCGTACCAAAGCGTTGAATTTATTGAAGGATGAGTTCATTGCCGTCATGTCGCATGAATTGCGCCATCCATTGAATTTGATACAGCTGCATATGGATTTGCTATCGCGCACTCCAGGCGTGGTCGGATCGGAAAAAGCGGTAAAGGCCATAGAGGCTGTACGCCAGTCCGTCCATAATCAGTCGCAAATCATTGCCGACTTGCTCGACCTTTCCCGCGTTCAGACCGGCAAGCTTAAGCTGGAGTGCGCCCCCATACGGTTGGTGCCTTTGGTGACGACGATTATGGACGCCGTCAGTTCACAGGCGCAGGAGGCCAACGTGGCGTTGACCGCTTCGGGCCTGGACGATAAGGACGAGCTGGTGGTCAACGGCGATGTGACCCGCATCGAGCAAATTGTTTGGAACCTGCTTAATAACGCAGTCAAGTTCACGCCTGCGGGAGGCAAGGTGTCGGTGCGCTTGTCGAGCGAAGACACGGAGGCCCGCCTGGATGTCACCGATACCGGCATCGGCATCGCTCCTGAGTGGCTGCATAAAGTATTCACCATGTTCGGCCAAGTCGATCGCCAGCACAATTCCAATAAGCATGGCCTCGGGATAGGCCTGGCGCTGGTCGCGCAACTGGCGGAGGCGCATGGCGGCCGGGTGAGCGCCACTTCAGAAGGGGAAGGGCATGGTGCCACGTTCAGTTTGTGGTTGCCCCTGGCCGGCGAGGGAGCCGACGTCGTCCAAAAGTCGGCGCCCGCCTCCAGCGGGCTATTGGCCGGCCTGCGTCTCTTGCTCGTCGACGACTCGAAAGAGGTCCTGGATATGCTGGGCGCGTTGTGCGAGATGGAAGGAGCCAGTGTCGCTATGTCGGCGAGTGCGCCGGATGCGCTAACCAGGCTTGCCAGCGAAGACTACGATGTGCTGGTCTCCGACATAGGGATGCCCGGTATGAGCGGCTATGAGTTGCTGACGCGATTGCGACAGTCGGGCAGAAATTCGGATATTCCTGCCATTGCCCTGTCCGGCTACGGCTATAGTGAAAAGGCGGATGTGGTTGGATTCAACGATCAATTGTGCAAGCCGGTTCCAATGTCCGAGCTTTTGACCAAGATTTGTGCAATTACCGGACGCAGCTTCACGTAGAAGCGATTGGGGCGCGGGCACTGTGATCCGTGTGCCGTTATTGTCTTAATGCTACTTCCTGGGTGCTATTATGACCTGTTGGCCCGTCAGTTGCTGGCGGGAAGACTGTTACATCAGGTTAGTCGGACAGAACGTTACGGTTCGGCCCCGACCATGCATGCAGGTTATGAAGAGCTTATCGAATCAACGCAGACGCCGGCTGCCCTTGACCGGCCCCGGGGCCGATCGCGCGTTTGCCCATCTTGCATCGCCCGAGATCGAGTCGCGAGTGCGGCTTGCTTATCTTACGGCCAAAGTCCGGTCCTTGCTGCAGACATATTTTGGCTTGCCCTTCGGACGCATGATCTTGCAGCGGTGGTTGCGAGACGCGCGCCGCGGCAGGGTCATAGAGCGGTTTGGATTGCCGCGCCATAACGTTGAGGAATACCTCGGCGCCGAACCGCTCACGCTGCATGTGGATCCACGCAAATTGATACGTAATGTCGATTACGTGCCCTCTGTCGATAAGACGCGCCCCTCGTCGCTTGCATTTATCTGGGATGGCGACTGGGACCTACGGCGCGGCGACCTGAGGGTGGGCACCCGCTACCGGCTGATCAGCGAATTGGACGAGAACCGCCATCAACTCCATCGTACCCAGCGTTTCCGCGAACTCATGGCATATATCGAGCAGGGCGAACCATGGGCGTGCCACCAGCACGCTGCATTTCTGGACGAGCCGCGGCGTATCGTTGAGTACTTGAATGTCTATGTTCATTTCCTGGATAACATGGCATTGAACGGCTACGACGCCTCGCGGCCGGGCGACGAGCTGGGGGTTGCCATTTCTCGTAACGGCCGCATCCTGAAGATAAATCGCGGCCTGCACCGACTGGCTATCGCGCAGCGTATTGGTTTGCCTTCCATCCCTGTGCGGGTGCGCGCCGTTCACCGCTTGTGGTGGAACCAGGTGACCAATGGCGCCACAGGCGACTTGGCCCTGCGGCGCTTTATCGAGTCGTTGCGCAGTTGTGTTCCGGAAGAGGAGCCGGGACCTCTGGACGAAGAGCCTTCCGTCAGTTTGCCACCGGACTTCTGGCCTCCGCCACGTTATGCCGTGCTACCCTCCGGTCACGAGCGGTAAAACCATGGGTACGGCCAAGGCATGCGCCTGGCGCAATCCATCGCATCGGCGGTGTCCTGAGCAACATGACTTCAAAACGTTTACTAGGCATAGTCCTGTCCCTTGGCGTATTAAGCGGCTGCGGCACGCTGCCCTCGCTGCAGTCCAGGACAGTCTCCAACGCGCTGCCCGTCGCTGAAGCGCGCGACACTGAGCTGGGCCGCAGCCTGGCGCCGCAGATACGCGCTAATCCCGGAAAAGCGGGGATCTACACGCTTGCCGATCCGCACGACGCATTCGCGTCGCGCATCATGTTGGCCCGGAACGCGCAGCGCACGCTGGATGTGCAGTACTACATCTGGCATGGCGACATGACAGGCACTATGTTGCTCGAAGCCTTGCATCAGGCGGCCGACAGAGGGGTGCGCGTGCGGCTTTTGCTGGACGACAACAACACGTCGGGACTTGATGCCACGCTGGCCGCCCTGAGCATGCATCCCAATATTGAAGTTCGCCTGTTCAATCCCTTTGCGGTCCGATCACCGCGTTGGGTCGGCTATCTTACCGATTTCTCGCGTCTTAACAGGCGCATGCACAATAAGTCGTTCACGGCGGATAATCAGGCCACGATTGTGGGCGGGCGTAACATTGGCGACGAATATTTCGGCTCGACCGACGGCGTCTTGTTCGCCGATCTGGACGTGCTGGTGGTGGGGCCAGTCGTCAACGATGTCTCTACCGATTTCGATCTCTATTGGGCGAGCGAGTCGGCGTATCCGGTCGAATTGCTGCTTCCCCAGACGTCGTCCGAGGAGTTGCAGGCCTTGGCCGACAGCTCCTCGAACATCGAACATGACCCCCAGGCCAAAGCGTACGTGCAAGCCATTAAACGATCCGCATTGATCCAGGAGCTGCGCGCGGGCAAGCTTAAGCTGCATTGGAGCCGAACCCGAATGGTCAGCGACGATCCGGCCAAGGCGCTGGGGCGGATTCCCGACGATAAGTTGATCATGCATGGGATCGAGGAAATCGTTGGGGACCCGAAGTCGGAGGTCTTGTTGGTTTCTCCCTATTTCGTGCCTGGTGAACAGGGCGCAAAGGCGTTCGCCGCCATGAGGGGACGCGGCGTGGACATCCGCGTTCTGACCAACTCGCTCGACGCCACGGACGTCAGCGCGGTCCATGCCGGATACGCCAAGCGGCGCAAGCCGCTCCTGCGCGCCGGTGTGAAGCTTTATGAGCTTCGGCGGCTATCGCCGGATGTTGGGCGCCACGTCAGCGCGGGGCCGTTCGGCAGTTCCGGATCCAGCCTTCATGCCAAGACGTTTTCAGTGGACAGGTCGCATGTATTCGTTGGGTCATTCAATTTCGACCCACGCTCGGCGCGACTGAATACGGAACTGGGCTTTATTATCGACAGCCCCATGCTCGCGTCGGAAATAGGCGATGCCTTCCGCACCAGTATCCCGGCAAATTCCTACGAAGTGCGTCTGGACGGCGACGATCTGATCTGGCTGGAGAACCATGACGGGAAGACGTTGCGCCACAAAACTGAACCGGGTACCTCGATATGGAAACGGGCATGGGTGGCGTTTTTGTCGCTGCTGCCCATCGACTGGCTTTTATGACGCGGCCGGGGAGAGCGTGCTCGGCGACGTCGCATAACCCTTGAGGAAAAGGCGCACCGACCAGCGTACATGTTGCCGTTGCGCCGATTCGGGCCCGGGCGGAACATTGGCCAGTGCCAGTCGCGTAGCGGGTTCCGCCACCAGCGTGACGAACGCCATGGCCGCCCATCGGAGTTCATCCGCGTTCAGCGGATCCATGGCGATGCGCTGCAATGGAACTTCCACCAGCGTCACCAGGTAATCCAGCCCGCTCTCGGCGATACGGGAGGTCGCGGGCAACCGCAGACACTCTGCCGCCACAAGGCGGACGATAGCGATCATGCAGTCAGACAAAAGGCTTTTCAGTAAATAAAGACCAAGGTGCTCCAGCTGTTCGGCGGCGCCGCGGGACGCCGGCAAGGCATTGAACGCGTGCGCTATTTTTCGGGATTCGTCCACGACGACCGCCATGAAAAGCCGCTCTTTGGAATCAAACCGGCTGTATATGGTGCGCTTGGCGACGCCGGCTTCCATCGCAATGGCTTCCAGGCTGCTGTTCTGGTAGCCATTGCGCGCCAATACCGCGGCGGCCGCGGCAACAATCTTTGAACGAATGGCTATGGCCTGCGCGGCGGTGGGCCGGCCTCCCGGCTTCCTGCCGGTCGTGTGTTGTTCTGACATGGGAAGGAGTGTCACATGAGCTCCGATAAATTTCCAGTGATGCGGCCGTCGACCAGGGTGATGCTGCGATCGCAAGCCGCGGATAATCGTGGATCGTGCGTCACGATTAATACCGCGCAGCCATATTCCTTGTTGAATTTACGAAACAGCTCGAAGACGCTTGCGGCTGTTTTGGTGTCCAGATTGCCCGTTGGCTCATCGGCCAACAGAAGCGCGGGACGCGTGATAAGCGCCCGCGCAATGGCGACGCGCTGTTGCTGGCCGCCGGAAAGATCGCCAGGCCGTTTACTGGCAAAGTCGGCCAGCCCGACCTCCGCCAACAGATCCCGCGCCCGTTGCCGTGCTTCATTGTCCGGCTTGCCATGCGCCACCATCAGCGGCATTAGGACGTTGTCCAAGGCGCTGAAGGCCTGGATCAGGTGATGAAACTGAAAAACGAATCCAATGCTGCCGCCGCGCAGGGCGGTCCGGGCGGCGTCGTCCATTGTTCGGGTGGGGCGGCCCAGCAAATATAGTTCGCCCGACGTTGGCTGGTCGAGGAGTCCAAGCACGTTCAACAGGGTACTTTTCCCGGAACCCGATGGGCCGATCAACGCCGCGAAGTCGTGGCGCGCCAATGTCAGGTCAATACCGTGCAAGACCTCCGCTTCGGTGGGCGTGCCCACGTTATACGACTTGCGAAGTTGTTCCAGCCGCAAAACGTCTTGCTCGTGGTCAGACATACCGTATCGCCTCGACCGGGTTCATGCGCGCCGCCCGCCACGCGGGGACGATGGCGGCCAGTATCCCTGTCAGCGTTGCCGCCGCCATGGTTACCGGTATGAGGGAGATGGAAACGGGGATGAAAAACAGTTTGGGTCCGAAGGTGTTGAATACCCAGACCATCGCGTAGCCCAGCATCGCGCCCGCGGACGACCCCATCATGCCGAGGACGCCGCCCTGCACCAGGAAGACCCGCAACATCTGTTGTTGACGGGTGCCCATGGCGCGCAAAATCCCGATTTCGCGAGTCCGCTGCGTGACCGTTATGGCAAGGACACTGGCTATCCCGAACGCGACCGACAATGCGACAAAAATGCTGATGATCGTCGAAGACAGGGTTTGCGACTTCAGCGCATTCATGAGTTCCGAATTGGATTGCATCCAGCTCTCGGCCTTCAGGCCGGTAAGCCGGCTTATCCGGGCGGCGGACGCATCGGCTGCAAACAAATCGTTCACCGTCACGTCGATGACTGTCACGCCGCCTGGCAAGTCGAGCAACGACTGCGTTTGCTTCAAATCCAGGTAGACGTAACGCAAGTCAAGTTCACGCACACCCAGTTCGAAGATGCCGACAACTGTCACGACGGCCGTACGGCCTTCGCCGCCTTCCAGGCGCAGCTTGCTGCCCACGCGCATACCCAGGTCTTTGGCCAGCAATTTACCGATCACCGCATCGCCGGCGCCCACGCGAAATTGTCCGTCGACCAAGTCTTCACTGACGGGAACGATGCGCTCGTATCGGGCAGGATCGATGCCCACCAGCGACACGGCCTTGAGGACGTCGCCGCGGCGGGCAAAGGCCGGCCCGGACACCACCGGCGAAACGGCCTGGACGTCGGGCAGCGTGTCCAGCGTATCGCGCACGTTGAGCCAATTGTTGATCGAGCGCAAACGCTGCGCCCGCGGGTCTTCCAGGAGGAGTTGTGTTGTGCCGGGCGCTGGCGCCGCCCGGCGATTGAGCTCATCGGGCGGCTCCACGCGGATGTGCGATTGCGTCCCCAGCGTGCGGGCGATGATATTGCTTTGCAGGCCGTTGATGAGCGTGGTGATGAACACAATCACCGACACGCCTACCGCGATACCCACCAGTATGAGCACCGTCTGGGTAAGATTCTGCCGCAGAAACTTGAGAGCAATGGTAGATTCCAGCCACATGGGAGTGTCCCGCATTCAGTTGAACTTCATGAACGCTTCCTTGTTTGTCGTGTCGTTGTGCGCGGGGCTGAGGCCAGCTCGCGTCGATACGCGCACACGTTCCCCTTCCTGTACGCCATCGGCCGCCAGCACCCATTCCCCCGCTTCCAGGCCGGCGGTAACCTGAGTCATGGCGAGTCCCCGAAGGCCCAGCGATAGCACTCGCCGTTCCGCCCGCCCGTCGGCGACGACCAGCGCCGACGCCTGGCCGTTCCGTACGTCGGTCAGGACATCGTTCGGGACCGACAACGCATGATCGGCGCGGCCGGTCTCGATATTGACGGTCACCGTAAGGTCGTCACGCAAGTAGTCTGGAACCGGGCTCACCCGCAGCCGGATGTCGACCGTGCCGCGCTGTGGGTCGATGGTAGGGGCGATGAAACCGATATCGGCGGCGAACTGCCTATCGGGGTAGGCGTCGGTAATGCAGATGGCGGTCTGGCCCAACGCCAGTACGCCAAGATTGCGTTCATCGACGGGCACCAGGATTTCGATCGTGTCATCGCGCGCGATCTCGAGCAAAACGCGGCTGGGCTGTACCAAGTCGCCCGGTTCCACGTTTCGAGTCAGAACCGTTCCAGGAAACTGCGCACGGATTTGCGTTTTGGAGAGTGCTGCCTGGGCGGCGGCAAGCTGCTCGCGCAGCATGCTTTCTTCTGTTGCGCCCGGAGCCAGCGAGGCGGCCTCCAGGCGGGCCTGCTCGGCATTGGCCAAGGCGGCCGCGAGCGCTTGATTCGCCTGTTCACTGGATTCGCGCGGAATGGCGTTGGATCGAATGAGAATGCGCCGCCGCTCCGCTTCCCGGCGCGCCTGGCTTAGTTGCGATTCCGCTTGGCGCAGCCTGGCCTGGGCCTGCGGGCGCCGGGACTCCTGGAGTTGCCGGAGTGCCGCCTGCGCCTCGCGCCATCGGGCCTCGAGATCGTCGGCGCGCAGCAGGATCAAGACGTCGCCCGCGGCAACCTTGTCGCCTTCCCGCACCAATCTTGCAGTAACGACGCCCGTGATTTCGCTGCCTATCTGTGCGCGCGAGGTGGAGATGACACGACCGGTGGCCACGACAGTCTGGACCAGCGTGGCGGGAATGACCTGATAACCCGGTTGCAGAGGTCCCCGGATGTAGGCGTATAGCGCGATGCCGGCGATCAGGATCGCCAGGCCGGCACCAACGAATACCCAGGGTCGGACGCGCATGGTCGGCACTATGAACCTTTATAGAGTCGGGCGTAATTCATACCGAGTATAAGGGGTGGTCCGGCCAGCGCGCGCGCAATGGACCGGGATCAAGACTGGAATTTCAGAATCTCGAATGTAAGCCGGTCCTGAGCATCGCGCGATACCGCATAGCCCAAACGTTCATTGATGGAATTGTCGGCGTTGAATGTCAGCACGGCCGGGCGAATTTGCTCGATTTCCGCTTCGGTGACATAGGCGGAATTGCAGATGATCACCTCATCGCCGCGCTGGCATGTGCGCGCGGCGGCGCCGTTCAAAATGCAGCAGCGCGAGCCGCGCTCGCCATAGATTACGTAGGTGCTGATGCGCGCGCCGGAGTTCTTGTTCCAGATATCGACAAATTCCATGGGCAGGATACCGGCCGCTTCGCAATGATCCGGGTCCAACGTGATGGAACCGTGGTAGTCCAGGTCGGCGCCGGTGACCCGAATGCCATGCAGTTTGCCGCGTACAACTTTTCTCACGTGCGTACTCTTCAATAGTGGGTGGGTGGGCTGTGCATTGTATTTTTATTTAGCGAAATGTCCACGCGACGAAACGGCTGCGTTTCTGGCCTTGGGCCATTTCGACCGTCCGCACGTCGCGCGCCCGTACTCTGCGCAAGAGCTGGACGACGTCGGGCAGATTCGATTCCTTGGATACCAGCGTGCTGAACCAGCGTACCTGTCGGCCCACATCGGCGCTTTCCTGGATCAGGCGCCGCACGAACGCGGATTCGCCGCCGGGGCACCATAGTTCGGTGCTGCTGCCGCCGAAGTTCAGCACCGCGTTCTTGCCGGGCGTGGCGGCCCGGCCCAGCCCGCGCCACTTGCGCTCGGCGCTTCGCAGGGCGTCTCCCGGGGATGCGTGGAATGGCGGATTGCACATCGTCAGCGCAATGTTGTCGCCCGCCAATAGTACGCCGCGAAATATGTGTTCCGGCGATGACTGCAAGCGCAGCTCGATGTTGTCGCCAAGCGCGGGATTGGCGTGAACAATGGCGCGTGCCGATGAAATGGCGGTGGGGTCGATATCGGAACCGATGAAACGCCAGCCGTATTCGGCATGCCCGATAAGGGGGTAAATGATGTTGGCGCCGGTACCGACGTCCATGACGCCTACGGACGGCCCTTGCGGCACAGATCCGTCGCTATCCTCGGCCAGGAGATCCGCCAGGTAGTGAATGTAGTCCGCCCGTCCAGGGATGGGAGGACACAGGTAGTCTTTTGGAATATCCCACGACGCGATGCCATAGAACGACTTGAGCAAGGCTCGGTTCAACTCCTTGACCGCGGCCGGATTGGCAAAGTCTATGCTTTGATCGCCCATGGGATTCGGGCGCACGAACCGCCTCAGCGACGGACTATCGTGTACAAGGCGTTCGAATTCATAACGGCCTTGATGGCGATTACGTGGGTGGAGCGGACCGGCGGTAGCAGAAGACATGAAGGGCGGTAAGGCGCAAAGGCGCACGGTTGGCAAGAGGCAATGTTGAATCATAACGGTTTGAACCCCCGGCCCGGCGATACCGACTCTCTTGACAAGAATCCATCCATGCCTATAAGATAGTAATTAATTACTATCTTATAGGTGGTCTCATGCAGACACGAACGCGCAACCTGCCCGCCGATGAACGCCGCACGGTGACCGTCCAGGCGGTCATTGAGCTGGCGGGCGAGCAAAACCCCGGCGATATCACGACAGCGGCCATCGCCGCCCGCATGGGCCTGACGCAGGGGGCGCTCTTTCGCCACTTTGCCAATAAAGATGCGGTATGGCACGCCGTCATGGAGTGGGTGGGGCAGCGGCTCCTTGAACGCCTTGACCACGCCATGCAAGAGGCGCCAAGTCCGCTTGATGCGATGCAAGCCATGTTTTTGACCCATATCGATTTCGTTGCCCAACATCCTGGTGTGCCTTGCATCTTGTTCGCCGAACTGCAGCGTCCTGACGAAACGCCGGCAAAGCGGGCGGTGCAAGACCTGATACGCCAGTATGGCGAACGCTTGCATCGCGTCATCGAGGAAGGAAAAGCGCAAGGCCAGCTTTGGCCGCAACTTGATACTCGAGCCGGGGCCATCCTGTTCATAGGCTCGATCCAGGGCCTGGTAATGCAGTCGTTGCTCGCTGGCGATGTACAGCGGCTGCGCCAGGATGCGGGCCCGGCGTTCGAAATCTATCGGCGCGGCATACGGAGCGCGTCATGAAGCGTCTGCCGCTGCGCCGCCGCAGCCTGGCGTTAATAGGTGTGCTGGCTGTCCTGGGCGGTGCCTTTGTTTGGGTGGCTCTGCGCTCGGGTCCCATGGCCCCCGTGGCGGTCACCCTGATGGAGGTTCAGTCCCGCCCTCTGGCGCCCGCCCTGTTCGGCATTGGCTCGGTAGAAGCGCGCCACACGTACAAAATCGGCCCGGTCGCGGCGGGCCGGATAAAAGGGCTGGATGTGCACGTAGGCGACCGCGTCAATGCCGGACAGATAGTCGGCGAGATGGATGCGGTCGACCTGGACGCGCGCATCCGTGGCATGGCCGCGGGGCTCGAGCGGGCCAGGGCGAAGGTGGTGGAAGCCGAGGAACGGCTGTCCTACGTTCAGGCGCAAGCCCGTCGATACCGGCAACTGCTTGCGGCACGCTCCACCAGCGAAGAGATCGCCGCCGCGCGACAGCATGACCTGCGACTCGCGCAGGCCGCGCTGACCGTTGCGCGTGAAGAGTTGTCGCGCGCTCGCGCCGACCATGAAGGTGCTGAAATTCAGAAGGAGAATTTGCGGTTGATCGCACCGGTGGACGGGCTGGTAGCCATTCGTCATGCCGATCCCGGAACGACGATGGTCGCCGGCCAGGCGGTGGTCGAGATAATCGATCCGTCCGCTTTATGGATACACGCGCGCTTCGACCAGGCGACCGCGCACGGGTTGCGTGCCGGCCTGGCGGCGCACATCGTCCTGCGCTCGGGCGGGGGCAAGACGCTGGCGGGCCGCGTGCTCCGGGTCGAGCCGATGGCCGATGCGGTCACCGAGGAAACGCTTGCAAAAATAGCATTCGACCAGCAGCCCGGCGCGCTGCCGCCGCTGGGCGAGTTGGCCGAAGTGACCATTGCGCTGGCCGAACTCGCGCCTGCGGCGGTGATATCCAATGCGGGGATACGGCGGGTCGATGGACAAACCAGCGTATGGCAAGTGCTGGACGGCAAACTGACATTGCGACCGGTCACGCTGGGCGCCGGAGATCTCGATGGCCGCGTGCAAGTACTCGATGGGTTGTCGCCGGGCGATCTGGTCGTTGCCTACAGCGAACGCGCGCTTACCTCGGCCAGCCGTATTACGGTGGCGTCTTCGCCGACAATGGAATCGCCATGATCAGCCTCGCGGGGCGCGACATCCTGCATGCCTGGGGCAAATTCGTTTTTACCGGCGTGGGGCTGGGCTTGCTGATAGGCGTCACCCTGACCATGGCGGGAGTCTACCGGGGCATGGTCGACGACGCCAAGGCAATGCTCGACAATAGCGGCGCCGATTTGTGGGTCGTGCAAAAAAATACATTGGGTCCATATGCAGAGCCTTCCAGCGTGTACGACGACGCTTGGCGCGGCATTCGCACAATGCCCGGCGTTGCGAGCGCCGCCAATGTCACGTATCTGACCATGCAGGTGGGCCACAGGGACCGCGATGTCCGCGCCATGGTGACCGGCGTGGGCACGGGCGGACCGGGAACCCCAGGATGGCCGCCATACCTGGTGTCGGGAAGGCAAATAACGCGTGGCCATTATGAGGCCGTTGCCGACGCGGCCACCGGCTTCAAGCTGGGCGACAGTATCCGGATACGACGGAATCATTACACCGTGGTGGGGCTCACGCGGCGCATGGTTTCTTCCGGCGGCGATCCCATGGTGTTCATCCCCTTGAAAGACGCGCAGCAGGCGCAGTTCCTGAAAGACAACGACGCCGTTCTTCAGCAGCGCCGCCGTAGCGCGGAAAATCCCGCTTTCAACCGCCCCGGCGTGCCTGGACTGCTCGACTCGATCGTTGCCACGCAAAGCGCGAATGCTTACGTAAACGCCATCCTGGTGCAGGTCCGACCTGGGCATCGCCCCGACGAGGTCGCGGAACCGATACGCCGGTGGAAACGCCTGCAGGTATACGACAGGGCGCAAATGGAGGGGATACTCATGGGCAAGCTCATTGCAACGTCGGCGCGGCAGATCGGCATGTTCCTGGTCATACTCGCCGTGGTAAGCGCGGCTATCGTGGCTTTCATCATCTACACGCTGACGTTGGGCAAAATACGCGAAATTGCGGTTCTTAAACTGATCGGCACCCGCAACCGCACGATAGCGGGGCTTATCGTCCAGCAGGCGGTGGCGCTGGGGCTTATCGGTTTTGTCGTGGGCAAGATCACGGCCACCCTTTGGGCGCCCATCTTTCCCAAATACGTGCTGCTGGAACCGGGCGATACGGTCAGCGGACTCGTCGCGGTCATGGCCATCTGCGTGCTGGCCAGCCTGGTGGCTATCCGCGCCGCGCTGAATGTCGATCCCGCGGAGGCCATCGGTGGCTGAAATTACCGGCATCAAGATCGAAGGCGTGCGCAAACGTTACGGCAAGGGCGACATGATCGTAGACGCCTTGAAACGGGTCGATATGGATGTCTCTCCTGGCGAAGTCGTCGGCCTGATCGGCCCATCCGGTTCGGGCAAGAGCACATTGCTTAAATGCCTGGGCGCCGTTATTGAGCCCTCCGGGGGACGCATGCAGCTGGGAGACCAGCTCATCTACGAGGACGGCTGGCATATCAAGGATCTGCGGGCCTTGCGCCGCGACAAGATCGGCTTTGTGTTCCAGGCGCCTTACCTCATACCGTTCCTCGATGTGACCGACAACGTCGCCCTGCTGCCCATGTTGGCCGGAGTGCCTAATAGCGAATCGCGCCGCAGAGCCCTTGAACTGCTGGAAGCGCTCGATGTCAGGCACCGCGCCACAGCCATGCCCGCGCAATTGTCGGGAGGCGAGCAACAGCGGGTGGCCATTGCGCGCGCCTTGGTAAACCGCCCGCCGGTAATCCTGGCCGATGAACCGACGGCTCCGCTCGACAGCGAACGGGCGTTGTCCGTTATCCGGATTCTCAATCAGATGGCCGCGCAATACCAGACCGCCATCATTGTGGTGACACACGATGAAAAAATCATTCCAACGTTCAAGCGCATTTATCACATTCGCGATGGAGCGACTCATGAAGAAGCGGGGGAAGGGCGTGAGGCGGTCTGATACCGGCCCGCGCGCGCGAATGCTTGCCGCCATGCTTGGCGGCGCGGCGACATTGGGCGCGTGCGCGGCGGGTCCTGATTATGTCGCGCCCGTGGCGCCCGACGTAGCGGCGTACACCATGCTCGCGTCGGACCGGAGCGCGGCATCGGCCCAGGCCGAATTTGCCAAGTCGCAAACATTGACGCGGGCCGACGTGGTGGATCCCCAGTGGTGGCGCCAGTTGGGATCGCCGGCGCTCGACGCCTTCATCGATGTGGCCATGCAGGCAAGTCCCACGCTGGCCGCGGCGCAGGCCACGCTGCGTCAGGCCCAAGAGACCTTCGATGCACAGAACGGCGCAACATCGTATCCACAGGTTCAGGCGGTGGCCGGTATGCAACGGCAGCGAGCCAATGTGTCCCAGTCCGGCAAGGCTGGTGAGCCGCAAGCGGTTACCTTGCATAGCGCGACCCTGGGCATTAGCTACGAGCTGGACGTGGCCGGTGGCAATCGCCGGCGACTGGAGGCCCTGGCGGCGCGCACCGAGCACCGGCGCTTCCAGTTGCACGACGCGCAACTGGCCCTGGCCGCTAATATCGCAACGTCGGCTCTGACTCGCGCCAGGCTGGCTGGCCAGCTGCGCGCCCTGGATACGATCGTCCAGGCGCAGGCGCAGCAAATGTCAATTGCGGAACACCGCTACCGCTATGGCCAGGCATCGCACAACGACGTGCTGGCCTTGCGCAGCGACCTCGAACAGACGCGCGCCGCGATCCCCTTGTTGCGCAACCAGATGCAGCAGGCCGAACACTTGCTTGCCGTGCTGGCGGGACGCGCACCGGGCGCCATGCTGCCGCCGCCGTTTGCATTGCAGGACTTTGTCCTGCCCGCGGAGTTGCCGGTCATCGTGCCATCGGAGCTGGTACGGGCGCGCCCCGATATCCAGGCGGCTGAAGCCCTGCTGGTTGCGGCCAACGCCGATTACGGCGTCGCGTTGTCCCGCCTATACCCCCAGATCAACCTGAGCGCCAGCATGGGTTGGCAAGCACTCACGACAGGCGCTTTGTTCGGCGGAGGGTCGCTGCTATGGGGGCTGGCCGGGCAGGTGGCGCAGCCGCTGTTTGCTCCAGGCCTGCCGGCCCAGACCCGTGCGGCCCTTGCCGGCTTCGACGTGGCGGCCGCCAACTACCAAAGCGTCGTGCTCAACGGTCTGCGCGACGTAGCCGACGTGTTGCGTTCGTTGGAGAACAATGCGCAACGCCTGGTTTCCCTGCGAGCGGCCGACGTGGCGGCCCAAGCGTCGCTGGAAGTGTTGCAGCGTCAATACGGCCTGGGCGCAGTCAGCTATCTGGAAGTCCTCACGGCATCAAGGCAGGCTCAGAACGTTCGCTTCGAACTCATCGCCGGGCAAGCGCAACGCCTGGTCGATACGGTGGCCTTGTTCCGGGCCATGGGGGGAGGCCGGCTTTCCACCGGGCCCATGACAGCACGCACCGGGGTATGATCGCAGGTCGAAATTAAGGTCGGTGGCCGAATCGTGTCATATCTCCCGTGGGCGTTACTAGGTTTGGCCGCCGTTGGTTCATTGCTGCTATACCATCGGTCGCGGCGATTGGTGCAGGGGTTAACGCAAGCGCATGCGCGCTTGAACGCCATCCTGCGCAACGTACCGGCGGGAGTCATTACCTTCGGCATGGACGGCACTATTCACTCCGCCAACCGGATGGTCGGCGTGCTGTTCGGCTACGAATCCGACGAAGTCATCGGCATGCATTGGGACCAGTTGCTGGGCAACGACGGCGAGTCCGTGGCGCAGCTGCGCATGGGCATGCAAACCCGGGTCGTACGACGGAAAAGCGGAGAAGAGCTGCATATAGAGGTCGTGGCCAGCGAATTCCGCCAAGGCAGGCGGATCAAGCGTATCGCGATCGTGCGCGACATTACAGAGGCCAAGAAAGCGGAACAGTCTCTGCGGCAAAGCGAGACTTCGCTGGCAAGCGCCCAGCGGATAGCCCGCATCGGCAGCTGGGAGCGCGATATTGCGACCGGCGCGCAGTATTGGTCGGACGAGACGTATCGCATCTTCAATAAGCAGCCGGGCGGCGCCGGCCTTAGTTACCGGGCGCTACTGCAACTCGTGCATCCCGAAGACCGGGCCAGGGCGGCGCAAGTCGTCGAGAGCGCCGTCAAGCGTCTGGATCCCTATGACGTCTCGTACCGCGTGGTCTTTCCAGACGGCCAGGAAAAAATATTGAACACGCTCGGACGTGTCGACTACGATGCCGACGGCCGGCCGGTGCGCTTCCTGGGTACGGTGCAGGATATTACCGAGAAGCAGCAAGTCGAGGCATTGCTGCGTACGCGCGAGGCGGAGTTCCGCGCGCTGGTGGAAAATTCCCCCGACATGATCGCCCGATTCGATGGCGACTTGCGGCTGGTGTATGTGAATCCTGTGGTTGAAGCGGTGACCGGCATACCGCCGCACAAGATCATAGGAAAGACCTTCGACGAAACCCGTATTGCGCCCGACATCGCGGGCCTATGGACGCATTCAATGCGCAAGGTCATTGTGAGCCAGGTGGCGGACACGTTCGAGTTCTCGTTCGATATGCCGTTTGGCGAACGTCACTACCAGGTCCGGCTCGTTCCGGAGTCGCAGCCCGGCAATGCTCGAATCACCGTTCTCGCCATGGCGCGCGATATTTCGATGATCAAGCACGGTGAGGGCCTGTTGCGCGAGCTGACGGCGCACCAGGAGGCGGTGCGCGAAGAGGAGCGGAAGAAAATTGCCCGCGAAGTTCACGATGAGCTCGGCCAGGCCCTGACGGCGTTGCGTATGGATGTCTCCATGCTGCGTATCGGCTTCAGCGGCGAAAATCCCGAATTGGCGCAGCGCATACAGAATATGAAGGAGACCGTGGATCGCACCATCCAGATCGTGCGTAACGTGACGACGGCCTTGCGGCCCGCCGCCCTCGACCTGGGGCTGGTGGCCGCGCTGGAATGGTTGGTAGAAGACGTGAATCGGCGCTCGGGCGTAAGCGCGGTGCTGCGTACCAAAGAACCGGATATGGCATTGCACGACAACTGTTCGACCGCGTTGTTTCGTGTCGTCCAGGAGTCATTGACCAATGTGCTCAAGCACGCCGACGCCACCCGTGTCGAGGTCATGCTGCAGGTTGAGGACGATGTGGTCTTGTTGGAAGTATCGGATAATGGCGCTGGTTTCGACACCAATCATCCCGCCGCCGCGGCGGCATTCGGCATTATGGGCATGCGGGAGCGGGCGCTTATTCTCGGCGGAAAGGCCGAAATACGCAGCACCTTGGGCGCGGGAACGCGGGTGATGGTATGGCTGCCATTCCAGGCAGCCACGCAATAGCCGTAAAAAGGAGCCTCTACTATGATCAAAGTGCTGATTGCCGACGATCACAACATCGTGCGCCACGGACTGAAGCAATTTCTGGCCTTGGCCACGGACGTCCAGGTCGTGGGCGACGTTGCCGATGGCCAGCAGTTGCTCGAGCGCCTGGCGGAAGGCGGGTGCGACGTCGTGGTCCTCGACATGACGATGCCCGGACGCAGCGGCGTCGAGCTCATCAAGCGGGTGCGGCAGTTGGAAGGCGCGCCGCCCATCCTCGTGCTCAGCATGCATAATGAAGTACAGCTCGTGTCCCGCGCATTGAAGGCCGGCGCGGCCGGATACCTGACAAAAGACAGCGAGCCCGAGACGCTCATTGGCGCCATAAGAAAAATCGCCAGGGGTGGGCGCTATATCGACCCGATGCTGGTCGATAAAATGGTCTTCGATTACGGCCTGGGCGATGCAAGGCCGCCTCACGACAAACTGTCGAACCGGGAATTCCAGGTTTTGCATTTACTGGTTCAAGGCAAATCCATTAACGATATTGCCGATGGGCTGTCACTCAGCGCCAAGACTATCAGCACGCACAAGCTGCGGTTGATGCAGAAAATGCAGATGAATAGCATGGCCGACTTAGTCCGCTATGCAATCGAGCATGGGCTGGCCTGAGTAGCGGCCGGCTGGCCGACCCCCCGTGCTGATAGCTAGGGATATCCCTACATCCGTTACGGCTATTTCCTTATCGAATAAAGCGGCATAACTGATTGTGACTACAGCGTAACAAGACGAGTATATAGAAACCGGTTATTTCTGTAGAGCAGCATGAGTTCCCTTTTCAGTTTGTCCCGCAAGTGCCAGGCCTTTACATCGTGGCTGCCACCTCTGATCACGGGAGTCGTCGGCATTGCGCTGGTCATGGCCCCCAGCTTGCCGCAGGGCCGCTACATCCATGGGCTAGCCATCGCTGTTGTCTGCATCCTGTCCACGCTGTATGCGGCGCGTTCCTCGTCTCGTTCAAAGGCGGACCAAAAAGAAGTCGCGCTCGCGGGTGACAATGTTACGGATTTATGCGAGCAGTTGCTTCCCATCTGGGGCAAGCAGATTGATACAGGACGCAACCAAACCGAGGAAGCCGTTGTTTCGCTGACCACGCGTTTCGCCGATCTGAGCCGCCGCTTGCAGACAGCGGTCGATATGTCGAATGCGGCCGGCGGCGGGCGGGACGGTAAAGGAATCGTTGCCTTGCTCGGTGTGAGCCAAAAGGATCTGGGCGACATCATCGTTTCCCTAAAATCGGCGCTGCAGGCAATGACGTCGATGATGGAACAGATCGGTACGTTGTCCGCCTTCACGAACGACCTGAAGGACATGGCCGCGGATGTGGCCAGCATCTCGGCACAAACCAATTTACTGGCGGTTAACGCCTCGATCGAAGCGGCGCGTGCCGGCGAAGTGGGGCGTGGCTTTGCCGTGGTCGCCAGCGAAGTGCGCAAGTTATCGAGCATGTCGGCGGAAACCGGCAAGCGTATCAGCACGACGGTCGAATCAGTGAACACGGCAATTGCCACCGTCATGGAACGCACCGAGCGCTACGCGCAGGATGAAGCGGCGTCTATCGAAAGCTCCGAAAAAACCGTTCATCGCGTACTGGCCGAATTTGGCTCCACAGCGGAACAGCTGGCCGAGTCGACCCGTATCCTCCAGGCGGAAAGTGCGGACATCAAATCCGAAATAGAAGACGTCCTGGTGTCGTTGCAGTTTCAGGACCGTGTCGCCCAGATATTCAGCCATGTACAAGACAACCTCGACAAGCTGCATGCCCTCTTGCTCGAGCGGCGCGAACGCTCTGCCCTGGGCATGGAGCCGATCGCTGTCGACGTGCGCGAGTGGCTCGAAGCCCTGGCGCGCACGTACACCACGCAGGAACAGCGCAGCAACCATGCTGGCACGCAGTCGGACGACGATAAAGCGTCCGAAATCACCTTCTTTTAGGATTCAACACCATGGCGAAAACCATCCTTATCGTGGATGACTCCGCTTCCTTGCGGCAAGTGGTCGCGATCGCTCTGCGGGGCGCCGGCTACGACACCATTGAAGCGGCCGACGGGCGACTTGCCCTCGGCAAGCTCGATGGAACCAAGATCAATCTTGTGATCAGCGACGTGAATATGCCCAATATGGACGGCATTACGTTCGTCAAGGAAATGAAGAAATTGCCGGCATATCGCTTCACGCCAGTCATTATGCTGACGACAGAATCGCAAGAGGACAAGAAGCGCGAAGGGCAGGCCGCCGGTGCCAAGGCGTGGGTCGTAAAGCCATTCCAGCCTGCCCAGATGCTTGCCGCCGTGGCTAAACTGGTCATGCCGTAGGCGACGGACATGATCACGACGCAAGTAAATGACGGCGCCTGTTATGCGAAGGTCGAAGGCGATCTGACCATCTATACCGCGGCGGAATGCCGCGATTTGCTCGTACAGGCCATGCAGCCTGGGCTGGGCATCGAGATCGACCTGTCCGGCGTTGGCGAGATAGACAGCGCCGGAGTACAACTTCTGGTGGCGGCAAAACGCGACAGCGCCGCGGCGGGCCGGCCAATGCGCCTGGTGGGTCACAGCCAGGCCGTCCAGGAGATCATCGATCTATTCCAACTTGCAGCCGATTTCGGTGATCCCATGGTGATGCAGGCCGATTCCCGGGAGCGGCACGCATGAACATGGAACAAGCGCTGCAGACTTACATCGCCGAAAGCCGGACTCTGCTGGCCGAAATGGAGGCGGCCCTGATGGCGCTGGAGGGCGATTCGGCCAACGAGGATATGATCGCCAGCGTGTTTCGCGCGGCCCATACCATCAAGGGGTCGGCAGGCCTTTTCGGGCTGGACAAGGTCGTCGCGTTCACGCATGTTTGCGAAAATGTCCTGGACCGCGTGCGCGATGGCTCGATCGCCCTGAGCAATGAGCTGATCGAGATACTGCTCGCGTGCTGCGATCACATCAGCAGTCTTATCGACATGGTCGAACGCGCCGATGATCGGCTGACTGACGCGCAGACCGCGGAAGGCGAGCGCCTGATGCTGGCGTTGTGCGGCTATGCTGGCGAATGCGTCGTCACGCAGGATGCCGCCATGTCGACCATGTCGGCATCGGCTGCCGCCGGGCGGGAAGACGGCATCGAGCGCGGCGACGCCTCAGCCGTCGAAAAAGATCTTTGGCAAATTTCCGTGCAATTCGGGACCGAAGTGTTGCGCAACGGCATGGACCCTGCCTCGTTCATACGATATCTGGGGAGCATAGGGCGGATTGTCAGCGTCCGGGTAGATACTCAGCGCCTGCCCGGCCTTGGCGCCCTGGACCCCGAGGCCTGCTATCTGGACTTCGAAATCGGCGTGGCGGGCATTGCCGACAAGAAGACGATAGAGGATGTATTCGAGTTCGTGCGGGAAGATTGCCGGCTGAAAATACAGCCGCCGCATAGCTATGCGGCCAAACAGGCGCAACAGATACAAGGCGTTTCCGGCGACGGCGAAATGCTGGGCGAGATCCTGACCGAGGCGGGCGCGCTCACCTCGGTCGAGTTGAGTGCCGCGCTGGTGCTCCAGGACGGCGCCGCCTCCGAAAGCCGTGCCGCCGCGCCGCTGGGTCAGATACTCGTGGGCGCGGGCATGGTGGAAGACGAAGTCGTCAACGTGGCGCTCGAGAAGCAGAAGCAAATTCGCGAACAGAAGGCCCAGGCGGCCAAGTTCATCCGCGTCAATGCGGAGAAGCTGGATGAGTTGATCAACCTTGTGGGCGAACTCGTTATCGCGGGGTCGTCCGCCACCTTGCTGGCGCAACGCCTGGGCGATGGGCCGATGCAGGAAGCGACTGCCGTCATAAGCCGTTTCGTGGAGCAGATCCGCGAAGACGCACTGCAATTGCGCATGGTGGCGATAGGCGAAACCTTTAATCGCTTTCATCGCATGGTTCGGGACACCAGTCGTGAACTGGGGAAGGACATCCGGCTGGAGATCAGTGGAGCCGACACTGAGCTCGACAAAACGGTCATTGAGAAAATAGGTGACCCGCTTACGCACCTGGTACGAAACGCCATGGACCACGGCATCGAGGCCGCGCCGGTGCGCGCGGCCAGTGGGAAGCCGGCGCGCGGGGCAATACGCCTGAATGCGTACCATGATTCGGGCAGCATCGTCATCGAGGTATCGGACGATGGGGGCGGCCTGAGCCGCGATCGCATTTACGCCAAGGGCATCGAGCGCGGGCTGGTCGCTCCCGGCAGCATCATGTCGGACCGCGAGGTTTTCAATCTTATCTTTGAGCCCGGCTTTTCGACTGCGGCCAAGATCAGCAATTTGTCGGGTCGCGGCGTGGGTATGGACGTGGTCAAGCGCAACATCCAGGCACTGCGCGGAACCGTCGACATGGAAAGCCAGGAAGGGCGCGGCACGACGGTGCGCATTCGCTTGCCGCTTACCCTCGCCATCATCGATGGCTTTCTGGTCGGCGTGGGCGGCGCTTCGTACGTTATTCCGCTGGATACGGTTGTCGAATGCGTTGAAGTATCCCAACTGGATCGCGCGGCGTCCGAAGAACGGAGCTACATCAATCTGCGGGGCGAGGTCTTGCCCTATATGCGTTTGCGGGATCAGTTCCAGCTTGGCGGCGCCCCGGGCCGCCGGGAGAACGTGGTCGTCGTCCAGTATGGCGACGGACGGGCGGGAATCGTGGTGGATGAATTGATGGGCGAGTTCCAGACGGTCATTAAGCCTCTGGCCAAAATGTTCTCCGGCGTGAAGGGTGTCTCGGGATCCACCATATTGGGGACGGGCAGCGTTGCGCTGATCCTGGACGTTCCGTCGCTTATCCAGGCGGCGGCACAGCACGATGGCGCACAACAATTTGCATGACGTGCCGCTGGCATGGCGAGTGCCGGGAATGGCCTGGCTATACATAACTTACATTGACGGAAGAGAAGAATGTTCAGGAATATGAAGATCGGAATACGCTTGGGCTTGGGGTTTGGCGTCATTGGCGTTCTAATGGCCGCCGTCCTGGTGTTGTCGGTGACGGCGCTGGAAAAGCTCAACGCCAATGTGGACGAAATCGTCAATAAGACGTATCCAAAGACGGTGATCGCCAACAATATTATCGACGCGTTGTCCACCGGAACGATGGCCTTGCGCAATATGCTCATTGTTCAGCAAGACCGGCAGTTGGAGGTCGAGCGGGAAAAGGTAAAAGCGGCATCGAAATCCATCACTGAGAATATGGAGACGCTGGAAGCGTCGGTGTATCTGCCGCGTGGGCAGGAACTATTCAAATCCATGAAGGACGAGCGCGTGATTTTCTCGCAGTCGTTCGGTCATTTCCTGAAATTGACGGGCGAAGGCAGCATGGCTGAAGCGGCCAGCCATATGGTGCACGATGTCCAGCCCAAGCAGGATTCGTACGTCGCGTCGATCAGGGCGTTGATCGACTTCCAGAATGAGCTGGTGGTGAAGTCGGGCATTGAAGCGGAAGCGCAGTACGAGGAGGCGCGCACGCTTATCGTTGGCCTGAGCGCCGCCGCGCTTCTGTTGGCCTGTATTATTGCTTTCTGGGTCACGCGCAGCGTCACCCGTCCATTGGCGCGGGCCGTGGGAGTGGCAAACAGCATTGCCGCCGGCGACCTTACCACCAACATCCAGGTGAACTCGCGCGATGAAACGGGGCAATTGCTGGCGGCCATGAAAGACATGGTCACAAAAATCGGCCAGGTCATTGGGGAAGTTCGGGGTTCGGCCGACAGCTTGTCGAGCGCGTCAGAAGAGGTCAGCGCGACGGCTCAGTCGATGTCGCAGGCAACGAGCGAGCAAGCCGCAAGCGTGGAAGAGACGTCAGCCACGCTGGAGCAGTCCACCGCCTCCATCAACCAGAACGCCGAGAACGCCCGCGTCACCGACGGCATGGCGTCGAAAGCCACTCGCGAGGCCACTGAAGGCGGCCGCGCAGTGACAGAAACAGTGGCGGCAATGAAGAGCATTGCGGCCAAGATCGGCATCATCGACGATATCGCCTATCAAACGAACCTGCTGGCGCTGAACGCCGCCATTGAAGCGGCCCGTGCCGGCGAGCACGGCAAAGGGTTTGCCGTCGTGGCCGCGGAGGTGCGCAAGCTTGCCGAACGCAGCCAAGTCGCCGCGCAGGAAATCAGCGAAGTCGCTTCCAATAGCGTCGAGCTCGCGGAGAAGGCCGGCAAATTGCTCGACGATATCGTGCCGTCGATTGCCAAGACGTCGGATCTCGTCCAGGAAATTGCGGCCGCCAGCGAAGAGCAATCGGCAGGTATCGGGCAGATCAACACGGCCATGGCACAGTTGAACCAGATCACGCAGCAGAATGCCTCGTCGTCGGAAGAGCTTGCGGCTACCGCCGAGGAAATGAGCAGCCAGGCGTTGCAGCTGCAGCAGGCAGTGGCTTTCTTCAAAGTCGGCTCAGGCGCCGGCGAAACCGTCGCCGTCGCTCC
The DNA here is from genome assembly GCA_035515055.1 of Candidimonas sp. Lineage (GTDB taxonomy): Bacteria > Pseudomonadota > Gammaproteobacteria > Burkholderiales > Burkholderiaceae_B > Pollutimonas. The sequence goes on from DATJBV010000009.1 coordinate 49,378, forward strand.
AAAGGCGGTGGTGAAACGCAGCGGCAATACGCCGGCGGCCAGCCCGCGCGATACCTCGAAAGCACCCGCGATCGAGTCCGATTCGCCTGAATTCGTGCGCTTCTAGGAGCAGCGCATGACAGCAATCGTAGTTACAGGACGGTCGGGACAGGCCGGCCGGGAGCAGGACAAGGATAGTCATCATCAGTACTTGACGTTCATGCTGCGCGGCGAGGTGTTCGCTATCGACATCCTGGTGATCAAGGAAATTATCGAGTACGACAACCTGACGGACGTACCGATGATGCCTGACTTCATACGCGGCGTGATCAATTTGCGCGGGTCGGTGGTTCCGGTTGTGGACCTGGCCGCGCGCTTCGGCCGCGCCCGGGCGGAGATCACGCGGCGCACTTGCATCGTCATAATCGAAGTCGAAGGCGAGGAAGATGGCGAAACGCAGGACGTCGGTGTCGTCGTCGACGCCGTCAATGCCGTGATCGAGATCGCCGCGAATCAAATTGAACCGGCGCCGGCATTCGGGGCGAAAGTCCGATCGGATTTCATCCGCGGCATGGGCAAGGTGGACGGCAGGTTCGTCATTATCCTGAATGCGAACAAGGTCTTGTCGCTGGATGACCTGGCAATGCTGGAGCGCATCGGCGCCGAATCGGTGCATGGCGAGTGACCCAATTGCTTGCCATCACCGACCATGAGTTCACTCAATTTCAGGCCATGCTTTCGCGCATTGCGGGCATCAGCCTGTCCGCGGCAAAGAAGTCGCTGGTCAGCGGACGTTTGGCGAAGCGGCTGCAAGCGTGCCAGGTGCAGTCTTACGGCCAATATTTCGAATTGCTGAATAGCGGCAAGCATGAGAATGAACTCCAGGTTGCGGTTGATCTGCTCACAACCAATGAAACGTATTTCTTCCGTGAGCCCAAGCACTTCGATATCCTGCGCGACCGGATTCTTCCGCAACGCAGGCCCGGCAGCCCCTTCAGGGTCTGGAGCGCGGCGTGTTCCTCCGGCGAAGAGCCCTACAGTATCGCCATGTTGCTGGCCGACCAGTTGGGTCGGGGCGGCTGGGAGATACTGGCATCGGATATCAGCACGCGCGTATTGACTAAGGCGCGCAGCGGGCACTATTCCACTGACCGCAGCAGCCACATACCGCGCGACTACCTGCATCGGTATTGTCTCAAGGGCATTGGGTCGCAGGATGGCACCTTCCTGGTGGAAAAAGCGTTGCGCACCAAGGTGGCTTTCCGCCAAGTCAACCTTAACGAAACGCTTCCATCGGTCGGCCAGTTCGATGTCATATTCCTGCGCAATGTGATGATCTATTTCAGTTTGGAAACCAAGCGCCAAGTGGTTGCACGGCTGGTCGAGACACTCAAGCCGGGCGGCTATCTTATCGTCGGGCATTCCGAAAGCCTGAACGCCATCAACGACGCGCTTGAGACGGTTATGCCGTCGGTGTATCGCAAGCAAACGGGATGAAGACGCCCGCCCACGTCGTCGATATTTTCCTGCAGCCTGGCGAATGGTACTTCGGCGACAGGGACACGCGGATACGTACGGTCCTGGGATCATGCGTTTCCCTGACAGCCTGGCACCCCAAGCTGAAGATTGGTTGCATGTGCCACTATATGTTGCCCAGTCGCGGCAAGAACAAGGCATTGACGCTCGACGGGCGCTATGCCGACGAGGCGCTGGCCTTGCTGGCGCGCGAGATGCGGGCAGCCGGAACCGAACCGCGGGATTACCAGATCAAGCTCTTCGGCGGCGGGCACATGTTCAGCGGCCAGGTTTGCCTCAAGAACCAGTCACATGTGTCGTATCGGAATACCGAGGCGGCGAGGGCATTGACCGCCCAGTATGGGCTGAGCATCGCGGCGGAAAACATGGGCGGTGTCGGCCACCGCAATATCATATTCGACGTCTGGAGCGGTGACGTATGGGTGAAGCACCATCAGGGCGCCACGCCGGACCAGTGCGGGCGCTGCGATGTGAGGCAGCAATGCGGGCTAAGATAAACGTCCTCATCGTGGACGATTCAGCGGTGGTGCGCCAGGTGTTGACCGCCGTCCTGAAACAGGACGCCGGCATTGACGTGGTCGGTGCCGTGGCCGACCCCATCTTCGCCATGCAGCGCATGAAGAAGCTGTGGCCGGACGTTATCGTTCTGGACGTGGAAATGCCGCGCATGGATGGCATCACCTTCCTAAAAAAAATCATGGCGGAGCGGCCGACCGCGGTCGTGATCTGCTCGTCGCTGACGCAGAAGGGCGCGGAAACGTCGATGCAGGCGCTTGCCGCCGGCGCGGTCGGCGTCGTCGCCAAACCGGGCATAGGCGGGCGCCGGTCCAACATGGAAGATGCGGCCGGCGATCTGCTGCATGCCGTGAAGGCGGCCGGCCTGGCCAATATGAAGCCGCGCAGCGCCGCGAGTGCGCCGGCGGTTTCGCCGCCAGCGGGCGCCATGGCGCGGACCACGCAGCACGTTGTCGCGATCGGAACGTCCACGGGGGGTACGCAAGCCTTGGAAGTGGTGCTCACCGGCTTGCCCCAGATGGTCACCGGCATCGTCATCGTCCAGCACATGCCCGAGAAATTCACGGCCATGTTCGCCCAGCGGCTGAACGACATCTGCGCAATCGAGGTTCGCGAGGCGAAGGATGGAGATCGTGTCATGCCTGGGTTGGCCCTCATCGCCCCCGGCGGTCGGCATATGTCTCTTGCACGCAACGGCTCGCAATACCACGTAAGCGTTGTCGACGGCCCTTTGGTCAATCGTCACCGGCCGTCGGTGGACGTGCTGTTCCGGTCGGTGGCGCGTTGCGCCGGCAAGAACGCCGTAGGCGTCATCATGACCGGGATGGGCGATGATGGCGCTCGCGGCTTGAAGGAGATGCGCGATGCCGGTGCGCGCACGTTCGCGCAGGACGAAGCCAGTTGCGTCGTGTACGGAATGCCCAAGGAAGCGGTGAAAGTCAATGCCGTGGACATCAGTTTGCCCCTGTCCGACATTGCTCATGCCATACTTACGCATGCACCGGTTACCATATAAGAATCGATGTAACGAAATCGTAAAGGAAGCGAATGGAAACGACACCGCCAATAAATAGCCCGACAGGTCCGCGCCTGTCAGAATGGCGGCCGTTATCAAAGCGTTTCTGGATACTTTCTTCCGTCGTTGCCGTGCTGGCCATTGGAATGGCCGCGGTGTTGGCCACTCCATTTCCCAACCAGGCGTTGCCCGCAACTTACCTGGCGGTACATACCGCCATGGAGATCTTCGCGGTCATCGTTGCCGCGATGATTTTTTCGGTGGGCTGGCATAGTTTCAATGGTGACATGCCGCGCAGCATCGTCATCTTGTCGTCGGCGTTCCTGGGTGTGGCCTTGCTGGACTTGGGCCATTTGCTGTCGGTGTCCGGAATGCCGGACTTCATCACCCCAAGCTCCGTCCAGAAGGGCATCGAATTCTGGCTGGCCGCGCGTTTCCTGGCGGCAGCGGCTTTGGTGACCGTCGCACTGCTTCCCCGGTTTCGATCTGAAACCTTGCGCAGGCCAAGCACTAGCATCGCAGCGGTTCTCACCATTACGGCCATAGTTTACTGGCTGGTCCTATTTCAGCCGGGGACCCTGCCGGCAACCTTTGTCGAAGGCCAGGGCCTGACGCAATTCAAGGTGGCGGTCGAATACCTTCTGACCGTCATGTACCTGCTGGCTGCCTTGCTACTATTGCCCAGGGCGGTGCGCACTCGGCGGCGCAAGACGTCATACCTGACCGCGTCCGCCGCCATCATGGCCATGAGCGAAGTGTTTTTCAGCGTTTATACCCATGGCAACGATGTTTATCATGCACTCGGCCATGTTTACAAAATGCTTGCCTACGGCTTCCTGTATTGGGCGATCTTCGTCGATGCAATGGAAGAGCCATACAAGCGCTTGAAACGATCGGAGCAGTCGCTCGCGCAAAGCGAGCACAAGTTCCGCTCCCTGCTGGAAGTGGCCCCCGACGCCATGCTCTTGATCGACCCGGCAGGAAACGTGTCGATGATGAACGCTATGGCCGAAGAGGTTTTTCGCGGCAACCGCGACGCCGTTGTCGGCCTTGCCGCCGAAACCCTCATTCCGCGCTGGGAAGGCGATCAGCAATTGCCTGAAATCATGTGCCAACGCATGCAAGGCGGATGGTTCCCAGCGGAAGTCAACTGGGGCGAACTCAAGACCGATGCCGGCGTGACCAGTATTGCCGTCGTGCGCGATATTTCCGAACGCAATCGCCTGCAGCAACTGCTCGTCGACCAACTGACGCATGATGCGCTCACCGGCTTGCCCAATCGCCAGCTTATTGTCGGCAAGCTCGAAGAAGCGCTGGCTCATGCTCGTTTCAGCCAGTCAATGGTGGCAGTGCTTTTCGTCGACATCGACTTCTTCAAGAAAATCAACGATACGTTCGGGCACACTAGCGGCGACGAGGTGTTGCGTGAATGCGTGAATCGCCTGAGCAATGTGCTGCCCAGCGGCGATACGCTGGCCCGCCAGGGCGGCGACGAATTCCTGGTCTTGCAGAAAGATATCAAGTCGGGACACGAGGCGGCCGTACTGGCCGACAAGTTGCTGTCGTGCTTGCGCGATCCTTTCCATATCCAAGGCCAGGAAGTGTTTCTCGGCGCCAGTATCGGCATCACGCTGTTTCCCGATGACGATACCGACGAAGAGGGACTGCTGCATCGGGCGCATGTGGCAATGAGCAGCGTCAAGAAAGACATGCGCAACGCGTATCGTTTCTATACGTCCGACATGGACGAGAACTTGCGCGATCGCCTCGAGATGGAAAGCTATCTGCATCACTCAATAAAGAATAACGAACTGCTGTTGCATTATCAGCCCAAGGTTACGTTCAGCACTGGCGTCATGGTCGGCGTCGAGGCGCTCGTCCGTTGGCATCATCCCGTCTTGGGCCTGGTGCCGCCGGGGCGATTCATCCCGCTGGCGGAAGAGTGCGGCCTGATCGGATCCATCGGCATGTGGGTGCTGAAAGAAGCGTGCAACCAAGCTCAGGAATGGCGGCGCCAGGGCTTGCCGCCCATACGCGTGTCGGTCAATCTGTCGGCGCGCCAGTTCCAGGAAGCAACACTGGCCACTCAAGTGGCACAGGTGCTGGCGCAAACCGGCCTCGACCCCGCATGCCTGGAACTCGAAATCACCGAAGGCACGGTCATGCAGGACACCAAGGCCGCTATTGCCGCGTTGCAGGCATTGAAACGGCTGGGCGTCGCGCTGTCGATCGACGACTTCGGCACGGGTTATTCGTCGTTGAGCTACCTGAAGCAGTTTCCCATAGACGTCTTGAAGATAGACCGGTCATTTGTGCAGAACGTGACGCACGACCAAAACGATGCCGCCATTACCCGCGCCATTGTGGCCCTGGCTCACGGGCTGGACCTGGCGGTTATTGCCGAAGGCGTCGAGACGCTGGAACAGGCTAATTTCTTGAAGCTGAACGGCTGCGACGAGATGCAGGGTTTTTATTTCAGCCGTCCGGTGCCGGCAGACCAGCTTGCAAGCATCTTGCGCGCGAAACCGGTTAGCCATTACGTTGCGGCGCACTAGGGCGCCATATTTGGTCTAGCCGCAGGTAATAAGCCCCGGGCGGTCGGCATCCGCAAGAATTTGCCCGACGCGCTGCTGCCACGCCTGCCCAAACCGCAGGCGTTCATCGGCGGTGGCCGACCCGGCCATCACGCGGTGCAGGGCGGGCATCAGGTCGGGTGACGCCGGCACCACGGCGGCATGGAAGTCGACTCCGCATTTGGCGCCGGTGTCGTTACGCTGGAACTCCAGTTCCGTTTCGATGGGCGCATTGAAAACAAGCCGGTCGCGGCGATCGAATTTGCCCGCCAGGCCTTTGAAGCCGTTGTCGGTGGTGCCGCCCGTAATGAAGCCGACGACATTGGCGATGACACCGGTAACGCCGTTGACTTGATCGTCGCGAAAGCGCACCGTAATGTCACCGCGTTGCGGTACATCGTCGCCGTACAAATGCTTGAGCGCCTTTAGCGTCATAAGGTAAGCCCCGGCAACGGTGGGGCACGAGTGGCCGGCAAGTTTCACGACGTCGGTATATGAGTATTCGATGAGTCCGTCCTGGGCGGCGCCAAGAAACTGGGCCAACGGATCCTGCATGGTGATGCGCTGGGCGGTGTCGAAGAAAGAGGGAAAGGACATGATGGGTTCCTGGCTGGTTTGAATGGCAGGGAAAGCGTTGCGAACGGTTCCAGCCAATATAGCGCCCGAGTCCGCCGATCGCCGGATAGCCCTGAGTGCCATTGTGGGCAAATCAGTTTGCGCATGATATGGTAGGTGCTTACCATCGCAACGGTGGGATGTTGACTTGCTCAGGAGCGCGCCATGGACACTGCCAATACTTTCGGATCCCGCAGCACCCTTAATGTAGGCGGCAAACCTTACGAAATATACCGCCTGGATGCTGTTCGAGAACCAGGGTCGGACGTGGCCAGCCTTCCTTATAGCCTGAAAATACTGCTCGAAAATCTGCTGCGCACCGAAAACGGCGCCGACATCACGGCAGACGACATCCGCGCGCTCGCCGCATGGGACGAAAACGCCCAGCCTTCCACAGAAATTGCCTTTACTCCTGCGCGGGTCGTGCTGCAGGATTTCACCGGCGTGCCCGCCGTCGTCGATCTGGCCGCCATGCGCGAAGCCATGCGCGAGCTCGGCGGGGACCCGGCACGCATCAATCCCCTGGCCCCGGTCGAACTGGTCATCGATCACTCCGTCATTGTCGATTCTTTCGGTTCCCCGTCGGCATTCCAGGAAAACGTGGACATCGAGTACCAGCGCAATCTCGAGCGCTACCAGTTTCTGCGCTGGGGGCAAACGGCCTTCAATGATTTCAAAGTCGTACCGCCGGGTACGGGTATCGTTCACCAGGTCAATCTGGAACATTTGTCGCGCGTCGTGTTCACCCAGGAACGCAATGGCGTGACCGCCGCCTATCCGGACACCTGCGTCGGTACCGACTCGCATACGCCCATGGTTAACGGGTTGGGTGTCGTCGCATGGGGCGTGGGCGGTATCGAGGCCGAAGCCGCCATGCTCGGGCAGCCGATTTCCATGCTTATTCCGCGTGTCGTTGGCTTCAAGCTTACCGGTTCACTGCCGGAAGGCTCTACCGCCACGGATCTGGTGCTTACCATCACCGAACGCCTGCGCCAGCATCGCGTCGTCGGAAAATTTGTCGAATTCTATGGTCCCGGCGTTGCCGCCGTGCCGCTGGCAAATCGCGCCACAATCGGCAACATGAGCCCCGAATACGGCTCCACCATCGCCATATTCCCGATCGACGACGTCACCCTGCGCTATCTGCAGCTTACCGGGCGCTCGCCAGAGCAAATTGCCCTGGTCGAAGCGTATGCCAAAGAGCAAGGCCTATGGCACGATCCCAATGTGGAACTGCGTTATTCCGAGCGCCTGGAATTGGACCTGTCGACGGTAGTGCCTTCTATTGCCGGGCCCAAGCGCCCGCAAGACCGCATCGCTCTTTCCGACGCAAAACAGGCCTTCCGGGGCGCGCTTGCCGCTTATATAGACGTGGCGGCGCCGCAGCAAGGCTACGACAAGGCGGTCGACGAATCATTTCCCGCTTCCGATCCCCCCGCCTACGAAGATTCCGATGTCAGGTCGAAGGCGCCCACCGACTACGTCGACGCCGCGCCGGCCAGTGGCCAGCGCCGCCGCGAGCCGGTCTTCGTCAACTTTGGCAATGGCCAGAAAGCGGCCATCGACCACGGGTCCGTCGTCATCGCGGCAATCACGTCGTGCACGAACACGTCTAACCCCACGGTCATGATTGCGGCCGCGCTACTGGCCAAGAACGCCGTGAATAAAGGCTTGCGCCGCAAACCGTGGGTCAAGACCAGTCTCGCGCCCGGATCCCGCGTGGTCACCGACTACTACGAGCGCGCCGGCCTGACCCCCTATCTTGAGGCCCTGGGATTCAATCTCGTTGGATACGGCTGCACGACCTGTATCGGCAATTCCGGTCCGCTCATCCCGGAAGTCAGCACGGCCGTGGCCGACCACGACTTATCAGTGGTTTCGGTGCTGTCGGGCAACCGCAACTTCGAGGGCCGCATCCACGCCGAAGTCAAAATGAACTACCTGATGTCGCCGCCGCTGGTGGTTGCATATGCCCTGGCGGGCACGATGGACATCGACCTGATGTCCGCCGCCCTGGGCACGGATACGGAAGGCAATAATGTGTACCTAAAAGACATCTGGCCCTCCGCGGCCGATGTCGCCGCCGTCGTCGAATCTTCCATCGTCTCCGACATGTTCACCACCGGCTACGCCGACGTGTTCGCCGGCGACGCGCGTTGGCGCGAGCTCCCCACCCCCCAGGGCGATATTTTCGATTGGGTTGAGACGTCCACCTACGTACGCAAGCCGCCTTACTTCCAAAACATGCCGCGCGATCCCGATCCGGTTGCCGATATTACCGGGGCGCGCGTGCTCGCCAAGCTGGGTGATTCGGTCACCACCGACCACATCAGTCCGGCCGGTTCCATCGCGCGCAATTCGCCCGCCGCGGCCTATCTATCCAGCCATGGCGTCGCTCCGCAGGATTTCAATTCCTATGGTTCGCGCCGTGGCAACCACGAAGTCATGATACGCGGCACGTTTGCCAATGTGCGCCTGCGCAACCAGTTGGCGCCGGGCACCGAAGGGGGTTACACGCGCGACTTTAGCCAGCCCGACGCGCCGGTTGCCACTATCTTCGACGCCTCGCGCGCCTACCTGGCGGCCGGCATGCCCCTCATTATCCTTGCGGGCAAAGAGTACGGTTCAGGATCGTCCCGCGACTGGGCGGCAAAGGGCACGGTGCTGCTTGGCGTGCGCGCTGTCATAGCCGAGTCCTACGAGCGCATCCACCGCTCGAATTTGTTGGGCATGGGGGTGCTTCCACTGCAGTATATGGAAGGACAGGATGCATCCACGCTGGGGCTTACCGGGGAAGAGTCGTACGACATCGTCGGCATCACGGCCCTGAACCAGGGGCGCACGCCGTCTACGGTGCGCGTCAAGGCGGGCAATACCGAATTCGAGGCGCTAGTCCGCATCGACACCCCGGGAGAGGCCCATTACTACCGCCACGGCGGGATCATGCAGTACGTACTGCGCCATTTGCTGTAGCCGTTCCTCATGCCGGCGGGGGTGCCTGCGCGCCTCTGCTCGCGCGGCAAGGGCTAAAATGGCGCTTTCTTAGCGGCAGGATGGCCACGTGAGCACAGAAGATCGACTGATCAATATCGAAATCAAGGTTATCGCCCAGGACGACCTCACCCAGGAGCTCAGCCGCCTGGTGTATCAGCAGCAAAAACAAATCGATGAGCTTCGCGCCCTCTGCATGGCACTGGTCAAGCGGCTGGGGCAGGCCGATGACGATGGCGTCGGCGCCGACAGCTACACGCACGAAAAGCCGCCACATTATTAAGCTGAAGCCCTGATGCACACCAAACCCGCAGCACCATGGTCCGACCTCCTGCGGGGCCGCAACGGACTGCGGTCGCTGGCCTTGGCCGGTGGCGTCGCCCTGCATGCCGTCAACGTCTATATCGTTACGACTATCCTGCCGTCCGTCGTGCACGATATCGGCGGACTGGAATTCTACGCATGGAACACCACCTTGTTCGTGGTTGCATCCATCCTGGGTTCGGCCCTCTCGCCCAAGGCGCTGGGCGCTTTGGGCGCTCGTAATGGCTTTCTCTTCGCCATTCTTGTGTTTTCTCTGGGCACGATCGCCTGCGCCCTGGCGCCCAGCATGCCGTGGTTACTGCTTGGCCGCAGCGCCCAGGGGGCGGGGGGCGGCTTATTATTGGGCCTGTCGTATTCATCTGTGCGCATCGTGTTTGAAGAACGATTGTGGTCGCGCGCCATGGTGCTGGTGTCCAGCATGTGGGGAGTCGCAACCTTGGCCGGCCCTGCCATCGGCGGCATATTTGCCCAAGGCGGCCACTGGCGGTGGGCCTTCTGGTCGGTGTTGCCTATTGCAGCCGGCTTGACGTGGCTCGTTTACACGCAAGTCAGTCCCAAGCTGCCCGTCGGCTCCAGACGCGTCGAGGCGCCATTGGGGAAAATTTCAATCTTGGCGATGTCGGTTCTTCTTGTGTCGCTGGCCAGCCTGTCCGCATCGTTGGCCTGGAATGTAGCCGGGATAGTTGCGGGCCTGCTATTGACCGCGCTGGTCGCGTGGGCCGATAACCGCGCGCGGGTCCGCCTGTTTCCCACAGGCTCGTACTCGTTCAAGACGCCGCTGGGCAGTTTGTATGCGTGCATTTGTCTTCTCAGCATCGGCGTAACGACCGAGATCTATGTGCCCTATTTCCTGCAGGTAATACACGGCAAGTCACCCTTGATCGCCGGCTATTGGACGGCGTTGATGTCGGCAGGCTGGACGGCAGGGTCGTTCCTGAGTTCCGGACGGTCCTTGGCAACAACCAACCGCCTGATCAAGGCGGGGCCGGTGGTGTCCGCGATTTCGCTGCTTCTACTGGCCGCGCTTATGCCGCTATCGGACTGGAATGGGGGCGGCAACGGCATGGTCGTCGCCTTGGTGTGTGTCGGCGTGGGTGTCGGGCTATGCTGGCCGAATTTGCTTACGCGTGTCTTTAAATCGGCGCCGACGGGTCAGGAGACCATTGCGTCGTCCGCCATTACCACGCTGCAGCTATACGCCATGGCCATGGGCGCGAGCTTGGCGGGAATGGTCACCAATGCGGCTGGCTTTCTGCAGCCTGGAGGCATCGTGGGCGCGCAGCAAGCCGCTATTGCGCTTTTTGCGCTCTTTGCGTGCGCCCCCGGTCTGGCGGTTTTCATCAGCGGCGGCGCGCGCCGCGCCGGCGGCATCGTTGAAAAAAAAGCCGCCTGACTGGCGGCATACCTGCTATTTAGGCTGTTTTGGCAGTCGAAACAATTCCGGATCGGGTCCGATACGGCCATTTTCGCGGTCCAGCGCGGCAATCGCGGTCATGTCGTCGTCGTCGAGCATGAAGTCGAATACCTGAAGGTTCTGCCGCAGCCGGTCTGGGCTAACCGTCTTTGGAATCACCATATTGCCCAGCTGGACATGCCACCTGAGGATGATTTGCGCCATTGAGCGATTATGTTTCTGGGCGAGGGCCGCCAGGACAGGCTCGTCCCACAGCTGCCCCTGCCCCAGCGGGCTCCAGGATTCGGTAACTATGTCTTGCTGGGCATGGAAGTCGCGAAGTTGCCGTTGTTGGAAGCGCGGATGCAGCTCGATCTGGTTTACGACGGGCAATACGCCGGTTTCGTCGAGCAGCAGTTCCAGGTGGTTGATATTGAAGTTGCAAACACCTATGGATTTCGCACAACCCTCGTCGCGCAACTGGATCATGCTTTCCCATGCCTCGATGAAGCGCCCGACCTTGGGCACGGGCCAGTGGATCAGGTACATGTCGACGTAGTCCAGGCCCAGCTTCTCGAGGCTTTCGTGGCAAGCGGCCAGGGTGCTGTCATGGCCGTGACTGTCGTTCCAGAGTTTGGTGGCTATGAAAATGTCTTCCCGCTTGATCGCGGACTGCGCGATGGCGCGCCCTACGCCCGCTTCGTTTCCGTAGATGGCTGCGGTGTCGATAGAACGATAGCCGGCGTCCAGAGCCGTTGCGACAACGGAAGTGGCGGTATCATCGTCCACTTGCCACAAGCCCAATCCTATTCGGGGCGCGCTACGGCCATCGTGAAACGATACGTTGTTGCGGGTGTCTGCCATAGTGGCCTCCGTGCTAAGTTGTCCTTTCTACATACCGATCGATTATACGGGTCCGGTTTTACAGGAGAAAATGAAATGAGTGTACATAGTCATGCGGCACGTATTAGCGTGCCTGGGCTTATGGCCTACAAAGGCAAGCAGAAGATCGCCGCGTTAACGGCATACAGTACGCCGTTCGCCCGCCTGCTGGACGCCGCCCTGGACATGATACTCATTGGCGATTCCACCGCAATGGTCGGTTATGGGCTTCCCAACACATTGTCCATCACGGTCGACCAGATGGCATCACATGCCGCGGCCGTCGTCCGCGCAACCAGCCATGCCTGCATCATCGTGGATATGCCGTTTGGCAGCTATCAGGAGTCGCCACAACAGGCATTCGCCAATGCGGCGCGCATGCTGTCAGCCAGCGGCGCGGACGGCGTCAAGCTGGAAGGCGGCGCGGTGATGGCCGATACGACGCGGTTCCTGGCGGAGCGCGGCGTGCCGGTATTGGCCCATGTAGGCCTCATGCCGCAATACGTGAACACGATGGGCGGATTCAAGGCGCAAGGCATGACCGACGAGTCCGCAGAGCGCATTTTGCAGGATGCGCTTGCGCACCAACGGGCAGGCGCCTTCGGCGTTGTTCTGGAGGGCGTTGCGGAAGCCGTGGGCCGCAGGGTAACTGAAGCCCTGGATATTCCCACCATAGGAATCGGCGCCTCGCCGGCGTGCGACGGGCAGGTCCTGGTCACCGAGGACATCTTGGGGCTGAGCGGGGCGCGCATACCCAAGTTTGCCCGCCAGTTTGCCGATGTGGCAAGTGTGATCCAGGCGGCGGCCGAAGCTTACGCCAGCGATGTTCGTTCTGGGGCTTTTCCGGCCGCGGAGCATTGCTTTGGTGTCAAGAAGAACACGGTCTAGGGTATATTTTCGGGTCAGCTTTCCCGCATGAAAGGGCGTTGCTAAATGTACAATGTGCATCAAAATGCATGCGCACGTGATAAACCACCGCCCCGATCATCATGGAAATCCGTCAACTTGAAGCATTCGCCGCCGTGTGTTCGCACGGCAGTGTCACGGCGGCCGCCCGCGTGCTGCGCCGCTCGCAATCTGTCGTAAGTCGGCAAATACAAGACCTGGAACACGAACTGGGGTTCACGCTTTTTACGCGCACACGCCCGCAGGTCACCATCACGCATCAGGGCAGACAGTTCTCCGAAGAGGCACGCAATGTGTTGTCGGGCCTGCAGCACCTGGAAACACGTATAAACGAGATTTCCCGCGGCCAGTCGCGTCCGCTGCGTATCGCCACCACTTACTCGCTGGGGGCGGCGCTGGTGGCCACTGTGCTCGGCCAGATGGAAAAAACCGCGGCGGCATTCGATTACAAGATGCATATCGACGTCATGGCGCCCAGGGACGTGGTGCAAGCGATTTCCGATGGCCAGGCCGACGTCGGTGTCGCAACGCTGCCCCTGGACCTGGGCCGTTGCCACCTGCATTGGTCCGGACAAGCGCCTTGCGTTCTTGCGGTTCCCGCGGGCCATAGGTTAGCCAGCGCCGCAACGATCGACCTCGACGCGCTTGGCGACACGACGGTAGTGACCATGTCGAATCGTTCAGGTCTGCGCCATCGACTGGCAACGGCGCTGCTTCAAAACATGAACAAGCCACGGCGCCAAGTGGAAACCTCCTCCTATATGAACGCCCTTATGCTTGTGCGCGCGGGCGTTGGCGTGGCATTGATGGACCCCTTCACGGCCCACGAAATAAAGACCGACTCTGTGCTGTACCGTTCGATAGACCGCTACATGCCATACATGATCGGCGTCATTTCCCATCCTGACCGCGTACTGCATGAAGACGGTCTTGCGCTGGTTCAGGCCATGTGGGCACATGCGTCGGCATCGATTCCAGGCTTCGTCCGGGGCGATGCCAGCGGGCTTCCCGTGGTTGAACCAGCGGAACTCAAAGCCGGCTAAGCATTTGTACGCCTGCATGGGCGCCAAAGCGTTGGCATGCGGCATTCAAGTAGTCCAGCGCGAACTTCAGGAACAAAGAAGGCTTTTGCTGCAGCTCGGCTTCCGCCTGCGCCAGGCGGAGGTCCTTGCGTAGCAGGCCCAGCGTGAAAGTAACATCGCCGCCGCCTTCCATCATGCGTGTCATGTACGAATTCAGCAGGACACCTGAAGCCGAGCCTTCGTCCAGTGCCGACGCAAGCAGTTCAATAGTGAAGTGACTGCCGCGCGCAATTGCAATGCCTTCCGCCAGCCCAAGGAAAGTGCCGGCAATAATGGTTTGATTCACCAGCTTCATGCGGTAGCCCGATCCGGCCTCGCCACAGTAGACGCTGCGTTTACCCAAATGGGCCAGTACGGGCTCACAGCGGTGCAGCACGTCGGCGTCGCCTCCTATAAAATGAATGAGGCTGCCGTCGGTCGCGGCCGCAACGCCGCCAGTAACAGGCGCGTCGAGGAAGGCCGCGCCGCGCGTCTCGAGCCGCTTGGACACCATTGGGGATGTCCGCGGCGCGGCGGTGGTCATGTCGATGAAGACGGTTTCGGGCTGGATGCCGGGCAATAAGCCCTCGTACACGCTTTCCACATCGTGCGTGTCGCCCAGCATGGTAAATACGGTGCCGGAACGCTGCGCAAGTTCGATCAGGTCCGTTGCCACATGGGCGCCTTGCCTGCGCAAGCTTAGCGTCTGTTCCGGGTTTCTGGCCCAGACATTCAGGCGATAACCCGCTTGCAACAGCCGTTGCGACATGGGCAAGCCCATTTTCCCAAGCCCCACCCAACCGATGGTCTCTTGCATGGCGTCCTCCTTTGGCTGGACAATGAGCAAGTTTTTTTAATTCTACCGATTTCTTCGATTCATATGGGTAGATCTTGCAGATGCAATGTCCAAGGATAAGCAGTGAATTACATGACTCCCGAACTTGCCGCCGTGGCCACAGCAATCGCCGTGCTGGCTGTTTTCGTGGCTATCGTTGCCGTGCTGAAGAAAATGAACGTGGACCGCCGGCTTGCCCGCAGCGAGGCCAATGTCCAGCATTTGCGCGAACGCCTGGACGAAGCCCGGGCAAGTGCAAAGGATATGATTGAATCGTCGGCACAGTCGCGGCAACAACTGAAGGCCGAATTCCAGAACCTTGCGAACCAGATTCTCGAAGAAAAGGGCAAGACATTCGCCCTGAACAGCCAGACATCCCTGGATGCCATGCTCAAGCCGTTCCGGCAACAAATCGACAGTTTCCAGCAACGCGTCAACCAGGTTCACGACGAGACCGTGCGCGGCAATGTATCGCTGGCATCGGAAATAAAGCGGGTAATGGACATCGGAGTCAGGATGAGCGCCGAAGCCAATACGCTTGCAACAGCCCTGAAGGGCGACAAGAAAACCACCGGTAACTGGGGCGAGGTGCAGCTGGAGCGAACGCTTCAGCTGGCCGGGTTGATGGCTGGAGACCATTACGAATCGCAGGCCCGTTTCAAGGATGCGCACGGCAATAACCGCCTGCCCGATTTTGTCATCAAGCTGCCCGACGACAAACACATGGTGATAGACAGCAAGGTATCGCTGGTGGATTATGACCGCGCCGTGGCCGCCGATACCCCAGCCGCGACGATTGCCTTTCTGGATGCGCACGTCAAGGCGGTGCGCAGCCACATGGATGACCTGGCCAAGAAAGACTACAGCAATCTTGTCGGGATGCGCAGTCCGAGCTTCGTGTTGATGTTCATGCCCATCGAGCCGGCCTACATCGAGGCCATGAAGCACAACAAAGACTTGTTCGATTATGGTTACCAGCGCAATGTCATCATGGTCTCGCACACAACCCTGATGCCCATACTGAAGACGGTCTCCAATTTATGGATGGTCGCGCGCAGCAACGAGCAAGCCCACGAGCTGAGCGCGCGAGCCGGAGAAATATACAACCAGGTCGTGGTGGTGGCCGACCGCCTCAAGAAACTGGGCGATACGCTCGATACTGTCAGCAAGCACTACAACCTCACTGTCACGGCGGTTGCCGGCCAGCAAGGCCTGTACGGCAAGGCGGCGCGCTTCAACGAGCTTTCGACGAAGGCCAACAAGACCATGCCGGCCCTGGAACCTCTGCTTGCCGACTTCGAGAACGAGCGCCTCGAATTGATCGTGGGGGAGCGATCCGAGGCATGACGGTACTGGATGGCCGGGCGTAGGAATTGCTGAATGGCTGCGAGCCATGGGGGGCGACTTTCCGTATCCCGCTCAACCATTCAGGAGGTTTTATGTTCGCGCACAATAAACGCTTGCAGTACACCGTGAGAGTAAAGGAAACAAATCCCGGCCTGGCCAACCTTTTGCTGGAGCAGTTTGGGGGACCACAAGGCGAATTGGCTGCCGCATGCCGGTACTTCACCCAGGCTATCGCCGAGGACGACCCGGGCCGCAAGGATATGCTCATGGATATTGCCACCGAGGAGCTCAGTCATCTTGAGGTCATCGGGCATCTGGTGGCGATGCTGAACAAGGGGGCAAAGGGCCAGCTTGCCGAAGCTATCGATACCGAAGCGGAAATCTACAAGGCCTTGAACGGTCCCGGCAACGATTCCCATGTCACTCAGCTGCTATATGGCGGCGGACCGGCATTGACAAATTCAGGCGGCCAGCTATGGAATGCGGGCTACATCGATACGATTGGCGACCCGTCGGCCGATCTGCGATCCAATATCGCGGCGGAGGCCCGTGCAAAAGTCATCTACGAACGACTGATCAACTGTACCAGCGACCCAGGGGTGAAAGAGGCGTTGGGCTTCCTGATGACGCGCGAAGTGTCGCACCAACAGTCGTTTGAAAAGGCGTTGTATTCGATCGTGCCGAACTTCCCGCCCGCGAAATTGCCTGGGGATCCGCGTTTTGCCAACGTCTACTTCAATATGTCGCAGGGCGATGGCGACCAGCGAGGCCCATGGAACAGCGACGAGAACTTCGAGTACATCTCCGACCGCGAGGAGCAGCAGGCGGTCGACGGGGGTGATGGCCAAGCGACGGTGGGGCTGGGGGCGGACGAAGACGAGGCCCTTCAGGCCTTGGTGTCTCGCACGGCGTCGGACCCGAATTCGAATCCGGAGACGGGCGTCGAGCTGGGTTCCGGCATGCAAAGTGCGGCGGGGCAAAAGCTGGATCCGTCGCCAAGCCGCTAAGGTTTCAGGCGGGCAGGGGCGCCAGCCATTGCTGCACTGGCACGGGCCGGGCACAAAGAAATCCTTGCATGGCGTCGCAGCCGTTGGCCAAGAGGAAATCGGCCTGTTCCTGGTTTTCTATGCCTTCGGCAACGACGTGCAGCTGTAGTTGCGCCGCCATTGCCAGAATAAGCCGGACGATCGCGCATGTGTCTTCGCAGCGCGGTATCTCGCGCACGAAACTGTCGTCGATTTTCAGTTGGTACAGCGGCATGCGCCGCAGATGGGTAAGGCTGGAATAGCCAGTGCCGAAGTCGTCCAGTGCGAAACGCACGCCCAAGATGGCGAGCTCGGACATTTTTTCCACGATGCCCGGCATGTCGTCAACCAACAGGCCTTCTGTCAACTCGATGATCAGCCGATCGCCCGGCGCGCCGCTATCGGCCAATGCTTTTCGTACGTTAGCCACGAAGTTGGCGTCCTTGAATTCACGTGGGCTTACATTGACGGAGACAGGATAGTGCTGTTGGGCGGATTGCAGTTGCAGCAGGGTGCGGCATGCTTGCTGCAAGGCCCACGCGCCCAACGCGTTGATGGCGCCCGTCTCTTCCGCGATGGGTATGAACGTTGAAGGCGGTATTGATCCGTGCACTGGATGGGTCCAGCGCATTAGCAATTCGGCACCCACGATTTCATTGTTGCGATCATATTGGGTCTGGAGCGCCATCTGAAGCTGGGGCGTGCCGATGGCGTCGACGAGATCGCGCTCAAGCGCCAGGCGGGCGTTTATTTGGGCGTGCATTTCGGGGTTGAAAAACGCGACCCGGTTGCGGCCCAGCTCCTTGGATCGGTACATCGCCGTATCGGCCTCGTGCAGGACATCGGCGGTGGTCTTGTCGTCCTTGTGCAGCAGGGTCACGCCCACGCTGCCGCCCACAATATAAGCATGCCCCGCTATAGTCAGGGGCCGGGCCAGCGATGCACGCAATTGCTCCGCGATTGCCATGGCGCCATGCATGGCGTCGTCCGGGCCTGTACCGGCCGAAACCAGCAGGATGACAAATTCGTCGCCGCCCATGCGCGCAACGGTGTCTTCATGCCCAACGACATCCTTGAGGCGTTGAGCCACGCCGCAAAGCACCGCGTCGCCAACGTCGTGGCCGCGCGCATCGTTGATGCGTTTGAAATGGTCAAGATCGATAAAGACAAGGGCGCCCAGGCCGGCGCCGTTGCGGATCGCCGCCCGGGCTTGATCTATGCGCTCGATCAGCAACCGCCGATTGGGCAGGTTGGTCAACGGATCGTAGAACGCGATCCGCTGGACTTTTTGCTGGGCGGCCCTGTGCTCCGTTATTTCTGTGGAAATGCCGCACAGTGCCTCGATACGGCCATCAGCGCCCCGCAAGGGTATCTTCACTGAAAGAAAGGACAAGGTAGGCGCGCCCGGGGAATGTATTTCTTCTTCGGCGGTGACGCGAACGCCTTCGCGAAGAACACGCAGGTCGTTGTGCCGCATGACGGCGAGGTCTTCATCGCAGAAAAAGTCATCGTCGCCGCAGCCGACAAGTTCGTCCGGTGTTTTCTTGAATATGCCGCACACCTTGCCGTTTCCGTAGACGTATTTGAGCGACAAGTCCTTTATATAAATGGACGAATCAACGCCGTCTAGTATGGTGTTCAGTCGGGCTTCGCTGGCCTTCAAGTGACGCGTTCGTCGGGCCAGCCGTCTTTGAAGAAGCAAGGCTGCGCCGGCGGCAAGGAGGAACAGGCAAACTAGGACGCCGATGACGGCGGGCGAGGCATAGCGCATAGGACGCTCTTTTGTGACCGTTCTTGCCACATCGTTATGTTAGCAATTGTTGCATGGTAAATATGCCGGGACGACCCCGTCAAGGCATTTGTGACTTCCGGTCGGTATCGCGTCCGCTGTAGGGGAAAGCCCCTATCAAATCATTTCTATACACCTTTTAAGACGCGGTAGCATGTTTCTTTGCTCAGCCACACGGAGATAACTATGCGCAAATTGTTAACAGCGTCTTTCAGCAAGCGGTTGGCCCTTACCGCCAGCGCCGCAGCCATGTTCGCGGCACTCGCCGCGCCACTACCGGCGACAGCGCAGCAAAAGTTCGTCAGCATCGGAACGGGCGGCGTTACGGGTGTCTACTACGCGGCCGGCGGCGCTATCTGCCGCCTCGTAAATAAAGATCGTCAAAAAGGCGGCACCCGATGCTCGGTCGAATCGACCGGTGGCTCGGTTTTCAACATCAATACAATCAAGGCCGGCGAGCTCGACCTTGGCGTCGTTCAGTCCGATGTCGGCTATAACGCCTATAACGGCGCGGGCCAATTCAAGGATGCGGGCGCATTCAAGAAGCTGCGTTCGGTCTTTTCGCTGCACCCGGAGCCCTTCACCGTTGTGGCGCGTAAAGACGCCAACATCAAGTCGTTCGACGACTTCAAGGGCAAGCGTTTCAACGTGGGCAACCCCGGTTCCGGCACGCGCGCGTCAATGGAGCAATTCCTTGCGGCAAAGGGCGTAGACCTTAAATTCTTCTCGCTGGCCTCCGAACTGCGACCCGACGAGCACGGCCCCGCGCTATGCGACGGCAAGATCGATGGCTTCATGTATGGGGTAGGCCACCCATCGGCCAACATACAGGATCCCACCACATCGTGCGGCGCGCAGCTCGTGTCCTTGACTGGACCGGTCGTCGATAAGCTGGTTGCCGAATTCCCCTATTACGCAAAGGTCGCTATTCCCGCCGGGCTGTACCCGAACAATCCGCAGGAAACCAACACCTATGGCGTACTTGCCACATTCGTGACATCAGCCGACGTCCCTGACGAAACCATCTACCTCATCGTCAAGTCCGTCTTCGAGAACTTCGAAGACTTCAAGAAGCTGCATCCCGCGCTGGGCCACCTGAATGCCAAAGATATGGTGAAGAACGGCCTGTCGGCGCCTTTGCATCCTGGCGCCGAAAAGTACTTCAAGGAAAAGGGCTTGCTGTAATATTCGAAAATAGCGCAGGGCCGCCACAAGCGGTCCGTGCGCCGATAGTGGCCTGGCCGTATGCATATGCGGCCAGGCCTGCCTCTCACGGGTCACAGCCCCGCAGCATCAGCCGAGATACAGCATGAGCACCACATCCTCCCTTCTTAGCCCCCAAGAGCAAGCCACGGCAGCCAACCTCGAACAACTGGTGGCCGACGTCGATCGGGGCGGCCGCAACGTGCGCGGCGTCACCGGCGCGGTGCTTTTCCTCGGTGCAATTGCCTGGTCCTTATTCCAATTGTGGTATGCGTCTCCGCTGCCATTCGCCTTGAATTTCGGCATATTCAACGATACCGAAGCCCGTGCGCTGCATCTGGGCATCGCCATGTTTCTGGGGTATTTGGCTTTTCCCGCGCGCAAAAGCTCGCCCCGCGACCAGATGCCTTGGTACGACTGGGCACTCGCCCTTATCGCCGGCTTCTGCGGCGCCTATCTTTTCTTTTTCTATAAAGAGCTTGCGGGCCGGCCCGGCATACCAATCGTCATGGACGTCGCCGTAGCGGCAATTGGCTTGGTCCTGTTGCTCGAAGTGACGCGGCGCGCTCTGGGCGCGCCCATGGCGGTGCTTGCCATTATTTTCATAATGTACGTCTTTCTTGGCCCCTGGTTGCCGGAAGCTCTTTCGCATCGCGGCGCATCGCTCGAGCGCATGGTCTCGCACATGTGGCTGACCACGGAAGGGGTTTACGGCGTCGCCCTGGGCGTATCGGTGTCCTACATCTTTATTTTCGTGCTGCTGGGTTCCCTACTGGACCGCTGCGGCGCCGGCAACTACATGATGCAAGTGTCGTTCGCCATGCTCGGCCACTTGCGCGGGGGTCCCGCGAAGGTTGCCGTGGTCTCGTCGGCGGTCAACGGCATTGTTTCCGCTTCGTCGGTTGCCAACGTGGTCACGGGCGGCATCTTCACCATTCCGCTTATGAAAAAGGCGGGCTATGGCGGCATCCGTGCCGGCGCCATCGAAACCGCTTCGTCGGTGAACGGGCAGATCATGCCGCCCGTCATGGGAGCCGCTGCCTTCCTGATGATCGAGTATGTGGGCATACCGTACACGGACATCATCAGGCATGCATTGTTGCCGGCCAGCATTTCGTACATAGCCTTGTTCTATATCGTTCATCTCGAAGCGCTCAAGCTCGGCATCCAACCCATGATGTCCGCGGGAAAACCGCGCACGACGCTGCAGAAACTGGCGGGCTGGGGGATGGGAATCTCCGGGTCGCTCATCGTCATGGGGCTGGTGTACTGGATAGGCGTGGGCGTGCAAAAGGCGGCGGGCCCTGCCGCCATGTGGATACTCGTCGGCATACTTGTTGCCCTGTACCTGTGGCTGTTGCGTATATCCGCCAGTCACCCCGATCTACCCACTGAAATCAGCATCACCAACCCGGTACGTCCCGAAACTTGGCCTACGGTGCGGGCAGGCCTTTATTTTCTGATTCCCATCGGCATTCTGGTCTGGTGCCTGTCGGTGGAACAATTGTCGGCTGGGCTCTCGGCATTCTGGGCGGTCGTCGGCATGGTGCTGCAGATGCTTACGCAGCGTCCCCTCATTGCCTGGTTTCGCAAGCAATCGGTTGCGCCCGCGGTTAAAACAGGTGTGTCCGAGACAGTCACCGGACTGCAGGAAGGTGCGCGCAACATGATAGGCATTGCCATTGCCTGCGGCACAGCGGGCCTTATTGTGGGTGCCATTACGCTCACCGGCCTGGGCTTGCGCATGACGGCATTCGTCGAGCTCGTGTCCATGGGCAGTGTGCTGGCCATGCTTATCTTTACGGCGGCGGTGTGTTTGGTTCTTGGGCTGGGCATGCCTACCACCGCCAACTACATCCTCATGGCCACGCTCATGGCGCCTGTAGTGGTCGAGCTCGGCGCGCAAAGCGGTATTGTCATCCCGCTCATTGCTGTTCACATGTTCGTTTTCTATTACGGGATCATGGCCGACATTACTCCGCCGGTGGGCCTGGCAACCTTCGCGGCGGCGGCCATATCGGGCGAAGACCCGATTAAAACCGGCATCATGGGCGTCACCTATGCCATGCGCACCGCCGTGCTTCCGTTCATGTTCGTCTTCAATCCTTTGCTGCTGCTTATCGACGTGGACGGCTGGTGGGAACTCACCCTGGTTGTGGGCGGCGCAACCCTGGCTTCGCTTACGTTCGCCGCGGCAACGATGCGCTGGATGCGCATCAAATGTTCCTGGCTGGAAGTCGTCTTGCTGCTGCTGGTTACCTTCATGTTGTTCAGGCCCGATTGGTTCATGGACCATTTCGCACCCAAATACGAAAGCCGACCGCCGGCCGAGCTCATGAAAATTGCGGCCGAAATGCCTCCCAAGGGACGCCTTATCGTCGTGCTCCAGGGCATGACACTCGAGGGCGAAGACCTGCGTAAGACCGTCGCGGTGCCGCTGGCCGCATTGCCCGAGGACAGCACGGCAACGGGCAATGCCGCAGCCACGCAAAGGCTGAACGCGGCGGGGCTTAGCATCATGGCCTTCGGCGACCAGGCCCAGATTGCCACCGTGCGCTTCGGCAGCCAAGCCAAACGCGCAGGCTGGGAACAGGGCTGGGACATCGCCGAGGTCAAGATTCCGAATCCGTCGCGGCCATCCGAATTCTGGACCTACATCCCTGCGTTCATCATATTGGGCCTGATTTGGGCAGCGCAAGGAAGAAGAACTCGGCGTCAAACGCCGCCCGCGCGTCTGGCGACGCAGGGGTAGGCTATGCGCCCGGCCTATCTCGGTCACGTGCAGGGGCAAATTCGCCAATTGCGCGCCGAAGGCTTCTATAAGCCGGAACGTGTCCTCGACGGCCCGCAGTCGGCGCAGGTCAGCCTCTCCGACGGCAGCCAGTTGCTGAATTTCTGCGCCAATAATTATCTGGGCCTCGCAAACGATGCGCGGCTTATACAGGCGGCAAAACAGGGGCTGGATCAAGCGGGATTCGGCTTGGCCTCGGTGCGCTTCATCTGCGGCACGCAAACAGGGCATAAACAGCTGGAACGCGCGCTCGCCGACTTCTTGAAAATGGGCGATGCGATCCTCTATTCCAGCTGCTTCGATGCCAACGGCGGCCTGTTCGAAGTCTTGCTCGACGAAAACGACGCTGTCATCAGCGACGCCTTGAACCATGCCAGCATTATCGACGGAGTGCGGCTGTGCAAAGCAAGCCGCTATCGTTACCAGAACAATAATATGTCGGACTTGCGGACGCAGTTGGAAGCGGCCGACAAGGCCGGGGCGCGCTACAAACTCATTGCAACCGATGGCGTTTTTTCCATGGACGGCATCGTCGCCGACTTGAAGGGCATATGCGATCTGGCCGATGAGTTCAATGCCATGGTCATGGTCGACGATTCGCATGCCGTGGGCTTCATGGGCGAGCACGGTCGCGGCACGCCGGAATATTGCGGCGTCGAAGGACGCGTGGACATTATCACCGGGACGCTGGGCAAAGCGCTGGGGGGTGCCTCTGGCGGCTATGTTGCCGCGCACGAGTCCGTGGTGGAATTATTGCGCCAGCGTTCGCGCCCCTATTTGTTTTCCAATACGCTGGCTCCGGCCATTGTGGCCGCCTCTGCGCGCGTGCTGCAATTGCTTCAAAGCGCCGAGGGAAATGCGCTGCGCAAGCGGGTTCATGCCAATGGCACGCAATTCAGGACGGCCATGACCGCATTGGGGTTCGATCTGGTGCCGGGCAATCATCCCATCATTCCCGTCATGCTGGGCGATGCGCAAGTTGCCTCGGCCATGGCCGAGGCCTTGTTGCAAGAAGGCATATACGTTATTGGCTTTTCATACCCGGTGGTGCCCAAGGGCCAAGCCCGCATACGAACTCAAATGAGCGCGGCGCACAGCACCGAACACATTGCCGCCGCGGTGGCGGCATTCGAACGGGCCGGGCGTAAACTACAACTTATCGCGTAGGCGGCCTGCTGGCACGCCCGCGGTCAAACACTTTCCGGAGCCCACATGCGCGCCCTTGCCAAACTGGAGCCCGCCGCAGGCCTGACGCTCGTCGACGTCGAGCGGCCTGTCGTCGGCCATAACGACGTTCTCATCAAGATCAGGAAAACGGCCATTTGCGGTACCGACATACATATCTGGAAATGGGACGAGTGGGCCAGCAAGACCATACCTGTGCCTATGCACGTCGGCCATGAATATGTCGGCGAGATTGTCGAGATCGGTGAAGAGGTATCGGGATTTTCGATTGGCGACCGCGTGTCGGGCGAAGGACACATCACTTGCGGGTACTGTCGCAATTGCCGCGCCGGTCGGCGTCATCTGTGCCGCAATACGGTGGGCGTGGGCGTCAACCGACCTGGAGCCTTCGCGGACTATCTTGTCATACCCGCCTTCAATGCATTCAAGATTCCTGACGATGTGCCCGACGACCTGGCCGCCATCTTCGACCCTTTTGGCAATGCGGCCCATACGGCGCTGGCGTTCAATCTCGTCGGCGAGGACGTGCTCATTACCGGAGCGGGACCAATAGGCGCCATGGCCGCCGCCATTGCGCGGCACGTGGGTGCGCGTAATGTGGTAATCACCGATGTCAACGATTACCGGCTCGATCTGGCCGCCCGCATGGGCGCGACACGGACGGTGAATGTTGGCCGCGAGGCGGTGACCGATGTCATGAAAGAGCTCCGGATGACCGAAGGCTTCGATGTGGGCCTGGAAATGTCGGGCGTGCCCAGCGCTTTTACCATGATGCTCGAGCAGATGAATCATGGGGGCAGGATCGCGATGCTGGGCATACCGCCCGCCGGCTTTGGCATCGATTGGACGCAGGTCATCTTCAAAGGCCTCGAGATAAAAGGTATATACGGCCGCGAAATGTTCGAGACCTGGTACAAGATGGTGGCCATGTTGCAAAGTGGGCTGGACCTGACGCCCATGATCACTCACCATTTCCCTATCGCCGATTATCGGCGGGGTTTCGAAGCCATGCTTTCTGGACAAAGCGGCAAGGTCATCCTTGACTGGGCGGCGTAGCTCTTGAAGGCGGCTCAGCGTGCCAACCTCATGCGCAACGCCCCGTTGCCGCCGCGCGATGGCGTGTCGCCCAGCCGTGTGCATTTGCCGAAAGGTCCTTGGGCTACGGTGCTCGATTTTTTGCTGGCACGGTTTCCGCACATGCCGGCCGATGTGCTAAGGGACCGCTTGAGGCGGGGCGAGATCGCCGCCGGAGACGGAACAGCGATTTCCCTCGACACGCCATATGTGCCCGAGCAGTGGCTATGGTATTACCGCGATGTACCCAACGAGGCGCCGGTGCCTTTCGACCTGCCCATCCTGTATCGCGATGCGAATCTTGTCGTGGTCGACAAGCCGCATTTTCTTGCCAGCATCCCGGGTGGGCGCTATTTGCGCGAAACCGCCTTGACGCGCTTGCGCGCCGCGTTGGACCTGCCGCATCTAAGCCCCTTGCATCGCCTCGACAGGGACACTGCCGGCGTTTTGTTGTTCTGTGTCAGGCCGGAGAATCGCGGAAGTTATCAAGCCTTGTTCCAGTCGCGCCAGGTGGTAAAGGAATACGAGGCCATTGCGCCCGTTCGTGCGAAACTCGCATTGCCCACCGTGTACCGGAGCCATCTGCGCCCGCGCGATGGCTATTTCACAACCGAGGAAGCGCAAGGCGCAGCCAATAGCGAAACGTTGATTCGGTTGATGGACGTGGGCGCGTCGGGCTTGGGGCGGTACCGACTGCTGCCTTATACAGGGCGCAAGCATCAGTTGCGGGTGCACATGTGCGCCATGGGCATTCCCATATGCAACGACATGTTCTACCCGCATTTGCAGCCATTTCCCGCAGCGGACGACTTCAGCAAGCCGTTGCAATTGTTGGCGACGGCCATTGAGTTTGTCGATCCCTACAGCGGCCGGTTGCGCCGCTACGAAAGCCAAAGGCGCCTGACGCTTGCCTAATAATTATCGAAATACCACTGGATTCTTTCAAGCTTGGATGTGGCCGTCAGGGCCAGCATAAGCAGTATTCTTGCTTTTTGCGGATTCAGGGAATCGGCCGTCACCAGTCCGTCTTTCTTGTCGTCCCTGCTGCCTGATACCGTGCCCGACCCAACGCGGCTGGACCGAACGCAATATATGCCGTTCTTGCGTGCAAGGCGGACGCCTTTGCGGGCGTTGGGCGAGAGGCTGCCGTTGCCTGTACAGGCAACCACTATGCCTTTGGACCCCGCGGCGATGCACGCTTCATAGAAATGAAGCGGGGCATTCTGGTGGTCGTACACGATATCGACCTCTGGCAATGCCGAAACGCCAGCCATGCTGAAGTCCGTTGCGGCAGTATGGAAGCGCATTGGGCTTTGAAAAATCTGGATAGTTCCGTTATGCGCCTGGCCCAAATAGCCATGGTCGGCGGAGCGGAAGGCGTCTACCTGCGTAGTGTTCGTTTTGCTGACGAAGCGTGCGGCCGAAATCTGGTCGTTCAGCAACACCATGACACCGTGTCCGCTGGCTTGCGCGTGGGCAGCCAGCAGGACGGCGTTATACAGATTTAGCGGGCCATCGGCGCTAAGTGCCGTGCCAGGCCGCATTGCGCCGACCATGACAACGGGTTTGCGGCTCTTGATCGTAAGATTCAGGAACCATGCGGTTTCTTCAAGCGTGTCTGTGCCGTGCGTGATAACAATCCCGTCGACTTCCGGGTTCGCCGCTTCTTTGTTCACCACGGCCGCCAGCTTGAGCAGCATCTTGTTGGTAATGGACCGGCTATCCACGTTGAATACTTGGCGGCAGCGCAACCTTGCGAGCGTGCTGATTTCGGGGACGGCGGAAAGCAGCGATTCGACGCCTTCCGTCACGGAGTAGTCGGCAAGTGTCGTGCTAAGGGCCGCGGTCGCGGCAATCGTGCCGCCCGTGCCCAGCAGTACGACGGCAGGCAGTTGCAGAGGTGTCATCCATACATTCTACCGGCCCTCAAGGGGAAACGGCGCGTCGCCGTAGATCGGCGGGTGGGAATTTGATCTGGGCGCGGTATTTTGACACTGTGCGCCGCGCCACTACCACTCCCTCGCGCGCCAGTTTGCTTGCGAGCATGACGTCCGACAGCGGTTCCGTCGGGTTTTCGTCTTCGATCATTTCCTGTATCAGTGCCCGTACGGCCACCGCCGAGCACGTGCCCCCGGAACGCGTAGCCAGTTCGCGCGAAAAAAAGTGCTTGAACTCGAATATGCCGCGCGGGGTTGCCATGTATTTATTGCTGGTGGCGCGTGACACCGTGGACTCGTGTATGCCGAGTTCGTCGGCGATCTCGCTCAGCATCATGGGACGCAAGGCAATCTCGCCATAATCGAAAAACGTCTGTTGGCGGGCGACGATAGCCTGGGCAACGCGCTGTATCGTGCTGCTGCGCTGCTCCAGGCTGCGCATCAGCCATCGCGCTTCCTGCAGCGCTTGTGCCATGAGGGATCGCTCGTTGTAGCGGCTTTGCCTGAATAGCTGCGCGTACGCATTATTGAGGCGGGCCCGGGGCGCTGCGTCGTCATTGGACGTGGCTACCCACAGACGGCCCACTTTGCGCACGATCACGTCGGGCACCACATAGCAGGAGGGGTCAACCGCCGTAAAGCGCCCGCCTGGCCGAGGATCGAGCGTGCGGATCAAGTGGCACGCATCATGTATATCTTCTTCAGCGCATTCCAACGTTCGCGCAAGCCCCGCGTAGTCGCAGCGCCCCAGGCGCTCGATGGCCTCCGTCACGATCCGCAGGGCCATGCCGGCACCGGGAGTGCTCGGGGGCAATGCGCCGATCTGCAGCTGCAAGCATTCGCGCAGATCGCGCGCCGCAAGACCGGGCGTGCCCAACTGCTGCACTAGCCGCAAGGCAATTTCCCATTCGTCGTTCTCTACGGGTGGCGAAAATTCGCGCGCGTCGGCCAGTTCGCAAAACGGCGTGCGCAGATAGCCGTCGTCGTCCAGCGCCTCGATAATGTATTCCGTCAGGCGGCGACTACGCTCGTCCAACTGATAGCTGCATAGGTCGCCACGCAGGCTCTCTTGCAGGCTGGTGCTGCTGCGTGCCCATTGGCCCACGTCGGTGTCGGGATGGTCGGCGCTGCGCTGGGCGGGATAGTCCCCAGAGTATTCCGCAGTCTCGTTTGGACTAGAAGCCAGGTATTCAGTTTCAGGACCGCTGGTCTGCGCCTCGAAGCCGTCGTTCCCATCGTGCGGCTCGCTCGGCTCGACAGCGGCGGCCGTCATGGCGTCCTGCGTCGAGGCGCCAGGGGCCTTTTCATTGCCCCCGTCGCCGGCTGACGGCTCCTCTTGCTCTTCAAGAAACGGATTGTTGGCGATGGCCTCGGCCACTTCACGGCTGAAGTCCAGCGTGGACATTTGCAATAGCTTGACGGAGTGTTGCAGTCGAGGCGTCAGCGTGGTTTGCTGGCGGACGTTTAACTCATAAGCCATTTGACCCATGGCATGTCTCCCTGGTTGGTATGCCGGTGCAGCGACAAGTCTGTGCAGGGATTCAAGCAATGCTTGTGCCAATATCGGTAAGCAATTGAACGGAACGTATCGTTTTATTTCTGTTCGAACGACATGAAGGGCACGTCGCTGGCCGAAGGGCGGTGTCCAGGCTGTTTCATTCTATTGCGGGGGCTAACGGAAACGCTTCGGGCATAGGGCTCGGGCGCCGTCGAATCTACACAAATTACCGAAGCGTGTAAGAAGTGCGTTCAGCAAGCGGTGTTCGCGGGCCTCGGGAGCGGCACATCGATTGCTATCTTTTTGTGATCCGTTAGCCTCTGGAGGACGTATGAAATCGCACGATAAACAGAAAGAAGCATCGCCTACGGGGAGGGCAAATACTCGCGACACGAAGGATGCCTTCAACGACCAACGAAATCCGCCACCGGAGCGCGGAAGCCAGCCGCGGCATTGGCAAGGCGGCGGCGCAGGGCAACAGGGCAGCTTGGTGGACCAGCCAGCGCAAATAGACGAGCGTGCGCCGGGCCGCGGCAATCAATCCGGACGCGCCGGCGACTACGGAAGAGCCCATGAGGAGATGCGCAACCGCGAGCAAGCCGCCGTCGACGATGAGCGCGGGGTTGGCTCATCGCCCAAGCAGGATGAGGCGTCGTCGGACGACTTCGGTCGGGGCAATGAGCGCACACGCGACGAAGGTCATAGCGGCCGAGGCTTTCCAAAAGAGGGCTGACGCGGCCCTGCGCCGAGGGAATAGCGGCAGGGCACTAACGAAAGGCCAGGAGAAAAGCATGCACAGAATCGCCATCGTGAGCGAACACGCCTCGCCCGTTACGCCCCCGGGCGGCGTGGACAGCGGCGGACAGAACATTTACGTTGGCCAAGTGGCGCGGCAATTGGCAATGCGCGGCCATGCGGTTGACATCTTTACCCGCCGGGATAGCCCCGACCTGCCCGTGGAGATGTCTTGGGAAGACGGGGTGCGCATCATACACGTAGAGGCTGGGCCTGCGCATGAGTTGCCGAAAGAAGACCTACTGCCGTTCATGGATGATTTCCGGCGTTTCCTGCTGGCCAGGTTTACGTCGAGCGCCGAGGCTTACGACCTGATACACGCCAATTTCTTCATGTCGGCCATGGCGGCGTTGCCCATCGCGCGGCATGTGGGAATTCCATTGTTTGTGACGTTTCATGCGCTGGGACGCGTGAGGCGCCTGCATCAGGCTGAAGCCGACCGCTTTCCGGACAGCCGCTTCGATATCGAAGAAGAAATCGTACGAAGCGCGGACCGTATCATCGCCGAGTGCCCGCAAGACCGCAACGACCTCATGGCGTTGTATGGAGCAGACCCGGAACGTATCCGCATGGTCGCTTGCGGCTACGATCCTGACGAAATGTGGCCCATGGACAAGGGGGAATTGCGTCGGGCCATGGGCTGGTCGCCGAGCGCCTTCTATCTGCTGCAATTGGGCCGTATGGTGCCCAGGAAAGGCGTAGATAACGTGATCCGTGCTTTGGCTCATTTACGTCTCGACCATGGCGTCGATGCCCGCCTGTGCGTTGTAGGGGGAAGCAGCGTCGACCCGGCGAAGGAAACGAGCCCCGAGGTCGCACGGCTGGCGCGGGTCGCGCGGGAGCAAGGCGTGGAAAGGGCGGTCGAATTTGTGGGCAGGCGCGCCCGCCATGAATTGCGCCACTTCTACGGCGCTTGCGATGTTTTTGTTACCACGCCTTGGTATGAGCCCTTCGGCATCACGCCGGTCGAAGCCATGGCGTGTGGCCGCCCTGTGGTCGGCTCCGATACCGGTGGCATCCGCTACACCGTGGTGGACGGCCAGACAGGGTTCCTGGTGCCGCCCAAGGATCCCATAACTCTTGCCGCCCGCCTGGCGGTCCTGGCCAATAACGCTGGCCTCGCGCAACGGATGGGCGCAGCGGGGGCGCGTCGGGCATCGCGTCTATTCACCTGGAGGCGGGTCGGCATGGACCTGGAGCAGGTGTTCGACGAGACGATAGCCGGCAAGTACGCGTCGGCGGCGGTGGCGGCGTGGCCCGCCTGCCAGTTGTCGGCATAGCGGACGCAAGTCGACCGGGAAAAGAACGATAACGGGGGCCTTATGCAAAATCAGGATTTCCAGACGGTTGCCGGCCGGGCCATATTGGTTACCGGGGCTGGCCGTGGGCTCGGCGCCGCGATTTGCGACACGCTGGGGGCGGAAGCGGCCCATATCATTGTCACCGACGTGGACGAAGCATCCGCCCGGGTCGTCGCCGAGCGTGTAAATGCCGCCGGGGGGAACGCCTGTTTTTTTCAGTTGGATGTGGGTGACGAAGAGCAGGTACGTCGCGTGTTGAGGGGCGCTGTGACCCTGTGCGGCCGGCTGGACGCGGTGATCAATAATGCGGGCACCGATATCACCCTGGGTATCAAGGAAATGCTGACTTCGGACTGGGAAAGGGTGCTACGCACGAACTTGACGGGCCCTTTTCTGTTGGCCAAGCATGGTTTAGAGCACCTTGCACCGGGAGGTCATATTGTAAACATCGCGTCCACTGCCGCGCGGCGCGCCTGGCCGAATGCAAGCGCCTATCATGCAAGCAAGTATGGACTGATGGGTCTCACGCACGCGCTGCATGCCGAATTGCGCGGTATGGGAATCAAGGTCTCCGCCGTCATCGCCGGCGGTATGCGTACGCCGTTTTTGCTTGATCGATTCCCGGACATCGACCCGTCCCTATTGCAAGATCCTCTGAATGTGGCGCGCGCCGTGAGGTTCGTGCTTACCCAACCGTACGAGACGGTCATTCCAGAAGTGATGGTGCTGCCGATGAAGGAGACGTCCTGGCCATGAAGCCCGCTATTTTTCTGGACAAAGACGGGACGCTGCTCGAAAACGTCCCCTACAACGTGGAACCTCGGCTCATGCGCTATGCGCCCACCGTGGCGCGCGGCTTATCGCGTCTGGGGACGCTGGGCCGGCCTCTCATTGTGATCAGCAATCAGCCGGGAGTCGCATTGGGGAAGTTTACGGTTCAGGACCTCGTTCCGGTACGTGCCCGGCTGGCGGCAATGTTCGAAAGCGCGGGTGTGCGCCTGCACGATTTTTATTATTGTCCGCATCATCCACTGGGCATCGTCGCGCCTTACGCTGGCGCTTGCATATGCCGCAAGCCTATGCCCGGCCTTTTACATGCGGCGGCCAGCGATCACGCCATCGACCTGGAGGCGTCCTGGTTCATAGGGGATATTCTGGATGACGTTGAAGCTGCATGGCGTGCCGGCTGTCGCAGCATCCTTGTCGACAACGGAAACGAGACGGAGTGGGATGGCTCGCCATGTCGCGTCCCTGACCGCGTTGTCTCCGACTTCGACGGCGCGAGCCGCGAGGTGCTTCGCGAATTCGGGTGGACGGCATGAAGGCGAATGCGGACTGGGCTTATGTGCGCAACGTGTTGTGCATCCGGCTGGACAACATGGGCGACGTGCTGATGACGACGCCGGCCATTCGAGCGTTGCGCGCATCGGGAAGGCGCCGCCGCATAACGTTGATGGCGTCGACGGCGGGCGCCCAATTGGCTCCGTACTTGCCCGAGGTCGACGATACCTTGATCTACGATGCGGCATGGGTCAAGAACGGCGCCCGCGGCCACAGCGGTGATTGCGCCGCCATAGAGCGATTGCGGAACAGGCACTTCGATGCCGCTGTAATTTTCACGGTCTACAGCCAAAGCGCCCTGCCTGCCGCGCTGATGTGTCATTTGGCCGGTATTCCGCGCGTGCTGGCTCACAGCCGTGAAAATCCGTATCGGCTCTTGTCGCATTGGGTGCGTGATACCGAGCCTGAAGAGATGGTGCGGCACGAAGTACAGCGCCAGCTCGATCTGGTGGCCTCGGTCGGGATGGCGTGCGCCAATACGCGGCTATCCTTCGAGACGCGCGATACGGACCGCGCTTCGACGCGCAAGGTGTTGCACGCCCATGGGGTCGGCGCCACACAGGGGTGGATAGTGATGCATTGCGGCGCCACGGCTCAGTCGCGGCGCTACGATGCCGGAGCGTTCTCGGAAACCATAGGGTTGCTGCGCGACAGTGGACGCCCCGTGTTGATGACGGGCAGCGCGTCTGAACGCCAGATGATAGACAATATTATTAGCGCCAGCCCGTGGGATGGGGCTTGCGTGAACCTGGCGGGAAAACTCAGGCTCGGCGAGCTGGGATGTGCGATCGAGGATGCGGATTTGCTGATCTCGAACAACACGGGTCCCGTTCATATTGCGGCCGCCGTGCAGACGCCAGTCGTGGACTTGTATGCGTTGACCAATCCCCAGCATACGCCATGGCAGGTCAGGCACCGTTTGCTGTATTGCGACGTTCCATGTAAATACTGCTACAGAAGCGTTTGTCCGCATGGGCACAACGCTTGCCTGAACGGCGTGGCGCCTGCGACGGTCGCGCGCGCGGCCTATGAGATGTTGGCTGTGGGGGGCACGGCGACACGCACTGCATTGCCATGCGTCAAGGGTGACGGAGGGGAACACTATGTATACCCTGGGCATTAACGCGGCATTTCACGACTGCGCCGCCGCGCTCGTCGTCGACGGCAGAGTGGTTGCGGCCGCCGAGGAAGAACGGTTCACGCGTGTCAAGCACGGCAAGAGGCCGGTGCCGTTCTCTACCTGGCAATTGCCTTACAACGCCATTGACTACTGCCTTCAGCAGGCCAATATCGCGCTGCCCGACCTCGATCACATTGCGTACTCATTCAACCCCGCCACGTTGCAACCAGAGGCCGCGCCGCTGCATGAGATCAGTTTGCCGCTGGAGCCGTCCGCCGACCGGCAGCCCGCCGACGGCAAAAATCCGTGGGACCCGCTGTTTCTATCCTATATCGTGAATGCGCCGCGGCAATTGGCCGATGGAGCACCACACCATTTACAGGCGCGTTTCGCCGGAAGCTCGATCAAGCAAATCATGGCGCGTTGGCGTTTTTTGGACCACCACTTGGCGCACGAAGCCAGCGCTTTCCTTGCCGGCCCCTACGAAGACACGGCAGTGCTTGTAATGGACGGACGCGGTGAGCACGCGTGCACGAGCTATGGTCATTACAAGAAAGGCCGGTATCGCAGGCTACGGCAAATAAACTTGCCTCATTCCCTGGGCTTGCTGTATGAAGACGTGACGCGCTACCTGGGTTTTCTGCACTCTTCGGACGAGTACAAGGTCATGGCGTTGGCCTCTTACGGCAAGCCAGTGTATGCCGATGCGTTCCGTGAGACGGTGCGGAACGACGAATCGGGTGGATATGAAATACGCCCGGCCCGTCTGGAAGAACGGTTCGGAGCAGCCCGGAAGCGTGGCGAACCTTTCGAGCAACGGCATATGGATATCGCCCAGTCGTTGCAGTTTGTGCTCGAAGAGACAGTATTGCGGATGGCGCAGTGGCTGTACCAGGCCTCGCACTCGCCGAATCTTTCGATGGCGGGCGGTGTGGCGCTCAATTGCGTGATGAACTCGCGCTTGGCCAACGATGGGCCGTTTGAGAACGTTTGGGTGCAACCGGCTGCCGGGGACGCCGGGACGGCTCTAGGGGCTGCGTTGTGGGTCGATGCCGATGCACGCGGCACCGCCCGGCGTTGCTGGACAATGGACCACGCATTTCTAGGGCCCGGCTACGGAGACCAGGAAATCGAGCTATTTCTACGGCGGTCCCATGTCTCATACCGGCGTCTGCAGAATGTGGCTGACTCGGCGGCGGATCTTTTGGCACAGGAGAAAATAGTGGGATGGTTTCAGGGCCGCATGGAGTTCGGACCGCGGGCCCTGGGCGCGCGCTCTATCCTGGCTTCGCCCCGGGACGGCGCCATGCAGTCGCGCTTGAATGAACTCAAGGACCGGGAGGATTTCCGGCCGGTGGCGCCGTTGGTCATAGAGGAACGTGCCCACGAGTGGTTCGATCGCGGCGCCAAGGATGTCATCAATGCGCCTTTCATGCTTTTCGTGTTCGACGTGCTGGCGGACAAGGCGGCGTTGATACCCGCAGTGCGCCATATCGATGGGACGGCGCGCGTGCAGACGGTCAGCGGCAGGCATCATGGGTTGCTATATGACTTGCTGCGCGCATTTGAAGAGCGAACGGGCGTGCCGGTCCTGGTCAATACGTCATTTAATACGCGAGGCGAACCCGTGGTCTGTTCTCCACGGGACGCCCTGGAGTGCTTCTGGACGTCGCCCCTGGATGCACTGGTGATAGGCAGCTTTTTGGTGGAGAAGCCGCGATGACCGATAGAACGCCACTCGTGTCGGTGGTGGTTCCCACCCGCAATCGTCCGGAATTGTTGGCGCGCTGCCTTCGCGCGCTTATCGGTCAAACATTGGGGGGCGACTCGTATGAAGTGGTCGTATGCGACGATGGTCCGGCTGAAGCGGTGCGCGTTGTGGTGCAAAAGCTCGCCGACCTGGCGCAAGGCAGGCCCATGCTGCGCTATATACCGGTGACGGCAACGCAAGGCCCCGCGGGGGCCCGCAACGCCGGCTGGCGCGCAGCGCGCTCTGCGGTCATTGCGTTCACCGATGACGACACTATTCCCGAACCGTACTGGCTGCGGGCGGGCCTGGATGCCATGGCGTCGCCTGGCGTGCAAGCCGTCGCCGGACGTATCGTGATGCCGCTGCCTGAGCGGCCCACCGACATGGATCTGGACGCCGCCGGCCTGGCCAGTGCTGAATTCGCGACCGCGAATTGCTTCGTGATGCGCGACGCGCTAGAGCGCGTTGGAGGCTTCGATGAACGCTATACGCTGGCTTGGCGCGAAGATTCCGACTTGCACTTTGCATTGATAGACACTGGGCAGCGCATTGTTTCCGCGCCCGGCGCGAAAGTTGTCCATCCGCTGCGCCGTACGCATTTCGGCGCCGGGCTGCATATGCAACGCAAGGTGATGTTCGATGTGTTGCTGTACCGAAAGTTTCCGGATCTTTATCGTCAACACATACGCAAGGGGCCGCCGTGGTTCTACTTGCTGGTGTGCGGCAGTTTTTTACTCGCGCTGGTCAATTTTCTGGCGGGCGATCGGCCATCCGCCGCTGCGGCGGCGCTGCTTTGGGCCTTGTTGAGCCTGCTCTTTTTTTTCAGGCGGTTGAGGCGCAGCGCGTTCACGCTGCGCAACATTGCCGAACTGGCTGTCACATCGGTGTTCATACCGCTCTTGTCCGTATTTTGGCGTCTTGTGGGGGCCGTGCGGTTTGGCCTGGCGGTGCCATGAGCGCGCTGCCACGTTCTTCGCTATGGGAGCCGCCGCCGGCGAAGATCGCCATTTTTCGGGCGTTGAACCTGGGCGATCTCTTGTGCATCGTGCCGGCATTACGTGCGCTGCGCAAGGCGTTTCCCACAGCCAGGGTGACGTTGATCGGACTGGACAGCGCGCGGCCGGTGGTGGAACGGTTCGGCGGTTACCTTGACGACCTATTGTTGTTCCCGGGCGATCCGGCCTTTCCGGAACAAGAGCCGCGCCTTGCGGAACTCCCGGCGTTTTACCGTTGCGCGCGGGAGCGTCATTTTGACGTGGCGCTGCAGCTGCATGGCAGCGGAGGCCGAGCCAACGTCATCGTCGAAGCTCTCGGAGCTCGCCGGTGGGCGGGCTTTGTGCCCGACCACGCGCGGCAGGAGCATGGACGGCTGATGGCATGGCCCGACGCCGAGCCCGAGATACATCGGTATCTGCTTCTACTGAACTATCTGGGCTTGCGGGTGGATGGCCCTGGCCTGGAATTCCCCCTGACGCCGCGGGACATGGCGGACGCGGGCCGACTGGCGCGCGAAGCCGGCATCGACGCGGGCCGGACCGTGGTCATTCATCCAGGCGCCCGGATGGCCTCGCGCCGCTGGCCAGTCGAACGTTACGCGAGTGTGGCGAGGACGCTCGTCGACGATGGATGGCAAGTGGCAATCACGGGAAGCCAGGATGAGCGCGACCTGGTCTGCCGGCTGCTCCAGGCGTCCGGTCGACGCCTGGTCGATCTTTGCGGGCGCACGACATTGGGTAGCCTGGCCGCTTTATTGCAGCATGTTCCGTTATTGGTGTGCAACGATACAGGCGTGTCGCATGTGGCCGCCGCGGTGGGAGTTTCCAGCATCGTGATCGCTTGCGGCAGCGACGCCAACCGGTGGGCGCCATTGGACAAGACGCGGCATTGTGTCCTGCATGCGCCGATGGCCTGCCGGCCGTGCATGTATCAGGAGTGCCCCATAGGGCATCCATGCGCATGCGCTATCGGCGTCGACGAGGTCGTGGCGCAGGCAAGAAGCCGGCTTGGGCTCTATCGGGAGGCGCCATGAAGGTTGAATCCGTCGGTCGTATGGAGGCCGGTCCGAGCGCGGAGCGCCGGCTGCGCATCCTGACATGGCATGTTCATGGCAATTATCTGTATTCGCTGACGCGCGCGCCGCACGATTTCATCATTCCGGTCATGGAGGATGGACGTCCAGGCTACAGCCCTTTGGGAAACAAGATTCCATGGGGAGCCAACGTACGCGAGGTGCCAGCCAGCGAGATCCGCAACGAGGTAGTGGATTGCGTCGTGTATCAGTCGCGCACCGCGTTCGACGTGGACGGCCGCGACCTGTTGACGCCTGCGCAGCGTGATCTGCCTTGTGCCTACATCGAACATAATCCGCCCGAACCGCATCCCACGGATACGCCACATTTCTTCCACCACCATAACGGCGTGCTTGTTCACGTGACTGCGTATAACGCCATGATGTGGCATGCGCCGAACATACGGACGACGGTAATCGAACATGGCGTCCCG
The DNA here is from genome assembly GCA_035515055.1 of Candidimonas sp. Classification (GTDB taxonomy): domain Bacteria; phylum Pseudomonadota; class Gammaproteobacteria; order Burkholderiales; family Burkholderiaceae_B; genus Pollutimonas. Next base: position 86,662 of record DATJBV010000009.1, read on the forward strand.
GCGATGCCCGGGTTGACTGCCACATGCACGCTTGGGCGCGGGATTACGGTCATAAATCACTTGCGCAGCCGCGGGCGGCGGGTGGGGGCCGATATTTACGCACAGGCGCAACGCCGTGTAGCGCTCGACCTCATCGGCATGGAGTCCGAGAGCATGCCGGGAGGCCTGGGAGAGGTATCGAATATGGACGTTCCCGCGTTCCTGGCGAACTACCGCTTCTTCTTTACACCCGTGCGCTATGCGAGCCTTGGCCTGTCGGTGGTCGAAGCCATGATGGTCGGTCTTCCGGTAGTCGGTATGGCCACTACGGAACTCCCCAGCGTTATCGACAATGGGGTGACCGGTTTTGTGGATACGCGCTGGGATCGCGTAGAGGCATGCATGCATGCCCTGATAGCCGACCGCGATCTTGCGCTCGAATGGGGGCGGGCAGCGAGGCGTGTTGCACTGGAGCGATTCGCCATGGACCGATATTTGCGGGACTGGATGCGCCTCTATTCTCAGCTATGCGGAGCACGTCGTGAACAATCCATCGCGGGCGATTGAACGCATTCTCGTGGCGGGTGGCGGCGGCTTCATCGGGTCCCACCTTTGCCGCCGGCTGCTCGAACAAGGGCATGAGGTCATCTGCCTGGACAACTTCCAGACGGGAAGGCTGAGCAACATCGACGCGTTGTCCCACAACCCGAACTTTAGCTTGCGTCGCCATGACGTCATCGACCCGATACCCGCGGACATTCGGCCGACGCAGATCTACAACCTGGCCTGTGCCGCCTCGCCGGTGCACTACCAGGCGGATCCCGTACATACGCTGCGCACGTGCGTGCAGGGAGCCTATAACCTTTTGGAAGTGGCCCGCCGGTGCGGCGCGCGCATATTGCAGGCGTCAACCAGCGAAATCTATGGCGATCCGGATGTGCACCCCCAGTTAGAGGCGTATCGAGGCAGTGTCAATTGCGTCGGTATCCGATCGTGTTATGACGAAGGGAAACGCTGCGCCGAAACCCTGTTCTCCGATTATGGCCGGCTTATGCTCGCACACGTAAAAATTGCCCGTATCTTCAATACGTACGGCCCGCATATGTCGGAGAGCGACGGGCGTGTCGTATCCAATTTTGTCATCCAGGCGCTCAGTGGGCGGAAGCTGACCATATATGGCGACGGTTCGCAGACGCGCGCATTTTGTTATGTGGAGGACATGATCGATGGTTTGCAGCGGCTGATGGATAGTCCTGCCAGCTTTTGCGGGCCAGTCAATCTTGGCTGCCCGGTTGAATGCACCATCATCGAAATCGCCAGGCGCATAAAACTGGCGGTCGGCGCCGAGGTTGCATTCGAATTTCTTCCGCTTCCCGCGGATGATCCAGTGCAACGGTGTCCAGATATATCGTTGGCACGCCGCCATTTAGGATGGGACCCGCAAGTTTCACTTGAAACGGGCTTGCAACGAACAATTTCGTATTTTTCGGCGCTTATCAAGCCGGCCTCGGCGCACGCGGCCAGCGAACGATCTTAAGTTTTTTCTTCCAAACGGTTGTAGAGCGTCTTAGGGCTTATTCCCAATGCGAGGGCCGCCCGCCGCTTGTCACCGGCGTAGTGTTCCACTGTCGCACCGATGATCGAGCGTTGTGCCGAAAGAAGCGATGTTCCTATAGGAATTTTCAGGACGCCCTGGCGTATTTGCGGCGCCAGGGGGCTGAAAGCGGATAGCACGGGCGCCATATCGACCACGTCGTCCGCCAGGATAAACGCGCGGGTGATGCCGTTCTTCAGTTCGCGGACGTTGCCCGGCCAGCCATAGTCTTCCAGCTTTTTCATGCTTTGCGGGGAAAATGCCTTGTTTGTCTTTTCCTGGGTATTCAATTCATCCAGAAATCGCTGCGCCAAGTAGGCAATGTCGGACTTGCGCTCGCGTAAAGGCGGTACGCGAACCGGAAAAACGGCCAGCCGGTACAGAAGATCGGCGCGAAAAAGACCCGCCCTCACTGACTCCTTAGGGTCGCGATTGGTGGCGGCGATGATGCGCAAGTCAACGCTAAGCTGCTCGGAGCCACCAACCCGATGGTATTGGCCCGACTCCAGGACGCGCAGCAGTTGCACCTGCATGCTAAGCGGCATTTCTGTAACTTCATCCAGGAACAGGGTGCCGGGGTGGGCGCGCTCGAAGCAACCCATGCTGGTTGCCGTGGCGCCCGTGAAGCTGCCCTTCTCGTGCCCGAACAATTCCCGCTCCGCCAACGAAGGTGGCACAGCACCGCAGTTGATGGCTACAAACGGAGCGCCGCAGCGCGGGCTAAGGTCATGGATGGCGCGGGCGACCACCTCTTTGCCTGTACCGCTTTCCCCTATGATAAGGACGCTCGCGTCCGTGGGAGCGACTTTCACGATGGACCGCGCCAGTTCGAACGCGGCGGGAGAGCGCCCCAGGAATTTGGACGAAGGGATCATGGGGAAAAGTCTAGCCGGAAACAATAGCCGCCGGCAGAAAATTGTATTCGGTTTCAACTGATATGCATGCTTACCATCGGGACTCTGGAAAACGCGTACGATGACCTCAAAGAAAGCTGCTTACAACAAAAAACACACCACGTCGGGATGGCGCTTTGTGCGCTCAAAACAAACAAGCAAAGGTCGTCCTCCACACGAATAATTGTTTAAGAAGCGTATATGCCCCATTTACTCATTACAGACGACGATGCCGCCATCCGCGAGCTGATTGCCGAGATTGCAGTGGATGAAGGCTATACCGTGGCTCAGGCGGCCGACATCCGCGGGGCGCGAATTCAAATCGAACGGCAGAAGCCGGACGTGGCCTTGCTGGACATGCAGTTGCCGGATGGGGACGGGATCCAGTTCTGGAATGACCTTGGAATGACGGACGTGCCGGTCGTATTCATTACCGGATATTCCACGGTAGACAGCGCGATTCAGGCGCTACGATGCGGCGCCGTCGATTATCTGCTCAAACCCGTCAGCCTGCGCCGGCTGCGGGGTGTATTGGTCGAACTCAAGGCCATGCTCAAGACGCAGCCGCTGCCGGGATCCTCGGATTGCTTCGCCAAAATGATAGGCGAATCGCGCGGTATGCAATTGTTGCGCGCGCACATCGAGAAGGTGGCGCCCACCCAGGCGACTGTGCTCTTGGTGGGCGAGAGCGGCACCGGCAAGGAGCTGGCGGCGGAAGCCATTCACCTGGCAAGCCCGCGCCACCAGAAGCCGTTCATGCCGGTCAATTGCGGGGCTATTTCGCCCAACCTTATTGAAAGCGAACTGTTCGGCCATGAGAAGGGCAGTTTCACCGGTGCCGATCGGCGGCACAAAGGGTATTTCGAGCGCGCCAATGGCGGCACGCTGTTTCTCGATGAAATTACCGAGATGTCGGTCGAGCTGCAGGTACGCTTATTACGGGTATTGGAAACGGGACGGTTCATGCGCGTTGGCACGCATGAAGAAACTGCCGCCGACGTTCGGGTGGTGGCAGCCACCAATCGCAATCCCGAGCAAGCGGTCGCCAATGGAACCCTGCGTGAAGACTTGTATCATCGGTTAAGCGTATTTCCACTGGAACTTCCGCCGTTGCGCGATAGGGAAAACGACATTTTGTTGCTGGCGAATCACTTCTTGAACCAGTTGAACAAGGAAGGAGGCACGCGGAAGACGTTTGCGCCGGAAGCGCTCCAGGCAATGCTGACCTATGGCTGGCCGGGAAATATCCGTGAATTGCGCAACCATGTCTATCGAAGCTATATCCTGAGCGACGGCGTCATAAAAGGCGACTTCAACAGCTTCGAACTGGAATCGCACTCCGCGGGATGGGGTTCGGAAATACAGGTGCCGGTCGGCATTCCTTTGGCGGATGCGAACCGCCAGCTCATTCTTGCAACCTTGAAGCAGTGTGGCGGGGTGAAAAAGGCGGCGGCGGAAATGCTCGGGATCAGCCTGAAGACCTTGTACAACCGGCTCGAGGAATACGGCGCGGCGGCTGATATGGATCAGTCGTCTTCTACATCTCGCTGATGCGTGTGGCGCCATGGCAGGCACGTTACCTGCTGGCATCGGTGTTATTACGCTGATTTCATCTTCTTATGGACCCCACCCTGGAATCCCGCGCGACTATCGTCGTGCTCACGCATAACCGGCGAGCACAGGTGCTCGCCACACTGCGGACGTTGCAGCAGCTTCCGGGTTGTTGGCCTATTGTCGTTGTCGATAATGGTTCAGACGATGGAAGCGCAAATGCAATAGCGTTGCGATTTCCTTTGGTTACGCTGATTCGCGCCAAGCGCAACCTTGGGGCGGCCGCCCGAAACATCGGTGTGGCGTACGCCCATACCCCTTATATTGCTTTTTGCGATGACGACACGCAATGGGAGCCGGGAGCACTCGATAAAGCCGTACGCTTGCTTGATGCGGCGCCAAGCGTGGCGGTCGTCAGCGCGTGCGTCGAGGTCGGTCCAACACGCATGACGGATCCAACATGCGTGTCCATGGCTCACAGCCCGCTGGCGCGCGAGCATCTTCCGGGGCCGCAACTGCTGGGGTTCATGGCTGGTGCCTGTGTGTTCCGGACAGCCGCCTTCTACGATGTGGGAGGCTATTGGCCGCCTCTATTCATCGGCGGAGAAGAAGAGTTGATGGCGCTCGATCTGGTCGAGCGCGGCTGGCGCATTGTGTACGCGGACGATGTAAAGACTCGCCATTTTCCGTCGGCCCAGAGGGATTCCGGACTGCGTGAGCGCTTACTGATCCGCAACGCCATATGGGTTGCATGGATGCGCCGTCCGCTGCGCGCGGCATGGCATGAAACCCGAATGCAATGGCGTGCCGCGAGAGCGCGCGGAATAGCATTGCCCACAATGCTCCAAATGGCGGTGGGATTGCCTCGCGCCCTACGTTGCCGCAAAGTCATCTCACCCGCTGTCGAACGAATGCGTCTGCTGCTAGACCTTTCCCCGCCCTCCGACGCCATTCAAAACGCCGACCGCCGAGTCGCCTGACTTGCAGGTCTTGAACGTATTGGACTGGCGGGTCCTTACGGGCGGATCTTCCAAGGGCGGTGTTATTGGTTCGCGCACCTCGTCTGGCTTCTCGCGCGGCGGCAAGTCTACTTCCCGATCTGGCGAACCGGGCGGAATGTTATCCGGCGGGATGCTGCCCGGTGGCTGCTGAGGATCCGGAGGGGGCGGAACATGGGCGCGGATCCGTGGGCGAAAAAGAAAGACGACAGGGGCTGCGGTCGCGGGCATGGTCATTATTTTCTCCGGTCGGGTAGTTCGGGGCTCGCCAGCAACTTACGTGCCTGGGAGGCAAGGCATCCCGGCGGCGCGGACGCAGCTCCCAGGCAGGCATGCCGCTTGCTTGCTCTGCGCACCTGTCTGTCCGGACGCATACCGGAGAGCAATACATCGGCATGACTGGCCGGCGAATGGAGAGAACTGTGGCGCTACGAATTCTATCTGTTACTTCCGAGGCATTTCCGTTGGCTAAAACCGGCGGGCTGGGTGACGCGGTGAGCGGACTGGCTCATTCCATTAAAGAGAGCGGGGTGCAGGCAACTATCATGTTGCCTGCCTACCCGTCCGCAATGGAACACGTAAGGCATGTACGGGAAGTGGCGGTACTATCCGGCCTCCCCGGGGGCCAGGCGCGGCTGCTGACCGCGTATTGTCCCGAGCTCGGCCTGCCCGTCATGCTGTTGAAGAACGATATGTTGTACGACAGGGAAGGGCTATACGTGGCGGACGACGGCACCGAATATGGCGACAATGCCATCCGTTTCGGAGCGCTCGCCCATGCCGCCGCGCGCGTGGCGCGCGGCATCGAGGGAGTATTGCGACCGCACGTTCTTCATGCGCATGACTGGCACACGGCGCTCGCGCCCTTGCTGATGCATCAACTTGGCGTCGTTGATGTGAAGACCGTTCTTACGCTGCACAATATAGCGTTTCAGGGCGTCTTCCCAATGGACCTTGCCCCAGCGCTAGGTATAGAGCGGCAGTATTGCACGGGCGAAGGCGTTGAGTTCTGGGGTCAGATCAACTTCCTGAAGGCGGGAATCCGCTATGCGGATCTGATCACAGTCGTAAGCGGTAACTATGCCAAGGAAATACTGACCCCGAAATTCGGCTGCGGCTTGGAGGGAGTGCTTTCCGACCGCGCCGCCGATCTTCTTGCCATACCCAACGGCATCGATATAGAGCTCTGGAATCCGGAGGCCGACCCCTATTTGCCCGGACGGGCGTTCGGTCCTGAACATCTGGCGAATAAGGCGGTGTGCAAGCGAGAACTGCAACGCCTGTTCGACCTGAACGAAACGTACCACACCACTCTAATGGCGATGGGCAGCAGGCTGACCACGCAGAAAATGGCGGACGTGGCCGCCATAGCCATACCTCGGGCACTCGATGCGCATGCTGACCTTCAAGTATGCGTCATCGGCCAAGGCGAGAAATGGCTGGAAAGGGCCCTGAAGGCAGTGGCTGCCCGCTATCCGGGGCGTTGTGGCGTGCATATCGGCTTCGACGAACGGCAAGCGCATTTGCTGCATGCGGGTGCCGATGTACTGCTCCATGGCAGCCGCTTCGAACCGTTCGGGCTGACCCCCTTGTACTCGATGCGCTACGGAACGGTGCCCATTGCTTCCCGCGTCGGCGGCATGGCGGATACCATCGCCGATCCCGGTCCTTCCCATCCGGCGGGGGAGATGTGCGGCGCTACCGGTATTTTGTTTGAAGGAGAGCAGCCGGAGGATATGGAGGCTGCAATCGAGCGGGCAATGTCCTTGCATGCTGAACCGGAAATTTGGCATGCCATGCAAATGAATGGAATGAACAGCGATTTCAGCTGGGCGAACACAGCGCCAGCCTATATCAGCGCCTACCAGTCACTGTGCCCCGGAGTCGCTCTTGATCGCATTCCAGAACGGCAGCGCCGCCCGACGGCGCTACGGATAGGGAAAACCGTTCATCCCGGCTTGGTCTTGCCCGCCGTGGCGACGGGATTGACAGCGGCAAAGACGGCCACCTTGCAGCGAATGCATGACGGAGTCTCCATGGATTCGATCGCGCCTCGCCGCGCTTCAGCGGCCTGAGCGCCATGTTGCGGATTTACTATGCCCGCCCGCGGCCGCCAGGCGAGCCGACCGTCGGCGAGGCCCACAACACGCAGGAATGGGAAACGTTATGCGGTCAGGCGAGCGAGCTTGGCTTTGATACGCTGTTGACGCCGCAGCTTGACGCTGCGGATGCCGCCGCGGCAATATGCCGACGCCACAAGCTAGGCTACATGATGGACGTCGTGCTGGACCGCGTGCCCGCGCGCGGGCTGTTGGCGCGGGAACATGCCGACTGGTATGACGATGCCATTGCACCGGTCCTGGACCCACGGCGGACCACCAATACGGACGTGCTGCGTATCCGCCGTTCCGGCGGGCGCGCGCCCCCGGCACTCATCGAGTACTGGGGATCCCGTCTGCTCGATTGGGCAAATGCTGGCGTGGCGGGCTTCCGTTGTCTATTTCCCGCCGGCTTGGCGGGGGAAGAATGGCGGGCGCTCATCGCGCATGTTCATGCGCATCAGCCAGACTGCGGTTTTCTGGCCTGGACGCCGGGCCTTTCGCCAGATCAATTGCGGCGCTTGTCGGGCGCGGGGTTCGAAGCGTCGTTTTTATCTCTGCCTTGGTGGGATTACCGATCGTCGTGGTTGGTCGAGGAGCACGACCGGCTTCGGGCGCTTGGGCACATAATTTCGCCTGTCGCAGACCCGGACGAGCCGATGCGCGATATTGCAGGGCAACGGGTGGCGGAAATGACGCAGGATCGGCGTCGTCTTCGGGCGGCCGCGTTTGCCGGCAACGGGGTCTTGATGCCCATGGGGTTCGAGGATACCGTCGGCAAAGCGGCCATCATAGAGATGAATCGGGTTATTGCGCTGCGTCCGGGGCGCCAGGAGCGCGTGCAGCTGCTGACAGGGCCGTTGGCCGACATCACGGCGCTATTCCGGCGCGGGTCCAGCGCGGCGATGCTGCTCATCAATCCCGATTCCGCGGCGCCGGCCAAGATCGACTGGCCCGCGTTGTATGGCCGCCTGCCCGATAGCTACACATTGGGCGACGCGGCGCGCCAGGATTTGCCGGCCGTCATTCCCCCGGCTTCCAGCAGCATATTTGCCGCTGTGCCCGCCGTATCGGTTAAACCGCTGGGCAACTCGTCCGGCGAGCAGCGCAAGAGTATTGCCGCCGCGCTACGTGCGCCTCGCATCGCGATCGAGAACGTAGCTCCCGCAGTCGATCAGGGACGTTTCCCTGTCAAGCGCGCCCTTGGCGAGTCCGTACAGGTGGAGGCGGATGTATTCATGGACGGGCACGATGCCATTGCGGTCGGCCTGTTATGGCGCGCGATAGACGAAGCGAAGTGGCATCACCTCCCTATGGAGCACCAGGGGAACGATCGGTGGCGGGCCACGTTCCGCCCTGACAAGCTTGGCCGGCATGCATTCTCCATCAGGGCCTGGCTGGATGTCTGGCGGACGTATTGCGACGCGCTGCAAAAGAAGGTGGCGGCCAACCAGGACGTGTCGCTCGATGTCGAGGAGGGCCGGGCACTGCTGGCTTCCGCCATGGAACGCGCGCGCGACGATATGCCGGGTCCGGCCAATATCATCGCCACATCCCTGAACGATATTGGAACCCCTCAGGCCGCCACCACCCGCCCCCGCCACCGAAGGATGCGAAGTGCGGCCTCGGCGCAAACCGCCAGCGCAGCGGCAGAAATTCCAAGAAGTGAAACGCATCAGGTCGATGTGTTGCTGTCCCCGGAGTTGCAACAAGCCATGCGGGCCGTCGACAGCCATCCCTTTGAAACGAGCGACATGACCTTATATCCCGTGTCGGTCGAGCGGCGCGAGGCCGGCTTCGCCAGTTGGTATGAGCTCTTCCCCCGCTCCCAGGGACCTGAGCCGGGCGTGCATGGCACCTTGGTGGATGTCATCGATCGTTTGCCCGCTATCCAGGAGATGGGCTTCGATGTCCTGTACTTCCCTCCCATACATCCCATTGGCATGCGCAACAGGAAAGGAAAGAACAATGCGCTTGTCGCAGGGGCGGAGGATCCAGGCAGCCCTTATGCCATCGGATCGCCGGACGGCGGTCATGACGCACTGCATCCGGACCTGGGCTCGCTGGATGATTTTCGCCGGCTTATCCGCGCGGCGCGCGAGCACGACCTGGAAATCGCCATGGACTTCGCCATTCAATGTTCGCCTGACCATCCATGGCTTGCCGAACACCCGGACTGGTTCGACTGGCGCGCCGATGGTTCGCTGCGCTACGCGGAGAATCCGCCCAAACGGTACGAGGATATCGTCAACCCGGACTTTTATAGCCCGTCGGCCAGCGCGCCGCAGCAGGCGGCGCTATGGCGTGCCTTGCGCGATGTCATCTTGTTCTGGATCGACCAGGGCGTACAGACCTTCAGGGTCGATAACCCGCACACCAAGCCTTTGCCTTTCTGGCAATGGATGATCGCCGAGGTTCAGAGCGTGCATCCCGCGGCAATCTTCTTGTCAGAGGCATTTACGCGCCCAAAAATGATGTACCGGCTGGCCAAAATTGGGTTTTCGCAGTCGTACACGTATTTCACCTGGCGCAACACCAAGCAGGAACTGACCGAATACCTTGAAGAGCTCACGGCGCCTCCGGCCGTGGAATTCTTTCGTCCAAATTTCTTTGTCAATACGCCGGACATCAATCCGTATTTTTTGCAGACCTCGGGCCGCCCGGGTTTCCTTATACGGGCAGCGCTTGCCACAACCACATCTGGCCTGTGGGGCATGTATAACGGGTTCGAGTTATGCGAGGGGACCCCTATGCCGGGCAAGGAAGAGTACCTCGACTCGGAGAAGTACCAATTGCGATGGTGGGACTGGAATCGCCCGGGCAATATCGTCGCCGAGATCACGCAGCTTAATCGCATCCGTCGCGGAAACCCCGCCTTCCAATCGCATCGGGGCATAGAGTTTCACCACGTCGATAACGATCAAATACTGTTTTTCTCCAAAGAGACTGATAACGCCGACAGCGTGGTGCTCGTCATCATCAGCCTGGATCCTCTCAATCCCCAGGCGGGGACGCTCGACGTGCCGTTCTGGAAATGGGACCTGCCGGATAACGCGACCGTGCCCGTCCAAGAGCTTTTCCAGGATTACCGGTTCAGCCTGCAAGGTCGCTATCAGCCTGTACGTTTGACGCCCGAACAGCCTTTTCTTATATGGCGCCTGTTGCGACATTCTTGAGGATACTGAAGAGAGAGTTTATGGCTTCATCGAAGAAAACAGCTCCCCGTGTTCCAAATAGTCCCCTCTGGTACAAGGACGCGGTCATTTACCAGCTTCACGTCAAATCGTTCTTCGATGCCAATAATGATGGAAAGGGCGATTTCGCGGGACTGATCGCCAAGCTCGGCTACATCGCCGAGCTGGGTGTCAACACGGTTTGGCTGCTGCCCTTCTATCCTTCACCCAGGCTCGACGATGGCTATGACATCGCCGAATATCGAGGCGTCCACGAAGATTACGGGTCGATGGCCGACGTCAGGAAGTTCATCCGTGCCGCTCACGAGCATGGGTTGCGCGTCATCACAGAGCTTGTCGTCAACCACACATCGGACCAGCACGCCTGGTTCAAGCGTGCACGACGAGCCAAGGCGGGGTCCGCCGCCCGGGACTTTTATGTCTGGTCCGATAACGATCAGGCGTATAGCGGAACGCGCATTATCTTCTGCGACACCGAGAAATCCAACTGGACGTGGGATCCGGTGGCGGGTGCTTACTTCTGGCACCGCTTCTATTCCCATCAGCCCGACCTGAACTACGACAATCCCAAGGTGCTCAAGGAAGTCATCAACGTCATGCGATTCTGGCTGGATATGGGGGTGGACGGCCTAAGGCTGGACGCTGTGCCTTACCTGGTCGAGCGCGAGGGCACCAATAACGAAAACCTCCCGGAAACCCATGCCGTCCTGCGGCAGATTCGGGCGGTCATGGACAGCGATTATCCCGATCGGCTGCTGTTGGCGGAGGCCAACCAATGGCCGGAGGATGCGCAGGAATACTTCGGCAAGGGCGATGAATGCCACATGTCCTTTCATTTCCCGCTGATGCCCCGAATGTATATGGCCATTGCGCGCGCCGATCGTTTCCCCATTACCGACATCATGCAACAGACGCCGGAGATTCCCGATAACTGCCAATGGGCAATCTTCCTGCGCAACCACGACGAGCTTACCCTGGAAATGGTGACCAGCAGTGAGCGGGATTATCTATGGGAGGTATATGCGGCCGATCGTCTTGCGCGCATCAATCTCGGTATTCGTCGGCGCCTGGCGCCCTTGCTCGAGCGCGACAGGCGCCGCATTGAACTGATGAACAGTCTGTTGCTTTCCATGCCTGGCACGCCGGTGCTTTATTACGGCGATGAGCTCGGCATGGGCGACAACATACACCTGGGCGATCGGGACGGCGTGCGCACCCCCATGCAATGGACGCCGGACCGCAATGGCGGGTTCTCGCGCGCGGATCCGGAGCGCCTGTCGTTGCCGGTGCTGATGGGTCCGCTATACGGGTATGAGGCCGTCAATGTGGAAGCGCAGCAACGCGATCCGCATTCTTTGCTGAACTGGACGCGCAGGATGCTGGCCAAACGCCAGCAGACGCATGTGTTCGGAAGGGGCAGCCTGAATTTTCTGTATCCTGGCAATCGCAAGATACTGGCTTATTTGCGGGAGTATGACGGCGTCTCGCTGCTGTGCGTCGCCAATCTGTCGAACGCCTCGCAGCCGGTCGAGCTGGACTTGTCGCCGATGGCGGGACGAGTGCCCATCGAGCTATTGGGTGGCACGCCATTTCCCACCATTGGCGAACTGCCTTATCTTCTGACGCTCCCGCCCTACGGGTTCTACTGGTTCGAGCTGAGCGCAAGCGCATCGCCCCCCGCCTGGCACGCGTCGATGCCCGAACAAATGCCGGAGTACTCGACCCTGGTACTGCGCAAACGCGCAGGCTACCAGTTGCTTGAAGGATCGCGCCGCGTGCTGTGCAAGGACGTGTTGCCGCTTTACCTGGAACGTCAGCGCTGGTTTGCGGGAGGCCAGAAGATCAAGTCGGTGGATATCGTCTACATCGTCCCGTTGCCAGGCCAGAGCGACTTGTTCCTGGCCGAGTTCGACATCGACATGGGTAGCGGGACCTCGACATATTTTCTGCCATTGGCATTGTTATGGTCCGAATCGGTAGGCGGGATGGCCCAGCAATACGCAATGGCGCGGGTCAGGCGCGGATCTGAACTTGGCTTGGCCACCGACGCTTTTACCGTGCCGGAGTTCGCCCTGGCCATTTTGGAGAATCTACAGAATAACCGTGAACTACCGATAGAAACATCGAAGCGCAGATCCATGCTGCGCTTTCAGGGCGAGCCGGCGCTCGGCACTGTCGAGTGGCCGGCGGAGATTGCCGTCGAGTGGTTTCATGGCGAGCAGTCCAATAGCTCGCTGTCGCTCGGAAGCACGGCGATACTCAAGCTGGTCCGCCATGCCGCGCCCGGCGTGCATCCAGAAGCCGAAATGACACGGCAACTGACGCGTTGCGGCTATGCGAATTCGGCCGCCCTGTTGGGCGAGCTCGTCCGCATCGAAGCGGACGGTACGCCCCATACTCTTGCCTTGCTGCATGCGCGGGTGGCCAATCAGGGCGATGCCTGGGCGTGGACGCAGGATTACCTGAAGCGCACGCTTGAAAGCGCCACGCTCATTGGCGAAACGCAGGCCGATTACGAGGAAGAACTGAGCGGGTACGTCACGGTTGCGGCGGCGATAGGAAGACGCCTTGCGCAATTGCATGCGGTAATGGCGCAACCCAGTGACGATACGGCGTTTGCGCCCGAGATCGCCTCCAACGCCGACGCAAAGGCATGGGCCAAGGATGTGCGTGCCATGTTTGCCAGCGCCATGAAGGCCGGTTCCGACAGCGAGGCAACGCTGGCGGAACCGGCCCGACGGACGCTGGAAGAGCTGCGCGACAGCCAGCAAGCACTATTGGCGGAAGTCGACCGTCGCGCCAAACTGGCTGTCGGCACGTTGCGCACGCGCATACATGGCGACTTTCATCTTGGCCAGGTGCTGATTGCGCAAAGCGACGTTTATCTGATCGACTTCGAGGGGGAGCCGGTGCGCTCGCTGAGCGAACGGCGCGGCAAGACCAGTCCATGGCGTGATGTCGCGGGCCTATTGCGATCCTTCGACTATGCAACAGCGGCGTTCATGGCGTCGGAACGCACAGTGTCGGACACGACAGCCCGGCCGCCTGACGAGGGGCAGGAAAATATCGTCGAAGGAGAAGTGCTGGCCATACCTGCAACACCTTCTTTACAGCAGCTTCGGCAGGCATTGCTGGATCAGTTTTGCGCGACGGCCAGCAACGCATTTCTCGGCGCCTATTGCGCCGAGATGGAGCAGGAGGCCGGCGAATTGCTGGACTTGGCTCTCTTGGAGAAGGCGGCCTATGAAGTCTGCTACGAGGCCGCCCATCGCCCCGATTGGCTGGGCATCCCGCTTGCCGGCTTGCTGCGCGCCGGGCGCCGCATGCTCCCTGAAGGGTCCGGCCAGGACCAAGGACGCCAAGCATGACGCACGACATCGAGGAGGCGCGGCGGCCCGCTGTGGCGAGTAGTCCTGGCGATCATGCCGCGCCGCTGTTGGGCGAAATGGACTTGCATCTTATCGCCGAGGGCCGGCACTGGGACTTGGCCGACTGCCTGGGGGCGCATGTCATGACCGTGGACGGCGCGAGCGGCGCGCGCTTCGCCGTCTGGGCGCCAAACGCGCGCCGTGTTGCTGTCGTTGGCGATTTCAATGCGTGGGACGGGCAACGCCACCCAATGCGTCTCAGGACAGAGTGCGGGGTCTGGGAGCTGTTCATTCCGGGCGTCGCTCCCGGGGACAGGTACAAGTTCCAGTTGCATGGTCCCGACGGGCGTCTTTTGCCATTGAAAGCGGATCCTTTGGCGCGACGTACCGAGGAACCGCCAGCAACGGCGTCGGTCGTGGCCGAGCCTGGCGACTTCGACTGGACCGACCATGAGTGGATGGCGACGCGCGGCCGTCGACAAGAGCCCGGCGCGCCTATGTCGATATATGAAGCACATTTTGGATCATGGCTGCGTTGCGACGAGCAAGGCAGCGCCTGGACGACGGTGGGGCGTCGCCTGATCAACTATGCGGTGTCGATGGGATTCACGCATATCGAGCTGCTGCCGATCACCGAACATCCATTCGGCGGCTCCTGGGGCTACCAGCCCTTGGGCATGTACGCGCCGTCCGCCCGGTATGGAACGCCCCATGAGTTCGCGAAGTTCATCGACGATTGCCACCGGGCGGGACTCGCGGTCATTCTGGATTGGGTGCCAGCACATTTCCCGTCCGATGCGCACGGCCTCGCCGAGTTTGATGGCACCTCCCTGTACGAGCACGCCGATCCGCGGCAGGGCTTTCACCCGGACTGGAATACGCTCATCTACAACATGGGCCGCAACGAGGTTCGAAACTTCTTATTGAGCAGCGCATTGGAATGGATACGTCGCTATCACGTCGACGGCTTGCGAGTCGATGCGGTCGCTTCGATGCTGTATTTAGACTATAGCCGCCAGCCGGGACAGTGGACGCCGAACCGCCTTGGCGGACGCGAGAATCTGGAAGCCGTGGATTTTCTCCGCGAACTCAATACTGTCGTGCCGCAGTACGGGCCTGGCGCCATCATGATTGCCGAAGAGTCCACCGCCTGGCCGGGCGTTACCGCTCCCCAAGGCAGCGGTGGCCTGGGGTTTCAGTATAAATGGAACATGGGCTGGATGCACGACACCTTGCGATATATGCGGTACGAGCCCGTGCATCGTCGATTCCATCACCATGACATGACGTTTGCGTTGGTATATGCCTGGTCGGAACACTTCATTTTGCCGCTCTCGCATGACGAAGTCGTGCATGGAAAGGGATCGCTACTTGGAAAAATGCCTGGCGATGAATGGCAGCGCTTCGCCAATTTGCGCGCCTATTACGGCTTCATGTGGGGGCATCCGGGCAAGAAGCTGCTGTTCATGGGAAATGAACTCGCCCAATCCGCTGAATGGAACCACGATGCGCACGTCGACTGGCCAGCGCTCGAATCCGGCAATCATGCGGGCGTGCAGCAGCTGGTGCGCGATCTGAATACGCTGTATCGGCATACCGCCGCCCTTTACGCCAGCGATGGCAGCCCGGACGGGTTTGCCTGGGTAATAGGCGACGACCAGGAAAACAGCGTGATTGCGTTCCTGCGCCGGCATGACGGCCACGAGGTATTGGTGGTTTGCAACTTCACACCGGTCCCACGCATGGGCTATGGCATAGGCGTGCCCCGGGCTGGCCGGTGGATCGAGCTGCTGAATACCGATGCGCAGGTCTACGGCGGCAGCAACCTGGGCAACTGCGGCAGCGTGGCCACGACCCCGCGGCCATTGCATGGCTATTCGCAGTCTGTGGCCTTGGCGCTGCCCCCATTGTCGACCTTGATCCTCGCTCCGGACGCTGGGTACGTGCCATGAGCTTATCGTTACCTGACCGCCTCGACGCTGGACTGCCTCACCCCCTGGGTGCCAACAGCGACGGACTAGGAGTGAATTTCGCGGTCTTTTCGGCGAATGCCACGAAGATCGAATTATGCATCTTCGATCCCCGGGGGCGGCGCGAATTGCGCCGCTACACCTTGCCCGAGTGCACGGACGAGGTCTGGCACGGATACCTGCACAATGCCGAGCCGGGCTTGTTGTACGGTTACCGGGCCTACGGACCTTACGATCCGAAGAACGGGCACCGCTTCAATCCGCAGAAGCTGCTGATCGACCCTTACGCACGCAAGCTGGCCGGTGCGGTGCGTTGGTCCGACGCCTTGTTCGGTTATCGTGTCCAGCACCCTCGCGCCGACTTGAGCCTGGACCGGCGCGATTCGGCTGCGCTGGTTCCCAAGTGTGTCGTCACCGCCGATAATTTCAATTGGGGCCAGCGCAGGCACGGCGGCACGCCGTGGGCGCAAACGGTAATCTACGAGGCACATTTGCGCGGCGTGTCGATGCAAAGAGAGGACATCCGTGCCGACGTACGCGGCACCTGCGAGGCCTTGGGCGATCCGCGCTTCATCGATCACCTGCACACGCTTGGCGTGACCGCGATAGAGCTGATGCCTGTTCATGCTTTCTTGCAGGATCATTTTCTGTTGGAGCGGGGGCTACGCAACTATTGGGGCTACAACACGCTGGCGTATTTTGCCCCCGAACCGACCTACCTGACCAATGGCAAGGTGAATGACCTCCGAATCGCCATAAGGCGCCTGCAGGCCGCCGGCATCGAAGTGTTGCTGGACGTGGTCTATAACCACACGGCCGAGGGTAGTGAGCTGGGACCCACCTTATCATGGCGTGGGCTCGATAACGCCAGCTACTACCGCCTGGTACCCGGCGAAGAGCGCTACTACATCAACGATACCGGCTGCGGCAATACGGTCAACTTGTCGCATCCGCGTGTCTTGCAAATGGTGATGGACTCCTTGCGGTACTGGGCGGAAAGCTATCATATCGACGGCTTTCGCTTCGACCTGGGCGTTACCCTGGGCCGTGAAGGCACCGGCTTCGATCCCGGTTCGGGATTTTTCGATGCCGTTCTTCAGGACCCCGTACTGTCGCGCCTGAAGCTCATATCGGAACCGTGGGATACCGGCCCCGATGGCTACCAGCTAGGCAATCATCCGCCCCGTTTTGCCGAGTGGAACGACCAATCTCGAGACGGTATCCGCCGTTTCTGGGCGGGTACGCCTGGATTGCGGGGCGATCTGGCGGGGTGGCTGATGGGATCTCCGGAAGTATTCGATCGGCGCCACCGGCGACCATGGGCATCAATCAACTTTCTGGCATCTCACGACGGATTCACCGCAAATGACGTGGTCAGCTATAACGAGAAGCACAATGAGCTGAACGGCGACGGCAACGCCGACGGCCATAGCGAGAACTACAGCTGCAATTGGGGCGTTGAAGGGCCGTCCGACGACCCCGCCATCCTGGCCCTGCGTGCCCGGGTGCTGCGATCGATGCTGGCCACCGTGTACTTTGCCGAGGGTACGCCGATGTTGCTTGCCGGCGATGAGTTCGGCAATACCCAGCAAGGCAATAACAATGCCTATTGCCAGGACAATCCCCTGTCGTGGCTCGATTGGAGCCAGGCGGCCAACCCGGAAGGGCTGGAACTTACCGAGTTCGTCGGCCGTCTCGCATATTTGCGGCGTACGCATCCTTCACTTCGGCTCCCGCGTTACGAGGACGGCAATTTCCAGGTTATCCCCGGCGTCTCACGGGTGGCGTGGTACGACATGGATGGCTCCATCCTCTCTGAGGCGGCCTGGGATTACGTGGAAGGGCGGGTCCTGGGTTTCCGCCGGGCTTGCCGCCTCGTGGACGCCGCCGTCGAATTGTCGCTGGTCCTTATCAATGGCGGTCCGCACGATATCAACTTCCAGTTGCCCGAGTCGCCTTGCGCCTGGTCGTGGTTGCTGAATACGGCTGAGCCGGGGATGGCATGCGGCGCCGTGCGCGAAGAAAGTGTCACTATTTCCGCGCACGGCTTGGTGTTGCTGATGGGTGTCGCCGCGGCGGACTGACGGGAAAGATAATGCAAAGTAGCCACATTGAATATATCTTCGGGCCAGTGCCTCGGCAGGACGGCATCATCAGGTTCCAGGTGTGGGCGCCAGGCGTCGAGCAAATGAAGCTCGAATTGAACGGGGCGGTGGCCCGGCCGATGCGGCGCGTGGCCGAAGGATTCCACGAGCTGGACTGCCGGTGCGCTCCGGGCACGCGCTACCGGTACCAGCTTCCCTCGGGGATGTCGGTTCCGGACCCGGCCTCGCGGCTCCAGGACGGCGACGTTCATGATGCAAGCATCGTATTGGATCACGATAGCTATCAGTGGCGTCACCCTGATTGGCGCGGCCGTCCCTGGACCGAGGCCGTTATCTACGAGCTGCATGTCGGCTTGCTGGGCGGCTTCCGCGGCGTTCAATCGCGCTTGCAAGAGTTGGCCGACTTGGGAATCACAGCCATAGAACTGATGCCTATCGCGGATTTCCCCGGACCGCGCAACTGGGGCTATGACGGGGTGTTGCCGTATGCGCCCGACGGCGCCTACGGATCGCCCGACGCGTTGAAGCAATTGGTCGATGCCGCCCATGGCTTGGGGATAATGGTGATACTCGATGTCGTCTACAACCACTTCGGCCCAGACGGAAATTACCTTTCCCGCTATGCGCCCGACTTTTTTCGGGGCGATCTCGAAACCCCATGGGGGCCGGCGATCGATTTCAGGAAGATGCCGGTGCGCAGCTTCTTCGCGGAGAACGCCTTGTATTGGCTGCGCGAGTATCGCTTCGACGGGCTGCGTCTGGACGCGGTCCATGCCATTTCCGATCAGACCTGGCTACCCGAAATGGCACAGTTTGTTCGGGAACGGCTGGACGCCGACAGGTATGTGCACCTGATTCTTGAAAATGACCAGAACACGGCCAGCCTGTTGCAGAAGGGCTACGACGCCCAATGGAACGATGACGCTCATCATGTCCTGCATACGGTGCTGACAGGAGAAGACCAGGGCTATTATGGAGCGTATGCCGAAGATACCACCGGCAAGCTGGCGCGCGTCCTTGCGGAGGGCTTCGTTTTCCAGGGAGAACCCAGCCCATGGCACAAGGGCAAGCGCAGGGGCGAACCAAGCACAAGCCTGCCGCCCACGGCATTCGTCTTTTTTCTTCAAAACCACGACCAGACCGGAAATCGGGCATTGGGCGAGCGCCTGGTTTCCTTGTGCAAATCGAGCGACGCATTGCATGCCGCGGTGGCCTTGCAGTTGCTGACGCCCCACATACCGATGTTGTTCATGGGAGAAGAATACGGAACCGAATCGCCGTTCCTCTACTTCACCAGCTTCACGAGCGATGAGCTTGCCTGCGCTGTGCGGGAAGGGCGGCGCAAGGAATTCGCCGGCTTCCCGGAATTTTCCGATCCGCGCGCCCGTGAGCGCATTCCCGACCCGAACGCCGAAGACACCTGGCGGCAATGCAAATTGGACAATGCGGCTGGAAAGCCGCAAGCGGTTCAATGGCGCAAGCGATATCGCAGGCTGCTGCGTCTGCGTGGCGCGCACATTACGCCTTACCTGAATGGGGCGCATAGCGCATCGGCTTCAGTTCTTGCGCCGTTGTGCGTCGTTGCGCGCTGGCAATTGGGCAACGAGGCCATACTAAGCCTGTATTGCAATTTATCGCGCTCCAGTGTCGAACTCCCCGATGAGATACCTGCCGGCGAGACACTATTTTTCCACAGCCGGGCCGAGTCCGATACGGCATTGCTCGACGGTCGCATTGCCGCGGAAAGCCTCAGCGCAACGTTGACCGCGCTGCGGGAACCGCCGGCAGAGGTGTGGTCATGAATGCTTCGGCCCGTCAAGACCTGGGGCTGCTCAACTTGGCGGCCGCCGCGGGGCTGGAGCCTACCTGGCGAGATGTATACGGGCAGGTGCGGCATGTCGAGCCGGATGTGCTGCGCCGGATGCTCGAGGTGCTGGGCCTGGATTGTTCGAATCCATCCGAGACCGACGAAAGCTTGCGCCGGCTGCAAAAAGAAACGCATGCGGCCGACCAGCACTTGGTCATCACCAATAATGACGAAGCGCCCGTGTTCCCGTACTCGGGTTCCGCCGCATATACCTTGACGCTCGAACACGGCGAAGTCCATCACGGCATGGTCAGCCAGGTCGGGCCGCGGCGTGCCAGCATTCCGCGCATCGGCCAGCCGGGCTACCACCATCTTGCAATCGGCCAGACCCAATTCACTGTCGCGGTGGCGCCGAAGCATTGCCCTTCCCTGCATGAGTTGACGGGACGCCAACCGGCGAGCACCTGGGGCATCGCGGCCCAGGTATATAGCCTGCACCGCGATGCCGCGGGCAGCGACTTCACCGCACTGGCCATGCTGGCTCGCGAGGCGGCGGCGACGGGAGCAAGCGCTGTTGCGATCAGCCCCGTGCACGCCATGTTCAGCGCGGACCCGCAACGCTACAGTCCTTACTCGCCGTCCAGCCGCATGTTCCTGAACGTTGCATACATTGATCCGGCGGCGGTGCTGGGAGCGGAATCGGTGCGCCAGGCGGTGTCCCGATTGGGGCTTGAGTCGTTATACCCCCAGGGTGCGGCCCAGGGTTCGATCGATTGGAGTGTCGAGGTACCAAGGCGTCTTGCCGTGCTGAGGAGTCTGTTCGACCTGTTCATGAAACAAAAGCCGGGTCACCTGATGAACCGCTACCTTGCCTTTCGCCGCGAGGGCGCGGAGGCGTTGGAGAGCCATGCGCGTTATGAAGCCCTGCATGCGGATTTTTGCGCCGCGCTGGGACCCGGCAATGGGTGGCAGGATTGGCCGGCGGAATTGCGCGACCCGCATGGACCGGGCGTTGCGGCCTACGCCGCCCAGCACGAGACCGACATCGCTTTCCATGCGTTTTTGCAGTGGCTGGCCGACCGGGGTCTCTCCGGGGCCCAGCAGGCCGCGCGGGAAGCCGGGATGCCGGTAGGATTAATCGCCGACCTGGCGATCGGAACTGATCCACGAGGCAGTCACGCCTGGAGCAGGCAAGGGGAGATACTGGTGGGCGCCTCGGTCGGTGCGCCTCCGGACTTGTATCAGCGTCGGGGACAGAACTGGGGCCTGACAGCATTCTCGCCGCGGGCGCTGCGCCAGCATGCGTATGCGGCCTTCATCCACACGGTGCGCGCGGCGCTGGCGCATGCGGGGGGCGTGCGCATCGACCATATCATCGGAATGGCGCGCATGTGGTTGATACCTGCGGGCGCCGACGCGGCGGACGGCGTTTATCTGCGATATTCCCTGGACGACATGCTTCGGCTGACGGCGCTCGAGGCGTGGCGCCACAAGGCCATCGTGGTGGGCGAGAACCTGGGCACTGTCCCGGCGGGCTTTGACCAGAAATTGCATCAGACAGGCATATTGGGCACGTCCGTACTTTGGTTCGAGCGCGATAAAGGCGGCGAGTTCGCGCCCCCGGCGCGCTGGTCGACAAGGGCAATGGCCACGCCCACCACCCACGACTTGCCGACTGTGGCCGGCTGGTGGCGGGGACGGGACGTCGAATGGCGTCAGAGGCTCGGCCAAACGCGCGGGCGCCAAGTCAACCAGGAATGGAACCAGCGTCAGCTCGAGAAGAAAGCGCTTTGGCGGGCGCTATGTCGGGCCGGTTGCGTGTCGTCGTCCGATATGGGCTCCCCGGAAACCGTTCCGCACGCCGAGATTCTTTCCTTTGTCGCCAAAACGCCGGCTCCGCTGTTCATCGTGTCGCTGGAGGATTTGCTGGGCATCGAGGAACAGCCTAATTTTCCGGGCAGCAGCGCGGATGACGGCACGTCGCCGCATCCGAATTGGCGTCAGCCTTTGCCCGTGCCGGTCGAGCGCCTTTTCGATGAGCCTCGCGTACAGCGCAATATTGCGGCTATCAAGCGCGCCCGGGCTCAATCATGACTATCCCGCGCGCGACGGCCCGCCTCCAAGTTCATCCCGGCTTCACGCTGGCCGATGCCCGCGCGCAAGTTGGCTATTACGCGCGCCTGGGGGTGAGCCACTTCTATCTGTCGCCCATCTCGCGGGCCCGGCCGGGATCCCCCCACGGCTACGACGTGATCGACCATTCCATGGTCAACCCCGAGGTGGGGGGCGAGTCCGCACTGCGCGCCCTGGCACATGAACTGCGCGCGCATGGAATGGGCATCATCCTGGATATTGTGCCCAATCATATGGCGACCCATGCCGGCAATCGGTGGTGGTGGGATGTCCTCCAGCACGGCCCAGGCAGCGCGTACGCCGCTTGGTTCGATATTGACTGGCAGTCTCCGCGCCCTGAGCTCCGTGGCAAGATACTGGCGCCTTTTCTAGGCAATTCGTACGGAGCAACGCTCGCCAGCGGCGAACTTCGCCTTGTCTTTGATGCGGCATCGCATAGCTTCATGCTCGATGTATGCGGGACGCCTTATCCCATCGCCCCTGACACGTTGCCGCCATCGGAGGTGGGTGTGCCCGATGTTCTTGCAATGTATGACAGCCGCGACGTCCATGGACGCCAACGCCTGCATGAGCTGCTCGAGCGTCAGCACTATCGGCTGTGCTGGTGGCGCTGTGCGCCGGAAGCGATCAATTGGCGACGGTTTTTCGAAGTGAGCGAGCTCATCGGCGTGCGTGTCGAGCGCGATGAGGTATTCGATGAGGTTCACACCCTGCCTCTGCGGCTGTTCAGTGAAGGGTTGATCGACGGACTGCGGATCGATCATGTCGACGGTCTGGCCGCCCCGGGAGACTACTGCCGTAAATTAGGCGCTGCGCTGAAACAGCGGGCGGGACAGCGCCCGGGCGCCTTGCGCAATGACGAACCGTGGCTGGTGGTGGAAAAAATCCTCGCCCCGGGCGAACGCCTGGACGACGGCTGGAATGTGCATGGCACCAGCGGCTATGACTTCATGGAACAGGTCGGCGCTGTTATCCACGATCCGGCGGGCGAAACGTCTCTACAGACGCATTGGGCACACGTTTCGCGCGACGACCGCCCGCCGGCCGACATTGTTCGCGATGCGCGGCGACTCATGCTGGGTCGCCATTTCGTGGCGGAACGCGAAGGCCTGCTACATGTGCTGACGCGTCTAACCCAAACAAGCGTTCACACGCGCGACTGGACTCGAGCGGCGATCGCCCGCGTCATGGACGAGCTTCTTGTGGACTTTCCGGTTTACCGAAGCTACGCGAATACAAGCGGTCGCAGCGCGTCCGATGTGGCACTGATGAGGCGGGTGCTCACCAACGTACGCGCGCGGCTCGTTCGCGACGACGCGGCTTTGCGGACCTTGGTCGACGTGATGGACGTCTGGTTGGGAGCCAGTCCCATTGCCACGGCGCAGGATGAGCACGCGGCGGTCCAGGACATGCAGCGGGAAGCCATACGCCGCTTCCAGCAATTTACGCCGCCCCTGGCGGCAAAGTCATTGGAAGATACCGCGTTCTATCGCTATGGCAGGCTGATTTCCCGCAACGAAGTGGGGTCGGAACCCACTGTATTTGCCGCTACTCCGGACGAGTTCCATGGACACAATGCCTGGCGCTGCCGCCATGCGCCCAAGTCGTTGCTGGCCACCGCAACCCACGACCATAAAAGGGGGGAAGACGTCAGGGCGCGCTTGGCGGTTCTTAGCGAGATACCCGACGAATGGGCTCGCGCCAGCGGCCATTGGCTGGCCTGGGCCGCGGGTGACGCGGCACCATGCGGCGGGCGGCAGGCGGCTGAACGCTATATGCTGTTCCAGACGCTGGTCGGCGCGTGGCCTCTGGGATTGAAGGCCCAGGACGGCGCGGGCCTGAAACGTTTTCTGGACCGTGTGGTGCAGTGGCAAACCAAAGCGCTACGTGAAGCCAAGCTGACTTCCAGCTGGTTCGAGCCTGATAGCGTCTACGAACAGGCAAGCGCCGATTACGTGTACGCCATGATGCCCGGTGCCAGGCTGCACGACCTCTTGCGGGATATCGAGCGGTTCGCCGCTGTGGTGGCGCCGACAGGCGCGGTCAACGGCCTGGCCCAGGTGGTGCTGCGCACGACCTCGCCCGGTATCCCTGACTTATATCAGGGTACGGATTGCTGGGACTTCAGCCTTGTCGACCCGGACAATCGCCGCGCGGTCGACTACGCCTCCCGCCAGGCTGGACTGGATGCATTCACGGCAGGCGCCAACATGACGTCATTGCTCGCCGACTGGCGCAGTGGACGGATCAAGCAGGCGGTGGTGGCCAGGTGCCTGGCTTTGCGCCGCGAGCGTCCCCAGGTTTTTTCCGCGGGCGGCTATGCGGCGCTGAACGTGACAGGTGCGCGTTCCGGACGGGCGCTGGCGTTCTCGCGGACGGCTCAAGACTGCGGTGTCGTGGCGATCGTGCCCCGACATTGCCATGAGGGCGTCAGGGCTGGCGAAGAGGCCGGCTTGCCTCGCATAAGTCCCGCGTTCTGGGCCGATACCAGCGTGGCATTGCCGCGGGAATTTTTCGGGAGGCGGCTGCACGATGTGCTGTCCGGCGAGCGGATTGGCTGTGGCATGGACGGCCGATTGCGACTGGCCGACGTGCTGGCCCGCCTCCCCGTTGCGCTGCTGCTTGCCGATTAGGGGTAAAGCCCCCGGACTTCGCGCGACTCGAGAATGCGCGAGCATGCGGTGATAAACGCCGCGGTGCGCTGCGTTACTTTATGCTCCGCCGCCACATTCGATACGGATGTGTAGGCCGCCCGCATCATGTGTTCGAGGCGATGGTTGATTTCCGGCTCGGTCCAGTAGAAGCTGGAGAAGTCCTGCACCCATTCAAAATAACTTACCGTGACGCCGCCCGCATTGGCCAGGACGTCCGGGATGATGAGTGTGCCGTTCGATGTGAGGATGTCGTCGGCTTCGGGCGTCGTCGGGCCGTTTGCGCCTTCGATCACGATTTTTGCGCGTATGGAATTGGCGTTGCCTTCGTGTATTTGGCTTTCAAGTGCGGCCGGTATAAGAATTTCCGTTTCCAGCGCCCAGAATTCCGCCGGAGTCAGCGACTCGGTGCCTGGGGCGCCGCCAACACCGCCACGTTCTTCAACATGCTGCAACAGCGCCAGTACATCGAGGCCGTCGGCCCTATGGACACAACCGGTGTGGTCGTGCACCGCGATGACCTTGGCCCCGGCTTCGTAGAATAGACGTGCCGCTGTACCGCCAACGTTGCCGAAACCCTGAATCACCACGCGGGCTCCCTCGATGGGTATGCCTATTTCTTTGGCGGCTTCGACGCCCACCACATAGACGCCGCGGCCGGTGGCTTCGACGCGGCCCAGGCTGCCGCCCAACGATACGGGCTTGCCGGTCACGACGCCGGTCGTTGTTGCTCCGTGATTCATGGAATAGGTGTCCATCATCCAGGCCATCGTCTGCGCATTGGTATTGACGTCTGGCGCGGGTATGTCTTTGTTTGGCCCGATGATCACGCCGATCTCGCTGGTGTAGCGGCGTGTGATGCGCTCCAATTCGGCTTTTGAATAATTGCGCGGATCGAGCCGTATGCCGCCCTTGGCTCCGCCGAAGGGCAGGTTCACGGCTGCGGTCTTGACCGACATCCATGCCGCCAATGCCATTACCTCGGACAGCGTTACATCCTGATGATATCGAACACCGCCCTTGCCCGGTCCCCGCGTGGTGTTGTGTTGCACACGGTATCCTTCAAAGTGCGCAATGGTGCCGTTGTCGAGTTCTATGGGCACATCGACAATGAGCGAACGCTTGGGGCGCTTGAGCGTTTCCACCCATTTCGCCAACTTGCCCAGGTAGGGCGTGACGCGTTCGACTTGTTCCAGGTACACGCCCCAGGGTCCCAATTCGTGGGAATTCAGGTAAGACGGAAGCGTGTGCGTGGGGTGTTCTGACATGATGAGG
Organism: Candidimonas sp.; assembly: GCA_035515055.1. GTDB lineage: Bacteria > Pseudomonadota > Gammaproteobacteria > Burkholderiales > Burkholderiaceae_B > Pollutimonas. The sequence continues at coordinate 112,279 of DATJBV010000009.1, forward strand.
TCCTTAAGCGGGTAGTGTAGGGCGCGATGGCTGTTGCGCGCGGGCGCGGCAGCCAAAAATCGAAGTTTTGGCAAGCTTACTACGTCCCCCATTTATATCCCACAAAATTAAGCGGGGACAGCACGCCTGAAGCACCACTTCCTTTAGCTATTTTCCACTCTATCGCAAAGCGGCAATACGGCGCATAATTGCCAAATTGCGCGACTTTCAGACGGCGTACTGCCTTAGGCCTTCAAGATCCAGGACCTCGACCGCACCATACTCCACCTTTAATAATTGCGCGGCTTCCAAGGCGCGCAGGGCCTGGTTGGTGCGTTGACGCGAAATACGCGCCAGGTAGCCGATCTCTTCCTGGGTAATGTCCAGGCGCATGCTTTTGCCCGGATAAAGCAAAGGGTTGAACAATTCGGCCAGGCAACGCGCAACGCGCGCGTCGGGGGCCAGCAGGCGGTCGTGTTCCGCCTTGCCAATGAATTGGGCAACACGTTCATTGAGTTGATGCAGCAAGTAACGGTTGAATGGAATGCTGGAATCCAAGAGCCAGTCGAAGGTGGCTTCGGGCAACCGGGCGATCGCCGACGCGCGCAAGGCAACAATGTCGTACTTGCGTCGTTCGCGCTTCAACAGCGACCCTTCCCCTATCCACCCGCCGGCCACGACGCCGGTAAGAGAGGCCAGCTTGCCATCCGACGTGCCTACAGACACTTTAACCAAGCCGCTCACCACTCCCATCCATGCATAGGCTTTTTCGCCCTTGCGTTCTATCATGGCGCCGGGAGGGTAGTACGTAATAGAAATATCGCGCTGCACACGTTCTTGCTGTTCCGCCGTAAGCAGGGAAAACCAGGCCGCGGCGTCTGCAAGCGAACTCTTTTGTTTCATGAGGATTAACCCTAGGAAAAGCGGGAATGTCGTATCCGTGACAGTTGTCGGTAATGTGAAGCTATACCTTAACGCCTTGCTCAGCAATTGAATGGGCTGGATACATAACCATAATTCCCCTATTCACAAAAGGGAACATGATACTGGCTGAAGGAGACACCGTGGCGCAAAATCTGCCTACGCAAAGGATATCCGCGGGACCCGATACGTTCCCCGCTTTGGTGTTGCACCATGCGAAAGTACGCGGTGCACGCCCTGCAATGCGTGAGAAAGATCTTGGTATCTGGCAAACGACCACCTGGAGCCAGCTTGCCGCGCAGGTACACGAGATGGCCAGCGGCCTTGCGGCGCTGGGCGTCCAGGCCGGCCACCACGTCGCGATTGTAGGCGAGAACCGGCCCCGCCTGTATATGTCGATGATGGCGGCGCAATACTTGGGCGCCATCCCCGTACCGCTCTACCAGGACGCCATTGCGGCTGAAATGCTCTACGTGTTTCAGGACGCGGGCATACGCGTTGCCGTGGTCGAAGACCAGGAACAAGTCGATAAAATGCTGGAAGTCGCCGACGACTGTCCGGCGCTGTCCTATGTCGTCTACGACGACCCGCGCGGACTGCGTAACTACACCCAAGACAACCTCCTGGGCTTTGACCGGCTGCTGGAATTGGGCCGCGAACACGCTGCGGCGCATCCGGGGTATATCGATGCCGCCATTGCCGCGGTCAAGCCTGACGATACCGCCGCCATGTTCTACACGTCTGGCACGACCGGCAAGCCCAAGGGCGTCGTGCTTACCCACAACGCGCTTATCGACCGCGGGCAGGCAATCCAGGAGCTCGAGGGGTTGACCGACCATGAAGAAGTGCTGGCATATCTGCCGCCGGCATGGATCGGCCAGAATATGTTTTCGTACACGCAGTTCCTGGTTACGGGCTTCACCGTCAACCATCCGGAATCTCCCGCCACAGTGTCGATCGACATGCACGACATCGGACCGACGTATTACTTCGCGCCTCCCCGTGTGCTGGAAGACCTGCTGACGCATGTGATGATCCGCATGGAAGATGCAAGCTCTCTTAAAAGGAAATTGTTCAAGTCCTTCATGGATCTCGCTCGCCGCGTCGGCGTGCGCATCCTCGACAACGACAGCAGCGTCAGCGCGTGGGATCGCTTCAAATACCAGCTGGGCAACCTGATGGTCTACGGACCTTTGCGCAACGCGCTGGGCATGAGCCGCGTACGCGTCGCCTACACGGCCGGCGAGGCCATCGGACCCGATTTGTTCGTCTTTTATCGTTCCATCGGGATCAACCTCAAGCAGTTGTACGGTTCTACCGAAACATCTGTGTTCGTCTGCGTCCAAGCCGATGGCCACGTGCATTCCGATACCGTCGGCGAGCCGGTGCGGGGCGTCGAGATCCGCGTGGCGGAAAATGGCGAAATCCAGGTCAAGAGCCCGGGTTTGTTCAAAGAGTATTACCGCAACCCCGAGGCAACCGCCGAGTCCTACACGGCCGACGGCTGGTACCACACGGGCGACGCCGGTTACCTCGACACCAATGGCCAGCTCAAGATCATCGACCGCGCGAAAGACGTCGGCAAGTTGGCCGACGGCGCCATGTTTGCGCCTAAATACATCGAAAACAAGCTCAAGTTCTTCCAGTTCATCAAAGAAGTGGTGGCTTTCGGCGCGGGAAAGACGGAAGTTTGCGCTTTCATCAATATTGACCTGGAAGCCGTGGGCAACTGGGCCGAGCGCAACAACCTGCCTTATGCCGGCTACACCGACCTTGCCGGCAAGCCCGAAGTCTACGAGCTCATCCGCAAGTGCGTCGAAGAGGTCAACGCGGACTTGGCCACGGACCCCAAGCTGTATGGGTCGCAAGTTGCCCGCTTTCTCGTGCTGCATAAAGAGCTCGATCCGGACGACGATGAGCTGACACGTACGCGCAAAGTGCGGCGCGCCTTTATTGCCCAGAAGTACGCAATACTCGTCGACGCGCTGTTCGAGGGCAAACCGAACCAATTCATTGAAACCGAAGTCAAGTTCGAGGACGGCCGCAAGGGCAAGATCTCGGCTGACCTCAAGATCGTCTCCGCCAAGGTATATCCCGGCAACACGAAGAAGGCTGCGTAATGAGTCAAGCTGCTCGCGACCAACGAATCGGCAATACGATTCTTGATATGCAAAACATCTCGCTCGCCTTTGGCGGCGTAAAAGCGTTAACCGACATTTCCTTTAATGTAAAAGAACACGAAATTCGGGCAATCATTGGCCCCAACGGCGCCGGCAAGAGCTCGATGCTGAACGTGATCAACGGCGTTTACACCCCGCAGCACGGCGAAATCACGCTTTCCGGAGTCAAGTTCGCCAAGATGAACTCCCGCCGTGCCGCTGAAATGGGTATCGCCCGCACGTTCCAGAACCTGGCCTTGTTCAAGGGCATGAGCGTACTCGACAACATCATGACGGGTCGCAACTTGCGCATGAAGAGCGGCGTCCTTGCCCAGGCGTTCCGCCTGGGATCGGCCGAGCGCGAGGAAATCGCCCATCGTGAATACGTCGAAAATATCATCGACTTCCTCGAGATCCAGGCGTTTCGCAAGACCCCTGTGGGGCGCTTGCCCTACGGCCTGCAAAAGCGTGTCGACCTTGGGCGCGCGTTGGCGATGGAGCCGCGCATGCTGCTTCTGGACGAACCCATGGCCGGCATGAACATCGAGGAAAAGCAGGACATGAGCCGCTTCATTCTCGATGTCAACGAAGAGTACGGCACGACCATCGTCCTGATCGAGCACGATATGGGCGTGGTAATGGACATCTCGGATCGCGTGGTGGTGCTGGATTACGGCAAGAAAATCGGCGATGGCATGCCCGACGAGGTCCGCCAGAATCCCGAAGTCATACGCGCTTATCTCGGCGCCAGCCATTAAACAAGGAAGACAGAAATGGCATTTTTCCTGGAAACCCTGTTTGGCGGTCTGATGACCGGCATGCTGTATTCGCTGGTTGCATTGGGTTTTGTCCTGATCTTTAAAGCCTCTGGCGTGTTCAACTTTGCACAAGGCGCAATGGTGCTGGTCGCCGCCTTGTCGATGGCCCGATTCTCTGAATGGATCCCCCAGTGGCTAGGCATTGAAAGCCTGATCCTGGCCAATCTCCTGGCCTTCGTCGTAAGCGGCCTCTTCATGTGGCTGCTCGCCGTCGTCATCGAACGTTGGGTGTTGCGCTACCTGGTCAACCAGGAAGGCACGACCCTGCTCATGGCCACGATCGGCATCAGCTATTTCCTCGACGGCATGGGGCAAATCATCTTCGGCAGCAGCGTTTACTCCATCGACGTAGGCATGCCCAAGGACCCTGTGTTCATCCTGGACACCATATTCGAAGGCGGCGTACTCATCAGTCTTGAAGACCTCACCGCAGCGGCGGTGTCGGCTCTGCTTGTTGCCCTGCTGGCCATTTTCTTCCAGTACACCTCGGTCGGACGCGCGCTGCGCGCCGTCGCCGACGACCACCAGGCGGCGCAATCCATTGGTATTCCGCTAAATCGCATCTGGGTCGTGGTCTGGACGGTGGCGGGCATCGTTGCCCTGGTAGCCGGCGTTATCTGGGGTTCCAAGTTCGGTGTGCAGTTCACATTGTCCACCGCGGCATTGCGCGCTTTGCCGGTCGTTATCCTGGGCGGCCTCACTTCGGTGCCCGGCGCCATTATCGGCGGACTCATCATCGGTGTGGGCGAAAAAATTTCCGAAGTCTATCTCGGCCCGTTTGTAGGAGGGGGTATCGAAATCTGGTTTGCCTATGTGCTGGCGCTGGTATTTCTGCTGTTCCGTCCTCAGGGTTTGTTTGGCGAAAAAATTATCGACCGTGTTTGATGATTTAACTGAAAGAATCGGGTATCTACTATGTTTTATCGTGAAAACGGCCAGTTCAAAAGCACCTATCGGGCAGACCAGCAAATCTTCCCGATACGGCAGGATCGCGTCTTTATTATTGGCGTGCTGGCAATCGCCTTCCTGCTCGTGCCGCTGCTTGCATCGAACTATTTCCTGCAAGCCATTCTTATCCCCTTCCTCATCCTGTCGCTTGCCGCGATCGGCCTGAACATCCTGGTAGGCTATTGCGGCCAGATCTCCATCGGTTCCGGAGCGTTCATGGCGGTTGGAGCCTATGCCGCCTGGAACTTCGGCGTACGCATGCCGGCCACGCCGTTGATCATCCAGATCTTGCTCGGTGGCGTCTTCGCAACCTTGGTCGGGGTGGTGTTCGGCGTCCCCAGCTTGCGAATCCGGGGACTTTACCTGGCGGTTACAACGCTGGCGGCGCAGTTCTTTGTCGACTGGGCTTTCCTGCGGATTCCCTACTTCACGAACAACTCGTCATCGGGCAACGTTTCCGTTCCGCCTCTGGAAGTGATGGGCATGCCGGTACAGACCCCCGTGCAGCGCTATATTTTCGTCCTGTGCTTTGTCGTCGTGTTCGCGGTGCTGGCCAAGAACCTCGTGCGTGGCGCCATTGGCCGGCAGTGGATGGCGATCCGCGACATGGACGTGGCCGCTTCGGTGATCGGGATACGGCCTGTCTACGCCAAGCTCACCGCCTTTGCCGTCAGTTCCTTCGTCGTCGGCGTTGCCGGCGCGCTGTGGGCCTACATCCACCTTGGCTCATGGGAACCGCTGGCCTTCGACCTTAACCGGTCGCTGCAACTGCTGTTCATCGTCATTATCGGTGGCCTGGGATCCATTGTCGGCAGTTTCTTCGGGGCCGCGTTCATGGTGCTGGTGCCGGTGTTGCTGACCAACGTCCCGCATATGCTCGGCATACCGCTTGCCGTCGATACCGCCTCGCATATCGAACACATGGTTTTTGGCGCGCTTATTGTCTTTTTCCTTATCGTCGAACCTCATGGGCTTGCCCGCTTGTGGAGCATAGGCAAAGAAAAGCTGCGCATCTGGCCGTTCCCTCATTAAAGCAGCATTACGCAGTAACCCAGCATGGCCTATTTTGGTCACGCTGTATCACAAACGGTGCATAGAGACACCATCAGGAGGACTTGGAGATGAAACGTTCGTTTAAATTGGCTGCGGCCATGGTTGCTGTGGCAGGCACATTGGCAACAATGTCGATGCCCGTGGCAGCGGCTGAAGAGCAGTTCGTACCGCTACTAGCCTATCGCACCGGCTCATTTGCGCCGTTGGGCATCCCTTGGGCCGACGGCAAAATGGATTACCTCAAGCTCGTCAATGCGCGCGATGGCGGTATCAATGGCGTCAAGATCGTATTCGAAGAATGCGAAACGGCATATGCCACGGATCGCGGCGTCGAATGCTACGAGCGCCTGAAAGACAAGAGCGGCGGCGCGTCCGGTTTCGATACCCAATCCACGGGCATCACCTTCGCCCTGACCGACAAGGCTATCGTCGATGGCGTCTCCATCGAAACCATGGGCTACGGCTTGTCCCAGTCGGCCGACGGTTCGGTCTTCAAATGGAACTTCCCGTTGCTGGGCACCTACTGGACAGCGGCCGACGCCATGATCCAGGACATCGCCAAGAAAGTGGGCGGGGAAGACAAGCTCAAGGGCCAAAAGATCGCACTGGTCTATCACGACTCGCCTTACGGTAAAGAGCCTATCGCCCTGTTGCAGGAACGTGCCAAGGCCAACGGCTTCGAACTTCAGCTGTATCCCGTCACCGCACCTGGCGTCCAGCAAAAATCCACCTGGCTGCAAATCCGCCAGAACAAGCCCGACTACCTGTTGCTCTGGAGCGCCGGCATCATGACGCCGACAGCCATTCGTGAAGCCCAGGCCGTCGGCTACCCGCGCGACAAAATGTATGGCATCTGGTGGGCCGCTTCGGAAAACGACGTGCAGGATCTTGGGCCGGTTGCCAAGGGCTATAACGGTATCACCGTGCACAATAGCGCCGACCATGGCCGCGTCCACGAGGACCTGAAAAAGTTCGTCTACGAAAAGGGCCAGGGCTCCGACGCCAATGGCAAGTATGTCGGCACGATCGCCCACACACGCGGCATGATGATTTCCATGCTGCAGGTCGAAGCAATTCGCGCCGCCCAGGAAAAATACGGCAAGGGCAAGCACATGACGCGCGAACAAGTGCGTTGGGGCTTTGAAAACCTGAACCTGACGCAAGAAAGGCTGGAAGAACTCGGCTTCGCCAAACTGATGCGCCCCGTCAAGACCTCATGCAGCAACCACATGGGCGACGACTGGGCACGCATCATCCAGTGGGACGGCGCCAAGTTCAATATCGTTTCCGACTGGTACCAGGCCGACAAGAAGTTCGTTGGCCCGCTGGTCAAGGAAATGGCAGCCAAGTACGCGGCCGAAAAGAAGATCGCCCCTCGCACCTGCGAAGGCTAATAGCTAGATAAGAGTGTAAAAGTCCCCGGCCGCCGCCCATACGGCGGCGGCCGGGACCAGACCGACTGCAGGGAATATGTTTATGAACGCAATTGTTGACGCCCCGGCCCCGAATATCCTGCTGAATGTGAACGGGATCGAGGTTATTTACAACCACGTTATCCTGGTCCTGAAAGGGGTATCGCTGTGCGTGCCGGAAGGTAAGATCGTGGCCCTGCTTGGCGCTAATGGCGCAGGCAAAACAACGACCCTGCGTGCCGTCTCCAACTTGCTGAAGGCCGAGCGTGGCGATGTCACGAAGGGCAGTATCGATTATCGCGGCGAGCGCATCGAACGCATGACGCCTGCCGATCTCGTCAAGCGCGGAGTCATACAGGTCATGGAAGGGCGCCATTGCTTTGCGCACCTTACCATTGAAGAAAACCTGCTTACCGGCGCCTACACGCGCAATATCAGCCGCGGCGAGCTTAGCGCGTCGCTGGAAAAGGTGTACCAGTTTTTCCCACGGCTCAAGCAGCGCCGTAGCAGCCAGGCGGGGTATACCTCCGGCGGCGAACAGCAAATGACGGCGATCGGGCGCGCCCTGATGGCCAACCCCAACATGATTCTGCTGGACGAGCCCTCCATGGGGCTAGCGCCGCAAATTGTCGAGGAAATCTTCGAAATCGTCCGCAACCTGAACCAGAGCGAGCGCGTGAGCTTCCTGCTTGCGGAACAAAACACCAATATCGCGTTGCGGTACGCCGACTATGGCTACATCCTTGAAAACGGCCGCGTGATGATGGATGGCGAAGCCAAGGCGCTGGCCGAAAACGAGGACGTCAAGGAATTCTACCTGGGCGTATCAAGCGGCGAACGCAAGAGCTTCCGGGACAATAAATTCTACCGACGCCGCAAACGCTGGCTCGCGTAAAGGCAACAGCATGACCACATACTTCGACGAACGTGAACGGGCGTCCGCCGCTCAGCGCGAACAGGCCCTGATGGCTGGACTGCCGGCCGTTCTAAAAAGCGCACGCGAGCGCGCGCCCGCCATTGCGCGCCAGCTCGAAGGCGTGGATCTCGACGCCATGCGGCAACGTAGCAGCCTGGCGGCCATTCCGGTCATACGGAAGAGCCAGCTGCTGCAGGCCCAACTGGCCATGAGGCAGGGGCACGACGGTGAAGACTTACCCGCCGTCAGTCGCATCTTTGGCGGCTTCTCGGCTATCGGCTGGGGCGAAGCCGCGCGCGTATTCGCGTCTCCCGGCCCCATGTACGAGCCAGAGAGCAAACGCCCCGACTACTGGGGCTTCGCCAGGGCCTTGTACGCCGCCGGTTTCCGCCGGGGGGAATTGGTCTATAACTGTTTCTCGTATCACTTCACGCCCGCCGGCTCCATGATGGAAACCGCCGCGCATGCGTTGGGCTGCACCGTTTTTCCAGGCGGCGTGGGCCAAACGGAACAGCAGGTACAGACCATGGCCGATCTGGCGCCGGCCAATTACACCGGCACGCCCAGCTTCCTAAAGATCATCCTCGAAAAGGCTGATGAAATGGGCGTGAAGCTTCCGTCGCTCAAGCGCGCCCTGTTTTCCGGCGAAGCGTTTCCGCCGTCCCTTTGCAGCTGGTTCGCCCAACGCGGGATCAACGGCTTCCAGGCGTACGGCAGCGCCGACCTGGGTATGATCGCCTACGAAACATCCGCTCGCGACGGACTCGTGCTTAATGAAAACCTCATCCTGGAAATCGTCCGCCCGGGAACCGGCGATCCCGTCGCCGAAGGCGAAGTGGGCGAGGTCGTCGTAACGACGCTGAATCCCGATTATCCGCTGGTACGTTTCGGAACGGGCGACTTGTCGGCGATCCTGCCGGGTGCGTCGCCTTGCGGCCGTACGAATATGCGTATCAAGGGCTGGTTGGGCAGGGCCGATCAAACGACCAAGGTGCGCGGGATGTTCGTACACCCGGGGCAAATCGCCCAGGTCGTCAAGCGGCATCCGGAAATCGGCAAGGCAAGGCTGGTTGTGAGCGGCGCGGTGGGCAGCGACGTGATGGTCTTGCAAGTGGAAATATCACCAACCACGCCAGGGCTGCTGCAAGCGGTGGCCGATTCCATCCGTGAAGTGACCAAGCTGCGGGCGGTGGTCGAGCCCGTGGAGCCAGGCAGCCTGCCCAACGATGGCAAGGTCATCGACGATATCCGGAGCTACGAATAAGCTAATCTGTTTTTTGCGCATGCCTTCGCAGTAACATGCGACTAGGTGGTTATATCTTCTACTCGTAAAGGGATTATCATGCGCAAAATCAACTACGTCATTGGGGCGGTGGCCATGCTGGCCGGTACGCAAGCCGTGCAGGCAGGCACGCTCGAAATCGTCAAGGAGCGCGGTTTCGTGCAGTGCGGCGTCACCACGGGTTTTGCCGGTTTCTCGGCCCCCGACGCCAAAGGCGTATGGCAGGGACTCGATATCGACCTGTGCCGGGCGGTGGCTGCTGCCACGCTGGGCGACGCATCCAAGTACAAAGCCGTTCCCCTGAATTCCCAGCAACGCTTCACTGCCTTGCAATCCGGCGAAATCGACTTGCTCGCCCGCAATACCACGGTGACGCAGCAGCGCGATACCGCCCTGGGCGCTGTCCATGCGGGCATCAATTTCTACGACGGCCAGGGCTTTCTCGTGCAAAAGTCGCTAGGCGTCAAGAGCGCCAAAGAACTCGATGGCGCAACGGTATGCATGCAAACCGGCACATCGAACGAAAACTCGATGGCGGACTGGGCGCGCGCGAATAGCGTGAAGTACAAGCCGGTGGTTATCGAGCAGTTCAACGAGGTGGTCAACGCCTTCGCCGCCGGACGCTGCGACGTATTCACCACCGATGCCTCGGGACTCGCTTCCATTCGGATATCGAAGCTCGAGAAGCCCGACGACTATGTCGTCTTGCCCGAGATCATCTCCAAAGAGCCGCTAGGGCCTTTCGTGCGCCAGGGCGACGACGCTTGGCTCAACGTAGTGAAGTGGTCGTTGCAGGCCATGGTGGGCGCCGAGGAACTTGGCGTGTCGTCGCGCAATGTCGACGAGCAGCTCAAGAGCGCCAATCCCAATATCTCGCGCCTCCTTGGCGTTACGCCGGGTGCCGGCAAGAACATGGGCGTCGACGAAAAGTGGGCCTACAACATCATCAAGCAAGTCGGCAATTACGGCGAAAGCTTCGAGCGTAACGTTGGTCAGGAAAGCCCGCTGAAGATCCAGCGCGGCTTGAATGCACTATGGACGGACGGCGGGCTGATGTACGCCTTGCCCATCCGCTGATCCGCATCGTTTATTTTCGGCGCCGGTACACGAGCGAAATTCGCGCAAATGCAATCTGCAGTTCGCGTGTGCCGGCCTGAAATACCACCGGACGTCCTTTGGTGGTGAAGCAGATTAGGCGTTTCGACGCCAGCAGCGGAATGAACTTGGCAAACTGGATGTCGTCCCATTCAACCTCGCGGCGGCTGATCCACGACTGCTCGATGCCGCGGTGGGTGATCCGCGTCTCGGAAACGAGCATGTAGCGGGCCAGTACCAGCAGCGCGCCGTAGCACAAAAGAATGCTTCCAGCGACCATCGGCGCAATATTGCGACCGGCCGGCCCAGAGGCGGTGTAGATCAAGAGCACGCCGATCAAGCCCAGGATCAGCCAGGCCAGTATCTTGATCCACCTGGGCCAAGCCACGCCGGACAAGGGCAATGGACCCAGTTCTTCGAGTAGTTTCGAGCGGTCCTGTTCGCTCGGCGAGTGCCGGGTGGATAAAGCCACTAGGCAGCCTTGCGCATGGCCAGGGCGGTGCCCGCGCGGCTCGACGATTTGCGTCCGACCTGCGCCGAAATCCATTGCCCGATGTCGACAACGGCGTCCAGGTCGATGCCGGTGTCGATTTCCAGGCCTTGCAGCATGAACAGGACATCTTCCGTAGCCACATTGCCCGTGGCGCCCTTGGCGTACGGGCAACCGCCCAGGCCGGCAACCGACGTGTGGAAAATTGAAATTCCGACGTCGAGCGCGGCCAGGATGTTGGCAAGCGACTGGCCGTAGGTGTCGTGGAAATGGCCCGAAATGCGGGCGGGGTCGACGACCTGGGTGACGGCGCGCATAACCTGGCCCACGCGGACCGCCGTGCCGACGCCTATGGTGTCGGCAACGTCAATCTCGTCGCAGCCCAATGCCAGCATGCGCCGCGCGACATCGACGACGGAATCGATGGGCGTTTCACCCTGATACGGGCATCCCAGCGCGCAACTGATACTGCCGCGCAGGCGAAGACCGGCGGCCTTGGCGGCTGCCGCCACAGGCTCGAAGCGAGCGATGGACTCGGCGATGGAGCAGTTGATGTTTCTTTGAGAGAAGGCCTCGCTGGCAGCCCCGAAGATCACGACTTCGTCTGCTCCGGCGGCCAATGCCCCTTCGAAGCCCCTGAGATTAGGCGTCAGGGCGGAATAAATCGTTCCCGGCTTGCGCTGGATACCGGCCATGACTTCCGCGCCGTCCGCCATTTGCGGCACCCATTTGGCGGACACAAAGGACGCAGCTTCAATATTGGGAAAGCCGGCTGCCGAAAGGCGGTCGATCAGTTCAATTTTCACGGGCGTGGCAATGAATTCTTTTTCGTTTTGCAGCCCATCGCGAGGAGAAACCTCGACAATCTTGACTTTATCGGGCAAAGACATGGCAAAAATTCCTTGGAAGGTTGCAGGCGGTGACGGGCATCAGCACGAAGACGTATCGTAAATCATATTTAGTTACCGGCGCTGGAAACGGCCATCGTCCAGGCGTACGACCAGGTCCTGTAATTCCAGTTCAAGCAGCCGGGCAATTACGCCGCCCGGATTTTCGCCAGTACGTTGCCGCAGCGTATCCAGGCTTACCGGATCGTACCCCAGCGCCCGCAGCACCGGGTCCGGGCTGCTTGCGGTAGCGTGCGGCGCCGCAGCGGCCGGACCCTGGCTGCGGACGGTTGCGGTTGCCACGCTCGACGTGTCGAGCTCTTCCTGAATGTCTTGCGCCGATTCCACCAGTTTAGCGCCTTGACGGATCAAAGCATGGCATCCGCGCGACAATGGTGAATGAATTGAGCCCGGAATTGCAAATACTTCGCGGCCCATTTCGGTTGCAAGGCGTGCGGTGATAAGCGAACCGCTTTGTTTGGCCGCTTCCACCACCAACACGCCCCGGGCGATTCCGGCCACAAGGCGATTTCGTTTAGGGAATTGGTAGGGTATGGCGCGGGTGCCCAAAGCGAACTCGGAAACCAGGACGCCGTGGGCGGCAATTCGATGAGCCAGGTCGAGATGGCGCGACGGATACACGATGTCGATACCTGTGCCAAGAATGGCAATGGTGCCCCCGCCGGTCGGGCCGGCGTCGAGCGCGCCTTTGTGCGCCGCCGCGTCTATGCCCAGGGCCAGGCCGCTGGCAATACACCACCCTTGGCCGGCCAGATGCTTTGCAAAGGCGTGCGCATTGTCCTGGCCGCCCGCGCTGGCGCTGCGCGCGCCCACGATGGATATGACGGGTCTGGACAAGAGCTCGGGGTTGCCGTTGGCATAAAGCAGCAAGGGAGGATCGTGAATGTCGAGCAGCGAGCGCGGGTACGCCGCGTCGGCCAGTGTAAGCAGGTGATGTCCGGGCTCGGCGAGCCACGACAGGGTTTTATTGATGGCGTCCTGGATTTGCGGGCTTGGCGCGCCCCGCATCTGCGCGGCGAGTTCGGCAGGCACGAATTTACGCAGGGCGGCTGGTGAGAGGGCGTAGATGTTTTGCGGCAGGCCCACGGAGCCCAGCAACAGCCGGGCCTGCGCTGGACCTAATCCAGGTTCGAGCGACAAGCGTATCCAGCAACTGATTTCTTCGGGGGGCGTGCTCGGGTGCATGCGCTAGTGTGGCATATGGAAAAGATTTTAGGTAGGCGCCAGGCGCTAAAAGTCATAGCGGCCACTTTATTTGTTTTATGATAGAGGCTTAGACGATTTACTGGATCAGTTCCATGGCTTTACTTCCCATACTTCAATATCCGGATCCGCGCTTGCACAAAGTTGCCAAGCCGGTCGCCCAGGTCGATGGCCGTATCCGCCAATTGGTGGCCGACATGGCGGAGACCATGTATGCGGCGCCGGGCGTGGGTTTGGCCGCGACCCAAGTCGATGTCCATGAGCGTGTAGTCGTCATAGACGTGTCCGAAGACGGCAACGACTTGCGCGTACTCATCAATCCGGAAATCATCTGGAAAAGCGAAGAAACGCAAGTCTACGAAGAAGGCTGCTTGTCGGTGCCTGGCGTCTATGACGAAGTGCGGCGCGCGGCCAGCATACGCGTCCGCACCCTGAACGAGCTGGGCGGCACCGTCGAATTCGACGCCGATGGGCTGCTTGCCGTCTGCGTGCAGCACGAACTTGACCACCTCATGGGCAAAGTCTTCGTGGAATACCTTTCCGTGCTGAAACAGAACCGGATCAAGACTCGATTGCGCAAGCAAGAACGGGAAGCGCTAAAGGCCTGACCGCCGCCGGGCCGGCTTGTTATCATGTGCCGATTCCTTAACGAATCGGCTTTTTCTTTATGCGCATTGTTTTTGCTGGTACCCCCGAATTTGCACGCTTGGCCCTTGTCGCGCTGTTGGATGCCGGCCACCAGATTCCCCTTGTGCTGACACAGCCGGATCGTCCTTCGGGCAGGGGCCTGAAGTTGACGCCCAGCCCGGTGAAAGCCGCCGCAGTGCAGGCCGGCATACCTGTGAGCCAGCCCCGGGGGTTGCGCCTGGACGGCAAGCATGCCCACGACGCCGAAATGGCGCGGCAAGCGCTGCTGGAAGCGGCGCCCGACCTGATGGTCGTTGCCGCTTATGGGCTCATACTGCCGCAGTGGGTCCTGGAGCTTCCCGTTCATGGCTGCTACAACATCCATGCCAGCCTCTTGCCCCGCTGGCGCGGAGCGGCGCCCATACAAAGGGCGATCCAGGCAGGCGATGCGCAGACCGGAATTACCATCATGCAGATGGATGAAGGCCTGGATACCGGCGCGATGCTCCTGCGGCGCGTCGTGTCCATTACACCAAACCATACAGCGGCAAGCTTGCACGATGAATTGGCGGTTGAGGGTGCGCGGGCGATCGTCCAGGCCCTCGACGAATTGCAGGCCGGCGTGCAGCTTGCCAAGCCGCAGCCTGACACCGGCGTGACCTACGCCGCCAAATTGGACAAGGTCGAATCCCCGCTGGACTTCGATCAAAGTGCGGGCGTCCTTGAGCGGCGTATCCGGGCGTTCGATCCGGTCCCAGGCTCAACGCTACGCTTGCCTGGCCTGGCCGAACCCGTCAAGGTATGGAGAGCCCAAGCGGTGGCAGGCCCAGCACCGCTTCCCCCCGGCCAGCTAATAAGCGCCACGGCCACCGGCATCGATATTGCAACCGGCGACGGCATCCTGCGGCTGCTGGAACTGCAGAAATCCGGCGGGAAACGACAAGCCGTGTCTGCTTTCGTGCAGGGTTGGCAGGCAAAGCCTTGTGCTACGATCCCTTCACACCCAACCACTGAATAAAAAAACAATCATGACATGCTATCAATTGGGCGACCGCATCCCCAGCATTCACGACTCTGCCTTCGTCGCGGCGGAAGCCACCGTCATCGGCCTGGCGACCCTGGGCGCCAATAGCAGCATCTGGCCTGGCGCCGTCATCCGCGGCGACAACGAACCTATCGTGATCGGCAATGGCTCCAACATCCAGGAAGGCGCGGTATTGCATACCGATCCGGGCTGCCCCATGGTCATCGGCGAAAATGTCACTGTCGGCCATCAGGCAATGCTGCACGGCTGCACCATTGGAGATGGTTCGCTCATAGGCATACAAGCCATTATTCTTAACCGGGCCGTTATCGGCAAGAATTGCCTGGTGGGCGCGGGCGCGGTCGTGACTGAAGGGAAGGTGTTTCCGGACCGGTCGCTAATACTTGGCGCTCCCGCCAAAGTGGTGCGCACGCTTACCGACGATGACGTCGCAAAGCTGGAACATAGTGCCGTGAACTACGCCGAACGCGCCGCCCGGTACAAGACGGAACTTATCGCGCTATAGAAGGGGCGGGCCCGTATCAGCTCAGGTTGTCTTGGACCCAGCGCTCGCCGTCGCGAGCCAAATCCATCATGTACTTTATGATCTGCAAATCGGACTGTCCCCGGTCACGCTGCTGGTCGGTAAAAGCCTGCATGCTTTCGGTAGTCGGGAACCAGTCTTTTTCGGGCTCGAGTTCGAGTCCGTTCGCATGTTTGATGTTGCCATTGGGCAAAATGTACCAAGTAGTCATGGATGCAGTTTAAAGGATAGCGATGCGTATCGGTCGTGATAGGCCACACTCCGCCCAGACGCCAGTGGCCTATGGTGTCACGCACCCGATGACGGGCATTGTATTGGTAGTGCTTTCCGCGTGGGCGCTTTCGGGGCTGGATGCCAGCGGAAAGTGGATCATGGGCGCGGGCGTCTCGTTGCTGATGCTGTGTTGGGTGCGCTATGTCGTGCATTTGGTGCTTGTACTCGCGCTCATATTGCCGTCGCGCGGGACCGCGGTGTTGCATAGCGTCCGTCCACGCGCCCAAGCTTTGCGCGGCGCGGTCATGCTGCTTGCCACATTGTCCTTCTTCAACACGCTGCGCTATTTGCCGCAGGCGGAAGCCACGGCCATCAACTTTCTCGCTCCCCTGATCATGCTGTCGGCGGCGCCGTGGCTGCTGAAGGAGCCAGCCCGCATGTCGCGTTGGATCGCCGCGGGCGTGGGCTTTCTTGGGGTAATGATCGTTATCCGGCCGGGCGGCGGCCTGGATCCGCTGGGCACGGTGTTCGGCCTGATCACGGCTTTTTTGTTCGCCGGTCAATTCATTGCCACCAGGCGCGTTGCCGTCGACGATCCCATGACCACCCTGATCTGGAGCGGCGGGATCGGAGGCTTGGCGCTTACCCTGGCATTGCCTTTTATACTGCCGGCGTCCATGCCGGTGCTATCGACATTGAGTCCTGCGCAATGGCTGGTGCTGGTGTCGACCGGCTTTCTTGGAGCGGCAGGGCATTTGCTGCAAATCCAGGCCTATCGGCACGCACCCGCGTCCATGCTTGCACCGTTCATTTATTTGCAGATCGTCAGCGCCGCCGCTTTGGGCTGGCTGATATGGGGGCAGTTTCCCGACACGCTGACGTGGGTGGGTATTGCCATTATCTGCGGCAGCGGCATCTGCCTGGGCGCATGGGAATGGCGCGGGCGTACGCGCTGAGTGCCAACTATAATCGTCTTATGACAAAAAAGATCCTGATTGTTCGCACTTCCTCGCTGGGCGATCTGGTGCATATGCTGCCGGCTATATCGGATATTGCCCGTCATGTGCCCCAAGCCCAAATCGACTGGATCGTCGAAGAGAGCTTTGCCGAGATTCCCACGTGGCACCCAGCGGTTCACGAAGTCATCCCGGTTGCCCATCGGCGTTGGCGCAAGCACTGGTGGTCCGCGCAAACTCGTGCGGACCGCGCAAGATTGCGCAAAAGCCTGGATGCGCGGCAGTACGACGTTGTACTCGACATGCAGGCGTTGATGAAATCGGTCTGGTTGGTCCGCCAGACTCACGGCATACGTCACGGCCTGGACCGCCAGTCGGCCCGTGAACCCCTGGCATCGTTTTTTTACAACGTCCGGCATACCGTGAATTTCTGGCAGCCGGCCGTCAAGCGGCAGCGTGAACTGGCGGCGGCAGCCTTCGGTTATGTTTACGAGGGGGAGCCCGACTTCGGTCTCGAGCGCATCACGCGCGATGTCGAAATACAGCCATACGCGGTGATCATGCCGTCGGCAAGCCGCGACGACAAGCTGTGGCCCGAGGCCGATTGGCAGAAAGTGTTCGGCCGCCTGCGCGAACACGGCCTGGACCTGAAGCTCTTGTCGGGCAGCCCCTCGGAAACGGAACGGGCAAGCAAACTTGTCCAGGGCAATCCCAATGCGCAGGTGCTGCCCCGCATGGGCCTGACCGACGTGGCCAAGGTGTTGGCCGGAGCGCGCATCATGGTGGGCCTGGATAGCGGTTTGACTCATTTGTCGGCGGGGCTTGGCCGGCCGACCATAGGTATTTATAAGGCGTCCACGCCCGTGCGTACGCCGCTCGAGGGGCCCGCGTATACGGCCAGCCTGGGCGAGCGCGGCAATGCCCCCTCTGCCGAAACCGTACTCAGCGCGGTGGACCAGGGCCTTGCTTTCGATGAAACCATGCATACACGTCTGCCGGGCGTAGATGCGCTGTAAAAGGCGTGAAAACGCCCTTTAGCGGTTTGCCGTAGTGACAGGAATTTCCCGCAGGGCTATAAGTCATCAATTTGTGCTCCGGTTCACCCCCATTGGTCCAGGTCTTTGAATCTTCTTAGTTACACTGTGCTTGTTCGGCTGTTGTCGCCCGGGTTGTTGGCCTGGATGGCGGTGCGTGCCCGCCGCTCCGGCGGCGAATGGGGCGTATGCTCCGGCCCTCGCTTCGGCCGCTATCCGAGTACCCATCCCATTGTCGATCCGGTATGGGTGCACGCGGTAAGCCTGGGCGAGACTCGGGCCGCGCAGCCTTTTATCCAAGCCTTGCTGGATCAGGGACGGAATGTATTGCTCACGCACATGACGGAAACAGGCCGCGCCGAGGGAGAGCGGGCGTTTGCCCGGGCGATCGCGCAGGGCAGGCTCGTCCAGCAATGGCTGCCTTACGATTTTCCGGGCAGCTCGCGGCGATTCATTGCGCACTATCGGCCCATTGCCGGCGTTCTCATTGAACGAGAGGTGTGGCCCAATCTACTGGCCGAGGCGCAACGGCAAAACATTCCCATGATACTTGCGAGCGCGCGATTCTCCGACAACTCGCTGCGCCAGAGCTTGCGCGCAGGCAGCGTCATGCGCCGCGCGTATGCCAGTTTTGCCGCCGTGTATGCGCAAACCCTGCACGATGCGCAGCGTCTCGAGCAGGCGGGCGCCTCCGCGGTCCGCGTGTCGGGAAATTTCAAATTCGATATCTCGCTGCCGCAGGAGCAGATCGCGCGGGGACGCCAGTTTGCCGATGCCTTGCCGCGCAAAATCATTTCGATCGCCAGCACTCGCGAGGGCGAGGACGACATGTTCATCCGCGCCATCGTGCGCCAGGTGAGGCGCGACCAGCAGCAGGGCAAGGAGGAAGACCAGGGGGTGCTGTATTGCCTGATACCGCGGCACCCGCAGCGTTTTGATGAGGCAGCGGCGCTGCTGGCCAAGGCAGGCCTGCCCTTCGTGCGGCGCTCTCAGTTCGTCCCCATGGGGGACTGCACCGCATCCGCGCTCCGCGCCTGCGGCGAGGCGGTGGTTTTGCTGGGCGATAGCCTGGGCGAGATGCCGCGCTACTATGCGGCCAGCCAGGTGGCCATCGTAGCGGGCAGCTTCGCGCCTTTAGGAGGGCAGAATCTTATCGAGGCCTGTGCTCTTGGCGTCCCGGTTATTGTGGGTCAGCACACCCGTAATTTTGAGCAAGCCGTCGTCGACGCCATTGATGAGGGGGCGGCACTGCGCGCCACGGACGCCGAAGCCGCCTTGCAGATGGCCTTGCAACTGCTCGATGACCCCCAGCGCCTGGGGCGGATGGGACAGGCTGGTGCGCATTGGGTGCAGAAGCACGCGGGCGCGGTGAAGCGGGTGGTGACAGGCGTGAACGAAATCATAACCCGCCGGACGCAACGCGCTTAAAGGCCGTGGTACTTCTTGCCCAGTTCCAGCGTTGCACGGTAAAAGCCTTCCTTGCTTCCGCAATCGTAGCGCAGGCCTTCGTACTGTAGTCCGAATACTGGCCGCGCCTTGAGCAGGCTGGCAATGCCATCGGTAAGCTGTATTTCGCCGCCGACCCCGGCCTGGGTTTGGCGCAGGTGCTCGAAGATTTCCGGCTCAAGCACGTAGCGGCCCACCACGGCCAACGTAGTTGGCGCCACGGACGGGTCCGGCTTTTCAATGATGCCGTGCAAGCGTGTCGTATTGCCGTTCACTGCTACACCATTGATGATTCCGTACTTGTTGGTGTGCTGGCGATCTATGTCCTGGATGGCAAGCACGCTGCCGTTATGCTGGTGAGCCGCTTCCACCAATTGTTGGGTGACCGATGTTTTCGAGTCGATCAAGTCATCGGCCAGCAAAACGACAAAAGGTTCGTTACCTACAATCGGCGCCGCGCACAGCACGGCGTGGCCCAAACCCAGCGGCGCGGCTTGGCGGGTATAAATGCAATTGACGTTCGAAGGAATGACGTTGCGCACGACGTCGAGCAGTTCCATCTTGTTCTTGGCTTCAAGGTCGGCTTCGAGTTCCGGCACCCTGTCGAAATGATCTTCAATGGCACGTTTGTTGCGGCCCGTGATGAAAATCAGGTCGGTGATGCCGGCCGCGATGGCTTCCTCCACAGCGTATTGGATCAGGGGCTTATCGACGATAGGCAGCATTTCCTTGGGCATTGCTTTGGTTGCCGGCAGGAATCGGGTTCCCATGCCCGCGACGGGAAAGACAGCTTTACGAATTGGTTTCATAGGGGAAAATTATAGGTTTAGATGTTTGGCGGGCCGGCTCGATTAGCAATCGATATGCCTATGCAACTAGAATACGTGAAAATCCACAGGGCTGCCGCAATGAGCGGCCGGAGCACTTTCCAATATGCGTTTTCTTTTTCTGCTTATATTTGTCGCCAATGTGGCGGCCCTGGCATATGGCCAGGGTTTTTTCGGCATCCCGCCCAGTGAAGAAGGGCGCACGCCCCGCCAATTGTCCGAACGGAACCAACAGGCCATTACGCTGGGTACGGCCAGCCTGGCCCGCCTGACGAACTAGGCCGTCACCCCGGGGTCGAGGCAATACGCGCCAATCCATCGAGCACCGGGGTCGCAAGCCACTGTATGGCGGTTGCGGGCAAGCCCAGGTCTGCTTGTGCCCGCGCAAGCAGCCGCTGTGTTTCGATCTCTGCCATGTGCCAGCCGCCACCTGTGCCGAAGACAGCCGGAGGCGCGCCAAAATGGTCGAGGCCGATGCGCCATTGGCGCACCACGGCCCCCGCCTGCGCCGCCGCGATGCCGCTGGCGATTGCCTGGTGGGTGTGAATGGGATAATCGGTGGGCGCCGCATTGGCATGCGGCAAATTCGCCGTCCCGGCGGCAAGCGATGAATACATCAGTGCGGGGCCCGGAAAGATAAGGCCTCCCTCGAAACGGCGCAGCCCGTGGTGCGCCGGCCCAAGGGTATCGACTGTCGTGGCTGTGCCGAAACTTGCCAGCACGGCGGGCGCGTGGCAATGGCTGGCCAGTCCCACCATCGACACCCACCGGTCGGCCCCTAATTGTTGGGCGTCGACATATGCGTTGACCACATCCATGGCCTGACGTTCGCTGCGTATCCAGCGTATGCGAATGGAGAGCTGGCGTTCGAAGAGCGCATCGAGCGACGTGGCGATGGCGGCGCTTGCCACGTTGACGCCCAGGGCGGCCGTGGGACGCGAGGAAAGTTGGGCCAGCCAGGCGGGGAGGGATCCGATTTCATTATGGGCCAAGGCAAGAACCTGTTCCTCTCGGCGCCCGGAGTCCGTATCGACCCAACCAATCTTTATGCGCGTATTGCCGGCATCTATCAAGATTCTCATGGCGCTGAACCTTGTTGCGGCCGCACCGAAATCTCGCCAACCGACACCGGCGTTATGCCGTCGAGCGTCCGCACGAGCAGTTGGCCTTGGGAGTTCACGCCGCAGGCAATGCCGGCCTGCAAGATGCGTCCTTCATCGAGCACGTGGATATGCTGGCCTTCCAGGAAGTCCACATTTCGGTAGCGGCCCGGAAAGTCTTCGAATCCATGCGCCGTGACTCGATTGAGACTGTTGTACCAAGCCCTGGCGATGCACGCGACAATGTCGGCCGCTCCGACGGCCCGGGCCGCGGCATCTTGACCCGCAATTTCCGACCAGTCGGCCACTTGCCGGTTCAGCGACTGGCTGAGCGCCCGGGCGTCGTCGAGATTCAATCCCATGCCGATGATCGCCACGTAATGGTCGTTCGATAAACGCGACGTGCCGGAACGCGTGACTTCAACGAGAATGCCGGCAAGCTTTGCAAATTGCCACTGCACGTCGTTCGGCCACTTCATGGTCAGGCGGTCGCGCAGCTTCGGACTGATCAGTTCGCGCAAAGCCTCGCACGCCGCGAGCCCGGCAAGCGGCGACAGCGTCGGCAGCTGCCGCGGCGGCAGGAAGACGTCGAAAGCACAGGAAAACATCAGGTTTGCGCCGCTGCGGTTTTGCCATGTACGGCCTGCGCGGCCCCGGCCCCGTTCCTGTACGTGGGCGCCAAGCAGCCATGGACGCGCCAGTTGCCCGCCGCTCGCGCGGGCGCGCGCCAGCAGGTCGGCGTTGGTGGAGGTGGTATGTTCCACCCAGTCAACGTGGTTGACGTGCGGCAATGCCGTTGATAGCGCCGCCTTCATGTCCCGGGGGGAGGGCAGCGGCTGGGGGGAAGTGGTCGACATGGTGGCGCGTAGTGGTTGTGGCGTAAAATCGTTGGGCTTACGTTATAACTCAAAGTCACCATTATGCTTGCTCGCACACAAGAAATTAGCTTTCAGGGCGTTGCAGGCCCTATCGACTGCATGCTGGATTCGCCGCTGGACGCGCCCCGCGGATGGGCTCTAGTGCTCCATCCCCACCCGCTACACGGCGGCGCCCGCGAAAATAAAATTGTGACCACTATCGCGCGCGCCTGCGTGCAGCATGGCTTGCTGGCGCTACGACCCAATTTTCGCGGGGTGGGCGCCTCGGCGGGCGAATTCGACCGCGCGGTGGGCGAAACGGCCGACATGCTCGAGCTGGTGCGTCAATTCGCCGCCGCCTATCCGCAGGCGGCCGCTGGTAAATGGGTATTGGCGGGGTTTTCGTTCGGAACCTCGGTTGCAGCCCAACTATATTCAGAAATGGCGGAGCTGTCGGCTAAATTGCCCGACGCGCTCATACTGGCGGGGTCGGCGGTGGACCGTTTCAAGTATCGCGATATCACCGTTCCTGACGACACTTTCTTGGTGCATGGCGAGGCCGATGAGGTGGTGCCTCTGTCCGAGGCCATGGGTTTCGCGCGCGAGCGGGCGCTGCCGATGGTCGTGGTGCCGGACGCGGGCCATTTCTTCCATGGCAAGCTCATTGTTCTGCGCCGCCTGCTTGAGCAGCGCCTTGCATCTATTTAGCGGGATTCCCGCAGTCAGGTAGTCCTTTGTCATGTGCGGTATCCATCAGTTTCGTTTTTGCCGAGGGCAAATCGCGTTAAACGCGGTAACAGGCTGGTTGCTCTGCCTATAATGGGCTTTCTTTCCCGTCTGTTGCGCCGACGGACACTCTTTGCGATATGCCGATGACATCCATGAATTTCCGCTTTTCCCGCCTGCTTGCACATCTTTTCACCGCCCTTGCCTTGGTCACGACGCCCTACGCGGTCATGGCGCAAACGGCACCCGCCCAACCCGCCGATGCAGCCAAGGCCGCTGCCGCTGCCAGCGAAGGCGGTGCTGCGGAACAGGCGGTGGCGCCAACGGCGCCTGCGGCTCCTGCCGGAAGCGTCTCCGTCGGCCAGCTTGCCACCGTGCCGGCTCCCACGCTTACGGCACGAGCCTGGCTGACCCTGGACGTGAATAGCGGCCAGATTATTGCTTCGCAAAATCCCGATGAGCGTGTAGAACCCGCGTCGCTCACCAAGCTGATGTCCGCCTATTTGGTGTTCGATGCCATCAAAGACAAGCGGCTCACCCTCGAACAGACGGTAAATATATCGGAAAACGCCTGGAAAACCGAGGGTTCGCGCATGTTCGTCAAGCCCAACACCCAGGTATCGGTCGACGAGTTATTGCAGGGAATCATCGTGCAGTCCGGCAACGATGCCACTGTTGCCCTGGCCGAGGCGGTCGCTGGCAGCGAGACGGCGTTTGCCGCGCTCATGAACGAAGAGGCGGCTCGTCAAGGGCTGCGCGACACCCACTTCGTGAATTCCACCGGCTTGCCCGACCCCACGCACCTGACAACGGCGCGCGACTTGGCCATCCTGGCAAAGAATCTGGTGGCGCACCATCCTCAATACCTGCACTATTACAGCCAGAAAGAATTCACCTATAACAAAATCAAGCAAAACAATCGCAATCGCCTACTCTGGTCGGATCCTACGGTAGACGGCCTGAAAACGGGTCACACTCAATCCGCGGGTTACTGCCTGGTGTCCACGGCCTTACGCGACGGCCGGCGTGTCGTATCGGTGGTGGTAGGCGCCGGCAGCGACTCGGCGCGCACGGAAAACAGCCTGAAGCTACTGAACTGGAGCTTCCAGAACTTCGACACAATCAAGCTATTCGACAATACGTCGCCCGCGGTCAATGCCCGTGTATGGGAAGGCCAGGCCGAGTCGGTCGCCCTGGGTTCGCTCGAACCCACCTGGGTAACTGTTCCGCGCGGCAAGGGCCCGCAGGTCAAGCCGGTGGCTCAATACACCCAGCCGCTCATCGCTCCGTTGAAAAAGGGAACGAAAGTGGGCACGGTTACGCTTTCACTGGATGGCGGCCAGTTGCTCCAGCAGCCGCTATACGTCCTGGAAGACGTCGCCGAGGCCGGCTTCTTTGGCCGCATTTACGACAAAGTGCTTCTTCTTTTCCAATAACACAGCAACGACAAGGCTTGCACCATGATTCCCAATGTAGATTCCGACAGCATCGTCTATCTCAACGGCGACTACCTCCGTCTGGGTGACGCTAAAGTTTCTGTACTGGATCGTGGTTTTATTTTTGGCGACGGCATCTACGATGTCGTCCCGGCCTATAACGGCAAGCCCTTTCGCATGGACGGCCACCTTGCGCGGCTCGAGCGCAGCCTGGCCGCCATCGGCATCCAGACCAACATGTCGCGTGGCGACTGGGCCGCGCTCGTGCTCGGACTACTCGAACGTTCGGGCAAGGGCGATTGCATGGTCTACATCCACGTCACCCGGGGCGTCGCCAAGCGAGACCACGCTTTTCCGGCGGAAACGCCGCCCACGGTTTTTTGCATGGTTTCGCCGTTTGCCCGTCCCGGCGACGAGGCACGCAACCAGGGACTCAGTGCCATTGGTATTTCCGACATCCGGTGGCTGCGCTGCGAGATCAAGTCAATTTCGCTGTTGGGCAATGTGTTGGCCAAACAGCAGGCGGTCGATGCGGGCGTCGACGATGTCCTGCAATTTCGTGACGGGTACTTGTCGGAAGGCTCGGCATGCAATATTTGGGTAGCCAAAGACGGCGTTTTACTTGCGCCGCCGCGCGACAACCTCATATTGGAAGGGATCCGCTACGGACTGCTGGAGCAGTTGGCGAACGACGCGGGCATAGTCTTCGCCGAGCGCCCCATCTCATCGGCTGAAGTAGATGCCGCCGACGAAATCATGCTGACGTCGGCCACTAAAGAGCTGCTTCCCATCACCACCTACGATGGCAAACCGGTCGGGACGGGCAAGCCTGGCGCTGTCTATCGTGCGCTGCGCGACGCCTATGACCGCGCCATCGCCGCTTTATAATGCTCGCGCCATGACTTCTTGCGACATTCCTCCCGAACAATCTCTTATCGAGTACCCCAGCGACTTTCCTATCAAGGTCATGGGTAAAACTCATCCGGATTTCGCGCAAACGCTCACTGCGCTTGTCCTGGAATTCGACCCAACTCTGGATCCTGCCACGGTGGAAATGCGGCCCAGCAAAGGGGGTAACTACCTGGGCCTTACATTCACCGTTCGTGCCACATCGCGCGAGCAACTCGATGCGCTGTATGTGGCCCTGCATAGCCATCCTATGGTGTCCATCGTCTTGTAGACGTCCAGGAGTCCGCAAATGACGTCATACAAGTGGTTGCCCCAGTACGCGCCTTATGCCGACGTATGGGAGGCGATGCGCAACTACACCGACGCGCGGGACGCGCAAACGCCCGACGAAATCTGGCTCGTGGAACATGCGCCGGTGTATACGCTGGGGCAGGCGGGGAAACAAGAGCATATTCTCGATGCGGGCGGCATTGCCATCGTTCAATCCGACCGGGGTGGGCAAGTCACGTATCACGGTCCAGGGCAAATCGTCGCCTATTGCCTCGTCGACCTGCGTCGACTGAAGATGTTCGTGAAAGAGTATGTCCACATGCTCGAAGACGTTGTGATCGGCGTGCTTGACGAACTCGGCGTTCCCGGGGCGTGCCGCAAGCCCGGCGCGCCGGGCGTCTATGTGCCGTGGAATGTGGCCGAACCCGGCGCGGTGGCGGGCGGCGAGCCGCAATTGGCCAAGATCGCCGCCCTGGGTATCAAGATCCGCAATGGTTGCGCCTATCACGGCCTTGCCCTGAATGTCGATATGGACCTTGCCCCTTTTCTCGGCATCAATCCGTGCGGATACGAAGGCTTGCAGACCGTCGATTTGCGGTCCTGCGGGATCCAGGCTACTGTAAGTCAGGCTGGCGAACTGCTTGCGCGCTATCTGGCAAACGCCATGGCGGCGCTGCCTGCCGCCCGCGTAGAATAATCAAGAACAGACAAAGGAGATCACACTATGAGCACGGAAGCGCAGTTGGTGCTGGCAGACCGGACAGATGGCGTACTGACATTGACGCTCAATCGGCCGGATCAATTCAATGCCTTGTCGGAAGAAATGCTTACAGCCTTGCAAGCGCAACTCGACGCCGCCGCGTCCGACGACTCCCTGCGCTGCGTCGTGCTTGCTGGCGCGGGCAGGGCCTTTTGCGCCGGCCACGACCTTAAGCAAATGCGCGCGACGCCCGAACAGCCTTATTACGAACGCTTGTTCGCGCAATGCGGCCGCGTCATGCAAACCATCGTCAATTTACCGATTCCAGTCATTGCAAAAGTGCACGGCACGGCCACGGCCGCCGGGTGCCAGCTAGTGGCCAGCTGCGACCTCGCGGTATCGGCCGACACCGCCAAGTTTGCCGTCTCGGGGATCAACGTCGGCCTGTTCTGCTCGACGCCGGCCGTTGCCTTGTCGCGCAACGTGGCTCCTAAGAAGGCCTTCGAAATGCTGGTCACCGGCCAGTTCATCAGCGCATCCGATGCGGTCGACAGCGGGCTGATCAACCAGGCCGTGCCCCTCGATCAGCTTGACTCGGCTGTCGATGCGCTGGCGCAGGCCATTTGCTCGAAAAGCCCCGTGGCGGTGCGCACAGGCAAGGGCATGTTTCATCGGCAACGCGGCATGACTCTCGACGACGCCTACGACTACGCGGGCAAGGTAATGGCCAAGAACATGATGGCCGACGACGTATCCGAGGGTATCGACGCCTTTATGCAAAAGCGTCACCCCGTATGGAAAGGCCAATGAGCAAGCAGGGAAATTCACTCTCGTGCGGCGCGGCGCGTTAAAATGCGCATTCCGTCCTGTTCACGCTCCGCTGCCGCCCACGGGCATCCGGCTGGCGTGGGTCTTTTATTATCAGGCGTGCGGCGTGAAGCATGCCGGCGCCCACAAGCAAGAAGCGCAAGCGCTTCGTTGCAGGAAATCGTATGACTACCCCTGTTGATCAGTCCGCCGACCACAAGCCAACCGTCCGACCCGGCGTTTACGACCCAACAAAAAAACAGAAGTCGGGCGAAAAGACATCGCGCATTCCTATCAAGGTCGTGCCCGCCGAAAGGCTGAAAAAGCCCGAATGGATCCGAGTCAAGGCGGCTGCGCCGGGGTCGCGTTTTTACGACATCAAGCGGATTCTTCGCGAACACAGCATGCATACGGTCTGCGAAGAGGCGTCATGTCCGAATATCGGCGAGTGCTTTGGCAAAGGCACCGCCACGTTCATGATCATGGGCGACAAATGCACACGTCGTTGTCCCTTCTGTGATGTCGGCCACGGGCGCCCCGATCCGCTCGACACGAAAGAACCCGAGAACCTGGCACGCAGCATTGCGGCCATGAAGCTGTCCTATGTCGTTATCACCTCGGTCGACCGCGACGATCTTCGCGACGGCGGCGCCGGCCACTTTGTCGATTGCATACGCCAAGTTCGGGAGCAGTCGCCATCCACGCGCATCGAAGTCCTGGTTCCCGACTTCCGCGGCCGCCTGGACAAGGCACTGGCTATCCTGAACGAGGGTCCGCCAGACGTCATGAACCATAACCTGGAAACGGTCCCTCGCCTTTACAAGCAAGCCCGTCCCGGTGCCGACTACCATCACTCGCTCAAGCTGTTGTCGGATTTCAAGGCCCTGCACCCGAATGTGCCCACTAAGTCGGGCCTTATGCTCGGCCTGGGCGAAACCGACGAAGAGATCCTGGACGTCATGCGCGATTTGCGTGCCCACAATGTCGAAATGTTGACTATTGGGCAATATCTGCAGCCGTCCCAGCATCATTTGCCGGTATTGCGCTACGCACATCCGGATGTGTTCGCCATGCTCGAACGCGAAGCCTATGCCATGGGCTTCAGCCATGCCGCCGTGGGCGCCATGGTCCGTTCGTCGTATCACGCCGACGAGCAAGCCCACTCCGCAGGGGTCGCCTGACACGGGTATCTTTCCTGCGGCAATGAAAAAGAGGCTGCCATAGGCAGCTTTTTTTTCAATACACGCTTCAGTTTGTCCTGCAACAAAGACAAGGCGATGGCGTAAGCGTTCAATAGAGGCATAGTGCGCGGTGCTTCATCTTGGGGTGCCATCCGCACGGCTTTACTGAAGGCGGAATAATGCGTTCCCTTACCAAAGTTGCGCTTCTTGCGGGGCTGGCGATCGCCGCGGCCGGCGCTTACTCCTACTATTACTCGACGCCGGGCGTTGCCCAGGGCCACGACGCAACCGAGCTGATTGCAATAGCGCCGGGCGAATTCTCCTTCTACCCGGCGGGCGACTATCTGCGGGATGGCAATCCGGTCAGCCCAAGACCGGTAGTGGTGCGCTTTCCGCACGAGCTGCATATCATGAAGCGGCAAGTCAGCCAGGCGGAATATGCTGAATGCGTCAAGGCCAAGGCGTGCAGGGTGCTCGATAAATCGCAGCGCGGCGCTGTTTCGCCAGATCTTCCCGTGGTGGGCATAAGCTGGCGCGACGCAACCGACTACGCCGCCTGGCTTACAGCGCGGACGGGCCGGCACTACCGGCTGCCGACTTACGCCGAATGGGTCTATGCCGCCGGCGAGGCCTACGAGGAAGACATAATCAAAGATACGTCGGATCCGAATGACCCCGCCCAGCGCTGGCTGGCCGAATATGCATTGGAGACTCAACGCAAGGCAACCGGCGACGCGGCGCCCAAGGTATTCGGCAGCTTTGGCGCCAACAAGAGCGGAATGCAGGACATGGGCGGAAATGTATGGGACTGGACCGACACGTGCCACACTCGCCAGCATGTTGCCCCAGACGGTGCCAGCGCCACGCCTTTAGGCGAAAACTGCGGCGTTCGGGTGGTGGCCGGTTCTCATCGCAGCTATATCTCGGATTTTATTCGCGACCCGAAGGGCGGTGCGTGTTCGGTGGGCGTTCCCCCCAGCAACCTGGGCTTGCGCCTGGTGCGTGGCGCCAAGGCGGATACGGCGGGTATTGGCGCCGCGTTGCGCGATCGGCTTGGAATCTTGTAGGTTCAGTCCGACTCGGCTTTCGCGCGCGTAACCCGCGCGGCTGGGCTATGCGAGCTTTCGGCCAGTCGGATCAAGTCGTCGATGGCGCAGACGACAATGCGTTTGCGCCCGCTGGTAACAAGCCCGCGGTCTTTCCATGCGCTTAAAAGCCGGCTGACGGTATGCAATGTTGTACCTGTCATTTCGGCGATGTCTTGGCGGGTGATAGGGAAGTTGATCACGATCCCTTCCGGCGTCTGTTCGCCCGATTGGTCGACCAGCCGCAAAATGGCGCGAGCCACCCGTTGTTCCACTTCTTCTGTGGAAAGCTCTTGAATTCGGGTGTGGGCGTCTTGCAGGCGTTGCCCGACGGTTTGAAAGGCATTGGATGCGAAATGCGGATTGCTGGCGGTGAACTGGTCCCATTCCGATGATGGCCAGCTCAGGGCGATGCTTTCTTGCACGGCAATGGTCGACGCGGGGTAGTCGGGGCGGCGCATGGCGCGCGCCATGCCGAACACTTCGCCGGGGCTTACATAACGCACGGTAACCTGTTCGCCGTCGGCCGTGGTTTGCAAGACTTTCAGGTGGCCGTGCAGCAGCACAAAAAAGCGGTCCGCAATACTTCCTTGCCGAAAGGCGGCGTCGCCGGTCATTAGCCGGGATACCTGCGCCGTTTCAAGAATGGCGTCGAGGTCCGCATCGGAAAGTGAGCGGAAGAGATCGAGATTCTTGATAAGGGATCGGTTCAGGTTAGAAGGCATCGCATATATCCATGCACGTGACCAAGGATTTGATTCTACCACTGGCACGCGCGCATCCCGCCACTTCCAGTCCGGTTCCTTTTATGGGTGTAAACCCGAATAATCTGCTCCAAACATTGTGCTACGACAAAGAAGGAGTCGCCTGAAACGGGTCAAATGAACACATCGAGAAACAAATGCAGTAGTTAGCTGGTGTGTCTGAACCATTCGGACTTTTTCTTAGTAATCGGAGCAACATCATGGAACGTCGTTCATTTCTTAAAACCGCTGGTTTGGGTGCAATGGCTAGTTCGGCTGCAATGGCAGCCCCCGCCCTCGCGAAAACCGCGCCCGCCGCGGCTGGCAAGTCAATGTCGGAAGCCGAGATCGGCAAGCTCAAGCGCATCAAGGTCGACCTCGTTGCTCCTCCCATGGTCCACAAGCACGACCAGGTAGTGGACGGGGCGCCCAGAATCGTTGAATTCGTCATGTCCATCGAAGAAAAGAAAATGGTCATCGATGCCAAAGGCACTACCTTGCAAGCCATGACATTCGATGGATCCATGCCGGGTCCGACCATGGTCGTGCACGAGGGTGACTACGTTGAACTGACCTTGATCAACCCCGCCACGAACGCCATGCCGCATAACGTGGATTTCCACTCGGCAACAGGCGCTCTGGGTGGTGCCAAGCTCACCAACGTCAATCCCGGCGAGCAGGCAACATTGCGCTTCAAGGCCGATCGCAGCGGAACCTTTGTGTATCACTGCGCACCGGAAGGCATGGTTCCCTGGCACGTGGTTTCGGGCATGAACGGCACGATCATGGTCCTGCCTCGCGGCGGCCTGAAAGATCCGAACGGAAAATCACTGCGCTATGACCGCGTCTACACGATAGGCGAGTTTGACCTGTACATTCCGAAGGACGCCAATGGCAAGTACAAGGAATACAACACGCTGGCCGAAAGCTATGAAGATACGGTCGCGGTCATGCGCACCCTGCTGCCCAGCCACGTGGTATTCAACGGCAAGGTGGGTGCACTGACCGGAGAAGGCGCACTGAAGGCAAATGTTGGCGAAACGGTCTTGTTCATCCACTCGCAGGCCAACCGCGATACACGGCCACACCTGATCGGCGGCCACGGTGACTGGGTCTGGGAAACAGGCAAGTTTGCCAACCCTCCTGAAAAGGATCTGGAAACGTGGTTCATTCGTGGCGGTTCGGCGGGCGCGGCACTCTACACCTTCAAGCAACCGGGTGTGTATGCCTACGTCAACCACAACCTGATCGAAGCTTTTGAACTTGGCGCTGCCGGCCACGTGGTCGTGGAAGGGAAATGGAATGACGACTTGATGAAACAGATCAAGGCGCCGCATCCCATCCCCGCCAAGTAAGTAAATCAGTACCTGTGTACAGGGTTCGCCATGTGGCGGACCCACTTGAAAAATCCTGGAGATTACTATGTTGAAGCTCGCTCACGTCGCCCTGGCCATCGCCCTGGGAGCCGGTTTGGCACCGGCCATGTCCTTTGCAGCGACCGACGCTGCTGCAACCACAAATCCCGCTGGCGAAAAGCTGTACAAATCCGCTTGCGTGGCCTGCCATAGCACCGGTATTGCCAATGCTCCCAAGGTAGGCAATAAGGCCGCCTGGGCGCCCTTGATCGACAAGGGCATGGATGCCATCATGGAAGTGGCCACCAAAGGCAAGGGCGCAATGCCTCCACGCGGCGCTTCGTCAGCCGACGACGCTACGCTGCGCGCGGCAGTCGAATATATGATCCAGGCGTCCAAGTAAAAATAGCGTCATGGAACCCTCGCAGGCGCCATGGCGCCTGCGTTACGCATTTGTCACAAATCCTGGGGAAAGTACCGATCAAGTAAACAAGGTACGCTGACTACACTGGCCTCACTCCCGGAGGCCATATGAAGTTTGCCGATACAGAATTCGAAGCATATTCCTTGCGCTTGCCGACAACGACCGCCATACCGCTCGTCGCCGATTCGCCGCACAGCGGCACAATATACCCGCCCGACTTTCAAAGCTGCCTGCCCGCATCCATTTTGCGTTCGGGCGAAGACACCTATGTCGATGAGTTATGGCAAGGACTGCCTTCGGTGGGCGCCACGCTTCTCATGGCGAACTTCCCTCGCACCTACATCGATCTAAACCGCCAAGTCGACGATATCGACCCCAACATGCTTGCCGAGCCGTGGATCTCGGCTTTGCATCCAACGGAAAAATCGCGCCTGGGCCACGGCTTGCTGTGGAGCCGTGTGCGTGAACACAGTATCTACGACCGCAAGCTGTGGGTGGGCGAAGTCGAAAACCGCATTGGCAGCTATTACGAGCCTTATCATGCCGCGTTGCGTAGGCAAATAGACGCCGCACATGAACGCTTTGGCGGCGTGTGGCATCTCAACCTGCATTCCATGCCTTCCGACTCGTTCGAATTATTGGGCGTGCCCGCCCGCGAAGAACTGGCTGACTTTGTTCTTGGAGATCTCGACGGCACCTCTTGTGATCCCACGTTTACGGGAATAATCGAAGACTTCCTGACCGGTTGCGGCTACACGGTGGCACGTAATAATCCGTTCAAGGGCGCGGCGCTTGTCGCATATACCAGCCGCCCCGACGAAAACCGCCATAGCTTGCAGATTGAAATCAACCGCAGGCTCTACATGGACGAGCAAACCTACGAAAAGAATGCCAATTTCGCGACTCTCCAGCGGCATCTTGCATTGCTGAGCGGGGAAGTGGCCGACTTCCTGCATTTGCTGTTGTAGTTTCGTGCGGCGCGGCGTCAGGGGCCCTGGCGGTCCAGGGTTGCATTGTTGAACGTGAAGCGCGTCGATTGCTGCGGGCGTTCATATACCTGCCACGCTACGTGTTCCGAACCTATGTGAATGTCCGCGGTCGCCATCGTGTTTTCCGCGTCGCTATCGTCGGGGGCGTCGCGGTATATGGGAAATTCAGCATTTTGCCGGTCAGCCAGAATGCGCAGCGGGTCGATGCTTGCAGGATCGGCCGGGGCGGTTCCGGCGCGAAGCAGCTGGCTGCCGCGTCTCTGGCGCTGCAGCGATGACATCGTAATGACCTGAGGGCAGTCGCGCATGGCCGAGTGCAACGCATGATTGGCGTGCAGCGATGGGGCGTTGACGGCCTGCACGGACACGCCTTGTGAAGCAAACTCAACGCTTAATAAGCCAGTGCGCCCCGGCTGCGCGAGGCTCAGGTGGAAGCCGCCTGCGGATGGGGTGTCGCGCAGCAGTTGCACGGCGCTTTCCAGGGTAGCCTGGTCCAGCAAGCGGCGCGTCAGCGCCATGCGCGGCATTCCCTGGCCCGCCCGACGCGTTCGCAAGTTGTTCACCGTCATTGCCAGGCCGTGCTCATTGACCGCGAAGGTATGTCCGGGGATGGACGCGGGATAAATAAATGAAGCAAACCGGGGGCCGTGGTCGGGCATGAATTCGCCCATGGCGCAGTATCCGGCGAAACCGGGGTTGCCGTCCTCGTTATGAGTAATACGCGCTCCGCCAGGTAGGGGCGTTTGCACGGTGGTGCAGCCATCGGGCGCCATGGCCCATACATCGCCCCGGCAATTCCAGAGCACCACGTCAGAGGCGGGGAGCTCGAGCCCGGCGGCCAGTCCGAGCAA
Organism: Candidimonas sp.; assembly: GCA_035515055.1. GTDB lineage: Bacteria > Pseudomonadota > Gammaproteobacteria > Burkholderiales > Burkholderiaceae_B > Pollutimonas. Next base: position 145,567 of record DATJBV010000009.1, read on the forward strand.
CTCCTCGTGTACTCGTGGAAAATCCTGCTTGATGCGTCCTTCCATGGCAGTCGCCGCGTGGCTGCCACGCCAACGCATGACGCTCGCCCATACATCCGATTCCAGCAGCCAGCGATGGGCGGCTTGCGCACCAAACCGTCCAAGCGCCTGCCCGATCTGAAAAGGGGAGCCCGATAATTCGACAAAAGACAACATAGTAAAACCCGATAGATGCGTAAAGAAGCTGGGCGGACGCGCCGTCCATTAAGTTCGGTTGCGGCGGATGTATAGTATGCAGGAAATTGCTCTCCATCCTATTCTCATGGCGCGACATGACCCACGTCTTTCATCGTAATCCTAAACAACACCTCGATTTCGCCGTTCGCGGCCAAGGCATCCGTCTCTTCGATCAAAACGATAAAGGCTATATCGACGCCTCGGGCGGCGCGGCGGTCTCATGCCTGGGGCATGGGCATCCCGCCGTTATCCAGGCAACCAAGGACCAGCTCGATAAAATCGCCTATGCACATTCGTCGTTCTTCACTACCCAGGCCGCTGAAGACCTGGCCGATTTTCTGGCGGCCCGTTCGCCAGGCGACCTGAATCATGTGTACTTCGTGTCGGGCGGTTCCGAGGCGGTCGAGGCCGCGTTGAAGCTTGCGCGCCAATATTTTGTTGAAACAGGGCAGGCGACCCGGCAGCATTTCATTGCACGTCGCCAAAGCTATCATGGCAATACACTCGGGGCGCTCGCCATAGGAGGCAACGCCTGGCGGCGCGAGCCCTTCCTGCCGCTACTCGTGCCTGCCCACCATGTATCGCCGTGCTATCCCTACCGCGATCAGCTCGCCGACGAATCGGAAGAGCAGTATGCCGACCGCCTGGCACTGGAGCTTGAGCAAAAAATACGTGAACTAGGCCCGGAAAACGTTGCGGCTTTCGTGGCTGAAACCGTCGTCGGAGCAACCGCCGGCGCGCTCGCTCCCGTGCGGACGTATCTGCAGCGCATCCGACAGGTGTGCGACAAGTATGGCGTGCTTCTTATATTGGATGAAGTCATGGCTGGCATGGGCCGCACCGGCCACTTGTTCGCCTGTGCGGAAGATGGCGTAGCGCCCGATATACTCACGGTCGCCAAAGGCTTGGGCGCAGGTTACCAGCCTATAGGCGCCATGCTCGCCAGCAGCAAGATCTACAATGCCATAGTGGGCGGTAGCGGGTTCTTCCAACATGGCCATACCTACATGGGCCATGCCACGGCCTGCGCCGCGGCGCTGGCCGTTCAACGCATAATCCATGAAGACCGGTTGCTGGCCAACGTGCTCGCCAGAGGCGAGCAACTGCGCACCGAACTGCGCACGGCGTTGGGTAATCATCCCAACCTGGGCGACATCCGCGGCCGCGGCTTGTTCGTGGGAGTTGAATTCGTTGAGGACCGTCAGTCCAAGCGGCCGCTCGACCCCGCCCGCAAAGTCCATGCGCAACTCAAGAAAGAGGCCATGCGGCTGGGCTTACTCATGTACCCCATGGGAGGCACGATCGACGGGGTGCGGGGCGACCATGTCTTGTTGGCGCCGCCGTTCATTTGCACCGAGGCCGATATCACCGAAATCGTTTCCCTTTTCACGCGTAGCGTCGGCAATGTGTTGCCTGCCTGATCCGGGTTGGACGGTCAGCGGGCCGGTGCTTCTCGGCCCCACAAAATGTCGGGCTTGTCGGCTGCGCGGTTAAGTACGCGCGCCAGCACAAAGCATAAGTCAGATAGTCGGTTCAAGTACTGAATGACGGGTGCATTCACGGTTTCATGGCGGCCCAGCGTAATGACGGCGCGCTCCGCGCGCCTGCAGACCACGCGGGCCATATGCGCCAGCGCGGCGGCGCGCGTCCCGCCCGGCAGAATGAATTCCTGAAGCTTGCCGAGGCCGGCGTTATGATCGGCCAACGCCTCGTCCAGGTATAGGACATGATCCGCGTTGACGGCGGTATGCCCCGGAATGCAAAGTTCGGCGCCCATGTCGAACAAGTCATTTTGTATGCGTGCAAGCAGCGTGTCCACGGTGTGCGGTAGCGGTTCGGTGCGCAACAAGCCTATGGTGCTGTTCAATTCGTCGACATCGCCGATTGCCGCTATGCGTGGCGCGTCCTTGTCGACGCGGCTGCCATCGCCCAGGCCGGTTGTGCCCTTGTCGCCGGTTCGTGTGGTAATGACTGAGAGGCGTGTGGCCATTTGGATATGTCCTTGATTTGGCTGTATGCTGGGATGGACTGAATGGGAGTTTAGATTATGCACTTTGCAGCATTACGCTGGGCTGCGCCACGCATGGCCGCTCCATGCTTCGCCGCGGCCCTTGCCGCAAGCATGGCCCTTGCGTCGTTTTACTCTGTGCCTGCCGTCGCGCAAGAAGCAACGGCCTCGGGGGAGGTGCGTCGCGTCGACCTGCGGGAAGGCAAGGTCACGATCAAGCACGGAGCAATTTCGGGACTGGAACTGCCGGCCATGACGCTGGTGTATCGGGCAGCCCCCGCCTTGCTGAAAGATATCAAGCCCGGCGATCGCGTCAAGTTCACGGCCAGGCGGGAAGCCGGTCAATATGTGTTGACCGAAATCTCGAAGTAAGCCTACAAGACGTAGCGGGACAGGTCCTGGTTGCTGGCCGCTTCTTCCAACTGGGCATTCACGTAGGCGGCGTCTATCGTAATCGTTTTGCCGCTATTGGCGGACGCATCGAACGATAGGTCTTCCAGCAGCTTTTCCATCACGGTGTAAAGCCGGCGCGCCCCAATATTCTCGGTGCGTTCGTTTACATCGAATGCCAGTTCAGCCAGCCGTTGAATGCCTTCGTCGGTAAAGTCCAGCGTCACGTCCTCGGTCGCAAGCAAGGCATGGTATTGTTTCGTCAGCGATGAGTCCGTATCGCACAAAATGCGTACAAAGTCCTGCGCCGTCAATGAGTCGAGTTCCACGCGTATGGGAAAACGGCCTTGTAGTTCGGGGATAAGATCCGACGGGCGGGACAAGTGAAAAGCCCCCGAGGCAATGAACAGGATATGGTCGGTGCGCACGACGCCGTACTTGGTGTTGACCGTTGTTCCTTCAACCAATGGCAGCAAATCGCGCTGCACGCCCTGGCGCGATACATCGCTGCCTGAGTGCTCCTGACGGGTGGCGATTTTGTCGATCTCGTCCAGGAAGACGATCCCGTTCTGTTCGGCATTGAAGACCGCATTGGTGCGCAGGTCTTCTTCGTTGATGCGACGCCCCGCCTCTTCTTCGGTAAGCAGCTTGAAGGCTTCCTTGACCGACATCTTGCGGGATTTTTTCTTGTCGCGACCGAGACCGGCAAACATGCCTTTCAGCTGCTCGGTCATTTCTTCCATGCCGGGCGGTGCCATGATTTCCATTTGAGGTGCCGCCTGGGCCACTTCCACTTCGATCTGCATGTCGTCGATCTTGCCTTCACGCAAACGCTTGCGAAAGGTTTGGCGCGCGCTGTTCTCCTCGCGGTCCGGTTCGCCCTGCGCATTGCGGGGCGGCGATACCAGCACATCAAGGATGCGGTCTTCCGCCGCGTCTTCGGCCATTGACCGCACGCGCCGCATTTCCACGTCGCGCGTCTGCTTCACCGAGATCTCCACCAAGTCGCGAATGATGGTGTCGACATCACGCCCCACGTAGCCCACTTCAGTGAATTTCGTGGCTTCTATCTTGATGAAGGGCGCATTGGCCAATTTGGCCAAGCGTCGGGCGATCTCTGTTTTCCCCACTCCCGTCGGGCCTATCATCAGAATATTCTTCGGGACAATCTCGTGGCGCAGCGGTTCGGGCACTTGTTGCCTGCGCCAACGATTGCGCAGTGCAACGGCGACGGATCGTTTGGCCCGATCCTGCCCGACAATGTTCTTGTCGAGTTCAGAGACGATTTCGCCCGGGGTCATATTGGTAGCAGACATAATAAGCAGGGTATCCGTTGCATGGTCGGTCAGCGCGCGTTACGGGCGGCGACTAAAGTACTTCCACGATATGGTTTTGGTTCGTGTAGATGCATAGATCCCCGGCAATTTCCAGGGACTTTTTCACGATTTCGGCTGGTGGAAGGTCGGTGTTTTTCAGCAGGCCGAGGGCTGCGGCCTGGGCGTATGCCCCGCCCGATCCGATTGCTGCCAAGCCATTTTCCGGTTCGAGAACGTCGCCGTTGCCGGTAAGAACCAGAGTATGCTCGCGATCGGCCACGATCAGCATGGCTTCCAGGCGCCGCAGCACCCGGTCGGTGCGCCAGTCTTTCGTAAGCTCTACGGCGGCCCGCATAAGATTGCCCTGGTATTTTTCGAGCTTGGCTTCGAAACGTTCTTGCAGGGTGAAGGCGTCGGCGGTAGCCCCGGCAAATCCGGCCAGTATTTTGTCGTTATACAAGCGGCGGATCTTGCGCGCCGTTGCCTTGATGACGATGTTGCCGAGGGTGACTTGACCGTCGCCGCCAAGGGCGACCTGGTCGCCGCGACGAACGCAGATGATGGTGGTGGCGTGAAATTGTTCCATGAATCTTCCTTTGAATTACTTAACTGGGGACGAACCCCGGAAGTTCAAGGGGAAATCAGGAAGGACAGTTCAAGCGCCGGCCCGCTCGGCTTGCGAGCGCCGACCGGCGCGGCTTGCGCGGCATGCGGTAATGGCCGTGTCAGTCGCCGTACAGTTTCTGGCGCATTTCTCGGCGCTCTTGTGCTTCCAACGAAAGGGTTGCCGTTGGGCGAGCCAGCAGGCGGGGTATGCCTATGGGTTCGCCGGTTTCCTCGCACCAGCCGTAATCACCCGAGTCGATACGCGTAATGGACTGCTGCACTTTCTTCAGCAGCTTACGCTCGCGATCCCGGGTCCGCAGTTCAAGCGCATGTTCCTCTTCGATCGTGGCACGGTCGGCCGGGTCGGGCACGAACTGCGTTTCGCGCAGGTTTTCAGTGGTCGTCCCGGCATTCGTGAGGATTTCCTGTTCCAGCTCTTTAAGCCGGCCTCTGAAAAAGGCTAGTTGGGCCTCGTTCATGTAATCGGATTCCGGCATTGCCAGCAGCTCTTCTTCGGTCAACGTGTGCGCCTGGTTCTTTGCGGTTGCGGATTTGCTTGCCATGATATGTCCTCTTTTTGTCGTGTTGGTGCCTGAAACCTCGTGCGCATAACTGCGCTTACGGGTTCGGTATCAGACCAAGCATTGTTCCAGACCCCGTGTAAAAATTTCCTGGGGAAGTTTACGGCCAATAAATACCATCTTGGTATTAGGTTTTTCGGCGGACAGCCATGGGCGCCCCGGTTCCGCGCCCATCATCATATGTACTCCCTGAAACAGCATGCGCCGATTGATGCCCTTCAGGTACAGTATTCCCTTATAGCGCAGCAGGTCGGGTCCGTATACCTGCACAATGCCGCCGAGGAATTCTTCCAGTCGTTCCGGATCGAACGCCTTGTTGGAACGGAATACGAACGCACCGATTTCGTCGTTGTGCGCGCCGTGGTGGTCGTGATGTCCGTGGTGATCATGGCCACAGTCCGTATGGCATTCGCCTTCGTGGTCGTGATCGTGATCGTGGGCGGCATCGGGATGTTCAGCAGCCAGGAAATCGGGATCGATGTCCAGCACCGTGTTCAAATTGAAGCCGCTGATGTCCAGCAATGCATTCAGGTCTGTCTCGCCGAAATTCACCGGTGTGATGGATGCGCGCGGATTGATATGCAGCAATCGGGCGCGCAATGCCTGGTATTGTTCTTCGCTGACCAGGTCCTTCTTGGAAATCAGGATGCGGTCGGCGAAGCCCACTTGCTTTTGCGCCTCGGTTTGCGCATTCAGTGTGGCCATGCCGTGCTTGGCGTCCACCACCGTGATAACCGCATCAAGACGGTAATAGTCCGCGATTTCGTCGTCCATGAAGAACGTTTGGCACACAGGCCCGGGATTGGCCATGCCGGTGGTTTCGATAATGACGCGTTCGAAATTGAGTTCCCCCGCCAGCCGCTTCACGCGTAATTCGTTCAGCGTTCGCATCAGGTCGCCGCGCACTGTGCAACATACGCATCCATTGCTGAGCTCGACGATTTCTTCTTCGCTGTGCTCCACCAGAAGCTCGTTATCGATGCTTTCCGGCCCGAATTCGTTCTCGATCACGGCGATTCGACGGCCGTGGTATTCAGTGAGGATGCGCTTGAGCAGGGTGGTTTTGCCTGCGCCCAGGAAGCCGGTCAACACCGTGACCGGTACCATTTTGTCAAGATCTTTAGCGGGTTTCATCGTGGCCCTCGGGTAGCGCGATTCAGTTATGTGCGCCGCGCCGGGAAAGAATGGCGGCTATGCCTTATATCTTACGCGGCGCAAAAATACAACGTGCGATTACATCACAGCATGGCTTTTAGAGCAAACATGCCCCTGATGCGGCGTTGGTGCGGCATTTTTGACACAACGCGCGCAATTCGGTTTCCTGGCCTGCAAGTATAAATCCCGCCTCCGCCACTTTGTTGGCAAGCTGCCGTCCAAGAATGGGATCGCTCAGTTCCGCGACGGCGCCGCATTGAGTGCAGATCACCAGCAAGTCGTGTGGCGCACCTCCGGCGTCCTGGCACGCGGTCCAGGCATTGATCGCGTCCAGACGGTGAGCCAGGCCCTCGTCCACCAGGAAGTCGAGCGCCCGGTACACCGTTGGGGGCGCGGCGCCTTGCTGAACGTCGCGTATCAAGTCGAGCAACTCATAGGCTTTCAGGCTGCGTTGTTCCGCGAGCAATATCTCGAGCACTTTGCGCCGTATGGGAGTCAGGCGCTTGCCTCGCTGATGGCACAGCGCTTCGGCGGTGCTGAGATGCGCTGAGATATCCGAACCGGTGGACGAATGATCATGGGTCATGGGCGAAGTGTTGTAAGCGATAAGTGAGCATGGGCGGAAATGTGCGGCATGAATTCACGGTATGTTATAACATAACACCTTGCTTCTGCTTACGTCCTCCTCCGGCTCCCATGCTTCGATCTCTTTTTGCAAAACCCGCTGGGCCCCGCGCGTATCGCGGGTCGAATTTGCTCGTCTCCTCCGCCCAGCGCATTGCACGAATACTGATTGCGGTCATTTTCCTTTGGGGACTCACTGGTTGGGCCATGGGATGGTGGTAGGAGCGGCACAATGACGAACTCTGTGATCGAACTCGACCAGCTATCGCTTGGATGGGGCGATCGAGTGGCAGTCCGGGACGTGTCGGGCGCCTTTGCCCGCGGCTCTTTCACCGCCATCGTCGGACCGAACGGCGCAGGCAAGTCGACGCTGCTCAAGGGGATCATGGGCGTGCTCAGCCCCCTGCGGGGGAAAATACGCCTGGCGGGCGACTCGCGCGAGCAGATGGCCTGTCTGCCTCAAGCCGGAGAACTGGACCGCAGCTTCCCGGTCACCACATATGACCTCGTCGCCATGGGTGCTTGGCGGCGGGTCGGTGCATGGCGGCACTTCGATGGCAATGAACACAAGCGCGTGCAGTCGGCGCTTGATGTGGTCGGCTTGCGCGACTTCGGCTCGCGCGTCATCGGCACGCTCTCGGGAGGCCAGTTGCAGCGGGCGTTGTTTGCCCGGCTGTTATTGCATGACGCGCATACGCTTTTGCTCGATGAGCCGTTTGCCGCCGTGGACCGCCACACGACTGAAGACCTGATGGCCTTGCTGCGGGACTGGCATCGCGAGGGGCGAACGGTGATCGCCGTGCTTCACGACCTGGACATGGTGAGGGCATATTTCCCGCAAACGTTGCTCATGGCGGGACAGGCGGTGGCCTGGGGGCGGACCGACAAGGTGCTGACTCCGGAGAACTTGCACCTGGCGCGGCATTTGTGCGCGGGAGACTTTCTGTGATGTGGCTGTTCGAGTGGCTGGTCTCGCCGTTCATCGATTATGGATTTATGCGGCGCGCGCTCGCCGGATCCCTGGCGCTTGCCTTCGCCGCGGGTCCCTTGGGCGTGTTCTTGGTCTTGCGGCGGATGAGCCTCACGGGCGATGCCATGGCGCATGCCATATTGCCCGGTGTCGCGGTGGGGTTCCTGACCGCCGGGCTGTCCCTGACAGCCATGACGATAGGAGGCATGGTCACCGGCCTGGTCGTCGCCATGTTGGCGGGCGCGGTGGCGCGCCTGACTCCCCAGCGCGAGGATGCCAGCTTCGCCGCGTTTTACCTAGTGTCGCTTGGGCTTGGCGTGCTGCTCGTGTCGCTGCGCGGATCCAATATGGATTTGATCCATGTCTTGTTCGGTACCGTGCTGGGCCTGGACGACGCCTCCTTATTGCTTGTCACCGCAACGTCCAGTCTTACGCTGATTTTGCTGGCCATGATTTTCCGGCCACTGGTCATTGAATGCCTGGATCCATTGTTCCTGCGCAGCCAGGGCGGTGGCGGATCGATGATACACATGGTTTTCCTGGTGCTGTTGGTAATGACGCTGGTGGCCGGGTTCCAGGTGCTTGGCACGTTAATGGTGGTGGGCATCATGATGCTGCCTGCAACGGCGGCGCGCTTTTGGGTGCAGTCCGTGGGGCGGCAAATGGTGCTCGCTGCGGTGATAGGAAGTATCTCGTCATATGGGGGACTATTGTTTTCGTACTACGCCAATGTACCGGCTTCCCCGTCGATTATTTTATCCGCCGGGAGTGTATATTTCTTCTCAGTGTTGTTTGGCCCCCAGGGTGGGCTGCTGCAGGCCGTGCGACAAGCACGCGCCCGCCATCAACGTCTGTCTCAAATTTCGGAGCGCCTCTAATGCTGAAATTGTTTAGCATCAAGCAAGTCAACAGGTGTTCCCGCCGCGCTTTGCTTACTGCCATGTCGGGCGCGGTTGTCGCCCTCGCCGCACCATCGGTTTTCGCGGTGGACCGTCCGCCGCTACGCGTCGTGGCCAGCTTTTCCGTGCTGGGCGACATGGTGAAAGAAATAGGGGGCGAGCATGTGGCCCTGACCACGATCGTTGGCCCAAACGCCGACGCGCATTCCTTCGAACCGACCCCCCAAGACGTCAAGGCGTTGTCGCAAGCCCAAGTACTTGTCATCAACGGACTTGATTTCGAAGCATGGTTGCCGCGCCTGATCAACGCCGCGGGGTTCAAGGGCGCGCAGGTGCTTGCCTCTGAAGGCATTGCAGTGCGCCAGCTCGACGACGGCGGGCATGCGCATGGCGCCGGTCAGCCGCATGGCGTGGGTGAATCGCATGAAGGGGCTCCCGATGTCGATCCACATGCCTGGCAACGGCTCGACAACGGCATGATATACGCCAGGAATATTGCCGAGGGCTTGGCGCGCTCCGATCCTCGCCGGCGTTCTTACTACATTGGACGCGCGCACGCCTATATTGGCAAAATGAAAACGCTGGACACGGAGATCAAGCAGGCGATCGCCGCCATACCGCCGGATCGACGCAAAGTCATTACGTCGCATGACGCCTTCGGCTATTTTGCGCAGGCCTACGGGATCGAGTTCATCTCTGTAGCGGGCCTATCCAGCCAGGCGGAACCGTCCGCCAAAGAAGTGGCGGCGATTATCGATCGGGCCAAGAAAGAGGGCATTGCCGGGGTCTTCATCGAAAATATCACCAACTCCAAGCTAGTCACGCAAATCGCGAAGGAATCGGGTATCAAGATCGGCAGTACGCTGTATTCCGATGCGCTGTCCAACCCCGACAGGCCGGCGGCCACCTACCTCGGCATGTTCAGCTGGAATGCCGGCCAGCTCATTTACGTGCTGAAGCCCGAAAAGTAAATCGTACAGGCGGTTCGGGCCTCAGGTTTTGCGCCGCGCGCGTGGATGGGCCAGGTCGTAGGCCTGCGCCAAGTGCTGGAAGTCGAGCCTGGTGTAGATTTGCGTGGTCGAGATATTGGCGTGCCCCAACATTTCCTGGACGGCGCGCAGGTCCTGCGCGGACTGCAGCATATGGCTGGCAAAGCTATGGCGCAAACTATGTGGATGCACATGTACTGGCAGGCCCGCAAGCAAGGCAAGCTTAGTCAATTGCTGCTGCACCACCCTGGGGCTGATGCGCTTGCCGCGCACGCCGACGAACAGTGCCGCGGAGGAGTCGGGGTCGGCCGTGCCATGGGCCATCTGGTCTCGCAACGCCAGCCAGCGCTCGATAGCGGCAATGGCTTTTCCGCCCAGGGGAACGCTGCGGCTTTTGTTTCCCTTGCCTTTGACAATAGCTTCTTTCTCGGCAATTTGGATCCAGCTCGCCGACTCGTAGGTTCCCACCCGCTGGTAGCGCCAGTCCAGGCTTACAAGCTCGGCCAGGCGCAGGCCGCTGGAGTAAAGAATCTCGAACATGGCCTGGTCGCGGCATTCGATGGCGGTATGTGGTTCAGGCATGCCTGGACGGTCGAGCAACACTTGGGTCTGTTCGACGGATAACGCCTTGGGCAGGCTTTTCGGTATCCGCGGAGCCCGCACACCCGCGACCGGGTTCGCGTCCATGCCCGCGACTGGAGCCCACCACTGGAAGAAGCCACGCCAAGCGGCTAGTGCCCGAGCCAGACTGCGCGGTTTCAGCCCATGGCCATGAAGGCGCGCCACGGCGTGCCGGATGTGACTCTCGGTGATGCCCTGCGGGGCGACATCCGGATGGCACTGGATCAATTGCCACAAGTCGTGCCTATACCCGCTGAGCGTATGGACGGAATAGCGGCGGTTGGCTTCCAAATGCGCGAGCCATTGCTCCATGGGGGCGGGCAGGGCCTGCATGAATGTGCTTCAGGCGCACTGTTGCGGGATCGAGCCTTGCAGACGCAACAGGCTGGCGCTTGCCAGTTCGTTGATCGTGTCCAGGAAGGCTGTTCCCATATCGGGCGTGAACCGCTCGGGGTCGTCCGAGCCCAACACCAAAAGCCCGATGGGTTCATTGCGCCCGGAGGGGCGCAAGGCGACGATTGCCAGGGATGCGGGCGGTGTGCCCAGCCAGCTTGCCGCTTCCTGGCCTTTCATGGGGCCGCAATAGGGCTTGACCAGGTCGCGGGCAAACGTCCGTATGCCATTGTCGATATCTTGCGTGAATTCGCTGTCGCCCAGTTTGGACATGTCCCAAAGTCGCAGCGCTATGGTGGGCAGGTCGAAGAGATCGCCCAGGCTGCGCACAATGTGACCCGGAATCTGGCGCGCATCGTCCTCGCCCAGCATGCGGCAACACCATTCATTCAGTGTCTTGCTGATCTTCTCGTTACCGCTGGCATTGTGGATGAGGCCCGAAAGCTTCCATTCAAGGTCCTTGGTGCGCGCGCGAAGGGTAAGTATTTGGCGCTCGCCCAAGGAAATCGCACGTGTTTCGTTGGGATGGGGTACACGCAGGTTGGCGAATACCTGCGCATGTTCCTGAAAGAATTCGGGATGTTCGGTAAGAAACTGGGCGACGTCGTCGGGGGAATAGCTGTTTGAAGTCATTAGAGTAGGGCGTCCTTGGTATTGAACTGTGCTGTTAGGGCGTCGATGTCGACTTGACCCGTAAAGACCGTGACGGCGGGTCCGCTCATGTGCAGGGTGGTGCCGTCCCAGGCCACTGTTAGGTCGCCCCCGCGCGTTTGTACCTGGACGGGAGAGTCGAGCAGGCCGCGGCGTATGCCGGCCACGACGGCGGCGCATGCGCCCGTACCGCAAGCCAGGGTTTCGCCGGCACCCCTTTCGTAGACACGCAGCTTGATGGTGTTGCGGTCCACTACTTGCATGAATCCGGCATTGACGCGGTTCGCAAAGCGCGAGTGGGATTCGATCAGCGGGCCGGTTTCAGTCACGGAGGCTGTAAGGATGTTGTCGACCACCTGGACGGCATGGGGATTGGATACGGCTACCAGGGAGATGATGGCGTCGGCGTGGCCCGGCAGGGGAAGTGTCCATACGGTGTCGCTGCCCGCGGCCTGGCTTTGGAGGCCCTGGGTATTGAGGGCCACGGCTTCGGGTGTGCAGCGGGTGGGGCCCATATCGACCAGCACGTCGCCCGTGTCGGATTCGCCCAGCGTGATCAGGCCGGTGCAAATTTCCACGCGCAAGGGATTGCGGCGAGACAGCGCCTGATCGTGCACGAAGCGTACAAAACAGCGGGCGCCATTGCCGCAGTGTTCTACTTCGGAGCCATCGGCATTGAAAACGCGATAGCGGAAATCGGCTTCGGGATGCAACGGTGTTTCGACCAGCAGCAGTTGGTCGGCGCCGATGCCGAAGTGCCGGTCCGCAAGCGCGCGCGCCCGTTCGGGCGTTATTTCAATTGCTTGGCGGACGCCATCGAGCACAACGAAATCGTTGCCGGCACCATGCATTTTTGCGAAGTTCCATATCATGTGGTGATTATCCTGGATTGCGGTGTGTTTGTCCGCATTGCCAAGCACGTGGCGTGTTTGTTTCAGTAAACGCGCGCTTCGCCCGGCGGCCGGGTCTTGAAGCGGCGGTGTACCCAGTAGTACTGTGGCGGATCCACGCGGACCCATTCCTCGATCAGGCGATTAAGCCGTTCTGTGGCCTGTGCCGGGGTCTGTTCGCCAGGGAAGGAGTCGAGAGGGGGCAGCAGCGTTACACGGTATTGGCCGGTGGCGGGATCGAGCCGGCTGATAATCGGCACGACGGCCGCGTCCCAAGTCTTGGCGATTTGCGCGGTCGCCAGCAGCGTTGCCGCCGGCACGTTGAAAAATGGGATGAAGGCGGCGCCGGTGGCGCCGAAATCCATGTCGGGCAGGTAGTACACGGGTATGCCGTTACGCAAATGGCGTATCAGTCCCCGAACGCCATCGTGGCGACTGATCAGGTTGACACGGTTGAAGCGGCCGCGGCCCTCGCGCACCAGGGCATCGATATCAGGGTCGCTTTGTCGGGTATACATGGTCGCCGATTCCTGCAAAAATAACGTCAGCCTAGTTGCGGCGGCATCCAGGCCGATAAAATGCGGCGCAAGCAAGATGATCTTGCGTTTTGCCTTAAGCAGGGCATCGAGGCGATCAAGGCCCTCGATCGGAACGGTATCCAGTATGGCCGTTGGCTGGCCGTACCAGAACAAGCCGCGATCCACGAGCGATTGGGCCAACAGATAAAAATGCTGGTGCAGCCAACGTTCGCGTTCTTGCGGCGGCTTTTCCGGAAAGCACAGTCGCAGGTTGGTCCGCACGATGTGAGCCCGCGAACGCATCAGTCGGGCGGCACACCAACCCAGGGCTTTAGCCCAACGTCGGCGCACATGGAGCGGACTGCGTCCAAAATAAGAGAACAGGGCCCGCAGCAGCGGCATTTTGTTGAACGTCATGAGCGGGTGCCGCCGGGGTGGCTTTCTTCCGCATGAAAGTCCTCCGGACGGGGGGGCGCTTCCTTGGGAATCTTGTACCTGTTATAGCTCCATAGATACTGTTGCGGGAATCGGCGTATCAGGGCTTCCATGGCATGGTTGATGGCCGCGGTCTGGGCCTCGACACCGGCAGGAAGCGGCTCTGGCAATCGAACGTAGTGGATGCGCCAGCCCTTGCCGGACGGCAGGCGTTCGCCAGCGGTAAGTATGACCGCGACGCCGGTCTGCATCGCCAGCTTGCCCGCAAGCGTCATGGTATAGGCGGGCTTCCCGAAGAAAGGCGCCCACGCACCGTCTCCGCCGCCGGGAACCTGGTCCGGCAGCATGCCCACGGCTTCGCCGCGCTTGAGTGCCCGCACGAACTCGCGCACGCCTTGCATGGTGGCGGGCACAGCCTTGAGGCCCGACATATTGCGTGCCTGTTCCATGACAGGTTCCAGGAACGCCATCCGTGGCGGCCGGTACATGACGGTGATCGGTCCGTGCTGTATGAGATAGCGGGCCGTGATTTCGAAGCAGCCCAGATGCGGCGTCAGGTACAGGATGCCGCGCCCCTCGGCCAGTGCCTGGCGCACCACGTCGTCGTCGTCGCTTTGCGTTGTCCGCAGGCATTCATCGGTGCGCAGCCAGACCTTGGCGGTTTCGAAGATCATTGCGCCGGTTTCCGCCGCCGACTTCCGCGCAAAATGCGGGTCTGTGTAACCCGCCTGCCTGGCATTGGCTTGCAGGCGTCGCCGGTAGCGACCGGGCCATGCATAGACGGCTTGCCCCGCGAAACGACCGATCCCGTGGAGGATAGGCAAAGGAATCCATGCCAACAATCTAAATAAAGCCAGGACCATAAGCCGGCCATAACCCTTATGAGAAAAGTGTAAAGAAGCACTGCCTTGGTATTTTCGCTTAAAATGCAATTCATCGCTGAGTTAACCGACAACTTGCGGAGCGATCGCACGTCTACTTCGCCGAAGGCGTGCAAAAAAACCGCTAAAGCGTCGCGCCCTGATAAAACACCTGTCCCACAGGCATCCGAGGTGCAACGCGTTTGTTAAACCTCCATGCTGGGCAACCAGTGTTTTTACAGGACGCAAAACGTGGCCAATAACGATTTCCTCTTCACCTCCGAATCCGTTTCCGAAGGTCATCCCGACAAAGTCGCCGATCAAATCTCCGACGCCATTCTCGACGCCATTTTCACCCAAGACCCCAACGCGCGTGTCGCCGCCGAAACGCTTTGCAATACGGGCCTGGTTGTCCTTGCCGGAGAAATCACCACCACGGCAAACGTCGACTACATCCAGGTTGCACGCGATACGATCAAGCGCATCGGCTACGACAACACCGAATACGGTATCGACTATAAAGGTTGCGCGGTGCTGGTTGCCTACGACAAACAGTCGCCTGATATCGCTCAGGGCGTCGATCGCAGCCCCGAAGAAATTCTCAACCAGGGCGCTGGCGACCAGGGCCTTATGTTCGGCTACGCTTGCGACGAAACGCCCGACCTCATGCCGGCTCCCATCTGGTACGCGCACCGGCTGATGCAGCGCCAGAGCGAACTGCGCAAAGACGGCCGTCTTCCTTGGCTGCGTCCCGATGCCAAGTCGCAAGTCACCTTCCGCTATGTCAACGGCAAACCCGCCGAAGTCGATACGGTGGTCTTGTCGACGCAGCACGCGCCTGAAATGTCGCAGGCCGACATCAAAGAAGCCGTGATCGAGCACATCATCAAGCCCAGCTTCCCCGACGGCCTGCTTACCGCCAAGACCAAATTCATGGTCAACCCCACCGGCGTTTTTGTCATCGGGGGTCCGCAGGGCGACTGCGGCCTTACAGGGCGCAAGATCATTGTCGACACCTATGGCGGCGCATGCCCCCACGGCGGCGGCGCCTTTTCGGGCAAGGATCCTTCCAAGGTGGATCGCTCCGCCGCCTATGCGGCGCGCTATGTCGCCAAGAACATCGTGGCCGCGGGCCTGGCGCGTCAGTGCCAAGTGCAGGTCAGTTATGCCATAGGCGTGGCCGAACCCATTAATATAACGGTCTACACCGAAGGCACCGGCATCATGCCAGACGACCAGATCGCGCGCCTGGTCCGCGAGCACTTCGATCTGCGCCCCAAAGGCATCATCAACATGCTGGATCTGCTGCGCCCCATCTATACCAAAACAGCGGCTTATGGGCATTTCGGCCGCGCCGAACCCGAATTCAGCTGGGAAGCCACCGATAAAATCCAGGTGCTCAAGAAGGCCGCCTAAGCACGGCAGGCATGCGGCTGCACTGGCATGCCGCATGCGCCCAAAAAAACATGCCCGACGATACCCGCAAACTCGCCGCCACCGATTCGCCTTGCATTGCCGTGTGTACGACGTTGTACGACGACATTTGCCGAGGCTGCGGGCGTACAGCCATGGAAGTCGCCAATTGGGTGTTCCTGGATGATGCTGAAAAGCAGCAAGTCCGGGAGCGCATTACCCAGCAGGGTTACCCTCGCGGCTCATCCCCTGACAAGGCGCGTGGCGCGTCCGGGCGCAAGAATTAAGCATTTACGTTAAAATCTGGCCTTCCTGAGGAGCGCTGCAACGGCGCGGGAGCCCCAAGCCTTCGGCTTTGTGCGTTTTCCGTCCGCTAGGCTCAGGAAGGTTTTCCGTTTCAACGGCGCTCATCATTCCCTGTACAGGCGAAAGATGAGCTCTTGTTGCACCGTCTTTGCCGCTACGGGTTTATTGGGACCACACCATGAACACTGTCGCTGAAACCACTTTTTCCGATTACACCATTGCCGACATCGCGTTGGCTGGCTGGGGCCGCCGCGAGATCGCGATTGCCGAAACCGAAATGCCCGGCCTGATGGCCACGCGCGAAGAATATGCCGCATCGCAGCCTCTGAAGGGCGCCCGCATCGCCGGCAGCCTGCACATGACGATCCAGACAGCGGTACTGATCGAAACCCTCACAGCGCTTGGCGCGGAAGTGCGCTGGGCCTCGTGCAATATTTTCTCCACGCAGGATCACGCCGCGGCGGCAATCGCCGCCAGCGGTACGCCTGTCTTTGCCGTCAAGGGCGAAACCCTGGAAGATTACTGGGCCTATACGCACCAGATTTTCCAGTGGCCGAATGGCCAGCACGCCAACATGATCCTGGACGATGGTGGCGACGCAACCACATTGCTGCATCTGGGCACCAAGGCCGAAACCGACATTTCCGTGCTGGACAAACCGGGCAGCGAAGAAGAGCGCGTACTGTTCGCCTCCATCAAGGCGCAATTGGCCCGCGATCCGAAGTGGTACTCGACGCGCCTGGCTGAAGTCAAAGGCGTCACCGAAGAAACCACAACGGGCGTTCACCGCCTGTATCAAATGTCGCGCAAGGGCGAACTGGCTTTCCCCGGCATCAACGTCAACGACTCGGTTACCAAATCCAAATTCGACAACTTGTATGGCTGCCGCGAATCGCTGGTCGACGGCATCAAGCGCGCCACCGACGTCATGATCGCCGGCAAGGTCGCCATTGTTTGCGGATTTGGCGATGTGGGCAAGGGTTGCGCCCAAGCATTGTCGGCCTTGCGCGCCCAGGTTTGGGTGACGGAAGTCGACCCCATCTGCGCCTTGCAGGCATCGATGGAGGGCTACAAGGTCGTTACCCTGGACGAAGCCGCCGCGCATGCCGATATTTTCGTCACGGCCACCGGCAACTACCACGTGATCACCCGTGAACACATGGACCGCATGAAAGACCAGGCCATCGTCTGCAACATCGGTCACTTCGACAACGAGATCGACGTCGCTTCCATCGAAAGCCTGGAATGGGAAGAAGTCAAACCCCAGGTGGATCATGTGATTTTCCCGGACGGCAAGCGCATTATCCTGCTGGCCAAAGGCCGCCTGGTCAATCTTGGGTGCGCCACCGGCCATCCGTCCTTCGTCATGTCGGCATCCTTCACCAACCAGACCATCGCCCAGATCGAACTTTTCACGCGCGGCGATGCGTACAAGAAAGGTCAGGTTTATGTGCTTCCCAAGCACCTCGACGAGAAAGTGGCGCGCCTGCATTTGAAGAAGCTGGGCGTGCAACTGACCGAACTGCGCCAGGACCAGGCCGATTACATCAATGTGCCGGTATCCGGTCCATACAAGCCAGAGCACTATCGCTACTAACCTTTGTATTTGCCTGGAGGTTTCGTCATGGAACTCATTCTTGTCTGGATACTGAACGCCGTTGCCTTGCTGATTGTGGCGTACATCCTGCCAGGGATCACAGTGGCCTCTTTCGGGTCAGCCCTGATCGCTGCGTTAGTCCTTGGCTTGCTGAATACGCTGGTCAAGCCCTTGCTTATCCTGTTGACCCTGCCTATCACCATCGTGACGCTGGGGCTCTTCCTTCTGGTGCTCAATGCATTGGTCTTTTGGTTCGCCGGTTCGGTATTGAAAGGCTTCCAGGTCAATGGCTTCTGGTGGGCGCTGTTGGGCGCATTCATCTATAGCATTGTGTCGGGGCTGCTATCAAGGTTGTTGGGTCAATGAGCGCTACTAAGGCAATCAGTCTTGAGTTCTTTCCACCCCGCGACACCGCTGCTAACGATAAGCTGGTGCGTTCGGCCGGCAAGTTGCTACGTTTGAACCCGACCTATGTCAGCGTCACGTTCGGCGCAGGCGGTTCGACTCGCAGCGGTACGGCGGACACCGTCCAGATGCTGCAGGGCCTGGGGTGCGATGCGGCCCCTCACCTGTCTTGCATAGGGGCAACGCGAGCCGCCTTGGCCGAGATCCTGGACTCATACCGGGCCATGGGCGTCAAGCGTATTGTGGCCCTGCGTGGCGACCTGCCATCCGGAATGGGCGGCGATGCCGGCGAGCTGCATTATGCGAGCGAACTCGTGGCGTTCATCCGCCAGCATAGCGGCGATTGGTTCCATATCGAAGTCGCGGCCTATCCCGAAATGCATCCACAGGCAACGGGATCGGCGGCGGATCTGGATCACTTCATCAGCAAGGTGGATGCGGGCGCAAACAGCGCGATCACGCAGTACTTTTTCAATCCCGACGCTTATTTTGATTTTGTCGGAAGAGTACGCGGCAAGGGAGTGGACGTTCCTATCGTTCCGGGGATCATGCCAATTACGAATTACGCGCAACTGGCAAGGTTCTCGACAATGTGCGGGTCCGAAATTCCACGTTGGATACGCCTGAGGCTGGCCGATTTCGGCGACGACAAGGCGTCCATCAGGGCATTCGGCATTGACGTGGTTTCCAGGCTTTCACAAGACTTGCTGGATGGCGGCGCCCCGGGTTTGCATTTTTATACGCTGAACAATGCCGACGCAACTGCGGCCATTTGGCAGCAATTGCGGGTATAGCCGCAGTATCGGTTCTTGCGCCTACGCCAGTGTGGGGGCAGGAACCGCCCAGCCTTTGTCGGTCAGAATGGCGTCGAGCCTGACGTCATGGCTGCCGGCAATATACGATTCGCCTGATAGGTCGCCGGTGGCCCATGCAATGCCTATACTGGTGTACGGGTGCTGTTTTTGCTTAAGGGCGGCAAGTGTGCGGTCGTAATAGCCCTTGCCGTATCCCACGCGGTCGCCCTGGCGGGTATAGCCCAATGTAGGAACCAACACAATGTCGGGCAAGGGCGCCGGATCGCCTTCTGGCTCCAGAATGCCGTAGTTGCCGGCATGCATGGGGGTGCCAGGGGTCCAGAGCCTGAACTCCAGCGGAGCATTCGCGCGCGAAACCACGGGTAGCGACACGCTATAGCCTTCTTCTTCCACCCACTGCTCGAGCAGTGGTTGTAGCTGAGGTTCATCGGCCATGGGCCAAAAAGCCGCGATGTGGCGCGGCAATGGCTTGCCCGCTTCGCGCAGCTTGCTTCGATTAGTCGCAAGCCAGGTGTACAGGCGGCCGCGTATCAGCAGTGCGCCTCTGTTGCGATCGACGGCGCTCTGCGCGGCCCTGCGCTCTTTTAATCGCACCCGGAGTGGGACTGCGTTATTCTCTATGCTGTTATTCATGGCGGTGTTATGTGGAATCCAGACAAGATGGCAATCAATAGGCAACGGTATCAGAAAACCCGAAGCGTTTCCGGCATGATCGCAAAAAAACGTACACGCTTGGGCCTCTGGCTTGCGCTTTCTATTGGCCTGACCGGATGTACGGCCGCGGAGCGGCCTGTCGCGGCGGTTGCGCAATCCAATATCGACCTGCGCCAGACGCTAGTGCCCGTTGCCGGCATATCCGCGCCGGAGACGGGAACCGTCCGCCTAATCACGCCGCCGGCGGCACGCCAGGCCGTGGTGGATGCCCGCGACGCCATGCAAAAAAAGCAATGGTCGCGGCTTCAAAGCCTCGCGCCGCTGGCGCAAGCCGATCCAGTGCTAGGCTCCTACGCCCAGTATTGGCTGTTGCGTCAAAAATTGCACGACAGCACCCAGCCGGTGCCCGACGACCAGGTGCGGCAGTTCATGCAGGTCAACAAAGATGCCTACTTGGCCGACAAGATCACCGGCGACTGGATAATCGCCGCGACGCGCGGCGGTAATTACGCGCTGGCGGTAAACCTATCCGCGGTCGTCAATAGCAATTCCCAGATCGAGTGCTCGCTTTTGCTTGCGCGGCACATGACGGGCGTACGTTTGAAGGTCGCGCCCGTGGTGAATGCCTTTTCGCCGAATCGTCCCTGCTGGACCATGCTCGACGAGTTGGCGGATAGCAAGGTCGTGGGGTGGAAGGAGCTTCAAGGCTTGTTGCGTTCCACGCTCGAAACCAACAAGACAGGCAACGCCCAGCGTCTCGCAGCGGTCATGTTCGACGCGGCCGACATGGTGCATTACGCCGCGCTCATGAAAAACCCGAAAGCATGGCTGGCCGGCCAGAAGCCGCCAAGGTCCCGGGCCCATACTGAACTGGTCACGTTGGCGCTATCTCGCCTAGCCTACGAAAAGACACGCGAAGCCAACGCCGCCCATATCCAGGCGGAATGGGCCAAGGCAATACCCAAGTCCGATATGGAATGGGTATGGAGCCAGTTCGGCCTGGTCGCGGCGTTGAATGTCGAGCCGGATGCCGCTGAATGGTACCGCCGATCAGGCAATATCCGCCTTAGCGACTACACCCATGCGTGGCAAGTTCGCAGCGAACTGCGACGAGCACCCGTAGACTGGGATTGGGTTGCCAAATCCATACGAAGAATGTCGTCGTCGCAGGCTGCCGAGCCTGTCTGGGTCTATTGGTATGCGCGCGCCCTGGCGGCGCAAGGAAATCAAAAGGCCGCGGCTGAACACTACGAGTCGATCTCCTCGGAGCTGAATTTTTATGGGCAGCTGGCCAGTGAAGAGCTTGGTAAAACGCCAGTTCTGCCGCCAAATCCGGCTCCGGTCACGGCTGAGGAGATGCAGGCGGTTCAGGCGAACGCCGGACTGCAGCGGGCTGTCCAGATGTTCGATCTGGGCTGGCGGTCCGAAGCAGTGCCCGAATGGAACTTTGCCCTGAAAGGCATGGATGATCGCCAGCTGTTGGCCGCTGCCGAGTTCGCCCGCCAGCAACATATCTACGACCGGGTGGTCAACACCTCGCTCCTGACTCAAAACGAAGTGGACTTCAAGCAGCGCTTTATTGCGCCGTTCGAAGGCCGTGTCACGGAAAAGGCGCGCTTGATCGATCTTGATCCGGCATGGGTGTACGGCCTGATCCGACAGGAGTCCCGCTTCATTACCGACGCGCGCTCCCACGTGGGCGCATCCGGCCTTATGCAGCTCATGCCTGCAACGGCTCGTTGGGTTGCCAAAAAAATCGGAATGAAGAATTTCAATGCCGCGTCCGTCAACGATTTCGATACGAATACAGTGCTGGGCACCAGCTACCTGAGCATGGTGCTGAACGACCTGAGCGGATCGCAGGTGTTGGCTACCGCTGGCTATAACGCCGGCCCGGGCCGGCCCGTGCAGTGGCGCGCCAAGCTGGCCGCTCCGGTAGAGGGCGCCATATTCGCCGAGACCATACCGTTCACCGAGACCCGCCTGTACGTGAAGAACGTTATGTCGAACGCCACTTACTATGCCATGCTGTTCACGGGCAAGCCGCACTCGCTCAAAGAGCGGCTGGGCACGATATCGCCTGCGCCCTCCCGGCGTGTGGCGCTTCCATGACCGCGACGCCCGTGCCGGATCCCGCGGTGCAAGACCTGCGCGTGTATATTGTGGGCGGCGCGGTTCGGGACGCTCTATTGGGCCTGCCCGCTGGCGACCGCGACTGGGTGGTGGTAGGCGCCACACCGGAAGACATGGCGGCGCGCGGCTTCATTCCCGTCGGCGGCGATTTCCCGGTGTTCCTGCATCCGCGCACAAAAGAGGAATACGCGCTTGCGCGAACCGAGCGTAAGTCCGGGCGCGGCTACAAGGGGTTTACCTTCTACACCGGGTCGGATGTCAGCCTCGAAGACGACCTGCAACGGCGCGACCTTACGGTCAACGCGATTGCTCAGATGCCCGACGGAACGCTCGTGGATCCGCTGGACGGGCAGTCCGATATCAAGAATCGCATACTGCGCCATGTGGGCCAGGCTTTCGTCGAAGACCCGGTCCGGTTGCTGCGCCTTGCGCGCTTCTCCGCGCGTTTCCACGATTTCTCCATTGCGCCCGAGACCCTGGCGCTGGCATGCCGGCTGGTCGCGGAAGGCGAAGTGGACGCCCTGGTTCCCGAGCGCGTCTGGCAAGAGGTCGCCAAAGGATTAATGGCGCGGCAGCCGGGACGGATGTTCGATGTCTTGGCGCAAACGGGTGCGCTCGGCCGGGTGTTGCCAGGACTGAAATTCACCCCGGACACAGCCCGAGAGCTGGCCTGCGCCGCACAGGCTGGCTTGAGCCTGGCAGCGCGCTTTGCCATCTTGTGCCGTTTGTCCGCCGACCCGCTTGCAGTGGGTCGGCAAGTCCGGGCGCCCAGCGACTGCCAGGACTATGCCCGTTTATTCCCGGTGGTACTGGAAGGGCTGGAAGCCAGTGGCGGCCCTGCGCAGTGGCTCGATCTCCTGGAACGGGTCGATGCGCTGCGCAAGCCGGAGCGCTGCCTGGCGCTGTTCCACGCCGCGCTGTGTGTCATGGATGTGAACGTGGATGTTTGGCGCGCCCGAATCGAGGCAGTTCGCGGCATAGCCGCTGGAGGCATCGCCACAAAATTGGCAGGCGATCCGCAGCGTATCAAGCAGGCGTTGCGCGCAGCCCGGCTGCATGCGCTGGAATCCCTGCCCGGGATACCTGCCGATTCGTAAGGCGGTAGTCTTATAGACGATCACGCCGATCGCCGCGCGTGAATCCGATTAGCGGCGCATCTATCCCGCGGCCTATGGCGAGCACTTTGAAGAGTTCGCCCATTTCCGCTTCGGAAACCAGCTTCTGCATGGCTGAAAGGACGGCGCGGCCCGACTCCATGTCATGTTGCGCAAGCCGGTCCGCAAGCCCCGCGTTCATCAGGAACCTGGCTTGCGAGGTATAGCCCATGACGTCCAGGCCGGCGTCGAGGGCGGCATCCGCCATGGCGGTAAAATCGACGTGCGTGGTGATGTCCTGCACGCCCGGATAAATGAGCGGCTGGTCGTGGCTATGGTGCCGAAAATGGCACATGAGCGTGCCGGTGGCGCGTTGCGGATGATAATACTCGCGCTGCGGAAAGCCATAGTCGATCAGGATAGCCGCACCCCGTTCAAGCCACGATCCCATTTGCCTGATCCAGGACTCGGCCTGCAGATTGATTTCCGACTGGTATCCGGGCAACGGCGGCATGCGCGCCGCCACCTTGGCTTGCAGCGCCGGGTCCGCCATGCGCTGTGCCAGCGTGAATGTCGGCTTCCGGGCGGCGCCTTCGGCGCGGACCCCAATCTCCATGACGCAAGCCTCGTCGCTCCAGCAGAATAATTTGGCAGGCATGGCATCCAGCACTTCGTTCGCCAGGATGCAGCCAGTGAATCTTTCCGGTAAAGCATCGAGCCACTGCACGTTGGGGCCGAACTCGGCGAGCCGGTGCTCTTGGCGTGCGCGCAAATCGGCGGAAACTTCCAGTATTTGATACTGCGGTTCGATGCCCTGTTCGCGCAATGCGGGAATCAAGGACGCGGCAAGAGCGCCCGAGCCGGCACCGAATTCCAGAATGCGCATGGAATCGCTTTCACGCAGCACTTGCGCCACTTGCCCGGCGATCGTCTGCCCGAACAAGGGCGTAAGTTCCGGCGCCGTCGTGAAGTCTCCGGTTGGGAGATCGTGGGCGAACTTAGTGCTTCCGGAAGCGTAATAGCCAAGGCCGGGCGCATAAAGCGCCAGATGCATCCATTGCTCAAAAGGCATGAAGCCGGATTCGCATGCCTTGATTTGCTGCGCCAGATACTGGGCGACGGCGTGGCTGTGTTCGGCCGTGATGGCATCGAGCCCGGGCAAGCCCGGCGGCGGGGTAATGGAATCTGGCATGGCGGAAGTGGAGGCGGCAGCGGTTGCAGTAGGAATCTTGGCGTTGGACGGGGCAGTAGGCGCAGCAGGCGTTGTCGGCATGGCAGTGGAGTCTATGGATGGAGATCCGCGTCGCAGCAAGTACAAGGTATGGCACATGGATGCCAGAAAACCGCACAGCAGGGCAGCTATTATCGCAACAATATAGTTGTTGAAGATAATCCACAGAGGAAGCGAAAGGAGCAAGGCAAGGAGTAAAGGCTTGCGTATCAACTGTTTCATAGCCTGCATTGTAGCTAGTCTCGAGTCATTGGCCGCCGACAAAAAAAACCCCGCCCAAAGTGGCGGGGTTGCGAGACATGCGGCGCGTACGCGGCACGTCTTCCTGGGTGTGGCTCTACTTAGGCGAAATCACCGCGGCGTGCGGCGCTCTTGCCGCGTGTCGATGTGGGTTTGCCCGCGCCCGCGAAGCCGGGGCGGCCCGCGGGACGCGCGCCAGCCGGTTTTGCCGGTCCCTTGTGGGCGAAGTCCGGACGCGCGGCGCGTGCGGGACGATCGCCGAAAGCAGGACGTTCGCTGAACGCGGGGCGGTCGGTGCGCGGCTGTTCGCTACGTGCGGGACGCGTGTCGGCGGCACCGCGATCGTAGGCGGGACGGCCTTCATATGCGGGGCGGTCGTTGCCGCGGGCGGGACGGCCTTCGTATGCGGGACGGTCGTTGCTGTAAGCGGGGCGGCCTTCGTAGGCAGGTTTGTCGCCAAAGCTACCGCGATCGGCACCCGGCTTGCGGCCATAGCTAGGCTTGTTGCCGGCATAGCCTGCGCGCGGCGCAAAGCTCTTGCCACTGCCCTTGCGGTCGGTATACGTAGGGCGTGCCGTCTTCTTTGGTTCCAGGCCCGCGATTTCTTCCGATGGAATAGGCTGGCCGATGAAGTGCTCGATGCGGCGAATTTTATGGCGTTCCGAATGCGTGGCAAACGTAAAGGCCAGGCCGCTGCGACCGGCGCGGCCGGTACGGCCGATACGGTGGACGTAGTCTTCGGCTTGCATGGGCAGGTCGTAATTGACGGCGTGGCTGATGCCTTGGACGTCAATACCGCGAGCTGCGACGTCGGTTGCCACGAGCACGCGCAACTGGCCTTTTTGCAGCATGCCCAATGTGCGGGTACGTTGGCGCTGATTCATGTCGCCATGCAATGCGGCAGCGGAGAAACCGTTGTCGGCGAGGCGTTCAGCCAGATCGTCCGCGCCACGCTTGGTGGAGGTGAAGACAATTGCCTGGTCCATGCTGGCGTCGCGCAGCAGGTGGTCGAGCAAGCGCATCTTGTGGCCGTTGTCATCCGCATACAACAGGCTTTGCGTGATGTTGGAATGCTTTTCTTTTTGGCTCGAAAGCTGAATTTGTTCCGGGTTGCGCATCATCTTGGCGGCGAGGCGAGCAATCGTGCCATCGAGCGTGGCCGAGAACAGCAAGGTCTGGCGGTCTTTCGGCGTGCTGGCAACAATGGTTTCGATATCTTCGATGAAACCCATATCCAGCATGCGGTCAGCTTCGTCCAGGACGAGCGTGTGTACCGTCGACAGATTGACGCGCTTGGCTTGCAGGTGATCGATCAGGCGACCGGGTGTGGCAACCAGCACGTCAACGCGACGCGACAAAGCCTTCAGCTGCGCACCATAAGGCATGCCGCCGACGACCACGGCAATGCGCAGATCTTTAATATGCGCGCCGTACTGTTTCGTGGCTTCGGCAACCTGCATGGCAAGTTCGCGAGTGGGAGTAAGTACCAGCACCTGAACGCCAGTGCCCTTGTTGGGCGGCATGTTCGAGATGCGGTTCAATGCGGGAAGCATGAAGGCTGCGGTCTTGCCACTGCCTGTCTGGGCCGAGACCATAAGGTCGTGGCCGGCCAATGCTTTAGGAATCGAGGCGGCCTGTACGGGCGTTGGTTCGGAGAACCCTGCCTTCAGTACGGCGGACAACAACGATGGGACAAGACCTAGTGTTTCAAAAGACATGCGTGATCCTTTGCCGAAAAACGGCATACACATAGCGCAGGCGGAAGAGTGCCCGAAGCGCTGGTTGATTGGGAGCATCGTGCCGACCGAATCAACCTAAAGTGCAGCGTATTGTCTTGAAAGACGCGGCGAAAGGCTCGGGGGTCAGGGAGCGATGGCGTTCGACATGGGTGCTGAGAAATCAGTCAACTGCTATGACACAGCGTAAGCTGTATGAAAATGTCGACGCATTGAATATTGCAGTGCCAGAAGTATAGCGTGCTTTTGGCGTAAGTGTAAACCCCAGTGTGATTATATTGTTACGGAGGTGGTTTTGTCGCACGCTTGCAACATGACGGTGCTGGACGTACAACCGCTTCGGCGACGGTAGCGTACATGTTTCGCTTTTAACCCGGCGCCGGTGGCGGGGGCTGGGTGGGTTCAGACGTTCGCGGTCAAGGCGTTGCCTTGACTACCCGCGTGGCTGGCCGTTTTCGGGCGGTGGCAGAACTCGTGGGATGGATGATCCCCCGGATCATCCATAAGCGTCCCACTCGAGCTGCCACCTTGAATCCCGCAAACGGTCAGCCACGCGGCGCGCCCGCGACTTCGCCCGCCCAGCCCTCGCCACCGGCGCCTGGCGTTTGTGGGTCAGGGACGCGGCAGGTGCCAGCGCCAGCGTTCGGTGACAGCTATCGGGCAGCCGGCGATTGCCAGCCAGAGACCTGACGCCCAACGCCAGCCCAGCACCGACGCCCAATAGGCCAGGCAGGCTGGCCGTATTGGGCGAGCGCATGCCGCTTTTTCTTAAACAACCCAACACGGCGCAAGAAGGCCAAGCACGCTGCCGGTCCCGACGTCGGTTCAGCACAACCCAATGCAGGCGCGGGCGGGTGGCATGGCGATGGCCGGGCTTCGTGGCCGCAGCGAGCCGGACGCGAAGGCAGCGCGCAGGCGCGAACGAGCGAGGCGATGCGGGCGAGGCGCGCAGGGCGCCGAGCAGGCCAAGGGACCGGCCATCGCCATGCCACCCGCCCGCGGCGTGTAAGCAACTCGCGCCGTGTAAGCAACTAGCTCTCTAGACCTTCGCCACGTATGGCCCCAAAGCCGCCCGTAACTCTGCAGGCAATTCAACCGGCTTATTGAGTGAGCGCTCCACGTACGCGTGAGTGAATTCGCATTGCGCCGCAGCCGTTGCTTCGTCTTCGCGGAACAGCGCCAACTGGTAGCGCACGCTCGTGCGGCCCAGTCGGGCCACCCGCATGCCTACGGTAAGCCGATCCGGAAAGCCCACGGCGCTGAAATAAGAGGTGCTCGTCTGTACTACCAGGCCGATGACTGTGCTCGCGTTCATGTCCAGCACGCCCAGTTCTATCAACGTCTGGTTGACCGCTGTGTCGAAATATTCGTTGTAGACCACATTGTTCATGTGCCCATACATATCGTTGTCGCGCAGCCGTGTGGTGAAGCTGCGAAAATACGAAAAATCGCTCCGGCCGAACTGCCGCGGGCGGCAATTGGCTGCCAACGCCGCCTTTGGTTCGGGCGCTTTTCCAACTACTGTGTCTGACGTCATCCCAGTGCTCCCGGACTGCTTGCTTCTTGCCGGGCACGCTTGAGAATGCGCTCGATGTGCGCATATCCTTCAAGTGTTTCGACCGCGCCGTCCATGCGCGATATGGCGTCGAAATTGCAGGCGATATTCTCTGCGGTGCGTGAGCCCTTGTCCAAATAGATTCCGGGTGTTTCCACTATGGCCACTTTGGCATACGTTCCGGCGCCGGCCAGTAAAATCATGCGACTCGGTGCGTCGTCGGACACAAGGAATATGGCAGCCGGTGTGACGAATTCGGGCTGTAGTTCGTCCAAGGCTTCTTTTTGAAAAAGTTCTTCCGTCATGCGAGTGCCGGCGGTCGGAGCAAGGGCGTTGACTTTGATGCCGTAACGGCTGCCTTCCAGATGCAAAACGTTCATCAGGCCGATAAGACCCGCCTTCGCCGCGCCGTAATTGGATTGGCCGAAGTTGCCGAATATCCCGGAGGTCGACGTCGTCATCAGGATGCGGCCATATTTCTGTTCGCGCATGGCCGCCCATACCGCCCGCGAGCAATTGCTTGCGCCGAGCAGGTGAACATTGACGACCAGGTTGAAGTCTTGCTCCGGCATTTTTCCGAAGCTTTTGTCTCGCAGAATACCGGCATTGTTCACGAGAATATCGACTCGGCCCCATGTGTCGATGGTTTGTTTGACCATTTCGTCCACTTCTTCCTGGTTACAGACATTGGCTGTACTTGCCATTGCCTGGCCGCCGGCGCGAACGATTTGGTCTACCACGGCCTCGGCGGCATCGCTGTCGTGCCCGTCGCCGTCTCGGCTGCCTCCGAGGTCGTTCACAACGACACGCGCGCCCCGGGCGGCCAGTTCGAGCGCATGGCTACGGCCCAGCCCCTGACCCGCACCGGTAACGACAGCCACACGGCCGTCAAATCGAATGCTCATTTTGTTGCTCCAGAAGAGTGATGGTGATGATTTAGCCGACAATCGGAATTGGAGGCCGATCGCCGCGCGTTTCGACAGCCTTGCCGTATTGGGGACAAGCCGCTTACCGGCCTTTGGCGGGTGCCCGCTGCTGCTCCCTGGCACGTAAGACGTGACGCCGTATTTTGCCGGTGGTGGTGAGCGGCAGGCTGTCGACAAATTCGATTTCGCGCGGGGTCTGGTACGGCGCCAACCGTGTTCTTACATGCTCCTGCAATTCCGCCTGCAATGCCTGCGGGTCATGTGCCGCCAGGCCGTTACGCAACACCACGTAAGCTTTGATCAGCGTGCCCCGGGTATTGTCAGGCTTCGGGACGACGGCCGCATTCGCGACCGCGTCATGGCGCAGCAGGCAGTCTTCGATTTCGCCGGGGCCGATTCGGTATCCGGAGCTTTTGAAGACGTCGTCGCTGCGTCCCGCGTACCAGTAGTAGCCGTCATCATCGACCGAGGCCAAGTCGCCGGTCAGGCACCAGTTGCCTTTGAATTTTGCCTGCGTGGCCGTTTCATCGCGCCAATAGCCCAGGAATAGGATCGGGTCGGGGTGCCCGTGCGTGTCGTAGCGATTGAGTGCGATATCGCCGATTTGGCCGGGGGCGCATGGTTCACCGTCGTCGTCCAGAATAGCCACTTGGTGCCCTGGGTAGGGCCGGCCGATGCTGCCGGGCTTTGCCGGCCACTTCAGGCAACTGTTGCCGACAAGATAATTCATTTCCGTTTGGCCGAACATTTCATTGGGCGTTATGCCCAGAGCCGTCTGGCACCATTCAAAGACTACCTTGCCGACGCTTTCTCCCGCCGACATGATGGCGCGCAGTTGGAGTCCGTAATGTGCCCTGGGTGTGGGTTCCTCTTGCATCATCAGCTTGATGGCGGTGGGGAACAGGAACGTATTCGTGACGCGGTAGCGCTGCATGATTTCCAACGCCCGGGTGACGGAGAAACGGCCCAATGTGCCGACGATGGGATGGCCGAAATACAGCGTTGGCAGAAGCGCATCCATCAGGCCGCCGGTCCATGTCCAGTCGGCTGGGCTCCAGAAGACGTCGCCCTTTTGCGGAAACCAATTTTGCGACGCAACGAACCCGGGCAAGTTGCCGATGAGGGCACTGTGAGCCAAAAGCGCCCCTTTGGGCGAGCCGGTGGTGCCGGAGGTATACAGCAACAGCGCCGGGCTGTCGGACTTGGTGGAAAGAGTCTTGAAGGTGATTGGCTGGCGTGCCAACAGGCTGCGCCACGGGATAACGGTTTCGTGCTGATATTCGAGGGCGATAACCTGGGTAAGGCTGGGGCATTGTGCCTGGGCTTCCAGTAAATCGGGCGCGGTGCCGGCGTCGACGATCGCCACGCGGGCTTCGGCGTCGCGCAGCCGGATAGCCAGGCCGTCTGCTCCAAAGAGAGCGGACAGCGGCAGGGCAATGGCCCCGACGCTGAAAATGGCCATATAAGCGACGACGGCCTCGGGGCGTTGCCCCATGACGAGCGCCACGCGATCACCTGGCTTGACGCCCATCTTGATAAGGCCATTTGCCAGCTGGTTGGTGGTCTCGGACAGGCGTGAAAACGTCCACACTTGGCGATCGCCAGTTTCATTTTCGTGGAAGATCGCGATTTTGCGGCCTTCCAGCGGGGTCTCCGCCCATCGGTGCACACACGCCTGTGCGATGTTGAATTGAGAGGGGACAAACCACTGGTAAGTCGGGTACAGCTCCGAGTATTGGTCGTTCATTATCTTTTGAATTCAACAAGGCGGACAGAAGGTGCAAACTTCTTCAGCCTCAAGCATGAACGACAAGCGGATTCTGTGCAATGCCTGGGATGGAGAAACCCAGGCATTAAGGGTTTTTACGGACGGCTCGGTTTTTTCTTGGCGTCAACCAGCCGAGTGCCCAGGAGGCGGTCATGCAGGAATTGCCCCTCCGGATCAAACCATGTCCAGATAAATATGCTGAATGGGGCGAATACGATGAGAAGATCTGTTGAGCTATAACCGGTGAGGCGTGACGCCAGCAATACCGCCAGGGCGGCGAGTAGCGGTATGGGCCAAAGCAGGGCATACCGAAGCATGAGCCGGGGCAGCTCCGGCGTTGCGCCATTGCGTTCGGCCAGGCGGATGTTCCACGTTTTCATGGGCAACGTCTGGCCGCCTTTGCGCCAGCACAAGATGAAGTAAATGCCGACGGCCATAAAGACGATGGCTTGCCGCCCGTGCCTGAACATCAGGCCGTCGCGGCTCTGCGTCAATGTGTCGAATAAATAGCTGGCGACGAAGACCACGCCGAACAGCAATATGCCTTCATACAGCATGCTGGCAAAACGACGCAGACGGCTTGGTGCCAGGGGAATGGTGGTGTGGCTGGATTCAGGCATGTCGATGGGCAAGGGAAGGATAGAGGAGAATGGCCGCTATTATCCCGCAGAATGCGCCAGCCAAGAAAAAAGCCGCTATATGCGGCTTTGGCGGTTTCGGCGAGCGTGCTCGACCGGACTTCAGCTTACTGAGTTGACAGTAGTGTGGCTTACCGTCTTTGTGCTTCCCACCAGGGCAGCCAGTTTGGAGTACAGCTTCTTGAAAGAGACAGCCGGCTTGAAGCGGAGCTGTTCTTCGATCGCCTGTTGCATCAGTTGGCGCTCGAGTTCATCTGTTAAACGGGTGTTCTTGCCTACGTTAATCACAATGGACCTCTTTGCTTGGATAATGAACGTTTCGTTCAAGGGTTAACCCCAGTATAGGGTTAACCCTGCACATAAGCAAGAGGTATCTACGATGCTGCGCGGATTAGTGCGAAATTGCAACTATTTGTCTCGATAGCCGGCTGCGACCATCTCAAAACTGAACAGACGGCAATCGAGCGACCCGTTGTAGACGGGAAAGCGCCGTAAAGGCTTCAGGCGAAGCCGTTTGGGAAGATCCATATCGCTGGAGATGATATTGATGCTCCAGCCGCTGTAGTTCTGCTTCAGATTTTGGGACCAGGCGCGCCATAGTCCGCTATCGTCTTCGTCCGGCAAGCGTTCGCCGTAGGGTGGATTGGTGACCAACCATCCCGTTTCCGCTGGCGGCGATACCAAGCGAGCATCGCCTATGTTGAATCGGATGCAGTCCGGCGCCAGCCCCGCGCGGTCCATGTTTCTTTGGGCGGCTTCGATGGCTTCCGGATCGAGATCGTATCCAACGATAGGACTGTCGAGACGCGTGGCAATTCGCGATCTGGCTTCATCTTTCAAGTCGTACCAGTGGTGTGCGTTATGGTTGCGCAGCCGTTCAAACCCGAAGGGTCTCGAGATACCTGCCGGAACACCGAGCGCTATCCAGGCCGCCTCGATCAATATGGTGCCGCTCCCGCAGAATGGGTCGATCAATGCCTCGGCGGGATTCCAGCCGGACAAGGCCAGCAAGCCGGCGGCAAGATTCTCGCGCAAGGGAGCTTCGCCCTTGTCGAGCCGCCAGCCGCGCTTGAAGAGAGACTCGCCAGAGGTGTCGAGGTAGAGAGTAGCCGTCGTCTCATCCAGGAAAAGATGGACGCGGGCATCTGGGCGAACGGTGTCGATGTCGGGGCGCTCACCTTCCCGTTCGCGCAGGCGGTCGCAAATTCCGTCTTTTGCCCGAAGATTGCAAAACTGCAAGCTTTGCATGGGGCTGCGAATGGCCGAGGTATCGACGCGCAAGGTTTGCTCCGCGCCAAACCAGCGCTCCCACGGTGTCCGCAGCGCAAGGTCGAGAATGTCATCTTCGTGGTAGGCAGGGCCGTGGGCCACCTGCACAAGAACACGGGTGGCGAGCCGGGAATACAGATTGGCGCGCAGTATGCCGGTCCAGTCGGTATGGAAGTGGCAGCCGGCGCGGCCCGGCTGAGCATCATCGAAGCCAAGCGCCTGCATTTCCGCCACTAGGGCGTCTTCAAGGCCTTGTGGGCAGGGGGTAAAGACAGGAAAAATTTCGGTTTCGACAGGTGCGCGCGAACGTCGTGCGCCTGCGCGCGGCGTATCGTGTTGGCTGCGCGGCTGCGGATGATCCTGCGACATCCGGGGCTCGGCCCGTTGCGGTGCCGCTTCCTGCCGCGGCGGCTGTTGCGGTGCGCGTTGTTGGTCGCGTAGCCGTTCCTGCTGCGCCACCTGGCGCGCGCGGGCGCCCGTACGCTTGCGCGGCTCGGCATCGGCGCTCGGCGCGGCCGTCGCGTTTTTTTTCTTGAGGGTGAGGGTCTTGCCGGGTTTGACGTCAGTCATGATTCCAGGGGTGCTTAAAAAGGCCTTGCCACGACCAGGGCGATCACGGTCAGCAGCAGAAGTACCGGTATTTCGTTAAACCATCGGTAATAGCGATGGCTATGAGTATTCTTGTCTTGTTCGAATCTTTTCAGCATGCGTCCGCAAGCCAGGTGGTAAACGACCAGCAGCGCGACGGCGGCCAATTTGGCATGCATCCATGCCTGGCCTTGGCCTATGCCATAGCCCAGGAAGAGCCATAGGCCGAATACGATTGCCAGGGCGGCAATGGGTGTCATGAAACGATAAAGCCGGCGTGCCATGCCCACCAGGCAAGTTGCAGTGGGCTTATCGTGGGCCTGGGCCAGGTTTACGTAAATGCGAGGCAGGTAAAACAGGCCGGCAAACCATGAGGTGACAAAAAGAAGATGAAAGACTTTGATCCAAAGCATAGTGGCGCCGGCTTACCCGCGTAGTTGACCGTCGCCGGCAAGTACCCATTTCAAGGTAGTCAGTCCATCCAGGCCGACAGGACCGCGGGCGTGCAGCCGGTTGGTCGAAATGCCGATCTCGGCGCCCAGCCCGTATTCATAGCCGTCGGCAAAGCACGTAGGCAGGTTCACGTAGACCGAACTGGAGTCGACTTCCCGCTGGAAGCGCGTGGCGGCGTGCAGGTCTTCGGTGACGATCGCCTCGGTGTGCTCGGAGCTGTACTGGGCGATATGGTCGATGGCCTGGTCGAGGCTGTCGACCACCCGGATCGCGAGTATGGGCGCCAGGTATTCCGTACGCCAGTCCTCTTCGGTGGCTGCCTTGGCTTGGGGGAGAATGGCCATGGTCCGGGCGCAGCCGCGTAATTCAACACCCTTGTCCGTCAGGGTCTTGCCGAGCCGGGGCAATATCGACGGCGCGATGTCTGCGTGAACCAACAGCGTTTCCATCGCACCGCAAATGCCGTAACGATACGTCTTGGCGTTGACGGCAATGTCGTGGGCCTTGTCCAGGTCGGCGGCTGCATCCACATAGATGTGGCAATTGCCGTCCAGGTGTTTAATGAGCGGTACCTTGGCTTCGGCGCTGAGCCGCGCAATCAGGCCTTTTCCGCCTCGGGGCACGATCACGTCGATATAGTCGGTAAGGGTAATCAACTGCCCCACGGCAGCGCGATCGGTGGTGGCAACGACCTGCACCGCGTGGGGGGGCAGGCCGGCTTCATCCAGGCCGCGGCGGATGATCTCGCCGAGCGCCATGTTCGAATGAAACGCTTCGCTGCCGCCGCGCAGTATGGTTGCGTTACCCGACTTCAGGCATAACGCGGCGGCATCCACCGTTACGTTGGGCCGCGACTCGTAGATAATGCCGATGACGCCCAAGGGCACGCGCATTTGTGCCACGCTCATGCCATTTGGCCGCATGGTGGTTGCGGTAAGGCTGCCGATGGGATCGGGCATGTCGGCAATCTGCCGCAGGCCGATTGCCATGGTTGCAACGGCCTGGTCCGACAATGTCAGGCGGTCGAGCAGGGCGGGGGCTAGGTTGCTGGCACGGGCCGATGCCAGGTCCTGCTCATTTGCAGCCTGTAGCTGTGATTGGCTGGCGAGCAAATGCCTGGACATCGCCCTTAAGGCATCCGCCTTGGCCTTGCCCGAAGCGTTGCGCATGATGCGTGCGGCCCGGCGCGCTTGCTTGCCCAGCGCAACGATGTCGGAAGTAATGGTGTCGCCCAGGTCGGGCGGCATAGCGGAAGCGATAGATTTTGTCATGGCAGTCGGAGTAGTGAAGCGTTACCGCAATTATCCCCGCTTTTTGCTTACCGCAACGCGCAAGGCAAGTCGCGCCAACTCTTCCCAGGGATCGTCGAGCCTGCCCGCAACCTTCAACCCTTTCACGAGTCGATCAATATCGTGGGCATGCTGCACCGCTGCGGGCCAGGACTGGGGCGGTACACGGTTCAGCGCCTGGCGCAGGAGTTGTTCGCGGGGACCAAACACGCGCTGGCGGCGCATTTCCGATGATAAATCCTGTCCGGCGGCCTGCGCTCCGGCCAAGCGCGCCAATACGCGCACCTCGTCGCCCACCGCCCACAATACCAAGGGGAGCGCCTCGCCCTCGGCGCGCAGCCCGGCCAATACAGTCAGGGCGCGGGCGGCATTGCCGGCGAGCATGGCGTCGCGCAAGGCGAAGACGTCGTAGCGAGCGACGTTCAGGACGGCTCGTTCGACATCGGCGGCGTCAATGCGGCCCTTGGGATACAACAAGGCAAGTTTCTGGACTTCTTGAAAAGCCGCGAGCAGATTGCCTTCGACTTTGTCCGCCATCCATTCCAGCGTGGCCGAGTCGAGCTGCTGCTCCTGGCGTGCCAGGCGCTCGCCTATCCAACGAGGCAACTGCTGGCGCTCTATAGTTGCAATGTCGACCCACGTGCCGGTTTGTGCAAGTTGCTCGGCCCACTTGGCGCCGCGGGTGGCCTTGTCCAGGCGGGGCAGGCTTATCATTACGATGGTATCGACGAGCCGCCCATCATGGAGCATTGCGCACAACTTCTGCAGAGTGTCGGCGCCGTATCTTCCCGGCTTCCCTGTGGGGATGGCAACGTCAATAAGCCGACGCTCCCCGAATAGCGATACGTTCTGGGTGGCGCCTATCAGGGCCGACCAGTCGCTGCGCGCATCCATGATCAAGCTGATGCGCTCGGCATAGCCCGCCCGCCCGGCGCCGGACCTCAGCCCGTCTGACGCTTCGGTCACAAGTAGAGGCTCGTCGCCCGAGACAATGTAGAGCGGGTCCAGCGCAGGCGGCGTCGCCTTGAGCTGTTGAGCAAGACCATTGATATCCAGTCGGCGTCCCATGGGCGCTAGCGCATGCCCGCACCCGACTCGATGCGAGGGGAACCCCATGGCGTGACCGAGGGAGTTGGCTGCGAAGACGGCAAGGGCGCCGTGCTGGCGGGATTTTCGTCGACGGGTAAAGACTCGGCGTTGGCAAAGGCCTGGACGACATCAGGCGATGTCAGCAGGCGAACGATGCGATCAACGAGCGATTGCTCCATTTCCAGGAACACTGTGGCGATTTCGCCTTGTTTAGCCTGCACGATGTTGGGGTCGTAGGGAACTTCACGCGTCGAGCGGATGGTTGTAGGAGGCAACAGCAAGTGATTTTGCGCGTCGGTCAACTGAAAGATGAACTCGAGGTTGAGCTCGTACTCTTCGACCTGCCCTTGGGCATTGATGGACAGCTCGTGCAATGACTGGTGATTGGACAGCTGCAAAAGCTTGACCTGCGCATCGGCTGGCTCGCTCACAAAACGGGTGTTGGGCGAACTGGCAATGACGGCCCGGCGCATGGATGCGCCGAACGCCGAGTTCTCCGTGATGTTGGTATAGATGGTGGTGAACGGCAGCGGCGAGACACCTTTCAACCGAAAACCGCAGGCGGCCAGCAATACGCAGAGCGCAACGCAGGCCAGCCCGCGCCAGTAACGTTGCGATGGCCAGGAAAGCGGGGACAACGGGTGCGTAGGGCTTTGCATGCCTGATTTTATCCGACAATGTTGACGAGTTTAGCGGGGACGACGATAACGCGTTTGGGTGGACGTCCCTCCAGGAACTTGTCGGCTGCTTCATGGGCAAGCGCGACCTGTTCGATTTGCTCTTTGCTGGCGCCATGGGCCACCTTGATCGCCCCGCGTAGTTTGCCATTGATTTGCAGCATGAATTCAATCTCGTCGGCGATAAGGGCGGCGTCGTCGACCTTGGGCCAAGGCGCATCGAGCAGGTCGCCAAAAACGGGGCTGTAGCCCAGGTCGTTCCATAACTGCCACGTAATATGCGGAACCACCGGATACAGCACGCGCAGCAGGATGGAGACAGCTTCGGCCAGGGCCCGTCCCGCCACAGCGGTGTCTGGGAGCTTGGCCGCTTCCAGTATATTGAGCATTTTCATGCATGTTGAAACGACCGTGTTGTACTGGATGCGCTGGTAATCGTAGTCGGCTTGTTTCAGCAGGCCATGAATTTCGCGGCGCAAGGTCTTGGCCGCGTTGTCGGCTTGCGTCCAGTCAGGGGCGCCTTCTTGTGCCGCAAGCACCACGGCTTGCTGGTTATAGCAAAAGGTCCATAGGCGGCGCAGGAACCGGTGCGAACCGTCGACGCCCGAGTCCGACCACTCGAGGGTTTGTTCCGGCGGGCTGGCGAACATGACGAACAGACGCGCGGTGTCCGCGCCCATGCTATCGATGAGCGACTGTGGATCGACCCCGTTGTTTTTTGATTTGGACATGGTGCCAATGCCGCCGTACTGCACGGGCGTTCCGTCAGACAGGCGGGTGGCACCTACGATGGCGCCTTTGGCGTCGTAGGTGTTCTCCACTTCGTCGGGCCAAAAATATTCGACCGCGCCCTGGTCAGTCTTGCGCGAATAGATGTGATTCAACACCATGCCCTGGCAGAGCAGCCGCGTGAAGGGTTCATCGAACTTGACTAGGCCAAGGTCGCGCATGACACGCGTCCAGAATCGTGCATACAACAGATGCAGCACGGCGTGCTCGATGCCGCCAATGTACTGATCCATCGGCATCCAGTAATCGTTGCGCTCGTCCACCATGGCCTGGTCGTTGCCTGGCGAGGTATAGCGCATGAAATACCACGATGAATCGACGAAGGTATCCATCGTATCGGTTTCCCGGCGTGCCGATGTCCCGCACTTCGGGCAATGGCAGGAGAGGAATCCCTCGTGCTTCGCAAGCGGATTTCCGCTGCCGTCCGGCACGAGGTCGTCCGGTAGGACGACTGGAAGGTCTTTCTCTGGCACGGGCACAGGACCACAGTCGGGGCAGTGAATGATGGGGATGGGCGTTCCCCAATAGCGCTGGCGGGAGACGCCCCAGTCGCGCAGGCGCCAGGTGGTCTGTTTCTCGCCCAGGCCCTGAGCGGCAAGGTCGGTAGCCACAGCGTCCGCGGCTTGCACAGGCGTCAAACCGTCGTACTTGCCCGAATTTACGGTATGGCCGTGTTGCTTGTCGCCGTACCACTCTTGCCATTGTTCCGTGCTGTAGGTCTTGCCCTCGGCGGCGATGACGTCCTGGATGGGTAATCCGTATTTGCGGGCAAAGGCGAAGTCGCGCTCGTCGTGGCCAGGTACGCCCATGACGGCGCCATCGCCGTAGGTCATCAGGACATAATTGCCTACCCAGACCTGGATTTGTTCGCCAGTCAGCGGGTGAGTGACCGACAGCCCCGTGGGCATGCCTTCCTTGTCGCGCGTGGCCAATTCCGCTTCAGTCGTTCCGCCTTGCTTGCATGACTCGATGAAGCCGGCCAATGCCGGGTTGCCTTGAGCCGCGTGGGTCGCTAACGGATGCTCCGGCGCGACTGCGCAAAAGGTCACGCCCATGATCGTGTCGGCGCGCGTCGTGAATACATATAGCCGGCCGTCTTGTATTAGCTTGCCGGCCGTATCGCATATCGTGTGCGGGAACGCGAAGCGCACGCCCTCGCTTTTGCCGATCCAGTTCTCCTGCATGAGGCGGACGCGTTCGGGCCAGCCAGGCAGGCCGTTCTTGACCTGATCGAGCAATTCTTCCGTGTAGTCGGTGATGCGCAGGTAGTAACCTGGGATCTCGCGTTTCTCAACGGGGGCGCCGGAGCGCCATCCACGGCCGTCGATGACTTGTTCGTTGGCGAGCACGGTCTGGTCGACCGGATCCCAATTGACAACCTGGGTCTTGCGGTAAGCGATGCCTTTTTCCAGCATCTTCAGGAACAGCCACTGGTTCCACTTGTAGTATTTCGGGTCGCAAGCGCACATTTCGCGCGACCAGTCGATCGCGAGCCCCATGGCCTGCATTTGCTTCTTCATGTAGGCAATGTTGTCGTAGGTCCATTTGGCTGGAGGCACCTTCGATTTCATGGCCGCGTTTTCCGCCGGCATGCCGAACGCGTCCCATCCCATGGGCATTAATACGTTATAGCCGCGCATGCGCAACTGGCGCGCCATCATGTCGTTGATGGTGTAGTTGCGCACATGGCCCATGTGGAGCTTGCCGCTGGGGTAGGGCAACATCGAACACGCGTAGAACTTGGGCTTGAGCGATCCATCGGCCGCCTTGGCGTATTCGGTGACGCGGTAGGCGTCGCGCGCTTCCCAGTTCTGGTGAGAGGCTTGTTCTACTGCGGTCGGGCTATAACGTTCCTGCATGAGATCCGTGCTTTATGATGGGTTGTGCAAACCGTACATTATAGATGCCCCGCGCAAAGGCATTCACATGCAGGGAAGCGGAAAGCAAAAAACCCTGCCGAGGCAGGGTTTACAAGGCGCCACTTATATGGGCTGAGGCTTATTTAAGCTTCATTTCCTTGTAGTCGACGTGCTTGCGAGCAACGGGATCAAATTTCTTGATCAGCATTTTCTCGGGCATGTTGCGTTTGTTCTTGGTGGTCGTGTAGAAGTGACCCGTGCCGGCGGTGGATTCGAGTTTGATCTTCTCGCGTATACCTTTTGCCATGTGAAGCTCCTTAAGGTTAGATCGCTAGAGGCGCTTAGGCGCCACGAACGCCACGGGCACGCAAGTCGGCCAGGACGGAGTCGATGCCGTTCTTGTCGATGGTACGCAGTGCGTTGGTCGAAACACGCAGGCGAACCCAGCGGTTTTCGCTTTCGACCCAGAAACGACGCGATTGCAAGTTAGGTAAAAAGCGACGCTTGGTTTTATTGTTTGCGTGCGAAACATTGTTGCCCACCATTGGGCCTTTGCCGGTAACTTGGCATACGCGTGCCATGGTAATACCCCTTGATAATTTGCTTGAGTCGGCCCCGCAGGTATGGAAAGCGGAAAAAAAGTAATGACCGTGTATCTGTGAAGCCTGACATTCTATAATGTTCAGACAGTTTGATCAAGTCGCTTTGAACGCCATGCGTCCAAATAACCACGATAAGCAGGCGCACAATGCCAGTGTACCGGTAAGTGGAAGCGCGGATGGTGCTTGCCAAACACTCACAACAAGGCCGGCCGTTGCGCCGCATAGCATTTGCAACGTGCCCATCAGCGCTGAAGCCACGCCCAGGCGCTTGCCTTGCTGGGTTAGCGCCAACGCGGCGGCATTCGGGTTGACGAAGCCTTGGCTGGCCATGAAGCCCGTCAAACAGATCATGAGCAGCGGCAGCGTTATGGTCCCGGTCAGGGTAAGCGCGAGCCCAAGTAGTGTCATAAGGGCAAGAGAGATCTGCGCCCTTTTCAACAATGATTGCGGGCTATGGCGGTTAAGCAGCCGGGCGCTGACTTGCGACGCAATAATAAGCGCGGCCGCATTCACGCCAAAAAGAAAACCGAAGTATTGCGGATCGACCTGAAAAATTTCGATGAATATTCGCGGCGATCCCGCAATGTACGCGAACATGCCGGCTGAGCCGAAGCCGCCCGCCAGCGAATAACACATGAACTGTTTATGCCGCAAGAGCGCCAGGTAATTACGCCCGATGATAGCGACGCCCAGCGGAATGACGCGTTGCGGCTTGAGGCTTTCCCGCATGGTGATAATGACCGCAAGTAGAAGGACGCCGCCGCAACCCGCCATGATGCCGAAAATCCAGCGCCAATTGGCGAATACCAACACTTGGCCGCCCAGGATGGGCGCGAGTATGGGGGTCACTCCCATGACGAGCAGGAGTACCGATAACGCCTTCGACGCGTCGCGCGTATCGAAGTTGTCCCGGATGACGGCACGGGGAATGACCAGGCCGGCGGCGCCGCCGAATGCCTGGGCGACACGCCACCAGGTCAGGTGTTCGATATTCGTGGTGAATGCGCAGCCAATCGATGCGCCAATGAAGATAATCAGGCCCGCGATCAACGGCTTCTTGCGACCGTAACGGTCGGCGAAAGGGCCATAGAACAGCTGGGCCATCGCCAGCCCGAACAAATAGCCGGCAAGCGTGCGTTCCACATGGCCCGGCGTCGTGCCCAGGCCGTGTGCAATAGCCGGGAAGGCCGGCAGGTACATGTCGATCGCGAGCGGGCCCAGTGCCGTGAGCAGGCCCATGAGAAACAGCCAGCGGGGTATGGCGACTAGAGGTTGGTATTCTTGGGGCATGTATGGCGGCTGACGATATCGGTCTGAATCTTAGCATGGGGACCACAGCGCATTTCCTTCCCGGGCGATCTATGGCACTATTTTTGCTCACGCACGTTTTGTTATGAGGAGTCGATCTTGAGCTCGGTCTTGGCTATCGTGGAAAACAAGCTGGCGTCGCTACCTTTGCCCGTGCAATTGGTCATGCCTGACGGTCAAATTCAGGGCGTTGCTGGTGCGAATATACGCCTGGTCATCAAGGACAAGTCGGTATTGGCCAATCTTGCCGCTGGGCAAGTGGGCCAGTTAGGCGAAGACTACGTCGAAGGAAAGTTCGATGTCGACGGATCGATGCGCGACCTGATGCGGCTGGCTGCCGCTATTCTGCCTGGGTCGCCTATCGAAGCGGCGCGTGTGGGGCGCCTCACCGAACTTATACGGCGGCTCCTTTCCGTCTGGCGTCACTCCGTCGAACGGGACGCGCGCCAGGTGCAGTTTCATTATGACTTATCGGATGATTTTTACGCGTTATGGCTCGATCCCCGGCGCGTCTATTCCTGCGCCTATTTCCGAACGCCGGAATTAACCATCGCCCAGGCTCAGGAGGCCAAGCTGGACCACATCTGCCGCAAGCTTCGCCTGGCCCGCGGCGAGCGCTTTCTGGATGTGGGCGCGGGCTGGGGTGGGTTACTCCTTTGGGCCGCCGAGAATTACGGAGTGGATGCCACGGGGATCACGCTGTCTCGAAACCAACACGCACACGTCAACCGCCTGATTGCCGAAAAAGGCTTAAGCGGGCGTGTGCGTATGGAACTACTGGATTATCGCAAGCTCGACACCGCGCGACCGTACGACAAGATCGCGTCCGTAGGCATGTTC
Source organism: Candidimonas sp. (assembly GCA_035515055.1). Lineage (GTDB taxonomy): Bacteria > Pseudomonadota > Gammaproteobacteria > Burkholderiales > Burkholderiaceae_B > Pollutimonas. Next base: position 186,963 of record DATJBV010000009.1, read on the forward strand.
GAGCACGTCGGACGTGCGCAACTAGGCCAGTATTTCGCCACCTTGAACCGGCTGGTAAGGCCAGGCGGCCTTATCTTGAATCACGGCATTACGGCGGGGGGTGTCGACAATGCCGAGCTGGGCGCCGGCATGGGCGAATTCATCGAAAAATACATTTTCCCCGGTGGCGAACTTACTCATATCAGCCATGTCTTGGGCCGTCTTGCGGAAGGCGGGCTCGAAGATGTGGACGTGGAGAACCTGCGGCCCCACTACGCACGTACTCTGTGGGCCTGGAGCGACGCGCTGGAAGCGCAGCTTCCCCAGGCCCGCCTGACCTTGCCCGGTGACCAGGGCGAACGTGCGCTGCGTGCCTACCGCATGTACCTGGCGGGATGCGCCATGGGCTTCGAACACGGATGGATCGCGTTGCATCAAATCTTGGCCCAGCCCCGCACGCACGGACGGCATGACGAACTGAATTTCCCGCCCGATCTTTCCTACCCATGGCGGCGTGATTACATGTACGAATAGCTGACCGGGATAGTACCGGGTTTCATTTGCCGTCAATTTCTCGTAAACTGCTGCCAACCTAACGGTTTAAGTCAATCCTGGCGTATGGTGGGTCACCCGGCCCCATTACCTGTCAACGAGTTTTTTTAACTCATCTCGCTAGTTCGGTCTGTATCGGCGGCCATCCGTCTTCCGCACACCCCCTTAGCCCTGGCGCATTGGTCAACAACCATGTGCGTCCATGCAACTTAGGAGGCAAACAGCCATGTCCACTCGTGTGAACCCTTCACATATAACGTTTCTCTCGAACGTTCCCTCGCGATTCACCCGAATCGCCCTTGGTCTCAGTCTGGCGACTGTACTCTTCGGCGCTACTGGTTTGGCCAGCACGGCGAGCGCCGCGGAAAATCCCAAATGCGAAATCGATCGTCCGATCAAATTCGGCGGCATGAACTGGGAATCCAATCTGGTCCTGGTCGAAGTCGAACGTTTCATTGCAGAAAATGGCTACGGCTGTAAGTCGGAGGTTTTACCCGTCGAAACGCTCCCGGCCCTTGCCGCCCTCGAGCGCGGCGACCTTGACGTCAATACCGAAATCTGGTTGAACAGTGTGGCCGATCCCTGGGCCAAGGCCGAAGCCTCGGGGAAAGTAAAACGCATCGGCGATATTTATATGGGCGGGGAAGCCTGGTTCATTCCTCGATATACGGCCGAGCGTCTTCCCGACCTCAAGTCCGCGGCCGACTTGCCAAAATTCAAGGATGAGTTCAAGGATCCCGAAGAACCCAGCAAGGGCCGCTTCTATGGGTGCCCGGCGGGTTGGGGCTGTGAGGTTGTCAGCGGCAACCTGTTCAAGGCACTAAACCTGGACGATTCCTTCACCTTGTTTTCTCCCGGTACCGGCGCCACCCAGAAAGCCGCATTGACCGCGGCCTATAACCGCAAAGAAAACATGGCGTTCTATTACTGGTATCCCACGCCACTCGTCGGGTCGATGGATCTGGTCAAACTCGAACTGCCCGCGTACGACAAGGCCAAGCATACGTGCCTGACGGATCCCGAATGCGCCAACCCGGAGCCCACCGCCTATCCGGACAACCCGGTATTCACCGCCGTCACAACCAAATTTACCCAAGACGCCCCTGAACTGACTAAATTCCTGGGAAATGTGTCCGTTCCATTGCCCGTCATGGACAAGGTCATGGCGCACATGGAAGAGACCGAAGGCGAACCGGCTGACGTCGCCAAGTGGTTTCTGCAAAATGAAGGCGATATTTGGGGCAAGTGGTTGCCGGCCGATGTCGCCACACGCGTAAAAGCAGCTCTTTAGCATTCGTGACTGAAGGCCTCTTCGAGGCCGTCCGGGTCGACACTCGGCAAGTCATCCGGCGGCGAACCACAAGTTCGCCGCCTTTTCGAATTTTATGGAGTTGGATTTATGTTTCCCGAAATTATTGCCCCGCGCGCTTTGCGCGCCCCCATCGACGGCTTCGTCGGTAACATCGTAAGCAACTATTCAGAACTGCTGCGTTCGCTCACGCAGCCACTGCTCGACCTCTTGATCTGGATGGATCAGGTCCTGCGGTATTCCCCTTGGTGGACTGTCATCTTCGCCATCATGGGTTTGGCCTGGCTAGCCAGTCGCCGTATCGGTTTCTCGTTGATCATAGGCGGCATGCTATGCATGATAGGCGTGATCGGCCTGTGGGATGCCGCCATGCAAACCCTGTCGCTCATGATCGTCGCGGTACTTATATCCGTTGCCATCGGCATACCCCTGGGCATCATGATGGCAAGCTTGAAATGGCTGCGCACCATCATGCTACCCGTCCTCGACGTCATGCAAACCATGCCCAGCTTCGTCTACCTCATACCGGTCGTCATGCTGTTCAATTTGGGCAAGATCGCGGCGATCATCGCCACGGTTATTTATGCCGTGCCGCCCGTCATCCGCCTGACCGATCTCGGTATTCGTCTGGTGGACTCCGAAGTGCTTGAAGCCTCTCGCGCATTCGGTGCCAACCGCACAAAACAGCTGTTTGGCGTACAGCTGCCGCTGGCCATGCCTAATATCATGGCGGGTATCAATCAGACGACCATGATGGCCCTGGCCATGGTGGTCATTGCGTCCATGATAGGGGTGCGCGGCCTGGGTTACGAGGTGCTGCAGGGAATCAACCGCCTTCAGGTGGGCCGCGGTGTGCTGGCGGGCCTGGGTATTGTGATACTTGCGATTGTCTTTGACCGCATCACGCAGGCGTTCGGTCAACGTCAGCATAAGGGAGCCTGATATGACCAAAATTGAAGTGCGCAATATTTTCAAGATATTCGGCCCTCGCCCCGAACGCTGGCTCGATAAGGTGCGCGGCGGCATCAGCAAGGAAGACTTGTTGGCGCAGACCGGCCACACGCTGGGGCTGCGCGATATCAGCCTCTCTATTGAAGAAGGCAGTATTTATGTGATTATGGGATTGTCGGGGTCCGGAAAGTCCACCCTGATCCGCCACTTCAATCGGCTCATCGAACCTAGCGCCGGTCAGATACTGGTCGACGGAGTCGACGTTGTTACGCTGGGAAAGTCCGCACTGGAGAAGTTCCGGCAGCAAAAAATGAGCATGGTGTTCCAGCGCTTCGGGCTCTTTCCCCACCGAACGGTCATTGAAAATGTCGCCTATGGATTGAAAGTACAGGGCGTCGGCAAGGAGGAGCGCCGCAAACGCGCACAGCATTGGCTCGAGCAAGTTGGGCTGGTGGGCTTGGGGAACCAGTACCCCCATCAGCTTTCCGGCGGTATGCAACAACGTGTTGGATTGGCGCGAGCATTGGCCACCGACGCGGAAATTCTCTTGATGGACGAAGCGTTTTCGGCGCTCGATCCCCTGATACGCCGCGAGATGCAGGATCAGTTGCTGCAATTGCAGGCGCAATTGAACAAGACCATCGTCTTTATCACGCACGATCTCGATGAGGCGCTGCGACTTGGTAACCGTATTGCCATCCTGAAGGGCGGCGAGCTCGTCCAGGAAGGCACGCCGGAAGATATCCTGCTGGCGCCGGCCGATGATTACGTGCAGTCATTTCTGCAGGACGTTAACCGGGGCAAGGTGTTGAATGCGGCACATGCGTGCAACGAACCGTCATTGACGCTGACCATGCGTTCCCGTCCAAGCCACGCCATGGAACGCATGGCAGCCATGCGTTTCAACTACACGGCGGTATTGGACGGCAAGCGTCTGGCCGGAATAATTACCAGGACCGCGGCCGACCGTGCCATGCGCGACGGCGCGCGAGATATAGCCCGCTATATCGAGGATATGGCGTCGGTTCCCGCAACGGCTGGTCTGGATGAGGTACTCGGACGCATGCTTCGGAGCACGGAACCCTTGGCGGTGACGGGTGAAAACGATGAGTTTCTGGGGATGTTGTCGCGTAGCAAGGTTGTTGAATTGGTGACGCCCGCGATCGAAGGTGCTCCGGACGAAGCTGAAGCCACGCCCCCGGCTATGGCGTCGGCGGCCTGAAGAAACATCTCATGCGCTGCGGCGGGCATGTTGCCGCACAATATGCCCGTACCAGCCAAAGAGAAGGATGGCCGACAGCAATAGTCCAGTGAGGGCCATCAGCCACATGGTGGCGGCGCCGGCGGGGGCGCCCGGCATGACGTAGCCGATCACGGGCAGCAGTGTGCCGGCGCCAGGTCCGAATCCCAGCCACCAGCCACCGATGAGGCCGAGGCCGGTCAACGCCACGATTTGGAGTATTAGGGGAACGATGGCGACTTTATAGGCGCGCAGCAAGTATGAGCCCATGCACTGCATGGCATCGCACAGGTGGAACCATGGGAGCAGTTGAAGCAGGGTGGCGGCCACGGCGGCCACCCGCCAATCATCCGTGTATGCCTTCAAAATGGTCGCTTTGCCGAACACCAGCATGCCGGCTGTGCACACTGCGCCTATTATCGCTATGGCAATACCGGCCTGTCCGGTCTTGCGTGCCCGCAACATGTCGCGTGCTCCTATGGCTTGCGCTGTCAACGACGCGGTCGCAATACCGATAGCCATGGGCATCATGTAGCACAAGGCCGCCAGGTTTGACATGATTTGATGCCCGCCGGTAACGAACATGCCTTCACGCGCGACCAGCAATGCCATGAAACTGAAGGCGCAAATTTCGATGAAATACGAGGCGCCCATGGGAATGCCCAGGCGCAGGAGTTCCTTTTGGCTTGTCCACCGGGGGCGGCCCAGGGTTGGCTTGAAGCGCAGGAAGTACGAATCGTGATAAATGGCCCACACGCCGGCGCCCAGGGTCAGCCAGCTGACAACGGCGGTGGACAAGCCGGCGCCAGCCGCACCCATCGCGGGTAGGCCCAACTTGCCGAACATGAAGATCCAGTTGAAAAACAACTTGAAGGCTACGCTCGCCAGGTTGATGACCATGACGGTCTTGGGGCGGGAAACAGCCGTGCCCAATGCATAAATCGTGCGAAACATTAGCGAGGCGGGCAACGCCAGGATCAGCGCACGCAAATACCACGTCACGCCGTCGCGCACGGCGGGATCGACGTCGCCCGAAAGCAGCAGCCAGGCGTTGGGAAAGATCATGGCGGCCGATCCGACAACAGACAGCCCCAGCGCCATCCAGACCCCCTGGCCCCATGCCTTTCCGACATCGAGATAGCGCCGGGCGCCGAATAGTTGTCCAATAATTGGAATGAGGGCATGGACCGCGCCCATCAGCCCAATGAACACGGTCAAGTAAATGGAAACGGCCAGCGCCATGGCCTGCAAGTCGGCTGCGCTGGCATGTCCGGCCATGGCGGTGTCGATGACGCCGAATACGACGCTTGCCCATGAACTGACCAGCACCGGCCAGGCCTGGCGCAGGATTTCTTTTACATATGACCTGGAGCGATCGGCTTCAGGAGCGGTTGCGCTCATGGTTTTCCAATACGCAGCAAACGAAAGATTTCGTGACGGTCGGCGCCGCGTTTTCCTTGCCAGATGACCTCGGCCGAGTCGGAATACCCAGCCAGGCCTTGTGCAAGGCTTTCCACCGACGTTTGCTGCAGCACCAACTGGCACCCGGAATCGTAGCTGAAGTCGATTTCATCGAATACCAGGAAAGATGCACGCTGGCCGGTGCCCAGGCCGAGGGCCCGTACGCATTCCTTGGGTCCCTTATGCGTTTGCAAGGCATCTGCCAGTTGCGCGGACACCCCACGATAGCTGCGCACGTAATCCAGGACAGGCATCCATAAGGTAACCAGCAGCAGCCAGGTAACGATCAACCCGCCAGCCGACAAGACGGTCCCGCGCCAAAGCGCCGCCGGCTTCGTATGCAGTCGCCAGCGGACCAGGGCGACCCAGGCGAGCGTACCAGCCACGGCGATAAGGACACCCGTCCATGACACACTGGCTTCGTAGCCGCGCGTTTGTCTGGCGATATTGTGGGCAATTTGCCGGGGCCATCCAGTTTGCAGCGCAATCCATCCCAGCCATACGGTGGTGGCACTAAGCGAAAAGCACATGACGGCGAACCAGTCCAGCGAATTGACCACGCCCCGGCGCAAGGTGGGCAGGGCAAAGGCGGCAAGAATGGCGCAGGGCACGGCTAGCAATGCATATTCGGGCTCGAAGACATCGGCCAGGAACACGATGGTCACCAAGGGCCATACCGCGAACATCAGGGGGATCCAGATATGCGGCGCCACCCACCACGAACGCCAGCGCCACAAGGCAAGCAGCGCAAATGGCCATGTCGGCCACAGGAACCATGGCAGATCGCGGATGGCGCGCAGCATCACGTCATATTTGGGCCAACTGAACGACTGCACATTCCACAACAGCCAGTTTCGGGTCCAGTATTCCCCGTGCAGGCGTGCCGGTATCCACCACAGCAGCATCATGGTCACGCAGATGGCCGCCGTGACGAGCAGCCACTTTTTCTCTTGCCACAAGACACTGCGTGGGCGAAAAATGAAGGGGACGGCCAGCATGATAGGCAGCGCGCCGATCCAGCCGCGCGTCAGGAAGGCGGCACCCAGGGCAAGGCCCAGCGTGACGGCGCCGGACAAAGGGTGGTCGAGCATACGAGCCACGGCATAAAAGGCCAGCGCCTGGAACGCGATTATTGCCGGCACTTCCGACGTTTCATGCATGCGCCACACGATGCCCACCGTTGCGACGATGAGCAGCAGGGCGGCATCGGCGATCATGCGTCCGTAATCGTTGACTTCGGGTTCTCCGCCGAAAGGCAGGGCGAGCGGCTGCGGCTCCGGCCGGCGGCCCAGCAAGTAGCTGCCGTACCATACCGACCCTGTCAGCACTCCGAACCAGAGCAGGTTGGGCAGGCGCGAGGCGATGATGGTGGCGTCGAGCGGCGTGGTAAAAAACTGGAAGAAGGGCGCGAACAACCAAATGCTGAAGGCGCCGACCCATGTGATCAGCGGTCCATCCTGGGCGTGGGCCAATACACCCACTTGCGGCAGCAGCATCGCGGCGGAATCGCCGTTCAGGGCCGTCAGCATGGTGGCAATGCCGACGACGTCGTCCGTTTTCCAGGGATCGCGGAAGAACAGGCCCGACAGAATATATATGACGCCTACCACCAATAGAAACAGCCTGGGCAGCTTGACGGTTGCCGTCGCGGTCAGGCGTGCGGGGGTGGAAGGACAGTCATTCGAAGACACAGGACGCGCCCCAATACGGGTAGATGAGAGTATCTTAAATTAAAAAGGCAGCCCGAAGGCTGCCTTTGGCAATCGCGGGCGTACGGCTGAAGGCCTAGGAAGCCTTGCGCGCGGTCGTGCCCGTGGTGCGTGCAAAACGGGCGCGGAATTTCTCGACGCGGCCGGTTTCCACGATGCGTGTTTGCGCACCGGTGTAGAAAGGGTGCGATTCGGACGTAACTTCGCACTTGAACAAGGGGTATGTTTTACCGTCTAGTTCGACCGTTTCGCGGCTATGCAGCGTCGAGCGCGAAATGAATTTTGTGCCTGTCTGTTGATCCAGAAACACCACGTCGCGGTATTCGGGGTGGATGCCTTCTTTCATGATCGATTCCTGTCTTATCCATTTAGGGCGGGTCGCCAGCTAGCGGTATGTGACTAGCCACGTATCCAAAGTAGCAAAAGAGTTTAGCATATTTCGCACTTTTTCCTACAGCTGACCGCGCTCGGCCAGAGATATCGCACCAGACGCTGTCACAATAAGGTGATCCAGCAACCTGATATCGACGAGCGACAGCGCATTTTTCAGGTGCCTGGTCAGGGCCAGGTCGGCTTGGCTGGGCTCGGCCACGCCGGACGGATGGTTATGAGCAAGGATCAAAGCAGCCGCATGGTGTTTCAGGCCGGCCTTGATGACTTCGCGCGGATACACCGACGCCTGGGTCAATGTGCCTTTGGAGATTTCTTCGCAGGTGATCAGGCGAAACTGGCTGTCCAGGTACAAGGCCATGCAATGTTCGACCGATAAATTTCCCAGTTTGGCCGTGCAGTAGTGCTTGACGCGTTGCGGTTGATCCAGCGCGTGGCCTAATTTCAAATCTTCTTCCAGAGCGCGGCGGTTCAGCTCGTTGATGGCAATCAGTTCGCAGGTTTTGGCGACGCCCAGTCCGCTGACGCCCATCAACGTTTGAGGATCGGCGGACAACAACCCGCGTAAACCACCGAATTGCTCGATAAGCCTGTGCCCCAGGCTGACAGCATCGCAACCACTGAAGCCTGTGCGAAGGATGATGGCAAGCAGTTCGGCTGAGGTTAGAACGTGGGATCCGTGGGCAAGCAATCGCTCCCTGGGACGCTCGGTTTTTGGACTGGGCATGTGAATTGTCATGATGGGCTCGGAGGTGCGGGACGGTAGATGATCCTCTACGGTGACAGATTTTCCGCGCTGCTCCCGGTGCAGTGAACGCTTTTATCCCTCCAGTTGTGTAAACGCTTCAAACATGGATAATGCACAGTTGAATCATTTTGTATCAAAAACGTACTTTAACCGGCGCGACGATGCTTATCGGCAAGCCATGGAGAAAGCATGATCAGAGCAATTCGCATCGGTGCCGTCATAGTCGGCGCATTCATCATGGCGGGGCTTGGCGGCTGCGCGACCACGTCATCATCAAGCACGCCCTCGAACGGCATGGGGGTTGTCATCATGCATGGCAAAGGCGGGTCGCCGACGCGCCATGTTTCGTCGCTGGCGTCATCCTTGCAAGGAAAAGGCTATGCCGTCGCCAACGTCCAAATGCCTTGGTCGGGGACACGGAATTACGACGTGGATGTGGCAAGCGCGGAAAAGGAAATCGACGCAGCGCTCGTCGATCTGCGGAGCCGGGGCGCCAAAACGCTATTCGTTGCGGGGCACAGCCAGGGCGGTGTATTTGCGCTGCATTACGGCAGCAAGCATCGCGTCGATGGAATCATCGCCATGGCGCCCGGGGGCGATGTCGGTTCGCCGACGTTTGTTGGAAAGCTTGGTCCGTCGGTGCAACTGGCAAGGAAAATGGTTGCGGAGGGGCAGGGGGCTGTCAAAGAGAAGTTCTTCGATTATGAAGGCAGCAAAGGACTGACTCCGATAACCACCACCGCCGCCATCTACCTTGACTGGTTCGATCCCGACGGCGCCATGAACCACGGAATTGCCGCCCGCAACATGGATCCTCAAACGCCGGTGCTGCATGTTGCGCCCACAGGCGACTATAAAGGCTTGTTAAGAACCAAGCAGGCTATGTTCCACTCCCTGCCCCGTCACGCACTGACCAAGCTCTATGAGCCGAATGCCTCCCACTTGGGGGCGCCCTCCGCATCCGCGGATGAGATCGTGCGCTGGACGACGGCCGTCGCAAGCAAGCCCGGCAGCTAGTCTGCGGCCTCTTGTCACTGCGCGATCCTATTTATCCCAGGCGTTAAAGGACGCTTAAAATGATTGCTTGCAGGGGGTATAAGTGTGAAGTGCGCCAAGAGGCTTTAAAATGGCGGGTGCTAATGATCCTTTACGGTGACAGATTTTGACCTCTACCTCTACTTCCGCCACAGCTTCGGTTCGCCCAGACTCCTACCTGACCCTACATTACCGT
>DATJBV010000010.1:0-48717 GCA_035515055.1 Candidimonas sp.
ACTCACCCGTTCGCCACTCGCCGCCAGACCGAAGTCCGCGCTGCCGTTCGACTTGCATGTGTAAAGCATCCCGCTAGCGTTCAATCTGAGCCAGGATCAAACTCTTCAGTTTAATCTCTGTATAAAAATCGTAATTTCCAACCCGCCCGTTTAACGGGGCGAGAGGTCATACGTCGCTGCTACTCAAAGAAAAAGACCGGTTCTAAATTGCTTTAAAACCTTACTTCTTCAATGTGCGAGCACTTGATATAAATTTGGCGAACCCCTCGTGAGAAGGGTTTGCACACTCATTCCAAGCGCCCACACTTATCGGCTGTTAAATTGTTAAAGAGCGTTGTGACTCAAACCCGGGCCAGTCGCCTGGGTTTGCCGTCGGTACTGCGTGTGTTCTTGCAGGTTGGTTAGTGTAGCACATAATTGAACGTGCCGCTTTTGTCCCGAACCGCGTTTACTGCTTTGCTGCCTTACCGCTTTACTGCTTTCTTGCCTGACACCCCGTGGTTCGCCGTTGCCGGTGAAGCGCTGGTGTCAGCACAGAAACGAGAGTATGAAGCAGTTATTTCGGTCTGTCAAGTCGGGGGTGGTTTTTTTCGTTTCGGCCTCGAAAAGCCTAGAACGTACAAACCGCCAACCTGGCGCACCACTGCGGTACCACTCGTTCGCATCAAGTCCGCTACTATATCAGAAAACCGATACCGCCGCTTGGAGCCTGAGCTTCGCTGCCGTGAAAAACTGAAGCATCCTTTTCGCTTTTCCGTGCCGCGCTTTGCCGCCCTGCCTTCGGGTAAACCCTAGTGCTGTGAGCAGCGAAGAACAGAACTATAGCACAGCTTTTTTGCCCCGCGCAAGCCGAAACCGGCCAAACACCGGCAAATACGGCACAAAGATGACAAGACATGACATAAGGCCTTGATGGGCAAGGGGAAATTATTTTCAACTTGCAGAAAGAATTTTCGCCTTGAGTGGCAAATTACCTGAATGGCCTCGATTACCTAGAGCGCGGCACGGGTTTCAACGACGTCCTGGAAGCTTTTAGGCCGCAACGCCAGCACCGCGGACCTCTCGCATGGCATACCAGCGCTCGGCCAGCACCATTAGATACCGGCCGCTAACTAATATATATACCGCCCACTATATATAGAGACCGCCAACTATATAGAGACCGCCCACTATATATAGAGGGCACTATATATAGAGGCCTCTATATAGAGGCATAGAGGACAGAGAACGGCTCTCCCTCCACGATGTGCGGCAACGCGCCGCGCCCACCCCCTCTACGACAAAACCCGGGGATGAGTTTTCATGACGACGGCTATACACTGGACATCGTCTATCGTCTTGGAGCGCAGTAATGAGCACATCATTTCAGCCATGGGACAATCCCATGGGCACCGCTGGTTTCGAATTCATTGAATACGCCGCTCCCGACCCCGTCGCCCTGGGCAAGGTATTCCAGACGCTAGGCTTCAAGGCCATCGCACGGCACCGCAATAAAGATGTCACGCTATACAGGCAAGGCGGCATCAATTTCCTGATCAACGCGGAGCCGGATTCATTCGCACAGCGCTTTGCGCGGCTGCACGGTCCGTCTATTTGCGCCATTGCCTTCCGCGTACAGAATGCGGCGTACGCCTGGAAGCGCGCCATAGACCTCGGTGCATGGGGCTTCGATTCCCGCAGCGGCCCCATGGAGCTGAACATTCCAGCCATAAAAGGCATAGGCGATTCGCTTATTTACCTCGTCGACCGCTGGCACGGCAAACATGCTCACGGCGGCATAGGCGATATCAGCATCTACGATGTGGATTTTGAACCGATCGACGCAGCCACCGCTCGGGCCGATGCCAATCACACGGGGGCCGGCCTGGCCATGGTCGATCATTTGACCCACAATGTACACAAAGGCCGCATGGACGAATGGGCAGAGTTCTACGAACGCCTGTTCAATTTCCGCGAGCTGCGCTATTTCGATATTGAAGGCAAGATAACCGGCGTCAAGTCGAAAGCAATGACTTCGCCCTGCGGATCCATCCGTATTCCGATCAATGAAGAGGGAACGGAGAAGAAAGGTCAAATCCAGGAATACCTGGATCGATATCACGGTGAAGGCATACAGCACATCGCCATGGCAACTAACGACATTTACCATACGGTCGAGCAACTACGCCGTTCGGGCCTACGCTTTCTGAATACACCGGACACCTACTATGAACTGCTCGACAAGCGCCTTCCTGGCCATGGCGAAAACGTCGATAAGCTGCGCGAAAACCGGATACTTCTCGATGGCGCATCCCAGGGCGGGCTATTGCTGCAGATATTCACCGAGAATCAGATCGGACCCATATTTTTTGAAATCATCCAGCGCAAGGGCAATGAAGGCTTCGGGGAAGGCAATTTCAAGGCGTTGTTCGAGTCGATCGAGCTGGACCAAATGCGTCGCGGAGTCCTGAAAGACACGGAATAAGCCGCTCGGCACGCAGCCGACTCGCGAGTTTGTGCCATACCCGATAGAATCCCTGGATTATCCATCCAGAGAACCACCATGTTGGCCTATTTCGTAGTCTTGCTGCGTCGCAGCTGGCGCATGTTCATAACCGTGACCAAGGTTATGCTGCCCGTCATGATCGTCGTCCAGATCGCACAGCACTTTGGCCTGGTCGATATGGTCGGGCGGTTCATTGCCCCAGCCATGGCGTTGCTGAACCTGCCCCCCGAGGCCGGGATCATCTGGGCAACCACCCTGGTGACCAGCATATATGGCGGTATTGCCACATTAAGCGGGCTTGCGGGCACCATGGATATTACGGCCGGCCAGGTCAGCGCCCTTGGCGCCATGATGCTATTGGCCCACGCCATTCCCGTTGAACAAGCCATCGTCCGGCGGGCGGGCGCAAGCTTCTGGATCACTGCCCTGCTGCGCATCGGCACGGCCATCGTCTATGGCGGCGCGGTATCGTGGGCGTGCCACTTCACAGGCGTCCTCGCGGACCCGATGTCGTTCGAATGGATGCGAGGTTCGGCGCCGGCTACGCCCGCCGCCTATCCCATACTCGATTGGGTACAGTCCACGGCATTCTCGATGATGCTGACCTTCGGCATTATTGTCGTCCTGGTCACCGTCCTGGACGCACTGGAGCGCCTGGGCATTACCAAACGCATTACATCCGCCATGACGCCCGTGCTGCGGGCATCGGGCCTCGATGCCCGCGTAGCGCCGGTGACGACGGTTGGCGTCCTGCTCGGCCTCACTTATGGCGGCGCGCTGATTATCGAGGAAGCGTCAACGCAGAACTTCTCGCCCCGAACGCGCCTTCTTGCGCTTTCCTGGCTTTCGTTATCGCACTCGCTTATAGAAGACACCCTGCTGGTCATGGCACTGGGCGCGAACATCTGGGTGGTTCTGGTGGGCCGAGTCGCCATCACCCTTGTGATCGTTGCCGTGCTTGCAAGACTGACCAACCGGGGCGGTTGGCATACCAGCCGGCTCAATCCAGGCCAGCCGTAGCGCCGCTACAGAAATTTAGCGCTGCAGCAATGCGCCGAAATGTCGGCGCAACTTTGCAAGCTTGGGTGAGATGACCACCTGGCAATACCCTTGCGCCGGATGCTGCTCGTAATAGTTGTGATGATAGCTTTCGGCGGGCCAGAAATGCTCGGCGCCAAAAAGTCGGGTGACGACCGGCGCGCCTAGCTCCTTCTGTACGTCGTCGATGACTTGCTGCGCCGCCTCTTTCTGCTGATTGCTCTGGCAGAAAATTGCCGATGCGTACTGCGGGCCCACATCGGCCCCTTGCCGGTCTAGCGTAAGCGGATCATGCGTGGCAAAGAACACCTGCAATAAGGTCTTGAAATCGATAGTTTCAGGATCGAACACAACGTTGACGACCTCGATATGGCCCGTTGACTGCCGGCATACCTGTTCGTAAGTGGGATGATCGACATGCCCACCGGCATATCCCGGCGTCACTTCGAGCACGCCCCGCAGCGATCCGAATACCGATTCTGTACACCAAAAACATCCACCTCCAAGTACGGCGATTTCAGTCATGATCCTTCCTTTTTCTGGGCATCATGCGGCGACGACCCGTCTAGCGAGAGTATCCATGCGGCAATAAGGCGCGCATTCGCCGCGCTGACCTGGCGTTGCGCGGGCATGGGGACCGCACCCCATCGGCCCTTGCTGCCCTGGACGATGGCATTGGCCAGATACGATTCCGCGCCTTCCAGGCCCGACAGCTTTTGAGCCACTACCCGAAAAGCGGGGCCCACGCGTTTCTGGTCGATTTGATGGCAGGCCATGCATGCGCTGCTCTGGGCCAGGCTTTGCCCGACCGCCTGATCCGATGCGGCGCTTGCGCTGCCCAAAGCTCCAAAACCAAACAACAAAGCCACCAACCTGATTGAAAACATAAAAGTGCACCTGACCACGTGAAGAATAACAAGCGCGGATGTAGCCCGCTTGCAAGAATGCATATCAGGGTATTATCGGCGATATTCCAATATCAGCCTTGTGCCTCTATGCTTCAATACCCTGAAATCGATCCCGTTGCGCTACAGATAGGTCCCGTTGCCATTCATTGGTACGGCCTCATGTACTTGACCGGCTTTGCATTGGTTTGGTTCCTGGGACGCTGGCGCATCAGCCGCGGCCAAGGCAACTTCACCTTGCGCGACCTTGAAGATATCATTTTCTACAGCGTCCTGGGGGTGGTGGCGGGGGGCCGCCTAGGCTATGTCCTGTTCTATAAGCCCGCCGAGTATCTGGCGAACCCCATCGAGATATTTTATCTATGGCAAGGCGGGATGTCATTTCACGGCGGCCTGATCGGCGTAATCGTGGTGCTTTTTCTCTTCGCGCGTCAGCGCCGGAAGACGCTTTTGGAAATCGGCGATTTCGTCGCGCCGCTCATACCCCTGGGCCTGGGGGCCGGGCGCCTGGGCAATTTCATTAACGGTGAACTGTGGGGTCGACCTACCGATTTGCCTTGGGGGATGGTGTTTCCCCAGGCGGGCGATGGCATTGCACGCCATCCGTCGCAGTTGTATCAGATGGGCCTCGAAGGCATTGCCCTGTTTGCCCTTGTTTGGTGGTTTTCCCGCAAACCCAGGCCCACCGGTCAGGTCAGCGCCATATTCCTCATGGGCTATGGCGCGTTCCGATTCCTGGCCGAATTTACCCGCGAACCCGATGCCTATCTTGGGCTGCTTACAGGCGGACTATCGATGGGCCAACTTTTGTCCATACCCATGATACTGGCCGGGGCACTTATTTTTTGGTGGAGTACAAAAAGATCGAGCCCTGAATCGATACGGTAACCCATTCGGTTCCACCTTCGATCGGCACGCTGGATTTGTCGGCTGCCATGGCCATGAAGCGCGGCTGCGGCTGGAATTGCGCGCCAGAACCGCCAATGTCCATGTTGCGTATGGAGTAGCTGGCAAAGCCGAAGGCGTTGGTCACCGCTAGTGCCCGGCTGCGAAAGGCCTGTGCCGCCTCGGACAACAATGCCTCTTCCTGCTTGGCCCGTGCTTGCGGGGAAACCGAGAACGCCAGGTTCGAAATCGGCATGCGGTCGGTAAACTGCGATGCCAATTCAGAAGCAGCGGCGAAATCTTCAGACTCCAGCATGATCTCGGCGCGTCCGCGCCAATCGGAGATTTGCCCCTTCTCGTTGCTCATTGGCCAAACGCGGTAATTACCGCTAGTGGCCTTGACCTTGGTATTGCCTTTGGCCTGCTTCATGACGCTTTCCAGCGTTGTATTGAGCAGTTTGGCGACCGCAGCCTGCGAAACGCCGCTAACTTCAGTGGCCAACGTGATGTTTACGGTGTCTTGCGCAATTTGCGCCGACGCCTCGGCGCGCAATGAGGCTTGCGGCCATTTTTCCTGAGCGCTGGCCGTTTCACCGACAGTTTGCGCGACGGCCGGCAAGACCATCGCGCACGCTCCGGCGCACAATGCCAGCCCCAAGATAAATTTACGTTTTTGCCCGGATAGATACACGAATGCGCCCCAAAAAATAAAGCCCGTCCGTGGACGAGCTTCAGGAAAATTGCCCCGCCTGTGCCGTCTAGGCCGGCATCCTGGAACCGAGGGTTCAAGGTGGTCGCCTTCAGTCAAGCTTCGGGTTCCCCATAAATGGCGAACGCTCCTACTTGTCAATCCAGCAACCTGCATGCCATAAGCATTGGTTCAAGGAATGTATGGCCAAGTCACGAACACGGCAGGGACTAACTGGTGTGAGTACCATAATACAGCACTCGAAAACTTTAGGTTGTATCTTATCTTAGCTGATTGGCGGGCCCGACCACTTGGTCGAGCAAATCGTTCATGTCGTCAATTTTACGCTTGAAGTCGCCTACCGCGACATTTCCAAGCGGACCATCCGGCGCGCGCATGGACAAAAGTTCGCTGGCAATCTGGATGGCGGCCATGACCGCAATGCGCTCGTTGCTGGATACCCTGCCCGACCCCTTTACGCCCAGCATACGCTGGTCTACGTGACGAACGGCTGCCAGCAACGCTTCTTTCTCAGCTGGCATGCAAGCCAGCGAATAGTCGCGGCCCAAGATGGATACGTCGACGCGTTCCATAATACGCTACTCCTGGGGAGCGCCGGGCAGGCGCATTAAAATTGAATCGATTTGTGTACGCGCCTGGTCGGCCACAAGGCGCAGACGCGATGTGTCGGCCTGCGTGACGGTGAGCTGTTGCTTGACGATATCGCATTCAGCCTTATAGCGCGTGGCGTCGCCCTGCAACGTGGCCTGGGCGGCTTCCGCTTGCGTGCGCAGCGCCTGCACTTCGGCTTCTTGGTTCTGGACGCGCTCGGCCATCAGGGCGTATTCGGCCTGGTGGCGCTGTAATTGGTCGCGCAGCAGGTCGCGTTCGTTTTCAACGCCTTTAAGGCGTGATTGCAAGGCAGTGCGCTCGGCCTGTAGCTGACGAGTGAACTGCACCATTTGCCCAATACGGGCGGCGAGGGAATCTAGATCTTGCAACATGGGCGTTATCGTAAACCATCCGGCCCGGTAGTGGGTAGGGAAAAATGAAGACTAATCATAACCTTTCACCCCTCTTTCCAATTCCTTTCAAATTTCTTTCAATGCGTCGACTTAAATCGATGACGGGTCACGATAATGTAAAAATTCGATCGTTTTGCGGGTAAACCCTAGACAACCAAGGGCAATTGGGGGTTTCCAGTCCACCCCGCGTCAATTACCATTCTTCACCTTTTAGGCGTTCGGACTGCGTATGCTGTTCTCGGCACCGATTATCGGACGCATCCTTCTTCAACGCCAGATTCATCATGCTGTCACGGAGACCTCACCAACATGCAGCTTAGAAATAAACAGGACTTTTGGTCCGGCGTCATGTTCGTCGCCCTTGGCGTCGGCTTCGCTATCGGCGCCAGCGAATACTCAATGGGCACCGCGGCCCGGATGGGTCCGGGATACTTCCCGTTCTGGCTGGGCGTATGCCTGGCTTTATTGGGCTCGGTCGTAACAATAGGCGCAATGATGCCTAAGGCCGAAGAAATAGACATGGAGCGATTCGACTGGAAAATCGCCCTCATCGTAATCGGATCGGTCGCCATCGGCGGCGTGCTGCTGGATTACCTGGGCATCTATATTTCCGTCTTCCTGCTGGTCTTTTTCAGCAGCATGGCAAGTCATGTATTCAACTGGAAAGTGGCAGCCGCCAATGGGCTGTTCCTGGTCCTTTTCGTCTGGCTGGCATTCATCAAAGGGTTAGGTCTGATCTTCCCCTTGTGGCCTAGCTTTTTAGCCAACTAAGGAGAATCCGAAATGGAATTATTCGAACATCTGGCCCTCGGCTTCTCGGTCGCGTTCACCGCTGAAAACCTTGCTTACTGTCTTCTGGGCTGCCTGCTCGGCACGCTAATCGGGGTGTTGCCCGGAATTGGTCCGGTCCCCACCATCGCCATGCTGTTGCCCATCACCTATGTGCTTCCGCCGGTAGCCGGCTTGATCATGCTGGCCGGTATCTATTACGGCGCTCAGTACGGGGGTTCCACAACAGCCATTCTTGTTGCCTTGCCGGGCGAGACTTCCGCAGTGGTGACCGTTCTCGACGGACACCAAATGGCGCGCAACGGCCGAGCCGGCGCGGCGCTGGCAATTGCCGCACTGGGTTCGTTCTTTGCCGGTTGCGTTGCAACGGTACTGTTGGCGGGCTTCGCGCCGCCATTGGCTGAAGTCGCATTCAAGTTCGGTCCGGCCGAATACTTCTCGCTAATGGTGCTAGGGCTGATCGGTGCCGTGGTGCTTGCCTCGGGTTCGCTTCCGAAGGCCATCTGCATGATTCTCCTGGGCTTGCTGCTGGGCATGGTCGGCACGGACGTGAACTCGGGCGTTGCACGCTTCGATTTCGGCATTCCTGAACTTCAGGACGGGATCGACTTTGCAGTGGTTGCCATGGGTGTGTTCGGCTTCGCCGAAATCATGACCAACCTGGAACTGAAAGACCAACGCGTGGACATTACCGGCAAAGTCGGCACGCTATACCCGAACAAGCAGGAATTCAAGGAAGCCTGGCCGGCGGCTGTGCGCGGCACCGCGCTGGGTTCCGCACTGGGCATACTGCCCGGCGGTGGCGCCGTGTTGTCTTCGTTCGCCTCTTACACGCTGGAGAAAAAGCTTTCGAACGAGCCCGAACGTTTCGGCAAAGGCCATCCCGCCGGACTTGCCGGCCCGGAATCGGCCAACAACGCCGCTGCGCAGACATCGTTCATTCCGCTGCTTACGCTGGGCATACCGGGTAATGCCGTGACCGCCTTGATGATAGGCGCCATGACCATACATAACATCCAGCCGGGGCCACAGGTCATGACCAGCCACCCTGAACTGTTCTGGGGCCTGATCGTATCCATGTGGATAGGCAACCTGATGCTGGTAATCCTGAACCTGCCCTTGGTCGGGCTGTGGATCAAGCTGCTCAAAGTGCCTTATCGCATCCTGTTCCCCGCCATCCTGGTGTTTTGTACGATAGGCGTGTATTCGTTGAATTACAACGTCTTCGATATCTGGATGACGGCCGCCTTCGGCTTGGTGGGCTACATCTGGGCGAAACTGAAATGCGAAGGCGCACCCCTGCTGCTGGGACTGGTGCTCGGACCCATGATGGAAGAGAACTTCCGGCGCGCCCTGCTACTGGCGCGCGGCGACTACTCGACATTCGTGACCCGGCCGCTTTCATTGTCGCTGCTTATCGGCGCTGCCATTCTCGTCTGCATCGTTGCCCTGCCTTCGATCAAGAAGAAGCGCGCGGAAACGTTTGTTGAAGAAGGCTAACGCCGCAACGCGGTAAGCTTGCAAGGCGCCGGGTTCCAAGCCCGGCGCCTTTTTTTGCGTCCGCAGTCCAGGCCTTATGCGTTAACCTTATGGTAGAAGTAAAAATAAACAGCCCCATAAACGGAGAACAACCAATGTCATCAGTCAGCGTCAAATCGTACGAGTCCCTGCCCGCCTCCCACGTCGCCTTCCTGGGCCTTGGGGTCATGGGTTTCCCCATGGCCGGCCACCTCGCTCGTGCAGGCCACAAGGTGTCGGTATATAACCGCACATTCAAGAAGGCCGAGGGCTGGGTCGGCGAATTCGGCGGCACGGCGGCACAGACGCCGAAGCAGGCGGTTCAAGGCGCCAAGATCGTATTTTGTTGCGTGGGAAACGATGACGACCTGCGTAGCGTGGTTTTGGGCGAAGACGGCGCACTTGCCGGCATGGCGCCGGGCGCCATTTTCGTTGACCACACGACCGCGTCGGCCGAAGTTGCACGCGAACTCTACGAACAAGCACGCACACAAGGTGTCGGATTCGTCGATGCTCCGGTATCGGGCGGCCAAGCCGGTGCAATCAACGGTGCATTGACCGTCATGTGCGGCGGGGACCGGGCTCATTTCGACACGGTCCGGCCGCTCATAAGCGCGTTTGCGCAGGCCGTCACGCTGCTGGGCGACTCGGGCTCCGGCCAGCTCTGCAAAATGGTCAACCAAATCTGCATCGCAGGCCTGGTACAGGGGCTGTCCGAAGGTATTGCATTCGGGCAAGCCGCCAACCTCAATATGGAGCAGGTCCTCGGCGTCATCAGCAAAGGGGCGGCGCAGAGCTGGCAGATGGAAAACCGTGGCGCAACCATGATCGCCGACAAATTCGACTTCGGCTTTGCCGTCGACTGGATGCGCAAGGACCTGAGCCTTGTCATGAACGAAGCCCGCCGCAACGGCGCCCGGGTTCCGGTAACTGCATTGGTGGACCAGTTCTACGCTGACGTCCAGCAAATGGGCGGAAACCGGTGGGACACCTCCAGCCTGATCAAGCGTCTGAAGAAGCAGTAAGGGGCCGCGCTACTCGGTGTAGCGCGTCAACTTCAACACGGCCCTAAGGCCGAAGCCACCGCCCGGCGTGGGATCGCCATCGGTCAGTTCGATGGTGCCCCGATTGCGCTGGGCGTAGGCCAATGCAATCGCCAACCCCAGGCCGGAACCGCTGCTGCGCATGCCTTTGCGAGCCGAACCTCCTCGGTCGAAGCGTATGAAAACGCTTTCACGCAACGACGGGTCCAATCCCACGCCGTTGTCGCACACGCTAACCCAGACAGCATCGCCGTCCGCGCCGGCCGACACGGTAATGGAGCACCCTTCGCCCGCATGGTTGATGGCGTTGTGCACCAGGTTGGCAATGGATTCGTGCAATTCGGCCTCGCTTCCCAACACCCATACCGTCGTGTCGGAGTCGGTGTCGGCCGCGCCGGTCTCGCACTGGCCTGCCCAGCCCAAGTCCTGGTGCTTTTCTCGTGCCAGCGGCAAATACTGCAGTACGACGTCGCGCGCCAGGCTATTCAGGTCGACTCTTTCTTGGATGGCCAAGTCGTTGCGGCTGGCATGCGCGAGCGACAGCAGTTGCTCGGTGAGCCGCGAGGTTTGACCCAGTTGATGGATGATTGCGTCCAGCGTTTCGCGCATGCGCACGATATCCGGCTCCCGCCTGGCGTACTGCGCCTGCGTGCGCATGATGGCCAAAGGAGTGCGCAGCTGATGCGACGCGTCGGCAAGAAAGCCGGCCTGCTTGTCGAGCACCTGGCGATATAAGTCGATATGATGATTGACCGCCTTGACCAGCGGCACCACTTCAGGCGGCACCCGATCGCTATCCAGCGGCATCAAATCGTTGACCTCGCGCGCCTGGACCTCGCGCCTGAGTTGTGTGAGCGGACGCAAGGCCCACTGCACGCTGAACCACACCAGCAAGGTGGTAAGGATGAGCATACGTCCGTCTCGCCACAACCCTTGCCGCCAGGCCTCATGCTGCGTGCGCTGCCGCATATCGATGCTTTCGCCGACGAACACAATGACCTGCCGCCGCTGCCCCTCGTAATAAAGGTCGCGCCATAACGCCACCATTCGTACATTATCGCCACGGTATACGGCGTCGTAAAAGACCGGCGCGCCTTCCGCTTCGGCAAGGGCGGGCGGTGGCGGCATGCCGTCCATTCCGGAAAGCGTCTTGCCAGGCAGTTGGCCGCTCAGGCCAGCCAGGCTGGGCACCATCGGGAAAACTTCTTCCACTCGAAAATACTTGCGGTTGCCTGCCCGCGATTCCAGCATGACCTGTGCATAAAATGGAGGATCGATGCGCAAGGTTCCGTCGCCATTGAAGGCAATGCTGTTCTCGAGCACCTTCGCCGGTTCCAGAAGCGCCGTATCGTAGACCTCTTGTGCAACCAGATTCAACGCCTGGTAATCGGTTCTGCTGTCGAACAGCAAAAGCGCAATGACGCCCGGAATAAGCAGGGAAAGCAGCCAAAGTCGTATGCTGCCGCGCGTCTGGCGTGTTATTCCGGGCATGCGTCAGTCGGTTGCCAGCGTGGCTTCGAGCATATAGCCAAGGCCGCGTACAGTCACGATATGGACGTCGCTCCCGGCCAGCTTCTTGCGCAAGCGATGCAGGACGACTTCGATGGCGTCTGGACTCGCGTCGGTATCGTGCTCGAAGACCCTGCTGAAAAGCAGCGTCTTTTCGACGGGCAAGCCGCTGCGCGCAATAAGAACGGCAAGGGCCGCATGTTCGCGTGGTGTGAGGTGCAAGATGATGCCATCGAGCGAGAATGCCCGGCTTTCGTTGTCGTAGACCAGCGAACCGCATTCCATGCTTGGCACTGGGCGGCCCCGGCTACGACGCACTAACGCCGCAAGGCGCGCCTCGAGCTCTTCCAGCGCGAAAGGCTTGGACAGGAAATCGTCTGCGCCAAGATTAAGGCCGCGCACCCGGTCTTGCAATGCCCCTTGCGCCGTGAGTATGAGCACTGGCGTCACATCGCCCCTGTTGCGCATTTCGCGCAGCAGTACCAGACCGTGCTTATCGGGAAGACGCAAGTCCATGACCACAGCGTCGAACTCGGAACCGGCCAGCATTTGCTCGGCCGTTTGGGCGTCGGGCGCATGTTCGGGGATGAATCCGCTTTGAGCAAGGGCGCGCTCCAGCCACGCCGCCATCTCGCGCTCGTCTTCAACCAGCAGTATGCGCATGAACCTTGCTTTCCAGTGTTTGATGCGCGCGCGCGTTCTGCCCGCGCTGACGCAAATAACGGGTCTCCTGACCTCTTTTGAATAAGATCAACGCCAGTTCGTTCAGAGCCTGTGTATAGACGTCGCGCTTAAATTCAATAACGGCGTCCAGCGGTACCCAATACTGGCTCCAACGCCAGGCGTCGAATTCCGGACTGTGCGTGGCGCGTAAGCTGACATCGCTGTCGCGCCCCACCATTCTTAACAGGAACCAGATCTGTTTCTGGCCTTTATAGTAGCCACGCGAATCGCGCCGAACAAAATTGTTCGGCACGTTATAGCGCAGCCAGTCGCGCGTCCGTCCTAATATGCGCACATGCTCGGGATGCAAGCCGACTTCTTCATGCAGCTCGCGGAACATGGCTTGTACCGGCGTTTCCCCATGCTTAATACCACCTTGAGGGAACTGCCAGGCATGCTCCCGAATACGTTTACCCCAAAATACCTCGTTTTTCTGATTTACGAGGATAATGCCGACATTAGGACGGTAGCCTTCACGGTCTAACATGGGCCACCCCAAAGCGAATTCAATACAATTACTGTTGATTATACGTATCTGTCGAGATCCTCACCATGCATGCAAGCAAGTATCACATCAATACCCTGAAAGAAGCACCCGCCGAGGCGGAAGTAAAAAGCCACCAGCTCATGACGCGGGCCGGCATGATACGCAAGGCGGCCGGAGGAATCTACACATACATGCCGCTGGGCCTGAAGGTTCTGCGCAAAATCGAGGGAATCGTCCGCGAAGAAATGAACCGATCGGGCGCCATCGAGCTCTTGATGCCGGTGGTCCAACCCGCCGAACTATGGGTCGAATCGGGCCGATGGGAAGAATACGGCGCCGAACTCCTGCGCATCAAGGACAGGCATCAGCGCGACTTCGTGCTGCAGCCCACATCCGAAGAAGTCATTACCGACATTGCCCGCAATGAAATCCACAGCTGGCGCCAGCTGCCGCTGAATTTCTATCACATACAAACAAAATTCCGGGACGAACGCCGCCCCCGCTTCGGCCTGATGCGCGGCCGCGAGTTCACCATGAAGGACGCCTATTCGTTCGACCGCGACGAGGCATCGGCGCAAAACAGCTACGACATCATGTACGAGGCGTACATGCGCATTTTCACCCGTCTAGGGCTCACCTTTCGTGCCGTCGCCGCGGATACCGGCTCCATCGGCGGGACGCGCAGCCATGAATTCCAGGTCATCGCCGATACCGGCGAAGACCTTATCGTCTACAACCCGGCGTCACCCTACGCGGCCAATATCGAACTCGCCGAAGCGCCCTGCCTGATCGCGGAACGCGGCTCGGCGTCGGAAGCGCTAAAAAAGACCGCCACCCCGAACGCCCCCAAATGCGAGATCGTGGCGGCGCAGCTTGGACGCCCCTTGACCGACACGGTTAAGTCCATCGTGCTCGCCACCGACGGCGACGCGCAAGACGGCCCCGCCAAGATATGGCTGTTGCTGCTGCGCGGCGACCACGAACTCAATGAAATCAAGACGGGCAAGCTGCCCGGATTCGACCAAGGCTACCGCTTCGCGACCGAAGCGGAAATTGAAGCCACCTTCGGATGCGTGCCCGGATATCTCGGTCCCATCAATCCCGCGGCGCCCGTAACCGTCATCGCCGATCCCACCGTTGCCAACATGAGCAATTTCATTTGCGGCGCCAACGAAGAGGGCTTCCACTACACCGGGGCCAACTGGGGCCGGGACCTCCCCGAGCCGCAGGTTGTCGACCTGCGCAATGTCGTTGCAGGCGATCCCGACCCCGAAGGCGGCCACCTTGCCATACAGCGAGGCATCGAAGTCGGGCATGTATTCTTTCTTGGCGACAAGTACTCCAAAGCGTTGAACGCAAGCTTTCTGGAAAACGACGGCAAGCCGGCATTGTTGCAAATGGGATGCTACGGAATAGGCATCAGCCGCATCTCGGCCGCGGCCATCGAACAAAGCCACGACGACAAGGGCATCATTTGGCCCAAGTCCATCGCTCCTTTTGAAGTCGTCATTTGCCCGATGGGCTGGCACAAAAGTGAAACAGTACGCAACACCGCCCAGGCCCTTTATAACGAACTCAAGGACCGGGGCGTAGACGTCATGCTCGATGATCGCGACATCCGGCCAGGCATCATGTTCGCCGATTGGGAGCTCATCGGCGTACCTGTGCGCGTAACGATTGGCGACCGAGGGCTGAAGGAAGACATCATCGAAATCCAGGCGCGCCGCGACGAGGCCGCCGCCAAGATTCCCGCGTCGGACGCGCTCGAGCGGACGCTCGATTTGCTGGCATCGTTGTAGGACCACGGGATGTCACACGACTTAACCAAAGACATGCCGATCAATGCCGATCCCGGCGTGTCGAGCCTGGATATTCGCGTATATTACGAGGACACTGACGCCGGCGGCGTCATGTACTACGCCAATTACTTGAAGTTTTTTGAACGCGGCCGAACGGAATGGCTGCGACGCCTGGGCGTCGACCATTCCAGTGTGGCGGCCAAAGATCATCGTCTTTTCGTGGTCAAGAAGGTTGAAATACAATATCGCAAGCCAGCCAAGCTCGATGACTTGCTCCACATTCGAAGCACCATCGTCCGCCTGGGCCGCGCATCGATCCTGTTTGCGCAACAGGCTTTTCGCGGAGATGAACTGCTGTGCGAAAGCGATATCCAAGTATGCTGTGTTGACGCCACCACGTTTCGCCCCATCGAACTCACCCAAGAACTTCGAACCCTACTGCAGAAGGCTCAGAACTAACCATGCAAGCCACTAGCGACCTGTCGCTGATTACCCTATTGCTTGATGCCAGCATTCCCGTGCAATTCGTGATGCTGGTACTGCTCGTGATCTCCATCCTGTCGTGGACGTACATATTCGGCAAACGCGCCACGCTCAAGCGCGCCAATGAGCAGACACGCCGCTTCGAAGACGACTTCTGGGCGGGCGGCGACCTGTCCGTGCTGCAACAAGCCGTGGCTACCCGCCGCGCCGAGCATGGCGCCCTGGCCCGGATTTTTGATGCCGGCATGACCGAGTTCGTCAAGGCGCGCCGCAATATAGGCGGTGGCGAAGCCATGCTCGACGGACCGCGACGTGCCATGCGCGCCACCTACCAGCGCGAAATGGACAGCCTGGAATCACACTTGAACTTTCTGGCTTCCGCCGGTTCGGTAAGCCCGTACATCGGCCTGCTGGGAACCGTGTGGGGCATCATGCATGCCTTCATCGGCTTATCCTCCATGCAACAAGCCACGCTGTCGGCGGTAGCTCCGGGTATTGCCGAAGCTCTTATCGCCACGGCCATCGGGCTTTTTGCAGCTATTCCGGCCGTTGTCGCCTATAACCGCTATACGAACGAAATCGACCGGCTTTCCATTCGGTTCGACAGCTTCATCGACGAATTCCTGAACATCTTGCAACGGCAGGTGCGCTAATGCCTTCCGTCCGTGGCGGCAACGGCCGCAATCGTCGACTCAAAAATGACATCAATGTGGTCCCGTATATTGATGTCATGCTGGTATTGCTCGTCATCTTCATGGTGACGGCACCAATGATCACGCCTGGCATCGTCGAATTGCCATCGGTGGGAAACGCCAGCGAAGTCACCGCCAAGCCGGTGGAAGTGCAAATCAGCGAAGACGGCACGATGTCGCTGCGGGTGCGCGATGCAGGCAGCGAATTTCAAAAGATAAACAGCCAGGATCTGGTAACAGAAGTGCAGTCGCGCATCTCCGCCGAGACACCTGTCGTTATCGCGGCCGACGGACGGGTGCCTTATGAAGCGGTGATGAAGGTGATGGACCAATTGCGCAGCAGCGGCGTGAGCCGCCTGGGCCTGCTCGTCGATCAAAAGTCGACCTCCACGGATACCCGAAAATAATAAGGCACCCGCTATCCCGGGCTGTAGCGATGGACCAGACATCACGCAACTGAATGAAGCAAAAAAAACCCCATACCGGCAAAGCGATTGTACGAACCCCCGAGCAGCATGACGAGCGGCGGGGGCTGCAGTATGCCCTGGCAATACATGCGCTGCTCCTTCTATTCATGATTTTCGGCTTCATGGCCACGCCCAGCAATCCCGATCCCGTACAGGTAGAGCTCTGGACCGATGGCACCACGCCAACCGGCGCCGAGCCCGAAACCGAACCTGAAACAGCGGACGAGGCAAAGGAAACGCCGCCAGAACCGGCCCCTGAACCCGAGCCCGCACCCGAACCGGAGCCCGCGCCGGAACAGCCGCCCGAGCCTCCCCCTCCCCCGCCTCCTCCTCCCGCCCCTAAACCGGAACCGGAAGCCGTACCCGAGGTAGATCCGGAAATCGCCCTCGAAAAAGCACGCAAGGAGCGCGAAGAAAAAGAGAAGATACAAAAGGCCGCGGCTGAGCAAGCGGCGGCTGAGAAGGCGGCAGCCGAAAAAGTGGCTGCCGAGAAAGCCGCTGCGGAAAAGGCGGCCGAGGAAAAGCGCAAAGCAGAAAAACAGGCAGCGGAGAAGAGGAAGGCTGAAGAAGCAGCCGCTGAGGAAGCCAAGAAGGAAGCCGCCCGCAAAGCAGCTGCAAAGGCGGCAGCTGAAAAACAGGCCGCGGAGAAAGCCGCAGCCGAAAAAGCAGCCGCTGAAAAGGCCGCTACGGCAAAGGCAGCCGCCGAGAAAGCCGCTGCCGAAAAAGAAGCAGCTGAAAAGAAAGCTGCCGCGGAGCAGAAGGCGGCTGCGGAAAAGAAGGCGAAGGATGAAGCGGCCAAGAAAGCCGCGGCAGAGAAAGCCGCCGCGGCCAAACGCGAAGCCATACGCAAGGCCATGCGCGACGACGCTCTAGGCGCAGCCGGGCTACCCGGCGGCACGGCCGACAGGAATCAGTCTGGCGGCGGAGGCACCGATAACGGCTATGCTTCCAAAGTGCGAGCCTGCGTCCGCCCGCGCGTGGTTTACAACGTGCCGCCGCGGCAAGGCAGCGGCAACCCGACAGTACAATATGAAGTCAGACTTGCACCCAATGGCACGGTGGAAGGCGTCGAGATCCAACGATCGTCAGGAAATCCACGCTTCGATGAAGCCGTCCGGAAGGGCATACAGGGATGTTCGCCATTCCCCAAGCCGCCTTCCGGCAACTATCCGCCGGTTATCACGGGCAACTACCTAATGTATGACTAACAGGAGATCACATATGACAGCCGTCGCTACAGTCAAACTTGTCGCGTCCAAGCAGTGGCGCGCATGGACGCTGGGGCTTCTTGTCCTGGCGGTCAGCCTGCTTGCCGCCCGCCCCGTCCACGCGCAGCTGCGGGTCGATATTTCGGGCGTTGGCGCAACACAGTACCCAATCGCCACCGCCGACTTCGCCGGCGACGGGCAAGGCCAAGCCATCGCAGAGGTCATTCGGGCCGACCTGACACGCTCAGGTCAATTCCGTCTGGTCAATGCCACCGGTGTCAGCCTGAATGCCGAAAGCAGCATTGCCTACGACGAATGGCGCACTCGCGGTGCGGATTACGTCGCCTACGGGTCTGTCACCCAGTCAGGCGGCCAGTACAACGTCAGCTACCGGCTCGTCGATTCAGTGCGCAAAACCCAGTTGGACGGCGTATCGTTCAATGGCACCGAGAAAGAACTCCGCCGTATTTCCCACCAAATCGCCGACCGGATCTACGAAAAAATTACCGGCGTCCGGGGGGTATTCTCCACACGCATCGCGTATGTGTTGCAAACCGGCAACAGCTATGAGTTACAAATTGCAGACGCCGACGGCCAGAATCCCCAGGTAATGTTGCGCTCCAAGCAATCCATTATTTCCCCCGCCTGGTCGCCCGATGGCAAGCGTTTAGCCTACGTCAGCTTCGAGGCCGGAAAGCCCGTGGTGTATATGCAGACCCTCGCCACCGGACAGCGTGTCCCTATCGCGAACTTCAAGGGCAATAACAGTGCGCCGGCCTGGTCGCCCAACGGACAGCAATTGGCTATCGTGCTGTCTCGTGACAGCATCTCGCAGATATACACCATTAACGCGGATGGATCCGGCTTGCGCCGAGTCATGCGCTCTCCCCTCATCGACACCGAACCGCAGTACACGCCAGACGGTTCTTCGCTTATTTTCACCAGCGATCGCGGAGGCAGCCCACACATTTATCGCGTCCCAGTCAGCGGTGGCGATGCGCAGCGCATCACCTTCAGCGGTAGTTACAATATCTCACCGGCCATCTCGCCCGACGCCAATAACCTGGTGTACGTTACACGTAGAAATGGCGCATTCCGGATTGCAATTCAAAACTTAGGGTCTGGAACCGAGCAATTATTGACCGCCGGCCCCGATGACGAGTCACCAAGTTTTGCCCCGAATGGAATGCAAATCCTATATAGTTCTGTACAAGGTGGTCGTAGCGTTTTAGCCGTTACTTCAGTTGACGGCAGGGTACGCCAAACGCTGTCGGCACTTAACGGGAAAGTACGCGAACCAACCTGGGGACCATTTACTAATTAATCAGTGTGACTCTTTTTCAAAGGAACCTTAAATGAGCTCGCGCATCGCAAGAAGCCTCACTATAGCCGCCATTGCAGCCACCTTGGCTGCATGTAGCTCTGTCCCCTTAGACCAATCCGGCACAGCCGGCAGCGGTACAGACTCGGCCAGTTCGGGGCAAATCATGGACCCGTTCAACCCGCAAAGCCCGCTCGCTCAACAGCGTTCGGTCTATTTCGATTTCAACAGCTACAGTGTCCCTGAACAATACCGCGGCCTGGTCGAAATGCACTCCTCCTACCTGACCGGCCACGGTCAGCAAAAGGTTCGCATTGAAGGCAACGCCGATGCACGCGGTGGATCGGAATACAATCTGGCACTGGGCCAGCGCCGTTCCGACGCCGTTGCGCGTATGATGACCCTGCTGGGCGTCAACAGCAACCAGATCGAAGCGATCAGCTTCGGTAAGGAAAAGCCCAAAGCGTTGGGCAACACCGAAGCCGACTACGCAGAAAATCGCCGTGCGGATATTGTCTACCAACAATAATATCTAGTCACTCGTCGCTATAACGCCGTGGCGGCATTCCGCCGCGGCGTTTTTTATTTGAACGGAGCCCGAAATGAGCGCTTACTTTCCGCCACTACGCACCGCCATACTCGCCGCAGCGCTTTCCCTGTCTTCCGCCTTCTCCGCGCCCGCCTTTGCGTTCGCCGACGACGACGCGCGCAAGGCCATCCTGGACTTGCGCGAACAGCTCAAGCAGGTCACCGAACAGAACCGTCAGGCACGCATACAGCTGGCCGACCAACTCGAAAGCCTGCAGCACGAGATGACCACCATCAGGGGCCAGATGGAGAAACTGAACTGGCAAGCCGAATTGGATGCGCGTGCGCGTCAGGAAGCGTCGGGCACAAAGACCACTGTCGCCGATCCTCAGGAACAGACTGCGTATGAAGCGTCTATGGGGCTGTTCCGCGGCGGCAAGTACAAGGAAGCGGCGGCCAGCCTGGCCACATTCATCCAAACCTACCCAACCAGCGCGTTGCTGCCGGAAGCGCGGTTCTATCGCGGCAGCAGCCTTTACGCCAGCAAGGACTTCAAAGGTGCCATCCAAGGCCTGGAGGGCATGGTCAAGGCCGCGCCTACAGACGCTCGCGCTCCCGACGCCCTATTGGTCATCGCTGCCAGCCAGATCGAAATCAACGATATGGCCGGCGCCAAGGCCAGCCTCCAACGCATCGTGAAGGAATACCCACAGACATCGGCGGCCGAAACCGCCAAAAGCCGGCTTAAGCTCCTGCAATAATGCCAACCAACGCTCTGTCGGGCACACTGGCCTGGCAGCGGAAGTGGCGTCAACGACGCCTGTTTCTGACGCTACTCTGGATCGCGATCGCCTTGTTCGCGATCGTCGACCTGATGCTGGGTCCGGCAAACTTGCCATGGGCGACTCTCTGGCAAACGCTGATTGAGCCCGCGAATGCCGACCCCACCGCCCACGTGATCGTGTGGCAAATTCGACTTCCGCAA
Source organism: Candidimonas sp. (assembly GCA_035515055.1). Classification (GTDB taxonomy): domain Bacteria; phylum Pseudomonadota; class Gammaproteobacteria; order Burkholderiales; family Burkholderiaceae_B; genus Pollutimonas. Next base: position 20,579 of record DATJBV010000010.1, read on the forward strand.
GCCGCAATGGCCATCGTCGTGGGAGCGGCGCTGGGCCTTGCCGGCGCGGAAATGCAGACCGTGCTGAATAATCCGTTGGCCAGTCCGTTCACGCTTGGCGTGTCGTCAGCGGCCGCCCTTGGCGCCGCCGTCGCCCTGGTGTTCGACTGGAGGCTGCCGTTCATTCCGGGCCAATACGCGCTGGTCGTAAATGCCTTTGTGCTCGCCATGCTATGCGCCTTCATGCTCGACGCTGTCGCCCGCCGCGCGCGTATCGGTTCGGCCGGCATTATCCTGTTCGGCATCGCCCTCGTCTTCACCTTTAATGCACTCCTGTCGCTGGTACAACTGACGGCCGGTGCGTCGGCGCTCCAGGACTTGGTGTTCTGGATGATGGGCAGCCTGGAGCGCGCCAATTGGACTAAAGTGGCACTGATGTGCATGGCGTTGCTGATGACGCTCCCGTTCGCGTTGCGCAACGCATGGAAACTCACGGCGCTGCGGTTCGGCGACGATCGCGCGGCAAGCTTCGGCGTCGACACGCAGCGCGTTCGGCGCGGTGCATTGATACGCGTCAGTGTGCTGGCCGCCATGGCGGTGGCTCTGGTGGGCATCATTGGTTTCGTCGGCCTTGTGGCCCCGCACATCGCCCGCCGGCTATGGGGCGAGGATCATCGCTGGTACCTGCCTGCCAGCGCGTGCATCGGCAGCAGCATCCTGATCGCCGCCTCGGTGGCCGCCAAACTGCTAAGCAGCCATGCACTCATACCGGTGGGCATCGTCACCACGCTGGTCGGCATCCCTTTCTTCATCGTCGCCCTGATGCGGCGTACTGTCCAATAAGCCGGCATGGCAGCAGACACGCTATTCCCCTCGCTGACCGTCACGGGCCTTTCGTGCAAGCTGGGCAAGACACACGTGCTCCACGCGCTCAGCCTGCCTCGGCTGCATGGCGGTCAACTGGTGGCGCTCCTGGGTCCGAACGGCAGCGGCAAATCCACATTGCTTAGAAGCATCGCCGGCCTGACGGCCGCCCACGCGGATGCTCTTGAACTGAATGGCGCCGATCTGCGCGCATGGCCGGCCCGCAGGCGCGCGGAACAAATACGCTATCTGCCCCAGAGCCTCCCCGACGCCATTCATTTGACCGTGACAGAGGCTGTCTTGGTGGCGTTGAAGGCGCGCACGCCGATCGACACCGCCGATGCCTTGCGGCGCGTGGCAAACGTGTTGTCCGACCTTGGGATAGCCCGCCTGGCGCCACGGTATCTGGACGAGTTGTCCGGGGGGCAAAAACAATTGGTCGGCCTGGCCCAAGCCCTGGTTCACGAGCCGTCCGTGCTGCTGCTGGATGAGCCGTTGGCCTCGCTGGATCTTAATTACCAGCATCATGTGATGCAACTGCTGCAAACGCTTGCCCGAAACCGCCGCTTGCTGGTGGTCATCGTCGTGCATGATCTGAACATTGCCTTGCGCTATGCCGATAGCGCGCTGTTGATGCATGACGGCGAACTGCTGGCCAGCGGCGATCCGCTAGCTGTCGTGACACCTCCCCATTTGGCGCGCGCGTTCCTGGTTGAAGCTCGCATCGAGCGCTGCGCGAGGGGTTACGCCAATGTCATGGTCGACGACCTCATTCGCCTTTAAGCAATCTCTATGGTTTCCACACTCGCCCTTCCGCATTACACCGCAACGACCGGTCATTCGATGATCCACTACACCGAAGCCGGCGCCGGACAGATGCTGGTGCTCCTGCACGGTTCTCTATGCGACTACCGCTATTGGCGCTGGCAACTGCCGGCGCTGGCGCAGCACTATCGCGTGGTTGCGCCGAGCCTGTACGGATTCTGGCCCAATGCCCTCGACCGTGAAGATCCCGAGTTTTCCGTGAGACGCCATGTCGAGGATACTGTCAATCTGCTGCGGTCATTAAGCAACGATGGGCCCGTCCATGTGCTGGGGCATTCCCGCGGCGCGCAGGTGGCGCTGGAGGTGGCGTGCAACGCGCCCGAGCTCGTACGCAGCCTGACGCTGGCCGACCCGGGGTTCCGAATTGACGAAGAGCCGCCAATGCCATCCGTCCATGCGGACATCGCGCGGATGCTGCGACAGGGCCAACTTGAAGAAGCCATGGCCGGCTTCGTCGACGCGGTCAATGGCGCTGGAACGTGGCGTCAGATGACAAGCTGGTTCAAGACCATGGTGAAAGACAACGCCTACACGCTGTTGTCGCAGCTACGCGAGATAAATCTCGCCATCAGGCTGGAGCAGGCAGCCGCACTGCGCTGCCCTGTGCTCTTGATCGGCGGGGCTCATAGCCCGCCCAGGTACGGCAACCGCCTCGACGTACTGGAGAACGCATTGTTGGACGCCACGCGCACGACGATTCCTTTGGCGTCGCATGGCATGAACCTGGCCAATCCAAAGGCGTTCAACGGCGCTGTTCTGAGCTTTCTGGACGCGCGCCGCTTTCACCGATAGATCAGTGCGACATCGGGGCCATGGCCTTGGCTTCCCTGACTTCACACTGCGCGGTGGCTTTTTCGCCATTGTCGAACACGAAGTCCATGGCAATCTTGCTACCGACCTTCGGGGTGGAAACGGGCTTTTCGAGCATTGCATGATAGCTGCCCGGCTTGAACTCGAGTTCGGCGCCCGGAGGAATGGCAATGTCGTGCGTCTCGGACATGCGGCTCATGCCATCCTTATGGGTCGTCTGGTGCAACATCACCATGCCGTAAGCTGCGGACGAAGCGCTTTTCAATGTCCTGGCCTGATCGCCTTTGTTCTTTACGACGAAATATCCCGCCGACGGGGCCGGCGCGGGCAACGACCTTATCCAGCAGCCGGATACGTCGAGGGTGGCCGATGCATCAGCCTTGGCCGGATCGGCTGGCGTCCGGCTCTGATAAGTCTCGACAGACGGTGTGCCATGGCTATGCCCCGGATGCGCCGCGGCGGAGGTGGCGAATGCCATGCCGCTGATAGCAAAGAGACCTGCAAGTAAAACGTTTTTCATAATAAACACCCAAGAATACGATTTGTCTGATGTAGGAAATTCGAATCAAGACACGTAGCCAGGGGGAGCGCGCGAACCCAGCGGCGGACCGCGCACGGAAACGAGATGACGATGATTCGGCATCCATGCCCGGAAGGCGGCATGGGTCGCGAGGACGATGATGCCCACGAGCGGCAGCGTCGAGGGACCGACCAGTGTCTGGGCAAACGAGGCACTAAAAGCGCAATCGGGTGACTGCGGTTCGTTATGGCTGCCGGAGGTGTCGAGCGCGAGAACCTTTACAACACTGGGAGCCAACGTCTTCACGCATAGCGTCATACCGGGCAGGAAAGACTGGCCGGATGCCGCGGCAGGCATGTATCCGCTGGGTATGAACGCGCGAGCCACCATAGCCGCCAGCAGCACATACGCAAAGACGTGCCAATACACCGTGGAAGCTGGAAACCGCGCGTGCCTGTTCATGGTCCGAAGTGTACTACGGGCGTTGGGCGCGGACGGCACCCGGTTCTGCATGCGCGGCGACTACGCTACACTGGCTTTGGGCCCTTTATAAAACCACGAACGGCACCCAGCCGTGGAATCAGTCAAACAACAATGAATCCTGCCGCGCTCGACACACCCGCAAAGATCACAGTCAACGACTTCAACAAGCTCCTCGCCGACCAACACCCATTTGCCGCCATGCTCGAGATCGAAGTGCTCGAGATCGGGTTCGGCACCTCGGTTCTATTGCTCCCCGAACGCCTATCGCACCAGCGTCTGGGCGGCATTATTGCCGGACCCATGCTAATGGGCCTGGCCGACCTTGCCCTATATGCGGCGGTCGTGGGCGCGACGGGCAATCCGCAGGCAGTGACGGCCAGCCTAAGCATCAATTTCTTGCGCAAAACGCCCCCCGGCGGCGTGCTGGCACGCACCCGTATCCTGAAGACAGGCCGCCTGGCCTCCGGCGAGGTACAGCTTCTTCCCGCGCGAGGCGGCGATCCAGTAGCGCACGTGATCAGTACATGGTCAGTGCCGCGCAATAATTAAACTATCAATCTCGTTTGGAGGAGAAATATGCAATACCGACGACTGGGTAAAAGCAACTTGAAGGTATCCGCGCTATGCCTGGGTACCATGATGTTCGGCGACCAGACCGACACCGCCGAAGCCGAACGCATCGTTGCCTCGGCACATGAGCGCGGCATTAACTTTATCGACACGGCCGACGTTTACAGCAAAGGCAAATCCGAGGAAATGGTCGGAGCGCTGCTAGCCCCAACACGCAATGACTGGGTACTGGCGACGAAGCTGGGAAATGTCATGAGCAAGGCGCCGAATCACTCGCATTACTCGCGCCACTGGATAATGCAAGAAGTCGACAATAGCTTGAAGCGCCTGGCAACCAGCCATATCGACATCCTGTACCTGCATCGCGATTTTCACGAAGAGAATCTTGAAGAGGCTGTACGCGCCCTGGGCGACCTGATTCGTTCAGGAAAAATCCGCGCCTTCGGACTGTCTAACTTCCGTGGCTGGCGCATCGCCGAAGTGGTGCGCTTATGCGAACAGGCCAATATACCGGCGCCGGTTGTTTGCCAGCCCTATTACAACTTGCTGAATCGCGGGCCTGAAGTCGAGATCCTTCCCGCCTGCGCCAATTACGGGTTGGGCGTCGTCCCTTACAGCCCGATTGCGCGCGGTGTGCTGACAGGCAAGTACCTTCCGGGCGGCACACCCGACCAGGGGTCGCGAGCCGCACGCGGCGACAAGCGGCTGCTGGAAACGGAATTCAGGGAAGAGTCGCTGAAAATAGCGCAAGACTTGATGCGGCATTGCACGGCACGCGGCATCAAGCTTAGCCACTTTGCCACCGCCTGGGTGCTGGCCAACCGCCACATCAGCTCGGTGATTGCCGGGCCGCGCACGCTGGCGCAGCTGGAAGACTACTACCCGGCGCTAGACACCGACATTAGCGCCGAGGAAGAAAGCCTGGTGGACCGGCTGGTGACGCCGGGCCATGCGTCGACGCCAGGCTATCATGATCCTAGTTACCCTTTCTTCGGAAGGCTGCCGGCAACGCCTTCGACGTAGTAGTCCATCTTGTTCAGGCCGGCGTCATCGAGCACGCCGGTCTGCAACCGCAGCTTGCCCTGGTTGTCCTTGATTGGACCTGTAAATGGCGCAAGCGTACCGGCAATAATTTCGGCGCGCTTTTCGCTAACCAGCTTCTTCAGTTCAGCCGGCACCGCATCGCCAAACCCTTCGATCTCGGCCATCCCTTCCTTCAGCCCGCCCCATGTGCTGTCGGCTTTCCAGTTGCCGTCGAGCACGTCCTGTGCTTTCTTCGTAAAGTAGTCACCCCAGTGGTGGGTGACCGCCGCCAACTGCGCCTTGGGGCCGAATTTCTTCATGTCGGAATGGTAGGCAATGGCGTACTTGCCTTTTTCTTCGGCGGCCTGAACCGTCGCCGTCGAATCAGTGTGATGGGTGACGACATCGGCGCCCTGGCCGATAAGCGCCAGCGCGGCGTCGCGTTCTTTACCCGGATCGAACCAGCTGTTCACCCAAATGACCCGAACCTCGGCCTTGGGATTGACGCTGCGCATGCCCAGCGTAAAGGCGTTGATACCTTGCAGGACTTCGGGGATGGGAAACGCGCCCACGTAACCCGCGACATTCGATGTCGTCATTTTTCCGGCCACGATGCCGGCAAGGTAACGCGCTTCATAGAATCGGGAATTGGTGGTCGCCACATTGGCCGCCGTCTTGTAGCCGGTGGAATGCACGAATTTTACGTCGGGGAATTGCTTCGCCACCTTCAGGGTGGGATTCATGTAGCCGAACGACGTTGTAAAAATGAGCTTATTGCCCTGTTGCGCAAGGTCGCGAATGACGCGCTCGGCATCGGCTCCTTCAGGCACGTCTTCGACCAGCTGCGTGACGACCTTGTCGCCCAGCGCCTTTTCCATTGCCTTGCGACCCAGGTCTTGCTGCCAAGTCCAGCCGGCCTCGCCGATGGGGCTGACGTAGACAAAGCCCACTTTGAGCGGCTCTTGCGCGACGGCGGAGGCGGAGAGCGCCATGGCGGGTAGCACGGCGACGGCACATAGTGCCTTTCGGAGGAATTTTCCAGACATGATGATCCTTAGGTGTTCGGGTTAAAGTTTTTGCCTAGAGAGGCCGGCATGTTAAGCCTGATCCAGTTGGCGTTTCGGGAAATGAGTACTAGCACCAGTATGGTTGCAAGATAGGGCAACATCGACAACAGTTGCGACGCGATCGGTACGCCCAGGGCCTGCATATGGTAAGTAAGAATAGTGATTCCGCCAAACAGATAGGCGCCGACGAGCACGCGCAATGGGCGCCAGGTAGCGAAGGTCGTAAGCGCCAATGCAATCCAGCCTCGACCGGCCACCATGCCTTCCACCCACATGGGCGTATATACCAGCGACATAAACGCGCCGGCCAGGCCGCAACATGCGCCCCCGAACAATAAGGCGCCAAAGCGGATGCGCCTGACGTTGTAGCCGAGCGAATGGGCCGACGATGGCGATTCGCCCACCCCACGCAGAATCAGCCCGGCCCGGGTGCGGTTCAGGAACCAGATAATGGCCATGCAAAGCATCAGCGACAGATAGACGACGGGGTGATGCTGGAATAACGCCGGTCCCACAAAGGGCAGGTCTTCAAGATAAGGAATGCCGAATTTGCCGGCCTGCAGGGTCTTGCCCACGTAGCTTATGCCAAGGTAAGCGGATGCGCCTGTGCCGAAGAGGGATAAGGCCAAGCCAGTGGCCACCTGGTTCGCACCGAGCCATACGGTAAGCCAGGCGAAAAAGCCAGCCAGCAACAGGCCCGCGAAGGCGCCGGCCAGAAATCCCAGGGCGAGGCTGCCCGTGTCGACGGCAACGGCAAACCCGGCCACCGCGGCCATCAGCATCATGCCTTCCGAACCCAGGTTGATGACACCCGATTTCTCGTTGATCAGCAGCCCCAGGGCAGCCAACATAAGCGGCGTGCCCGCGATAATGGCCGAGGCAAGCAACGGGGCCAGAGCATCCATTATTTCTTCCACCGAAGTCGGTTATGGATCAGGACATCGCATGCAAGAAGCGCAAACAATAGTATGCCCTGGAATATTCCCGTAATGGCGCTGGGCATGCCAAGACGGCTTTGCGAGAGTTCACCGCCTATATATAAGAGGGCCATGATGAAACTTGAAAAAATGACGCCTATGGGATGCAAGCGGCCAACGAAGGCGACGATGATCGCCGCGAATCCATAGCCCGGCGATATGGATGGCGTTAACTGGCCGATGGGACCCATGATCTCGCTGGCGCCGGCCAGCCCTGCCAGCCCCCCCGAAATCAAGAGCGAAGTCCACAGCGAGCGGCGCGATGAAAAGCCGGCGTATCGGGCGGCCAGGGGAGCCATGCCGCCGACACGTAATTTGAATCCGGAAAAGCTCCGCGACAAGTACAGCCAGCCTGCCAGCGCGGCCACCAACGCCAGGACGATGCCTATGTGCAGCCGCGTTCCGGGTACGACCATAGGCAACAGGAAGCCATCGGAGAATAGCCGGGACTGCGGGAAGCCAAAACCATCCGGATCCATGAGAGCGCCGTGCACCAGATAGCTCAAGAGCAGTTGGGCCACATACACCAGCATGAGCGACACCAGGATCTCATTGGCATTGAATCGGTCGCGCAGCCATGCGGTCACCGCGGCCCACGACATACCGCCCAGCACGCCCGCGGCAAGCGCCAGTGCGATCGCCGCGATCCCGCCATTGCCGCCGTCGTCCATGTACAAAATGACAGCGCCGGCGGCGATCGCACCCATCACCAATTGGCCTTCCGCGCCGATGTTGAACACATTGGCACGGAAGCAAATGGCAAGACCGACGGAGATAAGCAGCAATGGCGCAACCTTCACCCCCACCTCGGCCCATCCGTTCAGGTCTTTTATAGGCTCCAGGAAGAAAACGGCCAGGCTTGCCACCGGGTCTTTTCCCACAGCGAGGAAAAGAAATAATCCGCACACCATCGTCAGCGCCACGGCGAACACCGGCGACAACCATGCCATCAGCGCGGACGGCCGCGCACGCCGTTCCAACTTAAGCATGGGCGGCCTCGGTGCGCTGCGCACCGTCGGTTGTGTCCCACAGGCCGCTCATCCAGCGGCCGATGAGATCGAGACTGGCATCGCCGGTTTTAATAGAGGGGGAAAGACGGCCTTTGGCCAAGACCACCAGGCGGTCTGAAATTTCGAACAACTCGTCGATTTCTTCCGAGATGAGCAAAACCGCGCAACCGGCATCACGCAGCGCCAGAAGCTCGGACCGGATCTGAGCGGAGGCTCCGACGTCGACGCCCCAAGTGGGCTGTGCAACGAGCAATACGCGCGGCTTCCGGGAGACTTCGCGGCCGATAATATACTTCTGCAGGTTGCCGCCCGACAGGCTCGCCGCCGCGGCGTGTTCATCGGGCGCCTTCACCCCAAACCGCGCAACGATGCCGCGGGCAATATCATTGATGGCCCGGTTGCGAATGAAGCCCTTGGCAACCGTACTGTCCGTCTGGTGGGACAGCAATATATTCTGGGCCAACGTGAGTTCGGGAACAGCACCGCGCCCCAGGCGCTCTTCGGGCACGAACCCTATGCCGTTCGCCCGCCGCCACGCCACATTGCGTTGCCCGATGGCCGCTCCTTCAAGTCGGATGGATGTGGATTCGGCTCGCGTATCCTCACCTGACAGAATGGCCAGCAATTCCTGCTGGCCATTGCCCGACACGCCCGCCACGCCTAGAATCTCGCCGGCACGCAAATCGAAATTTATGTCGTCCAACGGCGTCGCAAAGGAATGCGCCCGCTCCACGCTAAGGCCACGCACGGCCAGCATGACTTTGCCCGGCGCCCGTTGCCGCGGCATTATGGCTGGCGGCTCGGCGCCGATCATGAGTCGGGACAGACTGGCCTCGGTCTCTACACGAGGGTCGCACACCCCCGTCACCCGGCCGCCGCGCATGACGGTACAGCGATGGCAAAGCACACGGATTTCGTCCAGCTTATGGCTGATATAGAGAATGCTGCAGCCGCCTTCCGCCAAGGTGCGCAAAGTGTCGAAAAGCGCGGTGACGGCCTGAGGCGTAAGGACCGAGGTAGGTTCATCGAGGATCAGCAGCCTGGGTTCGCCAAGCAAGGCCCGCACAATTTCAACGCGTTGGCGCTCGCCCACCGACAGCGTATGCACATAGCGTTGGGGCTGAAGTTCCAGCCCGTACCGGTTTGCCGTTTCTTCGACCTGTTGCGCCAATTCCGGCATTGGGCGCTTATCGGGCAAGCCCAAGGCAATGTTCTCGACCACTGTCAGGGTGTCGAACAGGGAAAAATGCTGGAACACCATTCCGATGCCAAGTTGCCGCGCCGCGGCCGGATTGGCAATGCGGATCTCCTTACCGTCCCAGAAGATGCGGCCCGCATCGGGTTTGACAACGCCATAGATGATGTTCATCAAGGTCGATTTGCCCGCGCCGTTTTCACCTAGCACCGCATGTATTTCACCTGGAAGCACCGTCAGGTCGACCCTATCGTTTGCGATAGTGGCCGGATAGCGTTTAGTTATTTGCTCAAGCGCAAGGCGAACGGACATCGAGGAACTCTGGAGGTGGGTGGGGAAGACGCCCGATCAGCGCTTGCCTATTGCCTGTTCGATCTTTCTGTCGGTGTTGTATTGGCTAAGCGCATATACCGCCCAGATCGCCGCGGGAACCCAACCGATGAGCGTCATTTGCAGAATCAGGCAGATTATTCCCGCAATGGGCCGCCGGATCGTGAAAAACGTGAGCCAGGGCAATAACAGCGCAATAAGGAGTCTCATACGTTAAACCATTTGATGTTTCTTTCCGGAGGCTGCTATTCTAACCTCTGCTCAGCGGGAGACTGCCAAAATGGTTGAAATCATGTCCAGCATCTGGGCTACCACCATCTCCGAGTTCTCCGACATCCCCGATGTCGCCCAAGCCACTCGCATCGTCATCCGGCTATCCATGGCCATTCTGCTCGGCGCGGCCATCGGCTACGAACGCGAGCTTCGCGGCAAAGCCGCCGGCTTACGCACCCATATGCTGGTTTCGCTGGGCGCAGCCATTTTCATTCTTGTTCCGTTGCAAAGCCATATGGAAGTGGCCGACGCCAGCCGCGTACTGCAAGGCATTATTTCCGGCGTGGGCTTCCTCGGGGCGGGCGCCATCATCAAATTCAGCAGCGACGGCGAAATCAAGGGACTCACGACGGCGGCCAGCGTCTGGGTGGCAGCCGCCATCGGCATTGCCGCCGGGATGGGGCTTGAGGCAACGGCTGTAGTCAGCACGTTGGCCGCCCTTTTCATACTGGCCGTTGTGAAGCGGGTGGAAGATGCAATACAGACCGCGACCGACCCGGCGGACAAGACCGCCGGAAAAAAGCACGAGCCACCCGCGCATACGGACTGAGCCGACATCGCGCTAATCCATCATGGCTTTTTTTCCTGCCTTTGCTCCTGCTTTCTCTCTTGCTTTTTGTCCTTTTTTTTCTTGCCGTTGGCATCGAACAAAGGCTCGCACCCGGTCGCTTCATTGGTGCCTACGTTGAGCAATGGCACCAGCGCCGCCAGCGGCGCGGCGACAATGCCCAACGCAACAGCGGCGCCGGCGCGAGCGGCCAGCGGCCCGGGCTGGACGCCCACCTTCGGATCTTTAAAGGTCCCCTTGGCGTACAAAGGCGAGCGCAAGGTGAAGATACGCAAGCTTCGATTCGCCGGCACGACATCCAGGTCCATGACTTCGGTGCGTAGGTTGATCTGGCCGGTGATATCGACCGTGGTGTCGTCGGTTTCCAGCTTGAAGACTTGTATGGTCATCAACCCCTTCTTCACACTGAAGTCGGCGGCGACGCAATTGAGCAGGACTTGCTCGTCGCCGAAAATCTTCACCAGCAAGAGATTGGCCACGTTCAAGCCAGCGGCTTCCAGCAAGAACTGGCTGACCGTGCCGCGGGTAACCACGGCACTGATCTGGCCGTCCGACGCCCCAAGCAACTCGGCGATGGATCGGCCTTGTCCCGTGAGCTTGGCGTCGCCATGCAACTCGCCAAAGCTGGCGTCCATGCTTTCCGCGCCAGGAAATAGTTGCCTGAGTTTAAGGTTGCGCGCGGCGATGACCATCTTCGCCTGGATCTTGTCTTGCCGGCCGTCGAGCGTAATGGTGTTGCGCAACGTTCCGCCCGCCACGCCGAAATTCAGCGGAGTCAGCGAAAGAACACGATCATTCAGTTTGATATGCGCATCGATGTCGTCGAGCGGCAGATTCTTGCCGCGTAGGATTTTACGGCCCTTGAAGGTGACATCGGCGTCCATCTTCGCCCATGCGTCGGTGCCGATTGGGTCAACGGGCAAGGCCTTCCCCGCTGGTTGCTTGGGGCCTGCCTCTTCCTTTTTCTTGCTGCCCTTCACCTCGCTGGTATCCGCTCCGATAAGCGGCCCCAAGTCGGTGAATCGGAGCAGTTTCGATTCGACCTCGCCTGTCAGGAGCGGACGCGGTTCGCGAATATGGTATTGAACGGTGCCCTGGACATCGCTCTCGCCGACCCGCCCCTGAAAGCTTTCATAACGCCAGGTGTCATCCTCGCCTTCCAGCATGCCGACGAGGCGCCCGCTGGTGTTATAGGGCGGTGTCGTGGGCAGCGCCACGCCCGCGAGCGGGTTAAGGTCCGCCATGCTGTCGCCGGCCAGCTTCAACTGCACATCGAGGGAGGCCAGCGCTTGCGGGCGAGTGACGGAGCCTTCGATTGCGATCGTTGTCTTGCCAATGCTGACTTCGCCTTGCAATGGAAATGGATTGGCGCCGGACCGCAAGGACAGCACATCGCCCGCCCGGCCCTTACCCGAAATGTCCGCCTTGTTATAGGTACCGGCGGCTTCCCAGCCTATGCCATAGCCTTTTTCGTTCGCCTCTTTCAGACTATTGACGTCCGCCTTGAAGTCGAGTTGGCTGGCTGCGTCCAGCACTTGGATATTTACCTGGTCGAGCTGTACCTTTTGAAGGTCGAGCTTCCATTTTGAAGGCGGCTTGTCCTTATCGGCGGGATCGCCGAAGGTCCAGTTATTGACCCCTTGAGCATTCCGCCGCAATGCAATCCTGGCATTCTGAACCTGCAGGCTGGGGAGCTGGACCACATGATTCAACAGCGCAGCGGGATTCAGGACGACGGTCAGGCTGTCGACTTCCGCCATATTGCCAGCCGCTTCGGTTTGTTCGGGGTTGCCGACCCGAATACCTTTTGCCGTAATCTTCGGCCATGGCACCCAACCGAGCCAACCTTCGCTCTCCTTGCCGGGGCGGAGCCAATCTATGGTGAGGTCGCCTTCGATAGATACAGGACGGTTTGCGATTTGGCTGGCCTGCCGACTGATCCAGGGCTTCGCCATGCCCGGAGCCACCGTCGTCACCGCAACGGCGGCCAGGACGACAGCCAAGACCAAGCCCACACACACCCATAGAATTATTCTTGCGTAACGCGGCATATATGCTCCGTGTGGTAGGCGCGACCGAATCGATCGCGCCGCCTCCCCCCAGCCATCACCGCATTGTAGAGCCTCAGTTACGCATCGACTGTGTTTCCTGGTAACGGACATGCCAGGATAAGGCGGCCTCTAGCATATGAGGCGTCTGTCCGCCGCGCTTGCACGCCTTGTCGAAGTATTCGCGCAGCTCGTCGCGGTAGTCGGGATGCGCGCAACGCTCGATAATCAGCACGGCACGTTCCCGAGGAGCCAATCCACGCAAATCGGCCAGGCCCCATTCGGTGGCCACGACATCGACATCGTGTTCGGTGTGGTCCACATGCGAGGCCATGGGGACGATGCTGGAAATGGCCCCCGCCTTGGCAGTCGACTTGGTCACGAATATCGACAAATGGGCATTGCGCGCAAAATCGCCGGAGCCGCCGATGCCATTCATCATGTGGGTGCCGCCCACGTGGGTGGAATTGACATTGCCATAAATATCGAACTCGAGGGCGGTATTCAGTGCAATGATGCCGAGGCGGCGGATAAGTTCGGCCGCATTGCTTATTTCCTGCGGCCGCAATACTAACTGGCTGCGATAGCGTTCAACATCGTCAAGAAACCGTTGATGCATCCGGCTGGAAAGCGTAATGGACGAAGCCGAGGCAAACTCCAATTGGCCCGAATCCAGCAGCTCGAAAGCACTGTCCTGCAATACCTCGGAGTACATCGTCATGCCGGTGAATGGCGCGCCGATCAATCCATGCAACACCGCATTGGCGATGGTGCCTATGCCGGCCTGCAACGGCATCAACGCCGGTGTCAGCCGTCCCGCGCGCACTTCGCCCAGGAAGAACTCGACCACATGGCGTGCGATGGCCTCAGTCTCTTCGTCCGGGGGCAGTATCGTCGATGGACTATCGGCGCTGTCTGTGATGACAATGGCCGCGATACGCGACGGATCGACTCGAATGGCAGCTGAACCGATGCGCTGGTCGGCGGCCAACAGCGGGATAGGCGAACGCTGGGGCCTGCCGCCCGGGATGTAGATATCGTGCAAGCCTTCCAGCGCCAACGGCATGCTCAGGTTGAGTTCGATGATGACCTGGGCCGCCTGCTCGACGAAGCTGGCCGAGTTGCCGACCGACGTGCTGGGCACTATCCCGCCGTCTTCAGTGATTGCGATAGCTTCGATCACCGCAATATCGATGGCCGCAAGATTTCCCGTGCGCAACTGGTCGACGGTTTCAGACAAATGCTGGTCGATGAACATGACCTCGCCGGAATTAATCTTCTTGCGCAGCCGGGCATCGGCCTGGAATGGCATGCGCCGAGCCAACAGTCCTGCATCGGCCATGAGTCCGTCGCTGTCATTACCCAGCGATGCGCCGGTAATGAGTGATAGGCGCAGCTCTTCGCGCCGGGCGCGTTCTGCCAGCGCCTCCGGCAATGCCTTGCAGTCGCCCGCCTTGGTAAACCCGCTCATCCCCACCACCATCCCGTCGCGGAACAAACCTGCCGCCTGTTCGGCGGACATGATCTTGTGCTGCAACGCGGGATGGCGAATTCTGTCTCTATACATGTTCTACTCGTCATGAATGTTCTTACAAAGGCAAGATTAGCATTGCCTTTATGAATTAAACTCACTAGACTAAGTCGGTTTTTTCATTAAGAACAGTCGCTGAAAAGGATAGACGTGGATGTTCGGTCACTAAGATACTTTGTAGAAACAGTGCGTCAGAGCAGCTTTACGCAAGCCGCGTTGAATCTGGACGTAACGCAATCCACCATCAGCAAGATGGTCCGCCAGCTCGAAGACGAGATCGGAGAACCCTTGCTTATTCGGGACACACGGCAATTCGCGCTGACCGACACCGGCCGGGTGGTTTACGAGCGCGGTCTTGATGTATTGGCGGCAATGCGCCAGCTATCCGCGCAAGTCCTTCAAACCCAAGCGCTTACGCACGGTACGCTGCATGTCGGCATGCCGCCCATGATCAACCTGCTTTTTACTCAAGTGCTGAAAACATTTCGCGCCCGGCACCCGCACATCACCCTGATCCTGCATGAAGACACAGGCCAGGCAATAGAGCGTGAAGTGGCAAGTGGCGACGTCGAGATCGGGATGAGCGTTCTGCCGGTGGACCCCGACCTGGACATTGTGGCGTTGCCCGTTGCAAGCCACGCCGTATGGGCCATTGGCGCGCCAGGCGCGTTCAAGCCCGGCAAGCCAAGCGTGCGCCTGGAGGCATTGCGCGCGCTCCCCCTGGTCCTGCTGAATGATGATTTCGCACTTACGCGGCGCTTGCGCCGGGCATTTCAGCAGGCAGGCATCGAACCGAGAATTGCCGCTCAAAGCGGCCAGTGGGACTGGACGGTGGCGATGGCGCGTGCCGGCATGGGGGTGGCGCTTTTGCCTGAACCGTTTATCAGGCTATTGCCCGATCATGAAGGACTTGCCTTGGCGCGGATAGTCGAGCCGGAAGTTTCATGGGAAGTCGCCCATGTATGGAACGGCCGATACTTGTCGCATGCGGCCCGCGCCTGGCTGGAGATATGCCAGGCGACGCTGGGCGGGCACTGGCTGGACGAAACCAGCCAGCACGATACGCGTTAGGCGTCTACCGCCACCGCGGCGGCTTCGGCATCTTCTTCGTCGGACACAGAGCTGCGGATGAGGTGATCGAACGCTCCCAACGCCGCCTTTGCGCCGTCGCCAGCCGCAATCACAATTTGCTTGTAAGGCACGGTGGTGACGTCTCCCGCCGCGAAGACGCCAGGAAGCGACGTCTGGCCGCGAGCGTCCACCTCGATCTCGCCATGACGCGACAAGGCCAGCGTGCCCTTGAGCCATTCGGTATTCGGAACCAGGCCGATTTGCACGAAAACGCCTTCCAGTTCGATGTTTCGCAGCTCGCCGGACTCCCTGTCTTTA
Organism: Candidimonas sp.; assembly: GCA_035515055.1. GTDB lineage: Bacteria > Pseudomonadota > Gammaproteobacteria > Burkholderiales > Burkholderiaceae_B > Pollutimonas. Next base: position 36,041 of record DATJBV010000010.1, read on the forward strand.
TAAGACAAGCCATTGACCTTCTTTCCGTCGCCGTGAACTTCAGTGGTTTGAGCCGACTTGATGACAGTCACGTTAGGCATGCTTAGGAGCTTACGCTGCAACACAGCATCCGCGCGCAATGTGTCGCCGTATTCGATTAGCGTTACGTGCTTGACCAGCCCTGCCAGGTCGATGGCGGCTTCCACCCCGGAGTTTCCGCCGCCGATCACGGCAACCCGCTTGCCCTTGAACAGCGGGCCGTCGCAGTGCGGGCAGTACGCCACACCGGCGTTGCGATATTCCCGCTCGCCGGGAACATTGATTTCACGCCAACGCGCACCGGTTGCCAAAATTACAGACTTGCTCTTGAGGACGCCGCCATTGGCCAGCGTGAGCTCAATGACCTTGCCCGGAGCGAGCGAGGCCGCCTCCTGCAGGTTCATGATGTCGACATCGTAGGCCTTGACGTGCTCTTCCAGCGCCATGGCGAACTTTGGACCTTCTGTTTCCGTCACGGAAATGAAGTTCTCGATGGCCATGGTGTCGAGTACTTGGCCGCCGAAACGCTGCGCCACGACGCCGGTACGGATGCCTTTGCGGGCCGCATAGACAGCGGCCGCGGCGCCGGCTGGGCCCCCGCCGACGATAAGTACGTCGTAAACGTCCTTGGCGGAAATCTCTTCGGCCCTGCGTGCGGCGGCGCCCGTGTCCAACTTCGACAGGATTTCCTCGACGCTTGAGCGGCCCTGGCCAAAGACTTCGCCATTCATGTACATCGTCGGCACCGACATGATTTGTCGCGCATCGACCTCGTCCTGGTACAGGGCGCCATCGATGGCCACGTGCTTGATGCGTGGATTGATGATGGACATGGTGTTCAACGCCTGCACGACGTCGGGGCAATTCTGGCACGACAGCGAGAAATACGTTTCAAACGCGTAGTCGCCATCCAGATTGCGTATTTGCTCGACGACCGCGTCGTCGAGCTTTATTGGGTGCCCGCCCACTTGCAGCAGCGCCAACACGAGCGACGTGAATTCGTGGCCCATGGGGATGCCCGCGAACCCTACGCTGATGTCGGTTCCTGGACGGTTGATGCTGAAAGATGGCTTGCGTGTGTCGCTGTCGTTACGCTCTGTCAGGGAGATGCGATCAGACATCAGTTCGATTTCCCGCAGCAACTCGCGCAATTCGCCTGATTTGGCGCTGTCATCGAGGCAGGCCACGATCTCGATAGGAAGCGAGACCATTTCCATATAGGATTTCAACTGAGTTTTGATATTTGCATCTAACATAACGTATCGACCTTTTTGATAAGAGGATTCGGGTAGCCGCAACCGGGCGTGTGGCCCGGATGGGCGTATTCACATACTTGCCGGCTTATCGAAGCCGAATATTGACGCTTCGGATCCTTAGATCTTGCCGACCAGATCCAGCGAAGGTGTCAGGGTCTTGGCGCCTTCTTCCCACTTGGCGGGGCATACTTCACCGGGGTGAGCGGCAATATACTGAGCCGCCTTGACCTTGCGCAGCAATTCGGAAGCAACGCGGCCGATACCGTTGTCGTGCACTTCCATCACCTTGATCTGGCCTTCCGGATTCACGACGAACGTGCCGCGCAATGCCATGCCTTCTTCTTCGATCAGGACTTCGAAGTTCCTGGCCAGCACATGGGTAGGATCGGCAATCATGGGGTACGTGACTTTGCCGATGGCGTCCGACGTGTCGTGCCACGCTTTGTGCGAGAAATGAGTATCAGTGGAAACGCTGTAGATTTCGGCGCCGATCTTCTTGAATTCGGCATATTGCTCGGCCAGGTCTTCCAGTTCGGTTGGGCACACAAAGGTGAAGTCGGCTGGATAGAAAACAAACACAGACCACTTGCCGGCCACGGATTCATTGCTGACGTCGACGAATTTGCCGTTGTGGAATGCGGTAGCTTTGAAGGGTTTGATCTGGGTGTTAATAAGGGACATTGTGCTTTTCCTTTAGGTGGTTAAGAACTAACTACAAGCGAAGTATAGGACATAACTATCAATTATGGCAATTGATAGTTTTTATATTAGTCATTGGCTAAGACTATCGGCGACCGCCGAATCGTGAGTGGCGCGGTGTCACGCCGGTGCACGTCGAAAAACCGCCACATGGCCAAACTGGCGTTGGGGCCGTCCTTCGCATGAAACTTCAGGCGGTGGTCGCCGCCGCTCCATCCATGCCCTGCACCCTTCACCAGACACAGCCTCACCACCGGCTTGCGGGCCTGCAAATAATCTTCCCGCAAATACTCCCGGGTCGTGCCCGCTCCCATCACGCTGACTTTGGGCAATGGTTCGGTGGCGGCGAACATCCAGTTCAAGTACACGAACTGCTGGGCCAGTTGCCTGGCATTGAGCAGCGCCACCACTCTATCGCGCTGTCCATGCAAAATGATGACAGGCATGCCGGGAAAGTGGTCGAGCGCCGGCACAAGCGCTTCTATAAGCCTGGCCGGCGGCCGCTGGGCGCCATGGCGCATGGTATGCACGCCAGCCTGAGCCGAGTGCGCATCACCGAGAACGGCGCCCGAGTGCATGGCAACCGCGGCAAACAGTCGCGGGTGACGCAAGGCCGTGAGGCCCGCCATGCATGCGCCCGCCGACATGCCCGCCAGGTAGACCCGGGCCGGATCGAGCCTATGGCGAGCAACGAGGGTGCGCGTAAGGTCGGCAATGGCATCCGCCTCGGCTGCGCCGTGGGCCGCGTCGGGCTGAAACCAGCGCCAGCACCGCAAGGCTTGAACGCGACGCGTTTGCTGCGGGTAGGCAACTACGAATCCTTTGGCGTCCGCGAGCCGGTTCATCCGGGTGCCGAGCGCTAGATCGTGAGCCGTCTGTTGGCAACCGTGCAGCATGACCACAAGCGGCAGACCGGCAATGGGCCTTGTTGGGGGTCTATACAAGGAATAAGCCAAGCGGCCCAGGAGCTCGGTATGGGAAGGTGACGTTTTGTGAACGAGATTTTGCCAAGTTCCAGCCCAGGCGACGGCAATGGGCGCCGGGGCCTTTAAAGTGGGTCCACCCCGAGCGACGGAGCTACGAGCAGGTGCTGCCCGCTTCTTTGCGGGCAGGCGAGTAGCTGTCTTGAGTGCCTGGCGCTGCAATCGCGCCATACGCTTGACCGTGGAGAAAAATAGAGTACTGAGCTTTTTTGCCATAGTTATCCATGTGTTTTCACCTGGATAGCCCGACCCGCCCCCCAACCGTTGACTGCCACTCCGATCCCGATCAGGGCAAAAAGCCATCCCGAGACACTATACCCGCCGGTTGTGCTGTGAAGTATGCCAACGAGTAACGGCCCAAAGGCGGCAAGCACATAGCCGACACCTTGCGCCATGCCCGACAATTGCGCGGCCACCTGGGAGTCTGGCGACCGCAGCACAATGACGGTCATTGCCATGGCAAACAAACCGCCTTGCCCCACCCCTTGCAATATGGCCCAAAGCCACACCATGGACAAGGGCGCGAACAACACCCCCAAAAGAGCCGTGACTGCAAGCGCGCCGAGCGATGCGTTGAAGAGGCGCTGATCCTTGCACCTGACCGCCAAGGGCGGAACAAGCAGGCAAGTGACGACTTGGACCATGATGGAAACTGACACGACGAGTCCCGCCGTAACGCCATCGAGGCCGCGATCACGGAGAATGGGAGCCATCCAGCCCATCACGCAATAGGCCAGTGCCGATTGCAAGCCCATGAACAAGGTGACTTGCCACGCGAGGGGATTGCGCCACAGAGAACCCCTTACCGAGCGGGCGTGGCCCGATGACCGCCGGCTCCGCAACGCCTGGGGAGCCCAAATAAAGGCAACCGCCGCCGCCGGGACAGCCCAGATGGCCAAGCCTACGGCCCATGAATCATGAAAATAATGAGTGAGCGGCAAGGTCAAGGCAGCGGCCGCCGCCGCTCCACCGCACAATGCCATTGTGTATAGTCCGGTCATAAGTGCGGCATGCTCGGGAAAGTCCCTTTTCACGACACTGGGCAGCAACACGTTGCCCGTTGCTATTGCCGCCCCCGCCAATGCCGACCCGATAAACAGCCACGGCACCCCGTCGAGCCCTCTTAAGGCCGTACCCAGCGTCAGAAGCAGTAAAACGGTGAGCAAGGTGCGTTCCGGGCCGACACGTTGAGAAATGCGCGGTGCCAACGTGGCGAATAGGCCAAGACACAATACAGGCAGCGTGGTCAAGTAGCCCGCCCCCGCGGACGATAATCCCGAGTCGCGGGCAACTTCCGGCAACAACACCGAGAGGCTTGCAAACAAAGGCCGCAGGTTGAATGCGATCAGCATCAGGCTCAGGCCCAACAAGATCGGCGCGCCACGGCCTTTTTTAGGCTCGGCCGCCGCAGCGGCCGTGCCTAGCGTGCTGTGCTCAATCGACACGAGCACCGGCATTGCGGACGATTGCTTCGTAGCGCGTCAGCTCGCCCCGCATAAGCTTGCCGAATGCGTCCGGTGTGGTTGGGGAGGCTTCAATAAGGAGGCCGGCAAAGCGCTTCTGCACCGCCGGGTCGCGCATGGTGGCTGTGAACGCCGCGTTCAGCTTCGCAATGACGTCTTTTGGTGTGCCCGCCGGGGCGACCAGGCCCCACCAGGTATCCACCTCGAAGTTGTCGAGCCCGGCTTCCTTGACGGTGGGAACATTTGGCAGCTCGGAAGAGCGCTTGGCCGTCGTGACCGCCAGGGCCGTGAGCTTGCCGCTGCGAATGTTCGGCGATGCCGTTGCCAGGTTGTCGAACGTGAAATCGATTTGCCCCGACAGCAGTGCCAATTGGGCTGGTGCCCCGCCGTTATACGGTACGTGCACGATGTCGACGCCCGCTTCGCGCTTGAACATTTCGCCGGCCAGATGACCGCCGCTGCCGTTACCGCCAGATCCGTAATTCAGTTTGCCTGGATTCTTTTTCGCGTAGTCGATGAGGTCTGCCAGGGTGGCAATATTGCGTTGTTTCGCCAGATCGGTATTGATAACCAGGACGTTGGGCACGCGCACCATTAATGTGATCGGTTCAAAGTCGGTTGCCGCGTTGAACGGCATGTTCTTGTACAGCCATGGGTTGACGGCATGCGACGCCAATGTCGCCACGCCTATGGTCGTTCCGTCTGGCGCGGCCTTGGCCACCAGATCCGAACCAATGTTGCCGCCGGCGCCCGGCTTGTTTTCTATAATGACCGGACCCAGCGCATCGCGCACGCCTTCGGCCAAAATGCGGGCGGTGACGTCGATCGGCCCACCGGCCGAGAAAGGCACGATTAGCCGCACAGGCTTTTCTTGCGCTAAAGAAGGCGCAGAAAGACAGGTTAAGGACAGCAGCGCCGTCAGCGCAATCAAAGCATTCCGTTTCATGGCAATTCCATTAAAGTTGAAAAATCTGGTGGCGGTGAATCCGTGGCGCGAATCAAGCATTATGCCGGGACACTCCCGGTATCGCCAGTGGGACGCCATGCCAGGCGCGCTTCGTACGCGCGCTGCAACAGGTCCGCCAGCGCGGTCGGATCATCTTGGACCATAGCCTGTTCGAACCGATCCAGCGCCTGCCGAAAATGCGCGAGTTGCTCCAGCGTCTGGTCGCGGTTGTCGCGGAGAATGTCACGCCACACTGTCGGCTCACAGCCTGCAATGCGAGAAAAATCGCGAAATCCCGGCCCGCCCAGGCCTAGCAGTTCCTCGGCATCGGGTTGAGCCAGCAATCCCCACATATAGGCAAATGCCAATAAATGAGGCAGGTGGCTTACCGCCGCAAGACCGCGATCGTGTGCGGCGGGCGTCAAGACCGTAACCCGGGCGCCGAGGGCCGTCCAGATCATGCGGGCACAGTCCACCTGCCGGGTGCTGGTGGACTCCAGCGGCGTCAGTATGATTTGTCGATCGTGGTACAGACCCGCGAAAGGGTCGCCGGGACCGGCACGTTCCTTTCCGGCGATAGGATGCGCGGGCACAAAGTCGGGCAGATGCCGTCCCAGAACGTTTGCGGCATGGGCAACCACGCTGCGCTTGGTACTGCTCACGTCCATGAGCAGCACGCCGTCGGGAAGCAGTTCTGCAAGCTCGTCCAGCACACCGGGCATGGCGGCCACCGGCACCGCCACCATGACCAGATCGGCCTGGTCGACCGCGTCGGCCAGGCTGATGGCAATTTCATCGATGATGCCTTTGCGGTGAAATGCGACGGCGTGGGAGTGAGGCCTGGAAAAACCGGCGACCACGTCAACCAGTCCGGCGTCGCGCAATGCAAGCGCAAACGATCCGCCCATCAGGCCGCAACCCACCAGGGCAAGGCGGCGAAAACTAATTTGCATTTTTCTTCATTTGAAAGTCGTTGCTTGTGAAAAACCAACCGGGCCAATTTACTACGAAGACGGCGCTTTGTTTATGATTCAATTTATCCGCATACAAATAGATACCTGACGCCATCATATATGCCAACTTCCTCTTTTGTCCCGACGCCGGCCCAACTGGTCCGGCAACTGAAGCTCGCGCCACACCCCGAAGGCGGCCATTATCGCGAAACCTACCGCTCTTCACAAACGGTCATGCGCGGCGACTCCAGACTCGCCCGAAGCGCATCGACGGCTATTTATTACCTGCTGAGCGACGCCGCCTATTCGGCGTGGCACCGCATCCAGTCAGACGAGGTCTGGCACTTCTATGAGGGCAGCCCCCTGGACATCCATACGCTCGACGCAGCGGGCCGCTTGACGACCTACCGGCTGGGCAACCCGTTCGGCAATGGGAGCGGCAACGACCAGGGCGCCGTTCCTGATTTCCAGGTGATTGTTCCGGCAGGCCTTTGGTTTGCGGCCGAACTTGTACAGCCGCAGAGCTATGCGCTCGTCGGCTGTACTGTGGCGCCCGGCTTCGAGTTCAGCGAATTCGAACTGGCCGATGCCGCGGCGTTGCGAACCGCCTGGCCGCGGCATGCTGAGATCATTGAGCGCCTGGCGCCCAGGCAGGCCGGCATGGCCGCAAATGATTAAGCCGGTTTGCGCGCAAAGCCCAAGCCAATGACGACAAGGGCAAGAACAACCGCCGCGCCCAATGCCCAGTTGGGCGCGAAAAAGGTGTGGTAGACGTCCCATCCCACCGCTCTTAGCCCGTCGGAAAAACGCGACGGCGAACCCAGCAAATACCCACCCAGCGTCCCGGTGGTTGCCAGCAGCATGCCGCCGATCACGGACATGATCACCACCGGCCATCGACCCCCACGCTCCCACAGCGTCGGCCCGCCCCGCAGCCGCAAGAGTGCGACCACAGTCCAGGCAGAAAGCGTCCAGATAGCCATCAGCAATTTGTTGCGGCCCATGGGCGAGCTGGTTATGGCCTCGTTCGGCCAGATCAACAGGCCAGACACGAAAGCCGCAATGCCGCCGGCGACGCCGAGGATGAGCAACAAAGGCAATGCCGCTTCGACCCGTCGGATGGCCGGCGTATCGAAAAAGGCCCGGAGCAGGATGATCAGCAGGGCCACAAATAGCAGCGCGATTGGAAAGTGCGCCATCATGTGATGAATAGGAGCCATCTTGGTCTTCCTTTAATGGTTACGGATGCCGCGCAACAAGGCGAAGCCGACAGCAAAGAACAACAGCAGGCCGACAATCAGCGTCAGGCGCCATTGCGTGAGAATCGCATCGGCATATTCGATCTCCACCCCGTAATGCGCCAGCTGGTCGGGGTTGTGATAGCTTTTCACGGGCAAGCCACGTGCGATGCGCTCCGACCCCGCATGCGCCTTGCTTGTCAGCAACGGCCAATTGACCTGGCCTGGATAGAACAGGGTGACATCGTGCCAGCCTTGTTTCCATTGCGGCGTATCGCCGGTGAAGGACTCCGCCTGCATTTCCGCGGCACGGCCGAGCCCCAGCGTAATGGGCAAGGACACGTAGTGCCAGCGCCGGCCAGTTGCATTGCGATGTATGGACACGGCTATGTCATAGGAGCCGCCATCGTGAAAGGCCTTGTCGTCCAGGGGATTGCCCGTATCCATCGCCCGGGACATGGTGACCGTCCAGTAGCCCTGGTCCCAGTGACCTGTGGCGGCAATATCGGCGCGCGAGCCGTCCGGCTGACGCAATACCCGCCGGGGCAAGGTATCGCCTTCCTTCCAGGCATGATTTTCGTCGAAGGGCACCATCGTGTCGGCATGCAAGTAATGCGTTGCATCCTGCGCAAAGCTGCCGTTGCGCACGTCGTCCCACTTCAGGGCGGCATAGCCCGCCTTGGCGGGATCGAACATGTATTTCGGCCTTTTGTGCTCACCGTCCCAATTGGTGGACCATGCACTGCGGCCCTTGTCGCCGTCCCGAAGCTCGCCCACGATCTGGTCGTCCGCGACACCGATGGGGCCGCCTCGATTGCCGCGCCAATGCCAAAGATCGAGGAAGTAGCCCGCCTTGCGCAATTGAGCAAGGCGCTCTTCGGGCTGAACGGCACCCCAGTCGGCAGAATCTGTGCGGGTGGCGGGCAAATACTTCGTAGCCGCGTCCTGACCCCGAACCTTGCCGAAATACGCGTGCCCCTCGACGTCCTTGGATTTCACGTCGCCGGTGAACCCATCGAGCCGATTACCGATAGCCACAAAGCCGCCATACCGCCCGAACTCCGGAACACCGCCGTCATCGACCATCATGGCCACGCGGTCTTCATGCAAACCGTTGGGTTCTGATCCGGCAACCGCCTTCCCATAGGTTACCCACTTGCCGCCCTCGAAACGAAGCGCATCGTGAATCACGTGTGGCCGCTGGGCCGGCCAGCGATATTGAAAGTGAATCGTTGTCCCGTTGTAGGCGGCACGCACCTGCAGTGGAACCGTAAGATTTTCGGGAATGGATATCTGGCGCCCCGTGTCCGGCAACAGTACCCCCTGACGGTTGCTGGCCCATAACAAAGCCAGCGCCGCGATGAATAGCGTAAGCGCCAAAGCGCTCCGCAAGTGAAGTATGCGCATTGCGTCTCCTGTACTTGTTTTGGTGATGCCGCGAATCAGGCGGAAAATCGCGCACCAATGTAAGAAGTATCGCGCCATGAAACAAATTGTTAAAAGTCGAATTGACGCTTCGTTGATAAAACGCAAGAAAAACGAGATTCCGCCCTGGAAACCCGCGATGACATGGCGCGATGAACGGCGGATGAACACGCCTTTCAGAATTCATTCATCGTCGATGTCGCACACTGCCATGAAACGAAAATGAAAAGGAGTTTCCATGAAATATTTCCCCTTGCGCCGTGGCCTGGTGGCTCTCTCACTAACCCTGGCGGCTCTGCCGGCATTGGCCGGTGACGATTGCGATGCGCCGATGGATCGCTGGCAGTCGCGAGAGGCCGTGCGGCAAATGGCAGCGCAACAAGGCTGGCAGATCGAGCGGCTGAAAATCGACGATGGCTGCTATGAAATACGCGGCACGGATTCTGACGGCTACGCCTTCAAGGCCAAGATTGACCCGGAAACATTGGAGGTGTTGAAGATGAAACAACGAGACCGCCAGCGTGTCCGGGAACGGGATCGTGAAGCCGAGGGCGCCGCCGCAACCATACCCCCGTTTACATCCGGCACCGCGCCACGCGGCCAGATCGACTAATCCCGCACCCACTGGAATCTCTATGTCAAAACTGCTTCTGACCACGTTGGCCGCCTGCGCGCTGGCCACTCCCACCCTGGCGCATAGCCGCCAGGTGACACTAACGGCTCAACTCAAGAACTACGGTGGCGACGGCGCCTACCTGGCCGCCTACCTGATCGACGCGAAAGGAGCGTATGCGGGCACACTCTGGGTGGCGGGCGGCAAGGCCAAGTATTACAAGCATCTCTCGGACTGGAACAGTCTCTCACGAGGCGACCCCAAGCGCCTTGCCGGCGTGACCGGCGCAAGCGTTGGAGCCGGACGGACGCTGAAGGTCACCGCCGACTTGGCCGATGCGCTGATCGACGCCGGCTATGAGATCCGCATCGACGCCGCGGCGGAAGATATGCGCGACAGTCCGTCGGATGTTCGCGTGCCGCTATCCACCGGCAACGCCGGCAAGCCGCAGCCTGGCAAGCGGTACGTTCAGGCACTCACCATCCAACTGCGGTAAAGGACGCGCGCATGGACTGGAAGGCAATCCACCGGTGGCTGGGCCTGACGATAGGCACCCTGGCCATGGTACTCGGCGTCACCGGCGCCATCCTGGCGTACGACCCGGTGCAGCAGGCGTGGCAGGCGCCCGCCGCGCCGGGCGATCTGCCGGTGGCCACGCTGGTGGAGCGTGTGACGCGCACCATTCCCGGCGCGGAGGAGATTCGACGCCTGCCCTCCGGTGCCATCGTGGCTTTCAGCTTCGACGGCGACCAGGCACGGGCGTCCTATGTTGACGCAGCCGATGGTCGCGTGCTGGGCGCGTGGCAGCCTTCGGCACTGCCCCGCTGGGTGAAGAACCTGCACCGCTCCCTGCTCCTCGACGACGCCGGTCGCTGGGCTGCGGCGGGCGTTGCACTGGCGATGGCAGTCATCTGCCTCTCGGCACTCGTACTGCTCCTGCGCCGCATGGGTGGCTGGCGGCGGCTGGCGGCGCGGGTGCGTGGCTCGCTCGCGCAGCGCATCCACGTGATAACCGGCAGGGTGATGCTCACAGTACTGTGCCTGACGTCGCTGACGGCGCTGACCATGAGCGCCTCGACCCTGGGATTGGTTGGATTTGAAGCCGGGATCGAACCCGACGTGATCTCCGTTGCCACGGGTCAGGGAGCCCTACCCGCAGGGCAGCTTTCCATGCTGCAAAGCCTTGCCACGCAAGACTTACTTAAGTTGAATTTTCCCGATACTACCGACCCTGCAGACACGTGGAAGGTGGCTACCCTTCAGGGCGAAGCCTGGATCGATCAGTACTCGGGGCAGACGCTGGCCTGGCAAGACACCACCCTGACGCGGCGCATCTACGACTGGGCGGTGGTGCTGCATACGGGCGAAGGGGCTTGGGCCTGGGCCGTAGTGCTTGCCTTCGTTGGCGCCAGCGTGCCGCTGTTCTGGCTATCCGGCCTCGTCATATGGCGGCAGGCGCGCCGCCATGCGCCGCACATCGCGGGGAATAACCCGCTCGCACAGGCCGACACGCTTGTCTTCGTGGCCAGCGAAGGCGGAAGCACGTGGGGCTTTGCCCAGGCATTGCATGACGCGCTCGCGCGAAACGGCCACCGGGTGCACACCAGCGCACTGGAACATTTCCAGATCCCAACTGCCATCCAGCAGGTGTTTGTACTTGCTGCGACGTATGGCGAGGGCCAGGCTCCGGCCCACGCCAGCCACGCCCTGGAGCGCATCGCAAAGTTGAATGCAAACGGCCGCTCCGTGCCTGTGACCGTACTGGGCTTTGGCGACAGACAGTTTCCGGCATTCTGCGCTTTTGCCAAAGCGCTGGAGCAAACCCTGCGTGCACAGGGGTGGCCGGCGCTGCTGCCGCTGGAGTGCATACATCAGCAATCGAGTCAGCAGTTCGCGCGCTGGGGCGATGCGCTGGCCCAGGCGCTGGGCCAGCCCCTGGCGCTGGACTATGTGGCGCGCGTACCAGCCACCACCCCGCTCACGCTCGTGAAGCGCCAGGATTACCCCGGGTGGGCGGGACAACCCACGGCAATCCTGCGCTTTACATGGCCAGTGCGGAGCGGAATCGAACGCCTGCGCGGACACGGCCTGGCAAATTTTGCGGCGGGCGACCTTGTAGGCATCACGCCGCCCGGCTCGACCGTACCGCGCTACTATTCGCTGGCGTCGGGCTGGCAAGATGGGTTCCTGGAAATCTGTGTACGCCAGATGGAATGCGGCCAATGCTCCACCTACTTGCTGAGCCTGCAGCCCGGGGACCAGATCGCGGCGTTCATCCGACCCAACCCCGGCTTTGCGTTGCCGCGCACGCGGCGCCCCGTCGTGTTGATCGGGGCGGGAACAGGCGTGGCGCCACTGGCCGGCTTCATACGCCGCAACGACCGACGCATCCCCATGCATCTGTACTTTGGCGGACGCGACCCGGCGCGGGACTCCTATTTCGGCCAGGAAATACAGCGCTGGCTTGGCGACGGGCGCCTGGCCAACCTAAAGCGAGTGTTCTCACGCGTGCCGGACGGCGGCGGCTATGTGCAGGATGCGGTGCGACGCGACGCCGAGCGCCTGCGTGATTTAGTGGCCCACGGCGCCATCGTGCGGGTCTGCGGCAGCCGCGCCATGGCGCGCGACGTGGCCGAGACACTGGACGCCGTGCTGGCACCGCTCCAGTTGAATGTCGCTGGACTTAAAGCAAAGGAACGCTATGCCGAAGACGTCTTCTGAACCGCTATTCAGCAAAAGAACCACCCTGCATGGCCCCACCATGGGAACGCGCTGGTCCGCCATCGTGGACCACGACGCCAACCAGGACGTGGATACACTACGCGAACAACTGGCCGCTGTCGTGCAGCAGCTCGACGACCAGATGTCTCCCTGGAAGCCCGATAGCGACCTCGTCCGCCTGAACGGGGCGCCCCTGGACGCCTGGGTCGAACTGCCATCTGAAATACTGGAGGTGCTTGCCTGCGCACTCGACATCCACCGCCTGAGCGCGGGCGCGTTCGATCCCGGCGTTGGCGCACTGGTGGATGCCTGGGGCTTTGGCGCGGAGCGCGACGCGCCCGACGCTGACGCCATCCGTAGCG
>DATJBV010000011.1:0-4915 GCA_035515055.1 Candidimonas sp.
GTGCCGCGGTGCTGGCGAAACCCAATGCGGCAACCAGGCCAGTGCTAAGTAATTTTTTCATGATTCTGTCCCCATTCAATGCAAAAAGCAGTCGTAGATTAAAAACTGCGCTCAGCGCGCGATACCCGGCTCGATCCGAGCGCGGCACTCACCAAAACCTATGCGATACATGCCATCGCGCTCGCAATAGCCGCGCAATGTGATCTCGTCGCCGTCGCACAGGAACATGCGCTGCTCGCCCGACGGCAAGGCAATAGACTGCTTGCCGCCCATCGTCTCTTCGAGCAGGCTCCCGTTGCCGGAATGATCCGGCGTAGAAATTGTCCCGGTGGCCATCAGGTCGCCGGGCCGCAGGTTGCAGCCTCCCAGCGTGTGCTGCGCCACCATTTGGGCCGGCGTCCAATACAAATGTTTCGTATGAGACTGCGCCAACCGGTGCGCGGGCATACCCTGCGCGCGCATCGATTCGGTCGACAGCCAGACCTCCAGGTGGACGCCAACAGCGCCCTGCTCCTGGTCCTTGGGATCCAACAGATAATCGAGCACAGGCGGATCGTCTTCGCCGCGACGCATGGCGTCGGCGCGAAATGGCGCCATGGCGTCCGTCGTGATCACCCATGGCGATACGGTCGATGCGAAGTTCTTTCCCTGGAAGGGACCTAGCGGCCGGTACTCCCATGCCTGGATGTCGCGCGCCGACCAGTCGTTGAAGAGTCCGAAACCGGCAATATGCGCGGCGGCCGCAGCCACCGGCACCGGCTGACCCAAGTCATTGCCCGGCCCGGCCCACATTGCCAGCTCCAGTTCGAAATCCATGCGTTCGCTAAGCTGCAGACGCGTCCCGTCTTGCCAACCCACTTGCCCCCAGGGGCGGCGCACCGCCTCGTCAGAGACCGTAATGGACGAACTGCGACCATGATACGCAATAGGCAGATGCTTATAGTTGGGCAGCAACGGGGCATCGGGTCGGAACACGGTTCCCGCCTTTATTGCATGGTGAATGCCACCATAAAAATCTGTGTAATCCCCGATATCGGCCGGAAGCGTCATTTTGCATTCGGAACGAGGACGCAAAATAAGCGTGCCAAGCGCCTCTGCGGCACTACCCTGCTCGAGTAACGCAAACAATGCATGGCGGATGGCTGTCCGGGCGGGCGCATCCAGGCCCATCCAGGCGTTCAACCGAGGCGCGCGCAGCGCCTGCCTGGCCCGCACGTCCAGCTCGGGCAACAATCCCGCATCGAGCGCCGCCTTCACATCCAACGCGAAATCGCCGATGGCCACGGCAATCCGCCCCGAACCCTCGTTCAGAACGCCCATAGGCAGATTCTGCAAGGGGAACTCCGGATGGCCAGTAGCGCCGGGTACCCAACTGCTGCGGCCAGTGTCGTGTGTATGATCAATAGTCATCTTTTACCTTATTGAGCCGTGGTGCCGCCGTCCATTGCCCAGGCCACGCCGCGCACTTCCGACGCCGCCGGCGAGCAGAAGAACAGGGCCAGTTCGGCAATTTGCTCGACCGTAACGAAACGCCCCGACGGCTGGCGCAGGCCAATCAAACGCTGGGTGGCGGTGTCGTTATCCACGCCGTCGCGAAGAGCCAACGCGTCGATCTGCTTCTGCACCAGAGGGGTATGCACCCAACCGGGACAAATGGCGTTGCACGTGATGGCCGTCGGGGCGGTTTCGATAGCAACCGATTTGGTCAGGCCAATCAAGCCATGCTTCGTCGCGTTGTAGCCCACCTTGCCGGCGCGGCCCCGCAGCCCGCTTATGGACGCCATGTTGACGATGCGCCCCCAATTGCGTTCACGCATAGCCGGGAGCGCCGTGCGTATCGTATGAAAACTTGCCGACAGGTTGATGGCCAGCATGTCTTGCCACACTTGCGGTGAGAACTCGGTAATGGGGCTGACGTGCTGGATGCCGGCATTGTTCACCAGTATATCCAGCGCGCCATACCGCTTATTTAAGTCAGCCATCATGCGTTCAATCTGCTCGTAGTCCCGCAAGTCGCACGACGCAAATGAAGGACGAAGACCATAATCGCTTTCGAAAGCGTCACACAAGGCATCCGCCTCGTCCTGGCTGGCCAGGCCATTCAGCACAAGTTGCGCACCCGCCGCCGCCAGCCGCCGCGCCAACGCAAGCCCAATGCCGCTGGTAGAACCGGTTACAAGCGCAACGCGCCCAGTCAGAACTGTCATGTAAATCTCCGTCGTAGACGTCTGTTGATAGCCAGGTAGTAGCGTAGCCACGAAGCATTAATATGTCTAATACATATTTAGCAGTTCATTTATACTTGCTGAATATTAATTGCCTGGACCGGCTATGGAACTGCGTCACCTACAAAGCTTTGCGGTCGTGGCGGAAGAAAAGAGCTTCACGCGCGCGGCACTACGCCTGCATATTGCCCAACCTCCGCTAAGCCAGCGCATTCAGGAGCTCGAGCGGGAGCTGGATGTAAAGCTGTTCGACCGCAGCACGCGCAAGGTGGAACTGACCGAGGCAGGCCGGGTTTTTCTGGAGCATGTCAGGCCGCTACTCCAAGGCCTGACTACCGCGGTCGAGGCCTGCCAACGCGCGCAACGCGGCGAACTCGGCCGCCTGCGGCTCGGTTACACCGGGCGTGCCAGCCAAGCTCAGCTTCCTGGCCTGCTGAACCGCTTCCGCCACGCCTATCCCGATGTCACGCCCGATATCCTCGGACCGCTACCCACGGGCGCGCTACGCTTGAAGCTGCTTGAACATGAGCTGGACGCGATACTTTGCTTCCTGCCTATCTCCGGGCCGGGCGTCGCGTCCCAGGTCTTCACCGAGAGTGAATTCGCTATAGCGCTACCGGCCTCTCATCCGTTGGCGTCCGCCGAAACACTGAGCTTGTCGCAATTGGAAGGCGAAGCCTTTGTCGCGTACCCCTCGGGCAAGGGCTTCCATCTGCGGCAGATGATGGCCACGATTTGCATGGACGCCGGCTTTGTACCGCGCGTCGTTCGCGAATCCGAGGCCTCGCAAACTTTGCTGTGCCTGATCGCGTCCGGCCTGGGCATCGGGCTTATTCCGGAGGAAATTCAATCGTTGAATATTGAAGGCGTCGTCTACCGCCCCTTGCCCGCCGGCACACGCCGCATACAACACGGCTTGGCCTGGCTGGAAGGCAACACGAATCCCGTGTTGCAAAAACTGGTGAAGATATCGGCCGAAGCTTGACGATGCCGGCCGCGCCGGCCGTGCGGGGGTACGCGCCGGTTCCTACATGGTCGTGTCCGGATCCAGGACATAAAGGTAATGGCGAAACCGGTCATAATGATTGATGATATCGGCCACCACCTGGTCGCTGCTATACCCGTAAATATCGTAGCCGCGGCCGCCCTTGTTCATAAAGACCTCGGTCCGGTAAAACTGCTTCTTCTCACCATCCTGCCGGGCCGCTTCGGATAGGGCAAACGCGGGGATGGGCTGGCTGATCAGCCGCACAGCGTAAGTGAAGTCTCGGGCTTCGCCCCCGTGGTGGATGATTAGTTTGGCACCATCGTCCAGTTGCTCGACCTCGGCGACGATGTCCTGTTTTTGCAGCTCCGATGCCACGAGATTAAAAGCCACCAACACCTCTTTGGCAATATATGCATTGGCGCGCGCCTTGCTTGGGTGGCTGACGATATGTGTAAGACGCTGCCTTAATGACAAGCCGCCGTGGGAACTGATCAGCGGCGCGGTCGGCAGACTACGGCTGGCTTGAATAGTGATTTCATCGCGCAGCCCCTTCAAGATGCCATAACACATGATCAGCATAAGTATGCAAAACGGGAAAGCCGCGATAACCGCAGCCGCCTGCAAGGCCTCCAGGCCTCCCGCCAACAGCAGGCCACCGGCCACGCCTCCGCAAGCCAACGCCCAGAAGACACGCAGCCACAGCGGAGGCTCTTCGTCGCCCTTGGAGGTGATCATCGACACCACGAGCGCGCCGGCGTCGGATGCCGTCACAAAATAGACGGCAACCAGCAAGCCCGTGATCCAGGCCAGCAACTGCGACCACGGCATGTAATCGAAAACCGTAAACAGCGCGATGGGCATGTTCCCCGCCACCGTCTCCGCGATCTTCCCGTCTGCCACATGCATGTCGAGCCATATGGCCAAATCGCCAAAGATGGTGAACCAGATGAAGCTGAAACCGGCGGGCGCGAACAGCACGCCCAGCAAGAACTGGCGTATGGTTCTGCCGCGCGAAATTCGTGCAATAAACATCCCGACAAAGGGCGACCAGGAGATCCACCAACCCCAATAGAAGATGGTCCAGTCCCCTACCCACTTGGTTGGCTCGTAGGCATAAACATGGAACGTGCGGGACACGAACGTGTGTATATAAATGCCGATGTTTTCCACTAGGGCGCCAAGCAGAAACCGCGTCGGGCCAAGGATGACAATCAGCAGCATCAAAATGCCCGAAACGATGATGATCAGTTCGCTCAGGCGGCGAATGCCATTGTCCAGCCCGGTCGCGACCGTAACCGTGGCGAGCGCCGTAACGATTGCGATCAGTATCAGTTGGGTGAACAGGCTTTGCGGTAGACCGAACAAATAGCTCATGCTGGCGTTCAATTGCGAGACACCCAGCCCCAACGACGTTGCCAGCCCCGCCAGCGTGCCCACCACCGCGAAGATATCGATGCAGTCGCCCAGCGGCCCATGGATGCGGTCACCCACGATGGGATGGAAAGCGGACCGTATGGCAAGCGGCTGGCCGCGCCTGTACCCGAAATAGGCGAGCGACAACCCCAACACCGCATAAATGGCCCACGCGTGTACGCCCCAGTGAAAGAACGTAATGCCCATCGCATCCTGTGCCGCCTGCGCCGACCGGGGAATTGCGTCGGGCGGTTGTGCAAAATGCATGATGGGTTCGGCGACGCCGTAG
>DATJBV010000012.1:0-5940 GCA_035515055.1 Candidimonas sp.
CAGCACCAGGCTGTGGGCCGTGCTGGCCGATAGGATCGCTGCCGCTTCGGTCATTTCCATCATGAAGGTGGACCGTCCGCCCGCCAGATCGTCGGCGGCGCCGATACGCGTGAATATCCTGTCGATCTGACCGATACGCGCAGCGGTTGCAGGCACAAAGCTGCCCGTTCTTGCCAGCAGGGCAATGAGAGCGATTTGGCGCATATAGGTCGATTTACCGCCCATGTTGGGGCCGGTGATCAGCAGCATGCGCCGCTGCGGGCCTAGCTCGCAATCATTGGGGGTGAAGCGTTCTATGCTGTGCTCGACAACGGGATGGCGGCCTGCCTCGATGACTATCTCATTGCTTTCCGACAGTTGCGGTGCAACCCAGTCATTCATCTGGGCGTGCCGGGCCAGCGATGCCAGCGCGTCGATTTCAGCCAGTGCCGATGCGCATTGGGATAGGGCTGGCGCATAACGGGCGCATTCGTCCAGCAGGCCTTCGAACAGCCATTTTTCGCGTGTCAGGCTGCGGTCCTTGGCGGACAGCACTTTATCTTCCCAGGTTTTCAGTTCCGGGGTGATATAGCGTTCGGCGCTTTTCAGTGTTTGGCGGCGGCGGTAATCGGCCGGAACTTTGTCCGCCTGCCCACGCGATACTTCGATATAAAAGCCATGTACCCGGTTGAATTCGACACGCAGGTTGGCGATGCCTGTGCGTTCGCGCTCGCGCGCCTCAAGTTCCAGCAGGAATTCTCCGCTGTCGCTGGCAAGGCGGCGCAGCTCGTCCAGTTCCTCGTCGTAGCCAGGGGCGATCACCCCGCCTTCGCGCACCATCAGCGCGGGCTCGGGGTCGATGGCGTGATGCAGCAGACCGGCGATGTTGGGATCGATGTCTATATATTGCGTATATGCGGCAAGTGCTGGCCCAGCGTTGAACGATTGCTTCAGGTGTTCCGATACGGCAGGCAGCAGGGCTAGCGCTTCGCGCAGGCTGGCCAGTTCGCGCGGGCGGACGGAACGCAATGCGATACGTGTGGCGATGCGTTCCAGGTCGGGGTAGCGATCCAGCATCTGGCGCAAGGTGTCCAGCGGCGCTTCGGCGTTCAAGGTTTCACGGCTAGGCGGGGCTGCCAACAGCACCGAAACGACTTGCTGGCGCGCCAGGACGGGAGCGTTGTCGCGCAGGGGGTGGTGCAGCCAGCGGCGCAGCAGTCGGCTGCCCATGGGGGTTTCGCAATGATCCAACGTCGAAAACAGCGTAGGGCTGTCTTCGCCGCTGATGGTTTCCGTCAGTTCAAGATTCTTGCGGGTAACCGGATCCAGCACCACATAGCCGCCTGCATTATCGACTCGTATGGTCTGGATGTGCGATAAGGACTGCGTTTGCGTGCGGCTAACGTACCGCAGCAACGCACCGGCCGCGCAGCTGGCAATCGGCAGGTCAGACAAGCCGAAGCTGGCCAGGGAATCCACCGCGAAATGCCGCTGCAGCACATCATGTGCGCCGTCGGTTTCGAAATGCCAGTCGGGGATGGCGCTGATGGCGATACCGGCGCTGCTGATTTGTTTGCTTTCTGCACACACCAGCTCAGCGGGTCCTATGCGGTGCAGCTCGGTTTCCATCATTTCAGGCAGGCATTCGCTGACCTTGAACTCGCCGTTGGCCAAGTTCATCCAGGCAAGGCCTGTGCGTTCTGTTTTGTTGACCCGGCCGCTCCAGATGGCGGCGATCATGCGGTCGGCCTTGGTGGGCAGCAGCGCTTCGTCGGTCAGCGTACCGGGCGTTACGATGCGCATGATCTTGCGTTCCACTGGCCCCTTGCTGGTTGCAGGGTCGCCGACTTGTTCGCAAATGGCAACCGATACGCCCTGCGCGACGAGCCGCGCCAGATAACCTTCCATGGCATGGAAAGGCACGCCAGCCATAGGGATGGGCACGCCGTTGGAACTGCCGCGCTTGGTCAGCGTAAGGTTAAGCAGCCGCGCGCCACGCTCGGCATCGCTGTAGAACATTTCGTAGAAATCGCCCATGCGGTAGAAGAGCAGATGCGATCCGGCTTCGGCTTTCAGGCGAAGATACTGCTGCATCATGGGGGTGTGCTTTTCAAGAGACGAGTCTTGCTGACCAGTGTCCTTGTTGTCGCGTGGCTTTACTGCCATTGTTTCCTCTCAAATCTTTGACTCATGTAAGCCGTAAATGTCGTCGGTTGGATTACGTGCTTAGCTCTAATCCAACGCTTTGGCTTGTTTATCTTCGGGCCAGTAGTAGTCGTCGCCATAGATGCGGCCGCCGAATATGGCGGTGCCTATACGGACCTCGGTAGATCCTTCCTCTATGGCGATTTCAAAGTCGCCGCTCATGCCCATGGACAGGCGGCTCAGGTCGATGCCGTTAATGGCTTCGTTTTGTGCCTGGTCGCGTAATTCGCGCAGGGTGCGGAAACACGCGCGCACTGCTTCCTGGCTGGGCACGTTGATGGCCAGCGTCATCAGGCCGCGCACACGGAGTGTGGGCGTCTCCTGGGCGAGGCGGCGCAGGAAAGTTGGAAGCTCATCCGGCGGCAAGCCATATTTGCTGGGTTCGGTCGATGTTTTGACTTGTACCAACACGTCGATCGCGCGGCCTTCCTGTTGCAGGCGGCGGTCCAAGGCAACGGCCAGTTCCATACGGTCCAGGGACTGCACTTCGGCGGCCATACGCGCGATGTCTTTTGCTTTGTTGGTTTGCAGGTGGCCTATCATCACCCAGTCGATGCCGCAGTCGGCCAGCGGTTCGTACTTGGTTCGGATTTCCTGGGCCTTGTTTTCGCCGAATCGTCGCACGCCAAGCCTTACGGCTTCCCGTATGGCTTCCTCTCCGAATGTCTTGCTGACAGGCAGCAGGCTGACGGAGTCAGGCGCGCGCCCAGCTCGTACGGCGGCGTTGCGTATTCTGTCCTGGACTTGAACAAGGCGGGTGGCGATGGAGCTTTCTTCTGGCATGTTGGGCGTACTCATGAAGCAATCGTCGCTCTATAGGCCGGGGCGGCGAAAACGGCGTCTACTATTGTAGACGCCTCATCATGATCGGCAGCCTGCGTTGCCCCCGGATACGACAGCTTAGCGCGACATCAGCGCCTGATGCACCTGAGCGGTGATTTCGTATGAGCGCAATCTTGCCGCATGATCGAACATATTTGATGTAATCATCAGTTCGTCGGCGCCGGTCTTGTCTAGAAAGGCTTTAAGCTGAGCTGACACGGTGTCGGGCGCGCCGATGGCGGAACAAGACAACACGTGGTCAAGCAACTGCTGCGCCTGAGGCCCGACCTGCTCCAGGTATCCCTTCACGGGCGGCGGTAGGCGTGACGGGCGGCCGCTGCGCAGGTTGACGAAGGATTGCTGCCATGAGGTCGCCAGGAATTGCGCTTGCTCGTCGGTATCGGCGGCAAATACATTGAAGCCGAGCATGACGTAAGGTTTTTGCAGATGCTCGGAGGGCTGGAAGGTGTTGCGATACAGCTGAATAGCCTGCATCATTTGCTGTGGGGCGAAATGCGAGGCGAAAGCATAAGGCAAACCCAACGCCGCAGCCAACTGGGCGCCGAACAGGCTGGAGCCCAGTATCCAGATAGGTACATTCAGGCCTGTACCGGGGACTGCCCGCACAGCTTGACGAGGTTCAGCCGAGAAATAATCCATGAGTTCGACCACGTCGCGGGGGAACTCGTCGGCGTCCGAGGCCAGGTTGCGGCGCAAGGCCCGAGCCGTGGTCTGGTCGGAGCCGGGGGCGCGGCCCAAGCCCAGATCGATGCGGCCGGGGAATAGCGACTCCAGTGTTCCGAACTGTTCGGCAATGACTAGCGGAGAATGGTTGGGCAGCATGATGCCGCCTGCGCCTACCCGTATGGTCGATGTGCCCGCGGCCACATGCCCGATCAGCACGGATGTCGCTGCGCTGGCAATGCCGGGCATGCCGTGGTGTTCTGCCATCCAGTAGCGGTTATAGCCCCAGCGTTCACCGTGTTGCGCAATGTCCAGCGTGTGGCGGAACGATGTGGCGGCGTCGCTGCCTTCGGCGATAGGGGAAAGGTCGAGTATGGAAAATGGAGTCATTCAATGCACATGGGGCCGTGCGGAAATAAATCAATGGCTGCAAATGAAAACCTTATATCCGATCCGATTTGATGCCTATGCGGGCGCCGATGACCATTTCGGTTATCCAGCCGACCAGAATGGAAGTGTAGGCTTGCTGACTGGCTTTTTGGCTTAGCGCGTGGTCTGCGCCGTCCACGACCCTGTGCGTCAGGGAGTGTGAGTTACGGAATGCCGCGCGGTAGCTCATGATGGTGGCATGGGGCACCAGATGGTCGTGCTCCGACTCGACAATCAGCACGTCTCCTCTGAAGGCGGCGCACGCCGCCAGCGCCCGGTTTTCTTCGGGCGTGATGGGGGCGCCTCTGTAGACTGCCAGATCCTCGCGATTCAACTGGCGTTTGGGCGTGGCCCATTCTGCATCCCGGTAGAGCGAGGGCACACGCAACGATAGCCATTTGACTGGCCGCAGGGTGGTCAAGATAGTAGATAGGTAACCGCCATAGCTGGTGCTGACTACGGCAACGCATGATGTATCGATAGCGGGGTGTTGTACCAGCGTGTCATAGGCGGCGATGATGTCGCGCAAGTTTTCTTCGCGCGTGACAGTTTGTTGGCGGGCCGAGCCTTTTTCGTGACCGCGCAAGTCAAAGGTCAGGCAAACGCATCCCAGTCCTGCTATGCCGCGGGCGCGTTCCAGGTCGCGTTCCTGGCTGCCCCCCCATCCGTGCACAAAGAGTACGCCCGGCACTCGAGAGCGCGGCGCCAGGAAGGTGCCGGCGACATGCTCATCTTCGACAACGATTTCTACCGCAGTGCTGCTAGTTCCCATAGGGTTCCACCATGACATATTTCCTGATCAGGCCAAGGTCTTTGTCTTCTCCATGAATTGTTTCCACTGCGTGGGAGGGCGGCTCAGATTGCTGGCCGAAAATCTCCAGAGTGCGGGCACGGACAAACTGAGTCTGAGCCTGGGCATGAAAGGTTTCAAGGGCGGCGATTTCAGCGCTGCTGGCTCCGCCTGTGCGCCAGGACTGCTCCAGTACGCCAAAGTGTTGCTTCCCTTCACTGTCCAGCCCGCTGGCCACATCGTAGTTGCGCCGTGAAGCGAAAAAACCGGCAAAGCATTGCGATGCCGCTTGATCGTAGACTTGCGCCTTGGCGATAGCGGTTTGAAAGTCCAGAGGCAGGTTCGCTTTGAGTAGCGCATCGAAGCCGCCGCGAGCAACGATAAGGTCGGACCCTCCGTACACCATTTCCCCCTTGTTGTCGGGGGTAAGGTGTTGCGTGCCTACGTAGCTGGCCACGAGTTTTGCCAGACGGATTTGTCCGACGCTATATGTTTTTACGTTTTCAAGATGTTCTTCCAGCACCACGCCGCATTCCGCAAGACGGTCAGTGTTGATCGCCGCCAATGCTTGAATCAGCTCGGCAGGGCCGGGCACTAGAACCTGGCCGCGGCCAGCGGTGGCATGCACAGGCTTGATGCGCAAAGGACCATACTCAAGCAGGCGCCTGCCGGCTTCTCGGGCATCGTCCAGATTAAAACTGGTGAAGCCTCGTAGAACAGCGTCCTGCACCATGCGTCCGAAATCAGACGACCAGCCGTCGGGCGCGGCAGCGCTGGGGCCAAGCAGGGCATGGCTTATGGCTTTGGTAGGAATGAAGGCGTGGGAGGCTACCCCTCCAAAAAGATCATCCTCTGTTGTTATGCCCAGACTGCGGGCAAACTCCATACCGATAAGCGTATCGCTAGGAATGAAGTAAAGACGGCCTGCGTACCGATGCTCCGGCCTGTACTCGCCGTCGAACTTCATGCCTAGCAGTTGGGCAATGCGTCTGCCCAGTTCGAAGTGAACCTGTTTCTCGTGCTCGGGTTCA
>DATJBV010000013.1:0-10728 GCA_035515055.1 Candidimonas sp.
GCTTTACCCTTGTCGGCGGCCGCAAGGCCGTCGGCAATTTTCTGGCGACGATCATCCATTGCTTTCGTGAGGGGCGGCCATACGAATTTCATCGTAAACCAGCCCAATACGAAAAACACGATCATCTGAAAAAAGAGAGTCGCGTTTAAATTCACGGTCGTTTCCCTTTAATACCACTCGTGTCAGGCAGCCCGGCTGCATAACACCTGATGTCCAAGCCGCAGACGCGCGCCAAAAGGCCGCCTGCGGCTACTTAACCCGCCTGGAGGCGGGCCGCAAAGCTTATCCGACGAACGGATTGGCGAATGCAAACAACATAGCGATACCAACACCGATCAGGAACGCAGCATCGATAAGACCAGCCAACAAGAACATCTTGGTCTGCAAAGCGTTCATCAGTTCAGGCTGACGAGCCGAAGCTTCCAGATATTTGCCGCCCATCAAAGCGATTCCGATGCAAGCACCGAAAGCGCCGAGACCAATAATAATACCGCAAGCTAGAGCAACGAAAGCAACGTTGGTCATAACAACTCCTTGGTTAAAAACCGTGTAATCAAAAAGTCAAAAAGAAACTGATTTGCAAGAACATCCTGCGCCCCGACTGGACCAAACTGCCCGAGCCGAAATTTATTAATGGCCTTCGTGAGCCTGACCCACATATACCAGGGTCAACATCATGAAAATAAACGCCTGCAGCAGCACGATAAGAATGTGGAATATAGCCCACACCGATCCTGCCAGTACATGCCCAACACCCAAGCCTATGCTTGCACCATTAAATCCGGTCCATGCGCCCCCCAGCAAGGCGATCAGCATGAAAACTAGTTCGCCGGCAAACATATTGCCGAACAACCGCATACCCAGCGACACCGATTTGGCGGCGTACTCGATGCAGTTCAACAGGAAATTGAACGGCGCGAGCAATAAACCGGCAAATCCAGGAGCATGGAAGGGAGCGGTGAATAATTCTTTGACAAAGCCGCCCGGGTGCTTGATTTTCATGCCGTAATAGAACATGAGCAGCAAGACGCCCAAGGCCATGCCCATGGGCACGTTCAGATCGGCGGTAGGAAGAATGCGGTGGTAATACAGGACGTCGTGGTGTTCGTCGCCAAGACCCGTAAACCTGAATACAGAAGCTAAGAAATCGACCGGTATCAAGTCCAGGGCATTCATTAGGATGATCCACAGGAATACCGTAAGCGCGAGCGGCGAAACAAAACGGCGCGACACCTCGTTGGGAACAATGCTTTTTGCCTGCTCTTCGACCATGTCGACCAGCATTTCGATCGAGGTCTGGAAACGGCCCGGCACGCCGGCGCTGGCCGCTTTTGCGGCGCGCCACAAGACGAAGACCACGACTAGGCCCATGAGTATGGACCAGAACAAGGAGTCGTAATTGACAACGCTGAAGTTGGCGACTGCCGACTGTTTTTCACCAATATTGTTCAAGTGAACCAGGTGGTGTTGAATGTACTCAGACTGGGGCGAAATACCGTTAGCAGCAGCCATCTGTAACCTTATCCTGTAAGCTTGCGACCCGGCCCCACTGGAACCGGTGAATTAATTTGTGGCGCTACGGCAGCTTGCGAAACGCAAGTAACAGCACATAGCCCTTCAGTACACACAACAACCCGAACAATAACGCGGGCCATACCAACCAATCCCGACCGAACCACGCGGCACCCACGAGCACCATGACAGCCGACCCCAGCTTGAACGCCTCGCCCACGAAAAACGTGAACGGGTTCGACTTGGCGGGGTTGAAAAGCCCCATTAATAAACGTAATGCGAAAAGCGCGTTTGGAACGAAATACGCCGCGCCGCCGATCAAGGCGGAAATCGCCGCTGCGCTTCCTGACACAAGACCCGAAATCAGTACGGCAATCCCGCCCATGACCGCCTGGGCCACGAGGGTGCGAAGAATACCATTGCTGGCCCTTCGCTTTATTGCAGTGCGTTCCTGATCGGTAAGCACGAGTTTTGTGTCGGTATCCATGCCCATGCTTTTTTAAACCCGGCAAACTCAGCGAGTATAGCGTTTTTTTTTGCAACTAAGCAAACGATATAGTTGCCTAAACGAAGGGGCGCCACCGTAAATCGACCGCGGCGGCGCCCCGGCTTTCGCCTACCTGTGTTTGAATTCAGGCTTGCGCTTCTCGATAAAGGCGGTCATGCCTTCTTTCTGGTCTTCGGTCGCAAACAGGCCATGGAAATTGCGGCGTTCGAACATGAGCGTGTCATTAAGCGAACCCTCGTAGGCCATGTTGATGCATTCCTTTGCCATGATCACGGACGGCAGCGACATGGATGCAATGATGGTGGCGGCCTCGATGGCCTCGTCGAGCAGGCGTTCCAGCGGCACAATGCGCGACACAAGACCGGCGCGCTCGGCTTCTTGCGCATCCATCATCCTTGCGGTCAGCACCAGGTCCATGGCCTTGGCCTTGCTGATGGCGCGGGGCAGGCGCTGGGTACCGCCAAAGCCGGGAATGACACCCAGCTTGATTTCGGGCTGGCCGAAGCGCGCGTTTTCCGCCGCAATGATGAAGTCGCACAGCATGGCAAGCTCGCAGCCACCGCCAAGCGCATAGCCGGCGACCGCCGCAATCACGGGCTTGCGTATGCGTTTCAGGGATTCCCAGTTTCCGCCCAGGTAGTCTTTCTTGTAGACGTCCATGTAGGTAAAGTCTTGCATTGCGCCGATATCGGCACCGGCGGCAAAGGCTTTCTCGCTACCCGTGAGTACCATGGCGCCTATATTTTCATCGGCATCGAAATTTCGCATGGCCACAGCGAGCTCGTCGATGACGTCGTTGCTCAGTGCGTTCAGTGCCTTGGGTCGATCTAGCGTCAGCAAGCCCACGCGACCACGAACCTCTATTTTTACCAATGGCGAATTCATGCCGTCTCCTTGTTGCAAAGTAATATATAGGAATGAAAAAAGAATCGATACTTTACAGCGTAACGCCTTATGATCCCGTCGGCCATCGGCTACGGGTGTCCCTCACGGTCGCGAATCCGGATACGCAAGGACAGGAACTGTCGCTACCTGCATGGATACCAGGCAGCTATCTTATTCGAGATTTCTCGCGCCAGGTGGAGACCATCAGCGCCCATTGCGGCACACAGATAATTGACGTATCAAAGACAGGCAACCATACCTGGCGCTGTGCGCCATGCGACGGCCCGCTGGTGCTCGACTACACAATCTATGCATGGGACTTGTCGGTGCGCGGCGCGCATTTCGATGAATCGCATGCCTTCTTCAACGGTACAAGCATCTTCCTGAGTGTGACAGGGCAAACGGAGGCCGCGTGTCACGTCCGGCTGGCGCCGCCGCCGCATACCGGCAAGTGGAAGGTATACACGAGCCTGCCCGAGGCCGCCGAGCACCCGGAGGCGGCCCAGCGGCACGGTTTCGGCATGTACATCGCACCCAACTACGACGCACTGATCGATCATCCAGTCGAAATGGGCACGCCGCAGGTGGTGCGCTTCGAGGCTCATGGCGCCGTGCACGAAATGGTGTTTACCGGCGTTATTCCGAATCTTGACCTCGTGCGTGTCGCCGCCGACACCCAACAAATTTGCGCAGCGCAAATCGCGCTTTTCGACCCTGAAACGAGGCGTGCGCCATTTCTCGACTCAAGCGACAGGTACGTGTTCATGACCATGGTCACGGCCGACGGCTACGGCGGCCTCGAGCATCGCGCCTCCACCGCGCTCATGGCTTCCCGCGCCGACATGCCTGTGATCGGGAAGGCAGATGCGGGCGAAGGCTACCAGAACTTTCTCGGGCTGGTCAGCCACGAATATTTCCACACCTGGAACGTGAAGCGCATCAAGCCGGCCGCCTTCGCGCCTTACGACTTAAGCCGCGAGAACCACACGCGCCTGCTCTGGGTATTCGAGGGCTTCACTTCCTACTACGACGACTTGATGTTATTGCGATCCGGCGTCATCGAACACACCGATTACCTGGCACGCCTCTCCAAAGTCATCAGCACGGTCGAGCGCACGGGCGGACGTCACAAGCAAAGCGTCGCGGACAGCTCATTCGATGCCTGGACCCGGTATTACAAGCAGGACGAAAACTCCCCCAATGCGCTGGTCAGCTACTACACGAAGGGATCGCTTGTGGCCTTGGGACTCGATTTGCTGATACGCAAGCAAAGCCAGGACCAGCGCTCGCTCGACGATGTCATGCGCCTATTGTGGCGGCGCTACGGACGCGACTTTTACATCGGCGGCGGCACTGGCATAGGAGAAGACGACCTTCCGGAATTGGTGCTCGCCGCCACGGGTGTTGATGTGTCGGATTTTATTGCGCGCTATGCCTACGGCAAGGAAGACATCCCGTTGGCGCCGCTTCTGGAGAGCCAGGGCGTCATGCTGACATGGAAGTCTTCATCGGCGGCGCCAACTCTCGATGTCCGCTTGCGCACGACGAATGGCGAGACCCAGGTAGCAACGGTTTACGAGGGCGGCGCGGCGCATGGCGCCGGTCTTTCAGCAGGCGACACGGTGGTGGCAATCGACGGATTACGGGTGACCGACAACGCCTCGCTCGATAAACTGCTGCGCGCCTATGGCCCCGGCGATGAAGTTGCCATCCATGTGTTCCGGAGGGACGAATTGCGCGTCTTTGCGTTATTGCTGGCGGAGCCCCAAGCCAGCGAATGCCTGTTGGCGCGAATGCAAGCAAACGCCGCCGGCGGACATGCGGCATAATTCAGGCCCGCCCTTTTCCTTAGACAAATTCCCAGCCATGCCCACCCGCCGCATTTTTTTTACGCAGCTCGCCCTGGACGCCCATATCGGCATTCTGGAACACGAGCTGCAAACTGCGCAGCCGCTGCTTATCGATGCGGAATTCGATGCTGATATAGGCCGGCAGGTCGACGACAACGACATCGGTTCCGTGCTGGACTACCGCCTGCTGCGGGGCGCCATTATTGATGAATGCACCCGCGCGCATGTGAATTTGCTGGAAACACTAAGCGAACGCATCGTCGCACGTATCTTCGCCGACTTCGAAGACATCCAGCGCGTTAAAATTCGCATAGGCAAACCCCTGGCCTTTCGCGATTGCGCCGCGGTGGGCATTGAATTACAGCGAACGCGCTGAATCACCATGCACTCTGACACCCCTACCATCGAAACCGCGCGCAATGCCGAAAAGCAACGCATAAACCAGAACAAGCTGACCAAGCGGCTGATTCGTGAAACCGGCCGTGCCATCAACGACTTCAACATGATTGAAGACGGCGACAAGGTAATGGTGTGCCTTTCCGGCGGCAAAGACTCGTACAGCATGCTCGATATCCTGCTTACGCTCAAGGCGCGCGCGCCCATCGATTTCGACATTATTGCGGTGAATCTCGACCAGAAGCAGCCTGGTTTCCCCGAGCACGTACTGCCGGAATACCTGCGCTCGATCAATGTGCCCTTCCACATTGCCGCGCAAGATACGTATTCCGTGGTGTCGCGCGTCATCCCGGAAGGCAAGACCATGTGCTCGCTTTGTTCGCGCCTGCGCCGAGGCATCCTTTACCGGGTGGCCAGCGAACTCGGAGCGACCAAGATCGCCCTGGGACACCACCGCGACGATATCTTGGGCACCTTCTTTCTGAACCTGTTCTATGGCGGACGCATGAAAGCCATGCCGCCCAAGCTCATGTCGGACAACGGCCAGCACATCATCATCCGGCCCCTGGCGTACGTCCCCGAGAAGGATCTTGTCGCCTACTCGCAGTTCAAGCAATTTCCCATCATCCCGTGCAATCTTTGCGGGAGCCAGGAAAACCTGAAGCGCAAGGAAGTCGGCCGCATGATCGCCGAGTGGGACAAGAAGTATCCGGGCCGTTCATGGAATGTTTTCGGAGCCTTGTCGCGCGTGGTTCCGACGCATTTGATGGATACCGAACTATTCGATTTTGCCGGCCTTGCCGTGACCGGGCAGCCCGACGCAAACGGCGACATTGCCTTCGACAGCGACGACTTCGACACGCCAGCGCCCGGAAATTATGACGACGCCGATGACGACGCGCCGCCTGCCGGCACGCCAGGCCCGCGCGTCATTGCGCGGCCGGACCTGAACAAGCTGTAGTCAAGGCTTGGGCGCCGACATCCCTTCCCAATGCGGTGCCGGGATATGTATGTCGAACAACTCCAGCATGCGGGCAATGGTGTGGTCCACCATCTCTTCCAGCGACTTGGGATGCAAGTAAAACGCCGGCAGTGGCGGAAATATGACGCCGCCCATTTCAGTGACCGCGGTCATGTTGCGCAGATGAGCGAGGTTGAATGGCGTCTCGCGCACCATCATGACCAGCCGGCGACGTTCCTTAAGGGTGACGTCGGCAGCCCGAGTAATGAGGTTGTCGGACAGACCATGCGCCACTGCGGCCAGCGTCCGCATGGAACAGGGAACGACCACCATGCCTATGGTGGAGAAACCGCCGCTCGCCAGGGTGGCGCCCACGTCGCGAAAGCTGTAGACGCGGTCGGCAAGGGCATGCACGTCATGGCGCGACATGTCGAGTTCGTACTTTATGTTCAACACGCCCGACGGAGAAACCACTAAATGAGATTCAATGTCGGGAACGCCGCGCAAGGCCTTTAGCAAACGTACGGCATAAAGGGCGCCAGTGGCGCCCGTTACACCCACTACAAAGCGGCGCCTGGCTGTCACTCAAGTGCCCCGGCCTCTTTCAATACCGTAAGCAGTTCACCGTTCTCGTGCATTTCGGCAATGATGTCGGAGCCGCCGATAAATTCGCCGGCAACATACAACTGGGGAATGGTGGGCCAGTTCGAAAACTCTTTGATGCCTTGGCGCACTTGGTCGTCGTCGAGTACATTGACCGTAACCAGCTTGGTAACGCCGGACGCCTTCAGGACCTGTATGGCGCGACCCGAAAAACCGCACTGAGGGAACTGGGCCGTGCCTTTCATGAAAAGCACAACCGGGTTGGCCGTGACAGTTTCACGAATAAAATCTTGAACTTCGCTCATGATGCTCTCGTTTCCAAAAAAATTAATTATAAATTCCGCCGGTAACCCGGTCGATACCGGCCAGGTCGGGCGAACTTGCCACTTGCGCGAAACCTGCCTGGCGCAAACGCTGGCGCACTTCATGCCCTTGATCCCAACCGTGTTCCACAAACAGGGCGCCGTGGCGCACCAGCCATTGGCCGGCTTCCTGAATGATACGCTGCAAGGCCGATAAGCCGTCGGCCCCGTCGGTGAGTGCGGCAGCCGGTTCGAAGCGCACGTCTCCCTGGCGAAGATGGCCGTCGCCAGCCGCAATATACGGTGGATTCGACACAATTACGTGAAAGCCCTTATGGGCCGACAGGGCATCGTACCAATTACCGAGTAAAAATTCGACCTTTGCACCAAGATGGTGTGCATTCAATCGGGCGACGTCGAGTGCCGCGCCTGAGTAATCCGTGGCGACAACCACGGCATCGGGTCGGGCAAGGGCGATCGAAACGGCAATTGCCCCGCTGCCTGTACCAAGGTCCAGCACCCTTGGCGCCTGCACGTTTTCAATGGAATGGAGTCCGATCTCGACCAGGAGCTCGGTTTCGGGGCGGGGAATCAGGACATCGGGCGATACACGGAACTCATGGCCCATGAATTCGCGATGTCCCACAATATACGCCATGGGCTCGCCAGCAATACGCCGTTGCGCAAGCTTCCGGAACGCCGCGACGCTGGCCGGCGCCAACGGATCAGTATCGTGCGCAATCAACCAGGCGCGCGGGACATTCAATACCTGCTGCCAGAGCATGTGTGCTTCCAGCCGCGGCAGCGCGCTGCCCTGGGACACCGTGCGCACGCTATCCATGGAATCAGTCCTGGCCCAGCGCCGCCAATTGCTCGGCCTGGTGCTCGGCGCGCAAGGCGCCGGTCAATTCGTCCAGATCGCCTTCCATGATCTGGCCCAACTTGTAAAGCGTAAGATTGATGCGGTGATCGGTGACCCTGCCCTGCGGAAAATTATAGGTACGAATACGCTCGGAGCGATCGCCCGTGCCCACCAGGCTTTTGCGTTGCGCCGCTTCTTTCGAGTGCTGCTCTTGTTGCTGCTTGTCCTTCAGGCGGGCCGCCAGCACTTGCAAGGCCTTGTCTTTGTTACGGTGTTGGGAGCGATCGTCCTGGCACTCCACGACCAGGCCCGTGGGCAAGTGCGTAATGCGCACCGCCGAATCCGTCTTATTGATGTGCTGCCCGCCGGCGCCGCTGGCGCGGAAGGTATCGATACGCAGCTCGGACGGATTGATGACGATTTCGCTTTGAGCGTCGGCTTCCGGAAGAACTGCCACAGTGCACGCCGACGTGTGAATACGCCCCTGCGTCTCGGTCTCGGGCACCCGCTGCACCCGATGCGCTCCCGATTCGAATTTCATCCGGCCATAGACGCCATCGCCATCCAGGCGAACAATGACTTCCTTGTAGCCCCCCACTTCCGAATCGCTGGCCGACATCAGCTCAACACGCCATCGGTTGTTCTCCGCATACCGGCTGTACATCCGTAATAAGTCGCCGGCGAACAAGGCGCTTTCATCGCCCCCGGTGCCCGCCCGTATTTCCAGGAATACGCTGCGCCCGTCATCGGGATCCCGCGGAAGCAACAGTATCTGGAGGTCTGATTCCAGTTTCTCCAGCTTCTCTTTGCCCAGGGCAATCTCTTCTTCCGCCATGGCCCGCATCTCAGCATCGCTCGCCATTTCCTGAGCCGATTCGATGTCGGCTTCGGTCTTGGTGAATTCGGCGAAGACGCTGACGACGGGCTCCAGTTCGGCGCGCTCACGCGTCATTTTGCGATAACGGTTCATGTCGCCGGCTATTTCGGGCTCGGCAAGCAATGCGTCGACTTCGACGAGTCGGCGTGCAAGCTGCTCCAGGCGATTGCGTATGGAACTTTTCATAAGTTGGAGGGATGTAGGCAGTTGGAAAGAACGCGCCTGCAAGGGGCGCGGCGGCGAGCACGAAGGGCGTCGCTAACGACGGCGTTCGGCACCGGGCAGCAGGCGGGGCAGCAGGCTTAACAGCTGCTGGCGTTCGTCGCTTTCGCTACGGTTCAAGGCGGACATTGGACCGTGCAAGTACTTCTGTGTAAGGCTGTGGGCCAATTGCTCGAGGACGAGCTCGGGGCTTTCGCCGCGCGCAAGCAGGCGACGCGCGCGCTCGAGTTCGTTTTGACGCACCTGGTCGGCCGCCGCCTGAAAATCGATGATGGCAGGGACGATTTCGCGATTCTGGAGCCAGTGCATGAAGTTCTGCACCCGCGTCTCGATAATGGCTTCGGCCTGAACGACGGCAGCGCGCCGGGCATCGGTGCCGCTTTGCACCATGCGCCCCAGGTCGTCCACCGTATACAGATAAACGTCGGCGAGCCGCCCTACTTCGGTTTCAATGTCGCGAGGCACAGCCAGGTCGACCATGACCATCGGGCGGTGGCGACGCGAGCGCGTAGCCCTTTCCACCATCCCTAGTCCAAGGATGGGCAAGGAGCTTGCCGTACAGGAAACGATGACATCGAAATCGGCGAGCTTATCCGGAATGTCGGATAACTTCATTGTCTTGGCGACGAAGCGCGACGCCAGGGCTTCCGCGCGCTCCAGCGTGCGGTTGGCCACCACCATATGGCGCGGGTTGACCGCGGCGAAGTGTGTGGCGCAAAGTTCTATCATTTCGCCGGCGCCAATAAACAGCACGCTGGCTTGCGATAAATCGCCGAAAACCCGTTCGGCCAAGCGCACCGCCGCAGCTGCCATGGACACCGAATGCGCCCCGATAGCGGTTTGCGACCTGACCTCTTTTGCCACCGAGAATGTGCGCTGGAACAACTGGTGCAGCAAAGTACCAAGGGAGCCGGCCGCATTGGCGGCACGCACGGCGTCTTTCATTTGCCCGAGTATTTGCGGCTCGCCCAGCACCATGGAATCCAGGCCGCTGGCTACGCGAAAGGCATGACGCACGGCGTCGTTTTGCTGATATTGGTACAGGTGGGGCTGCAGGCTACCGCTTTCCAGGCTGTTGAAATCGGCCAGCCATGTCGGTATGTGTTCGGACACCTGCGGATCGGCCGCACAGTAGATTTCGGTTCGATTACAGGTGGAAAGAATGGCCGCTTCTTTCACCGACGAACCGAAGGTGGAGCGCAAGCCGTCCAGGGCCGGCTTCAACAAGTCTATCGGGAACGACACACGTTCCCGAACCGATACCGGAGCGGAAACATGATTGAGGCCGAAGGTTAAAACATCAACAGACATGTAGAGCGGCACGAGGCACGGTAAGGAAAACAAGCTAGATTATAAGCGCCCTGCGGGTTTTTACGTACATTGCGATGTGATCCAGCGCAAACTTCGGTTCAAATAAGCGAATTGGCGTCGTGCGCAGCACACATTTTAAATATCGTGTATTATTTCGCCTTCTCGTTGGCCTGGTAGCTCAGTCGGTAGAGCAGAGGATTGAAAATCCTTGTGTCGGCAGTTCGATTCTGTCCCAGGCCACCAAAAGAATCAAGCATTTAGCCCAATCTTCGGATTGGGCTTTTTGTTTATAGATCTCACATCTATTCAGGTGGTTCGGTGTCGCTCCAGGCATAGAATGGAACTTACCCGCAGCGTTGAAAGCTGCGCGTCACTTCTTACAGCCAATAGCGAACAAGGAGCCGTCATGCGACTGGACAATTCCCGGGAAAGCCGAAAC
>DATJBV010000014.1:0-12564 GCA_035515055.1 Candidimonas sp.
CTTATTCACGAAGCCATCCACCAGCTTGGCCATTTCCGGATAGGTGGCCTGACTCATGACGACGAAGTCCACAGGCTTCGATGTCGAGCGCTCGCCCAAGGATGGCGGATTGGTGGGGAAGGCACGCACACCGGGCAAGGCGGCAAACTTGGGTTGCAAGTCGCGAGCAATGCTTTGCTGCGAACGCTCGCGTTCCGCCCAAGGCTTCAGGCGCAGGATGACGAACGAATCGGTCACTGTCGGAAAGCCGATGATCGACTGATGACCGCGCGATTCAGGAATGTCGCTGTATAAGGCTTCGATTTTTTCCACGCTCTGCAGGGTGTAATCCAGCGTGGACCCTTCAGGGCCCGATACGATCCCGAAGACGACGCCTCGGTCTTCAATGGGGGCCAGCTCGCTCTTCACGTTCATGAAGAGCACGACGCTTGCGGCGGCGACAGCCACGCCCACCAGCACCACCAACAGGCGATGCCGCAGGGCCCGCGCCAGCCCGTTACGGTACCATCGAGTCAAGCCCACGAGAAAATTTTCTACGAACAAATAGGCGCGGCCATGGCTCTTCTGGTGCCGCAACATGGTCGAACACATCATGGGCGTAAGCGTAAGCGCCACAAATCCCGATACCAGCACGGCGCCGGCCAGCGCCAGTGCGAACTCGATGAATAGCCGCCCAGTGCGCCCGGTCGCAAAGGCCAGCGGCGCGTACACCGCCACCAGCGTAAGCGTCATGGCAATCACGGCAAAGCCGATTTCCTTGGACCCCAGGAAAGCGGCCTCAAGCCGCGACTTGCCCTCTTCCATGTGCCGGAAAATATTTTCCAGCACGACAATGGCGTCGTCCACCACCAGGCCGATGGCCAACACCATGGCCAGCAGCGTCAATGTATTGATCGAGAACCCGAAGAAATACATGATACCGAACGCGCCGATCAAGGACACCGGGATGGTCACGATGGGAATCAGGCTGGCCCTGAAGTTGCGCAGGAAAAAGAAAATCACCAGCACGACCAGCAGAATGGCTTCGCCTACCGTGCGGTAGACCGAATTGATGGACTCCTGAATGAAGACAGAGCTGTCGTACGCGATTGTCAGCTTCATGCCCGCCGGCAGGTTCTCGTTGATAAGGTCGAGCTCCTTGTGCACTTCGCGCGACAAGTCCAGGGGATTGGCCGTGGACTGCTTGGTCATTCCTATGGTCAGGCTGGGCTGGCCGTTGAAGCGAGCCAGCACGCGGTCGTCGGCCGCCCCGATCTGGATGTCGGACACATCGCGCAGGCGCACCGGGTAGTCGTTGACCGTGGCCACCACCACGTTGCGGAATTGTTCGGTGGTCTGCAAATCGGTTGACGACACCACCGAGAATTCGCGATCGCGCGATTCGATGCGCCCGGCCGGGATAAGCACGTTCTGCTGGCGCAAGGCCGTTTCCACGTCTTGCACGATCAGCCCGTAGGCGCCCAAACGCGTCCGGTCCACATAGACCCGCATGGACGGCAGGCGCTCGCCGAACACACGCACTTCGGCCGCCCCCGGCAGCACCGACAACCGTGTCTTTATATAGCGGTTAACGTAGTCCGACGCCTGAAGCTGGGTGTAGTCGCCCGCCGTGACGCCAATATAAATAATGGGGGTCGAATCGGCTTCGACCTTGCTGATGATGGGCTCGTCGATTTCGTCGGGCAGAAAACGGCGGGCACGGGACACTTTGTCGCGCACCTCGGCGGCCGCGGCGTCCGGGTCGCGCGACAAGTTGAATTTGATATTGATGAGGCTGCGTTCCGAGCGGCTGCGCGACGTCATGACATCCACGCCTTCGATGCCGGCCAACTGATCTTCCAGCGGCTTGGTCACCTGCGACTCGACCACTTCGGGCGAGGCGCCCTTGTAGGCCGTTATGACGGACACGACGGGTTCGTCGATGGCCGGATACTCGCGCACCGTGAGCCGCTCGTACGAGATCAGGCCGATCAGCACGATGATCAGCGACAGAACGGTCGCGAAGACCGGGCGCTTGATGCAGACGTCGGACAGAATCATAGAATGTCCACTTCCGCGCCATCAACGACCTTTTGCAAGCCGGAAACCACGACCTGGTCGCCCTCGTTCAGGCCGGCCAGCACTTCCACCAGACCCGCGCGACGCTGGCCAATCGTTACCGCCACCCGGACCGCACGCCCCTGCTCGATACGAAAAACGTATTGCGACTCGCCGGCCGGCGCCAGCGCCGTTTCCGGCACGACCAGCGACTGCTCGTCGGCAAACTGCAGCTGGACCCGGGCGAACATGCCGGGACGCAGCGCGCCGTCGGTATTCGGCACATTGGCGCGCAATAATATGGACCGCCCGCCCGCATCCACCAGCGGGCTGATGGCGCCGACCACACCCTGGCGCGTCTGGCCCGGCAAGGCATCGAAACGCAGCGTCAGGTTCACGCCTGGGCGAACCTGGCCCAGGAAGTGCTCGGGGATGCGGAAATCCACATTCAATGGATCAATGGATTCGATGGTGACCAGGTCGATGCCGGGACTCACATAGTCGCCCACCGACACATTGCGCAACCCGACCAGGCCGTCGAACGGCGCACGTATCACGGTCTTGTCCAGATGCGCCTTGGCCAGCGCCACGGCGGCCTGCTGCACCTGTAGCTGGCTGGCCGCCTCGTCGCGCGCCTGCTTGCTGATGAAACCCTGCTTGCTAAGCTCGACGGCGCGCCGGTACTGGCTATTGGAAAGGCTAAGATTGGCCTCCGCCTGTTGCCACTGGGCCCTGACGACACTGTCGTCCAGGCGCACGAGCACCTGGCCACGTGTTACCTTGCCGCCCTCGTCGAAATGGATTTGCGCAATACGGCCCGTGACTTCGGGGCGCAGCATGACGGAGTCGCCCGAACGCAGGCTGCCGACGGCGGATGCGCCACGCGCCCATGCCATGCGAGCCACGGCGGCGGCCTCGACGGTCACGCGCTTGGCCGCGGGCGCCTTCGGGCTGGTTGAGCTTGTTACTGAATTGGCGGACGCGGGGACCACAGAAGCACGATTGCCCAGCCATTGGACGGCGGCAGCCCCCAAGGCAATACCTGCGATCAATGTGAAGATCAAACCGGCCGTAGAAGTTTTCATTGCTAAAGGTGGCTATTGGACACAATTTGCGACTGTAGCACTGGAATCGTCACCCTTGCATGCTTTTGTTCGCAAGCAGCGCCCTTGCCTGCTCGACGCCCATATTGGCAAGTTCGTCGGCGCGCTCGTTGCCGGGATCGCCGGCGTGTCCGCGCACCCAGCGCCATGTCAATACGTGCTGCGCCACTTGTTCGTCCAGTGCCTTCCATAGGTCGGCGTTCTTTACCGGCTTCTTGTCGGCCGTCAGCCAACCGCGCCGTTTCCAGTTGGGCAGCCATTCGCTCATGCCTTTCTGGACATATTGCGAATCGGTGTGAACGACCACGTCGCAGGGGCGCTTCAACGCCTTCAGAGCCTCGATGACGGCCATCAGTTCCATGCGATTATTTGTGGTGCCGGCCTCGCCCCCATACAAAATCTTTTCATGAGGGCCCTGGCGCAATAAGGCGCCCCATCCGCCCATGCCGGGATTGCCCTTGCATGCGCCATCGGTCCATATATCTACTTGACTGCGATTCATTGAAACCCCGTAACTACTGCTTGGCGCCGAACGCGCTTCCTGGCTTTTTTCCAATCGGGTCCCACAAGGCGGATGCCCGATACACGCTTGACTGCCGATACGACGTATACCGCACCGCACACCGGCCACCAGCGGTCGCCCGCCGATTCCATGAACGACCACCGGTCCAGCCACGCCTGGTTGGTACAGGGCGGGGCGTAACAGCCGAACCGGCCACGATCCAGGTCGAACGACAGCAACTTGAACCAGTCCTTCAGGCGGGCCAACGAGACTTGCATGTGAGCGGGAACCGGCATAAGGGGATCAAGACCCGGTATGCGTTCGCGTCCGCCCCATAAGCTCCAGGGATTGAACCCCGAAATGACCACCCGCCCTTCCGGCATGAGGACCCGCTCCGCTTCGCGCAGGACCCGGTGCGGGTCGGTGGAACATTCGAGCACATGAGGCAAAACCAGCAAATCGATACTTTGCGTGTCGAAAGGCAGGTTTTCCGGATCGGCGATAACCGCAACGCCACGCAGCGCGCCGGTTTCAAGCAGTCCGGCCGTATTGCCTTTATATGGGATGCGGTTGGCCTTCAACAAATCCCAATGCGGCAGGCCTATTTGTATGGCATGATAGCCGAAGGCATTGGCGACCATGCCGTCAATCTGCTTTTGCTCCCATGCTTTCACATAATGGCCCGGCGCTGTCTCCAGCCACTGGGCAAGTTCCACAACAATAGGTTCGTCCGCCAGCACATCAACTCCCGTCGCGTTATGGTAAATACAAAACTGATACCGGTGCCCGCATTCACCGACAACTATATATGGATGGTGTGCAAAGATGGCCACGCTATTGTGGTCGACCCGGGCGAATCCGCTCCGGTGGAGGCCATGCTAACGCAGCATGGCCTTATGCTCGACGCCATTTTACTGACTCATCACCACGGCGACCATGTCGGCGGGGTGCTTGCATTACAACAGCGAACCAAGGCCCCCGTCTACGGACCGGCCACCGAAAGTCTGCCGGTTTGCGACTATCCAATGCGTGGCGGCGATACGGTACAATTGCCGCGCGTGGGGCTAAGCCTTCGGGTGATCGACATACCCGGCCATACGGCTGGCCACATTGCCTTCTATGGCCAGATGGACACCGGTGAACCCGTCGTTTTTTGCGGCGACACATTATTCGCGGCGGGTTGTGGCCGCCTATTTGAGGGAACTCCAACCCAAATGGTTGATTCTCTGGCTAAACTAAGCGCTTTGCCTTCAGATACACTCGTATGTTGTGGTCACGAGTACACCCTGGCGAATCTGCGCTGGGCGCTACAAGTAGAACCAAATAACACAGCTTTGCAGCAACGGTGGGATGCGGCGTCGCGGCTCCGAGAAGCAGGCGCGCCAACGTTACCGTCCACCATCGGTGCCGAGCTCTCGACGAACCCGTTTTTTCGAACGTCGCAAGTTGCAGTTACAGATGCC
The DNA here is from genome assembly GCA_035515055.1 of Candidimonas sp. Taxonomy (GTDB): domain Bacteria; phylum Pseudomonadota; class Gammaproteobacteria; order Burkholderiales; family Burkholderiaceae_B; genus Pollutimonas. The sequence goes on from DATJBV010000014.1 coordinate 5,106, forward strand.
GCGTCCCGCCATGCGGGCAAACGGTTAAATGACAGCGTAGCCGTCTTTACCAGCTTGCGAGAATGGAAGAATAACTTTAGATGAACTGCCGATGAACTGTTTACGACTATTCATTCTGCTTATCGTAGCAGTTCTGTCCGGCTGCGCGAGCAATTCCCCGGAAAATCCATACGCCCCCCCAAAAAAGACTTATACCGCCGCCGAAACGTCGCGCACGATCGACCTTACCCACCCGCCACGCGACATGTGGGACCGTATCCGGCGCGGTTTTTCCATACCCAATCTTAATAGCGACCTGACCGAACGCTGGACGGACTACTACGCGTCGCATCCGGAATCCGTCTTGCTCATGAGCAAGCGCGCCGGGAAATACCTGTATTACATTGTCGACGAACTGGACAGACGCGGCCTGCCCACCGAACTCGCCCTGCTACCTTTCGTTGAAAGCGCCTACAACCCCGTGGCGTATTCGCACGCGAAAGCGTCGGGGCTATGGCAGTTCATTCCCAGTACCGGAAAACACTATAAGTTAGAGCAGGACTGGTGGCGCGACCAGCGTCGCGACCCCGTCGCCTCCACCAACGCCGCGCTGGATTACCTTACCTATCTCTACGACTTCCAGGGCGACTGGTACCTGGCACTGGCCTCATATAACTGGGGCGAAGGCTCCGTCAAGCGCGCCATGGAAAAAAATGCGGCCGCCGGTGTTCCCGCGGACTACGCCAGCATTCGCATGCCCGACGAAACCCGCAACTACGTGCCCAAGTTGCAGGCCATCAAGAACATCATTGCGAATCCGAAGAAGTACGGCATTACGTTGCCGGAAGTCAGCAACGCTCCCTACTTTACGGCCGTCAAGAAATCGCAAGATATCGACATTGCCGTGGCCGCCCAACTGGCGGAAATGTCGGTGGAAGAATTCAAGTCGCTTAACGCGTCGCATAATCGCCCCATCATCCTGGCCGAACACGAGCCCGTGTTGCTGCTGCCCACGAACAAAGTGGACATCTTCAATGCCAATCTGGAAGCCTACCAGGGCAAGCTCAGCACCTGGCAAACGTATCGCAGCCAACCCGGCGAATCGTATGCGGCCATCGCCAAGAAGCACGGCATAAGCCTTGGGAATCTGCGGGCGGCGAACGGCCTTGGTTCCAAGCAGACGCGGGCTTTGGCCCAAACGCTCATCGTGCCGACAGCGGAAAAGTCGGGCGGCATACAGCTGGCGTCGTTCCAGCCGCCGGAAGCCAGTTCCGCGGGTCCGGCACCATCGTCCTCCGGGCGCAAAAACAAAGATGTCGTCGTACTGCACCGCAAGGCGAACGTGCGCACTCATACGGTCAAACCCGGCGACACCCTATTCGCCCTGGCAAGGCAATACAATACGTCCGTCACCGAATTACGAAAACTTAATAACCTGAAGGGCGACCGCCTGTCCCAGGGTAAGCGCTTGCGCGTACCCGGAACAAGCATACGCGGCTAACTCTTACATCAAGCACTAAGGATTTTTTACATGGGTTTCCTACAAGGTAAGCGCATCCTCATCACGGGTGTATTATCGAACCGCTCCATTGCCTACGGCATCGCACGCGCCTGCAAGGCCCAGGGTGCCGAACTTGCTTTCACCTATGTCGGCGAGCGCTTCAAAGATCGCGTGACCGAATATGCGGCCGAAATGGGCAGCAATATCGTCATCCCCTGCGACGTCGGCGAAGACGCACAAATCGACGCCACGTTCCAGCAGCTGAAAACGCATTGGGACGGCCTTGACGGCCTGGTCCACGCCATCGGTTTCGCCCCGCGCGAAGCCCTGAACGGCGACTTGCTCGAAGGCTTTTCGCGCGAAGCTTTCCGCGTGGCGCACGATATCTCGGCCTACAGCTTCCCCGCGTTGACCAAAGCGGCCCTTCCCATGCTGGAAGGCCGTAAAAGCTCGGTGCTGACGCTCACCTACCTGGGTGCCGAAAAAGTCGTTCCTCACTACAACACCATGGGCTTGGCCAAGGCTTCGCTCGAAGCCAGTGTCCGCTACCTCGCGGCGGCTCTTGGTCCCCGCGGCATTCGCGCCAACGGCATTTCGGCCGGCCCGATCAAGACCCTTGCCGCCAGCGGCATCAAGGACTTCACGGCCATCTTCAAGTATGTGGAAACACATGCGCCCATGCGCCGCAACGTCACGATCGACGACGTGGGCAATGTGGCAGCTTTCATGATGTCGGATCTGGCTGCAGGCATAACCGGCGAGATCACGCACGTCGACAACGGCTTCTCAACGGTTATTCCCGGCATGGAATAAATTGGCGCGGCGCCCCCGGCCGCCAGGCCGGCACCCGACTCATTACGGAGTCGAATAGCTGGCTATGCAGCCATGCGTCCAACCATTGCCGCAACGCATGCCAGGCTTGCCGGTCGAACCAGTCCCTGTCCGTGAACGCAAACTGCCTGACAAAAGGCATGATCGCCGCATCGGCCAGGCTGATATGGTCGCCGAATAAATACGGTTGTTCCCGCAGGCGGCCATCCAGCCCGAATAGCCACGACGCACCGCGGTCACGGTATTCGGTGGCGACTGCGCCGGGGTAGCGCTGCGGGTACTTGAACCGGTCCAGATCGCCCTTGAAACCCTGATCGCATTCATCGATCAAGGAAAGCATGGCGTCGAGGGTCTGCTGGGCTGGATTCAGCCAATTGCCTGGATCATTCTGCCCGAGCGCCCACATCATGATCGCCAGGCTTTGATCGATGACGGCGCCGTCGGTGTCGACCAGCACGGGCACGGTGGCTTTGGGCGAGGCGTCCAGCAGCGCCTGCGGTTTGTCTTTCAGGACAACCTCGCGCAGCTCGCACAAACTGTCGCTTATAACGATGGCCAGGCGGGCGCGCATGGCGTAAGGGCAACGCCGGAACGAATAAAGTACAGGTACCGTACTGGAGACCATGACGCGGGGCCGCTCCATCAGTGCAACGCTATAACGCCTTGCTTGCCGCCTTTTTCACCTCGACGCGAACACCTATATGACGCTCGGACCGCTTGCGGGCCAGTTCCACCTGTTTCTGCCGTTCGGCAAAGCGGCGCTTCTGTTCGGGCGTATGCATGTCGTGGCAATGCGGGCAGCTTACGCCTTCCACAAAGTGCTCGGACTGTTTATCTTCGGCACTTAGCGGTAGCCGACAGGCGCGGCAGAATTCATACTTGCCTGTTTCCAATCCGTGTTTGACCGAGACGCGCTCATCGAAGACAAAACACTCGCCATCCCAGCGGCTTTGATCCGGCGCAACCGTTTCCAGGTACTTCAGGATGCCACCTTCCAGGTGGTAGACCTCGTCGAAACCCAGCGTGCGCATGTAGGCGGTGGACTTTTCGCAGCGAATGCCGCCCGTGCAAAACATGGCCAACTTCGGTTTGTTATGCAGCACGCCGCCTTCGGCTGACTGCTCTTTTACCCAAGCCGGGAATTCGGTGAAGCTGGTGGTGTGCGGATTTACCGCGCGATTGAACGTGCCGATAGAGACTTCATAGTCATTGCGTGTGTCGACAACAACAACGTCGGGATCGTCGATCAGGGCATTCCAGTCTTCGGGCTTGACGTAAGTGCCCGCCATGGTGGCCGCGTGGACATTGGGCACGCCCAGCGTCACGATCTCGCGCTTAAGCTTTACCTTCATGCGGTAAAACGGCATTTTTTGCGCGTGGGATTCTTTGTGCACCAGATCGGCGAAACGCGGATCGAGGCGCAGATAATTCAAGACGGCGCGGACCCCCTGAGCGGGGCCGGCGATTGTCCCGTTGATTCCCTCTTCGGCCAAAAGCAACGTGCCTTTTACGTCGTGAGATTCGCAAACCGCCAGCAATGGCGCCTGTAAAGCGGTGTAGTCGGGAAGCTGAACAAACTTGTAGAGTGCCGCAATGAGGAAATCAGACATGTCTCGTTAACATTTATAAGGCCGAAGCCCTACAGTTTAACGCCAATTAGCTAGGCTCTTTGGTGTGCTTCTTGCCGTAACGCTCGTTGCCAACGCCGCTCATGCTGATAATGTTCGGAGCCGACGCTTTTTTGGCACGCTCTTCATTGATGAGCTGCTGGACACCGGTTTGAAGCGGGCGAAAGGGAGTGGGCGTACGTGGTTTAACTAACATTACAAAGCCTCTTCATTAAAGATGATTGCCAAGTGTGTGAAGTACCAACATACACCATTACGATGACAATTGCATGACAATTAAGGGAATATAGCTACAAACCCTGACATGTTAGGCACTTTCCCCCAATCGTTGGACAAGCCGCTCATGAACATGGCTTAACTCGTTTGGCAACCGGAAACGCAGCCGCTGGAACAGTTCGGCGTGCAAGGCAAGTTCCTTTTCCCACTTCAGTCGGTCTATGGCGGTAATCCGATGGAAAGCTTCCTTGCCGAAGTCGAGGCCGTCCCATGTGATGTCGGTGTAGTTGGGCGTCACGCCGAATAAGTTATCGCGGCCCCCTGCGGAACCGTCCAGGCGCTCAAGCATCCATTTCAGGACCCGCATGTTTTCACCGAAGCCGGGCCAAATGAACTTGCCGGTGTCGTCGATTTGAAACCAGTTCACGCAGTAGAAACGCGGCAATGTAGCGCCGGCCGCTTCCAGCCGCCTGCCCAGCTCCAGCCAGTGTGCGAAGTAGGAACTCATGTCGTAGCCGCAAAATGGCAGCATGGCGAATGGATCCCGGCGGACGACGCCAAGCGTGCCGGCGGCCGCCGCCGTCGTTTGGGACCCCATCGTCGCCCCCATGTACACGCCCTCCTCCCAACTGCGGGCCTCGGTCACGAGGGGCACCGTGTCCGCGCGGCGGCCGCCCACAATAAAGGCGTCGATCGCGACCCCGTTGGGGTTGTCCCATTCGGGGTCTATCACCGGGTTCCGCACGGCTGCCACGGTAAATCGCGCGTTGGGGTGCGCCGCCTTGCGGCCGCAATCGGGCGTCCAGTCCTTTCCTTGCCAGTCGATGCAATGCTGGGGCGGCGCACTCATGCCTTCCCACCAGACGTCGCCCTCGTCGGTGAGCGCTACGTTCGTGAAGATGACATCGCCGCGCAGCGAGGCCATGCAGTTGAAGTTGGTTTTCTCGTTTGTGCCCGGCGCGACCCCGAAGTATCCGGCTTCCGGGTTGATTGCGTATAGCCTTCCATCGGGACCGGGCTTGATCCAGGCGATATCGTCGCCTATTGTCGTCACTTTCCAGCCAGACAATGATTTTGGCGGGATCAGCATGGCGAAATTGGTCTTGCCGCAAGCAGAGGGAAACGCGGCTGCCACGTGCATTTTCTTGCCCTCTGGCGACGTAACGCCCAGGATGAGCATGTGTTCCGCCAGCCAACCTTCATCGCGGCCCATGGTCGACGCGATGCGCAAGGCAAAGCACTTCTTGCCCAGCAATGCGTTGCCGCCATAACCGGACCCGAAAGACCATATTTCGCGGCTTTCCGGGTAATGGACAATGTACTTTACCGGGTTGCATGGCCACGCGACGTCGGCCTGGCCGCGAAGCAGCGGCTTGCCCACGGAATGCACGCAAGGCACATAGCTTCCTTCGGCGCCCAATACGTCATAGACCTGCTTGCCCATGCGAGTCATTAAACGCATGTTGACGACCACATACGGCGAATCCGTCAGCTCGATACCGACGTGCGCAATGGGCGACCCCAGCGGTCCCATGGAAAACGGCACAACATACAGCGTTCGCCCGCGCATGCACCCGGCGAAAAGCCCCGCGAGCGTCGTGCGCATCTCGGCCGGTTCCGCCCAGTTATTGGTGGGACCCGCATCTTCCTTTTTCTCGCAGCAGATAAACGTGCGGTCCTCGACACGGGCGACGTCATTCGGATCGGACCACGCCAGATACGAGTTCGGCCGCTTTTGAGGATTTAAGCGACGTAGCGTGCCGGCCTTCACCATCTGGTTGCACAACCGATCGTACTCGTCTTGCGAACCATCGCACCACTCGATGCTGTCGGGCTGCGTCAAGAGCGCGACAGAGGCAACCCAGGCTTTGAGCCCTTCGTGATGCACCCAGTCCGGGGCGGTCAAATCGACAGGCACTTGTTGGTTAGCTACTGCGTCCATGGGTAATCTCCGTAAAAACTGCTGCATACCTTTATACCGTCGGGCGGCCGCTTGCGTTCGCTCAGGTTAAAAGGGGCATGCTAAACCGTTTCTCAACCCGGCGCATCCGTTCGTTGGCGGACGCCGGTGAGCGATCCCGCGGGAAGCCCATCCCGCCATGCGATGGAGTATCGTGGCACGCAAATTGCTGTCTTCGCGTCCAAGCGGTGGTTTCAGGCATGCAATCGGCATGCCTCGCCGTGCAACAACCGACGAGAGGTCAGACGATGGATAAGGATCGTGTGAAAGGCGCCGCTAAAGAAGTCAAGGGCGCAGTGAAAGAAACCGTAGGCAAGGCAACCAAGAGCCGCGATACTGAGGCTGAAGGCAAGATCGAAAAAAACGTGGGAACCGCCCAACGCAAGGTCGGTGAAACCAAAGACAGTGTCCGCGACGCCGTCAAGAAATGAGCCCTCCCGCCCGGCAAGGTGACCGCCCGCGAAGGCAAAGGCCTTGCGGGCTTTTTTTGGCCGACCGAAGATTATCGGGTGATTTGCGCGGCCGTCTCCAGGTACTTCCGCCCCTGAGTCTTGACTTCGTCAAAATCTTCACGCTCCGAACCGACATGGACGCGCTCGAGGGTTTTCGCAACCTCAACCAGTTCCACACGAATCTTGTCCAGTGCGTTTTCAAGCGTATAGCTCAGTTCATGCACTTTAGCCATGTCCGCCGGCTCCAGCTTGTCCTTGGCGAGAATGGCTGCCAGCGCCTTGTTGTGCTGCGCTAAGTTAGCGTAGGCCTCGGTCAGTGTTCCGGCGGATTTACCTTGAAAATGATCGGGACGCTGCTGTGCATGCGCCACCCCCGAAAGGCTAAGGACGAAAACAGTACCGGCAACCAGCATGGACAGGCTTTTCATTGCAATTCCTTCGTATGGACAAGTAATGGACTAGTGAATTTGAGGGTCCTTCATGCAATCATCTTTTGGTTGCTCGCCAAAGATGATAATGGGAACCGTTCGTATTATATAGAAAAGGCTAGGAATACGCCTGGTGGGGCTAAATGGATTATTCCACTATCCTGAATAGTGCATGTTCGACGGCCACCTTTATTCATACAAGCGAACCTATTACAGTAAGTCGACGGTTGGCTCGGGACTACGTCATCGCGTAAACGAGCGCACATAAAGGATCAGCAAACAAAGGAAGCACTATGGGACTTCTCCTGGACGGAAAATGGCATGACGAGTGGTACGACACAGCCAGCACGGGTGGGCGCTTCGTACGCGGCGACGCGCAGTTTCGCAACTGGATCACTTCCGATGGCGGCGCCGGCCCAAGCGGAACCGGCGGATTCAGGGCCGAGCCCGGGCGCTATCATCTG
>DATJBV010000015.1:0-115873 GCA_035515055.1 Candidimonas sp.
ACCACCGTGCAGCTTGTCTTGATGATTGCGGAAGAAGGAAGCATTTCGCGCGCGGCCGACAAGCTGAACCTGGCGGTGGCGGCCGCATCGCGCCGCATGTCCGACCTCGAGCGGCAATGCGGCACACGCATCTTCCAGCGCCTGCCGCACGGGGTCAGGATCACCGAGTCGGGCAGCAAACTTCTGCAGCACATCCGCCAGATCGACAACCTGATTGTCCGCTTGCAGGACGATGCCGATGCGATCAGCCGTGGGCAGGACGGCCGCATCATCATCGGCGCGCCCAAGACGGCCATCATTCAATTCCTGGCCGGCGACATTGCCCGCATCAAGCGGGCGCACCCCGGCATCACGATCCAGGTGATCGAGGAAAACAGCAAGGTCGTGCAGCAATTGCTGCGCGACAAGGTCATCGACATTGGCATCTATGAAAAGACCAGCGGCTTCATGTCGCTCGAAGCCTTCGACTACCGCCAGGATAGGCTGGTGCTGGTTTACGGCCGGACCCACTTTCAGTTCCAGACCGATCCCGTGCCCTTGGCCGATGTCCTCGACGTGCCGCTGATCGCCTTGGGTAAAGGCTCGGCCATTTTGTCCGCGGTGCAACGCGCCTACCGCAGCCACGGCCGTCTTTTCCAAGCCAGCTATATCGTCAACGGTTTCGACACGATGCTTGCCCTTGTGCGCGAAGGCCTGGGCGTTGGCTTGATGCCGCCGGCCATCCTGCGCGACTTTCATATGGGAACGTCAATCGCGACGTCGGAAATCCAGGGCGATTGGCACGAGCGCCACTATATGCTGTCATCCGTCGACACGAATGCGCAGCCGCTGGCCTTGCGCCATGTGCTCGACCTTCTGCTCCCGCGCCGCTAGTTCCGGACATCGTCACAAGCCTGGTCTTGCCGTCCGCTTTCGCAAATGGCGAAACCAGGCATGCTGTTAGCCATCTTGCCGCCCGACGGCGGGAGGTAAAGAATAGACCGCATAACTACTAGGATCCGGAGACACCATGAAACGCCGTACATTTATTCTGGGCGCGACAGCCCTTTTGGCCTCGCCCCTCCTCAAGGCTTCCACCCTCCCCAAGGGCACAATAAAGATCACGGTGGGCTGGGCGCCCGGCGGCGGAACCGATGTGTTCGCACGTATCGTGGGACAAAAACTCTCCGAGCTATGGGGCCGGCCGGTGGTCGTCGAGAATCGCCCCGGCGCCACCGGCATGCTGGCTGCCGAACAATTTTCGAAGATCCGGCAGGGGAACGATTTGCACCTGCTGATGGCTCATGTAAATACGCACGCCATTGCTCCGCATATTTTCAAGACGGTCACCTACGATGCATTGCGCGACTTCGCCCCAATTGCGCTCATTGGCGCAACCCCCCACCTGTTGGTCACGAGCGACAAGCATAAAGGCGTGTCGATCAACGATGTGGTGGAGCTTTGCAAGAAGAGCCCCGGCCAAGTCTCTTTTGGATCGTCGGGTACCGGCTCGGTCCAGCACCTTGCCGCCGAGATGTTCAATATGGCCGCCAAGGTCGAAAGCATCCATGTGCCCTACCGAGGTTCGGGCCCTATGCATACCGACCTGATCGGCGGTCAGATCGATTTCAGCTTCGACACGATGACGGCGTCGACGGCACAGGTCAAGGGCGGAAAACTGCACGGCATTGCCCAAACCCGGATCAAGCGCGCCAAGGGCTTTCCCGACGTGCCCACCATGGATGAGCAAGGCTTCAAGGGTTTCGATGCATCGAGCTGGTACGGCGTTGTCGGGCCGGCCGACATGCCCAAGGATTTGGCGCTGGCCGTCAATGCGGACATCAACAAAGTATTGCTCATGCCCGACGTGGTGGAGCGCTTCGACGGCTTCGGCGTCGAAGACGGTGGCGGCTCGATCGATGACTTCGCATCGTTCATGGCCGTCGAATATGAAAAATGGGGCAAGGTCGTACGTGCCGCCAACATTCGCGCGGATAGCTAAAATGAACACTGCCAACACCCTGCCGCTGAACGGCATACGCGTCCTGGACGTCAGCCAGGTCATGGCGGGTCCCTTCGCCTGCATGATGCTGGCCGACATGGGCGCCGACGTCATCAAAGTCGAGCCGCCCACCGGCGACCAGACTCGAGGCGCCATGGGGTTCAAAATGAAGGGACCCGACAGCATGGGTTTCCTCAACATGAACCGCAACAAGCGCTCGGTGACACTGGACCTAAAAAGCGACGAAGGCCGCGAAGCCTTCTACGCATTGGCGAAGACGGCGGACGTGATCGTCGAGAACTATCGTCCGGGCGCCGTGAAGCGTCTGGGCATCGACTACGAGAGCATCAAGGCCATTAATCCCAAGATCATTTATGTGAGCATCTCGGGCTTCGGTCAAAGCGGCCCGTGGGCGCACCGCCCCGGGTTCGACCTGATGGCCCAGGCTATGTCGGGCATCATGAGCGTCACCGGGTACCCGGGCGAGAAGCCCGTAAAGGCCGGGGTGCCGGTCGCCGACATTGGGTGTGCGCTGTTCGCGGTGACCGGCCTGCTGTCGGCCTACATCGGCGCACAAAAGTCGGGAGAAGGCCAGCACATCGACGCGTCCCTCTTCGACGCGGCCATGGCGTTCTCGATCTGGGACATGTCTGAATACTGGGGCACGGGCGTGCCGCCCACGCCACTAGGCACCAGCAATAAAATGAGCGCGCCCTACCAGGCGGTGAAAGCGCGCGAGGGCTACTTCGTCATGGGCGCGACGAACCAGAAGCTGTGGACCAAGCTTTGCGAGTTGCTGGAACGCCCCGACCTTATCGACCATCCAGAGTACGGGACCATTCCCCTGCGGCTGAAGAACCGCGAAGCGCTGATCGAGGAGCTGGAGCGCGAGTTCGCCAAGCGCGACAGTGCGGAGTGGATAGACACCATGCTGGCCGCCGGCATCCCGGCAGGTCCGATCCTGACCTACCCCGAAGCATTCGAAGGCGAACATGGCGTCCACCGCGGCATGTGCATGGAGATCGACCACCCCATCGAAGGCAAGGTGAAGAATATAGGCTTTCCGGTCAAGATGCTGGGTACGCCGCAGCAGGTGCGCCGTCATCCACCGTTGCTGGGCGAGCACAACGAAGAGATCTTCGCCGAGCTGGATGCGCTGAACCGCAAGAACGAGGCGACATCATGAATACGCCGGTCCGGCTTGTCACGCACGCCACGGGCATTGCGGAAATCGTGATTGATCGGCCCGAGCGTCATAACGCCATGACGCTGCCCATGTATGAAGAGATGCTGTCGCTCGTCGAACAGTGCACAAAGGAGCCCACGACGGGCTGCATACTGTTCCGGGGTACGGGCGGGAAGTCCTTCATCTCGGGCACGGACATTTCCTATTTCACCGACTTCACCAACGGCAAACAAGGCTTGGACTACGAGGCCTTCGTCGAGCGTGTCATCGACGCCGTCGAGCGCATTGCCATACCCACGATCGCGGTGATCGACGGATGGGCGGTGGGCGGCGGCCTCGCGCTGGCCACGGCATGCGATTTCCGCGTATGCAGCGACACGTCGCGCTTTGGCGCGCCCATTGCCAAGACCTTGTCGAACACGCTGTCGTCGCGCAATATCGCCCGCCTGGAATCCGCGTTCGGCGTGCCGCGCGTAAAGAAAATGCTGCTGCTGGCCGAGTATGTTTCCGCCGAGGAGGCCTCATCATGCGGTTACGCCTACGAGGTGTGTGCGCAGAACGAGCTTGATGGCGCCGCCCATGCACTGGCAGGGCGCCTGATGGGCCTGTCGGCGGTCACGCAACGTGCCGTCAAGGAAAGCCTGCGGCGCTTGGTGGTGGAGCAACGCCTGGACGACGACGATCTTATTGAAGAGGTCTATGGAAGCCAAGCCTTCCGCGATGGCGTGGCGGCATTCACTTCCGGCGGCAAGAAGTAGCTAGAACGCCGCGGCGTAAATGTTGTAGGCGTCTTCTTCGAGCACCTCACGCGGGTTATTGCCCAACAAACGCGTTTGTTTCATGGCGTCGGCGGCCATGACGCGCAGGTCGTCCTGCTTGACACCCACGTCCCGCAGGCGCGACTGGATTCCCACGGTTGGTGATAGATTCGCCAGGTAATCGATAAGGCGTTCCGTCTTTGCTTCGTCGCTTCCCGTGCAGTCTGGCAGTATCACGTCGGCCAGCTCCGCATACAAGGGCGCCGCCGCCGGGGCATTGAAGCGCAATACGTGCGGCAAGACCAAGGCGTTGGACAACCCATGGGGCACGTGAAAGATGCCGCCTATGGGATAGGCCAGCGCATGCACGGCCGCGACAGGCGAATTGGCGAATGCCTGGCCAGCCAGCATGGCGCCTACCAACATCGCTTCCCTCGCTACCAGGTCGCTGCCATGTTCGCAGACACGCAACAGGTTGCCGGACAGGAGGCCAAGCGCCTTGATGGCCAGCATGTCGGACAAGGGATTCTTAAGATGCCTGCTGGTATAGGCTTCGATCGCATGGACCATGGCATCGATGCCGGTGGCGGCCGTGGCGGCGGGGGGCAGCCCCAAAGTAAGCTCGGCATCGAGTACGGCCAGGTCCGCGTATAGCGTTGGCGACACGACCCCCATTTTAGTGGTTTCACCCGTCGTTACAATGGACACGGGCGTGACTTCCGAGCCCGTGCCCGCCGTCGTGGGAATCTGCACCAGCGGCAGGCGGCGGCCTTGGACATTGCCTATGCCATACATTTCGGTCAGTGGCTGGTCCGAGCCCACCAGTATGGCAAGCAACTTGGCAACGTCCATGGAAGAGCCGCCGCCCAGGCCGACCACGATCTGCGCCTTGCCGGCCCGCGCACTTTCCGCAGCGGCCAAGACGACATGTTCCGGAGGATCGGCGATGACATTGTCAATAACCTGAAGCTCGAAGCCGACACTTTCCAGGCTGGCCAACGCGGGCTTCAGCAATCCACTTCGATGCAGAAAGCGGTCGGTGACCAGGCACAGGCGAGTTTCGGAAAACTGCTCGCGCAGCAGCGGCCCCAAACGTTTGGCGGCCCCTGCTTCCACGACGACGCCGGGAACGGTACGGAACTTGAAGGCGGACATTATTGCTCCACGGAAGTAACACTGGGATCCACGGCCATCTCGCCGCGATCCATACGGTATATTCGATCCAGCACATTGCCGGCGTGCTGCAGGTCGGCTCCCGACAGCAAGGCACTGAAGCCCTCTTGGCGCAATTCCCCCACGACCTCGGCAATACGCTTGGAGAGCGCGGGCGCGACACCTTCGAACGGCTCGTCCAACAAGACCAGCTTCTGTGCCGTCATCAACGCACGGCCGATGGCCACCAGCTTTTGCTGGCCACCCGACAGTTGCATTGCGCGACGCGGCGCGAACTCCTGCAATTCCGGAATGATGTCATAAACCCGTTTCAGGCGCGCCTCGACATCTTTGGCGCCCAGCGCCCACGCGGGGGCGCAGAGATTCTCGTAGACATTGAGGTCAGGAATCAGGCGCCTGTCTTCCGGCGCATAACCTATCCCCAGGCCCGTACGCTTGTGCGCGGGCAGGTTGATGAGGTCGACGCCGTCAAAGTGCATGCTGCCCGCGGTGGGCTTCAATAAACCCATGATGGTGCGCATCAAGGTGGTCTTGCCCGCGCCATTACGGCCGGTCAGGCCAACGATGGCCCCCTGCGCCACCGTGATGTCCACTTTGCGCAGTATGCTGGTTGGGCCGATGCTGACGTTCAGCTTGCGGATATCAAGCATGTACTTCCCCTTGCGCCTGGAGCGCCAAAGGTTCTCCAATTATGTATTCCCTGACTTTCGCATCCCGCAAGACTTCGTCGGGCGTCCCATTGGCGAGTACCGAGCCATCGTAAAAGGCCAGCACCCTGTCGCTATACCTGCGCACGATGTCCATGTCGTGCTCGACAAACAACACAGTGACGCCCGCATCGCGCACCACGGCCATCACGCGGTCCATGACGGCGAACTTTTCGTCGCTGGCCACGCCGCTGGTGGGTTCATCGAGCAACAACACCTTGGGGTTGGCCACCATGGCCAAGGAAATGTCCAGAAGCTTGCGCACCCCTTCCGGCAAGGTGCCCGCAATGGCGTCGGCAAAGGCGGACAAGCCGAATTGCTTCAGCATTTCATCGGCGCGGCTTAACGGTTGACGGGCCACATTAAGTGCGATTTCCACATTCTCTAGTGCCGTCAGGGACGTGAACAGTTGGGGGATTTGAAACGATCGGGCAATGCCGAGCTGGGTGATGTGACGCGGCTCGCGCCCCGTAATGTCCTGGCCGTCGAACACGATCGTCCCGTGATCGGGCTTCAAATATCCCGTCAACATATTCACGAAGGTGGTCTTACCGGCGCCGTTGGTCCCGATCAAGCCAGACACTGTCTGTGGATGGATGTCTATGGTGATGTCGCGCGCGGCAAACACCGCGCCGAACTGCTTGCGCAGGCCGCGCGCGGAAATGAGCGGGGTGGTATTCACAGTTTTCCCTCGGAAGCATGAGCCGTTGCGCCTGCGCGCTGCCGTTGAATGTAGCGCTGTGCAATGCTGATTAAGCCGCCCGGCAAAAACACAATCAGTGCAAGCATGCTGACGCCCATGACGATCTGCCACATGTTGGGCGCATACTGATACGCCAGCGATCGGATCAGTTCCAGGATCAGGGCCCCAAGAAATGGCGCATACGCGTTGCGTGTCCCGCCAAGAACCGCAATAAACACGAACTCCCCCGATGTGGTCCAAAAGGCCATGTCCGGGTCGACGTGTCCAATGCTGAACGATGAGAGGCCTCCGCCCAAGCCCGCCAGACCAGCCGCCAGCACGTAATTAAGGTGGATGTTGCGCTGCGCCGACGTACCGAGATACTCGACGCGAATTTCGTTGTCTTTTATCGCCGGCCCGAGACGGCCCGGTCCCGACTTCAGGTAGCGTTGGAACGCCCATACGGCTAGTCCGCACAGCACCGCCGTGGCAATGAACAGGCCGGTCCGCGACAAGCGATCGTCGAATACGCCCCAGAATAGGCTGGCGGACAGCACGTTGAAGCCATCGCTGCCGCCCAACACGGGATTGCGTATCAGCAGGCCATAAAGAATCATCGACAGCGCCAGGCTGAGCATGGCGAAGAAGATATCGCGATAGCGGGCCAATAGGAATCCCAGAACCCACGCAATCACCACCGACACGACCACGGCGAATGCCAACAAGGAGAGCAGATCGTTCCAGCGCAGGTAGGTCATGGTCATGCCGACGGTATATGCCCCGACACAATAGAACAGACCTTGGCCGAACGACGCCAGGCCGGACCGCAATAACAGCACGACGCCCAAGGCAACCAGGCCTTTGGACAGCGCAACGGCGATCAGGAATTGCCACTGCGAAAAAACCAGACCGGCAACGACGAGCAATGCGGTGATGAGCGCTGCGGCGAGGCCGGAGCCGGAATAAAGTGTCAGGCGGCTCATATTTTTCTAGGCTCCATGGCGGCGAACAATCCCTTGGGACGCACCGCCAAGACAATGGCCATAACGGCGTAAATGGAAAAAAGCTCTACCTCGGGGAAGTAGTGCACGGCAAACGACCGGACCAGGCCCACGATCACCGCGCCCAGCGCGGCGCCGGGCAACGACCCCAGGCCACCGATGACAACAACGGCAAATGCCAGGACGATGACGTCTACGCCCATGCCGGGCGCAACTGAAATAGTCGGTGCCGTGAGCGCGCCGCCAAGCGCGGCCAGGATGGCGCCAACGATGAAGGTCAGCAGGAAGTACCGTTGCACATTGATGCCCATGGCAAGGCTGATCTCGCGGTCGTGTATGACGGAACGCAGCAGACGGCCATGGCGCGAGTATTTCAGAAACAAGGTCAAGGCCACACCCGAAACCAGGGCGGCAATAATGATCAGGAAGCTGTAGTTTGGATACGAAAGCGGGCCGATCGTGGTGCTGCCCAGCAGCCCATAAGGCTCCGCCGCCACATAAGGCTCGACGCCCCAGAACAGCTTCACGGCATCTTCCAGGATCAAGAAAATCGCATAGGTGATCAGCAGCAGCACGACGGGGTCTTCACGATAGAAGTGGCGTAGCACCCCGTATTCAATCAACACACCCAACAGCACGCCCGAGACCACCGCCGCAATAAGCAGCAAGACATAACTGAAATACGGAGCGTTGCCGCCGGCAAACCATTGACCCACCAGGGTCACGGCCGTATAGGCGCCTATGGTGTACAAGCTGCCATGGGCCATGTTAAGAATTTTCATGACCCCGTAGATCAGGGTCAGTCCGACGGCCACCAGAAACAGCCAGGCAGCGTACATAACCCCATCAATCAGAGCGGCGGGCAACAAAGACATAGAATTTCCTGATACTGATGCGAAGGAAAAGTGTGTGCCGGTTTCGCGGCCGGCACACACGTTACGGCCGATTAGTGCTTCAGGCCGCCCTTGATCCAATCCGCGGAGCTCACGCCTTCCGGTGGGTTGACCTGTTCGGGCTTGTAGGTGCGCACGTCAACATACGTGATCTTCCCGCCCTCGTTCTTGACCGTTCCAAACGCCGATCCTTGCGTTGCTTGGTGGCCCTTGCCCAGGTTCATGGCTACGGGACCGGATGGCGAGTCGAATGCAAGATTCTCGAATGCGGCAATGATCTGCTCAGTGTCGGGAGCTTTTCCGCCATTGGCGGCCTGCGCCTTTTCATAGGCCGCTTTCACGCCCAATATGCTTTGCGCCATTTTGTAGGACGGGTAGCTGGGATCCGCATTGAATTTTTCGCGGTAGGTCGTGCGCAGCCAGGTATTCATCTCGGAATCCGGCGCAAAAGCGCCATGCGGGCCGCGCGCGCCAATGAGTGTGCCGTCGGGAATCTGATTATTCGGGCGGTGTGTGGCCGTTTCTCCCGCCGTCAGTACCGTCAGCGACTGCTTCAACAAGCCGCGCGCCTGTGCCTGGACGATCAGCCCCTCCAAATCGCCGCCCCAGAAGCTGGAATGCAGGACATCCGGGCTGGCGGCCATGATGGACGAGATCTCGGCGTTATATTGGCCGGCGCCCAGTTTGGGCATTTGCGAGGTGGTGAGCTTGACGTCCGCCTTGAGCTGCTTCAGAGTACCTTCGAAGTCGGCCCAGGCATCCTGCCCCCATGCGTAGTTTTGGTTTATACCGGCATAGCTGACCATATCGGGCTTGCGCTCGAGCACGTAACGCGCCGCCGCCACGTTGTCCATGGTGGCATGAGCCACCGGGCGGAAAACATACTTGTAGGAGTTGTCCTCGAAAATACGCGGCGTGCCGCAATCGAACAAGACAGTCAGCTTCTTCATTTCCTCGGCCACGGGCGCCACGGCCAGGCAGTTGCCCGACGAGGTGTAGCCTATGATCATGTCGATGCCGTCTTGCTGGGCCAGATTGCGATACTCGGTGACTTGCTTTGATGTGCTGCCGTTTTCGTCCAGGTAGACGAGTTCCAGCGGCGCGCCGCCGAAGCCCACGGTCTTATATGGCGCGGGCGCCTTGCCTACATTCAGCTGTTCGGCCAGAAGCTCGGCGGCCTGGCGTGCAGGAACGCCGAACGGCCCCGCCGCCGCTCCGGACATGAACGTCACCACGCCTATCTTGATCGGTTTGGCGGACTGCGCAAAGGCCGATGAGCCTAACGTCAGCGTCATGGCTGCCAGGGCTGCGGGTAGAACTTTTAGTTTAATGGACATCGATTACTCCTCCAGTCGTGTGAATTCTTATAACTGCTGCGGTTAAACCTGCATGCACAGGTATTTGATTTCCAGGTATTCATCGAGGCCGTAACGCGATCCCTCGCGCCCCAGGCCCGATTGCTTTATTCCGCCAAACGGACTGACCTCATTGGAAATGAGTCCCGTGTTGAGGCCAACCATCCCATACTCCAGCGCCTCACCGACCCTCCACGCCCGCGACTGATCACGTGTATACAAGTAGGCGGCCAAGCCATACTCGGTGTCATTCGCCATGGCAATGGCTTCGGCATCGGTACTGAAACGGAAGATGGGAGCGACAGGACCAAAGACCTCTTCCGCCGCAACCCGCATGGCGGGGGTCGCATTAGCCAGAATAGTGGGCTCGTAGAACGTGCCGCCCAAGGCATGCGGGCGGCCGCCGCACTCGAGCGTGGCGCCTTTGTTTACAGCATCGTCAACCAGGGCTTGAACGTGAATGACGGCGTCTTGGTCGATCAACGGGCCTTGATCAGTCCCCGGGTCGGCGCCATTGCCTACGCGCAGTTTTTGAACCGCCACGATCAGCTTGCGAACGAACTCGTCGTATATGCCTTGTTGAACTAGAAACCGATTCGCGCATACGCACGTCTGTCCGCTATTGCGGTATTTCGAAGCAATCGCTCCCTGAACCGCCGCGTCGACATCGGCATCGTCGAACACGATGAAGGGGGCATTTCCGCCCAACTCCAGGGACAATCGCTTAATGGTTGGCGCACATTGCTGGTACAAAAGGCGACCCACCGCGGTCGATCCCGTAAACGAAAGCTTGCGCACGACAGGGCTGCTTGTAAGCACCTGCCCGATTTCGGTCGCCTTTCCCGTGACTACCTGAAACACCCCCGCCGGCAGGCCCGCGCGTTCGGCGAGCGCAGCCATGGCAAGCGCCGTCAAGGGCGTTTGTTCGGCCGGCTTGATGATGATGCTGCATCCGGCTGCCAGCGCCGGCGCCGCCTTGCGGGTAATCATGGCGGCAGGGAAATTCCATGGCGTGATTGCCGCGCAGACCCCTACGGGTTGCCTGATGGCGATCAGCCTTTTGTCGGCCGCAACAGAGGGAATGACATCGCCGTAGGCGCGCTTGCCTTCTTCGGCAAACCATTGGATAAAAGAAGCGGCGTAGCCGATTTCCGCCCGGGATTCGGCCAAGGATTTTCCCTGTTCGGCGGTCATTAATAAGGCAAGGTCTTCTGTGTTGTCGACAATTGCCTGGAACCACCGCTGCATGTACTGCGCCCGGTCTTTCGCAGTCAGTTCGCGCCACGCTATTTGAGCCGTGGCGGAGTCGTTGATTGCCTGCCCCACTTCAGATGCCGAAATAATGGCCACCTGAGCCAGCAGCTTTCCGCTGGCGGGATTACGAACATCAAACCTTTCGCCCGAAGCACCGCTCTTCCAGCCGCCCGCCAAATAAGCGTCGGATCGAACCAGGGACTGATCCTGCAAACCCGCAATTACCGCGCTACCACCATTCGACATATTGAACACGCTTCGTTAGAATGAATTGGATCCATAATATCGACTTGCATTCAGTGGGTCAATGTTTCATGACCTAGGGTTATCCCTGCGAAATCCGAGCTGGCGCTCGCGTTTTTATAGGCATAATCTTGTGGCCGTTCACCGTAAACCTGGAGCCCTAGTGGAAACCTCGAAGCCTGCCGCCCCTGCTGTTTTCAGGGCTTCCGCCATTCTTGACCTTATTGCCGCATCTTCCACACCGTTGTCCCTGGCCGAGCTCACGCACAAGCTGAAGTTGCCGAAAAGCACGCTGCACGGCCTGTGCAGTACGCTCATACAACTCAACCTGATCACGCGCTTGGAAAATGGGCATATGACGCTGGGTCCGCACTTGGTGACGTGGGGCAACGCATTCTTGGCGCGCATCGATATCACGCAAGAATTTTTCGCCTCATGGGACGACATGAAGGTGTTGCCCAGCGAAACCATTACCCTGTCCATACGGGACGGCAGCGAAGTCGTCTACGTGGCTTGCCGCAACGGCAATCGGCCGCTGGGCGTCACGTTTCGCACCGGCATGCGTATGCCCGCGATCTATACCGCCACCGGGAAAGCCATGCTTAGCACGATGCCTAACGAAGCCATACGCAAGCTGTTGGCGGGCGCCACCCCCGACGCCTGGCCTACCCCAATGACGGCAAAGGGTCCTCGCACTATTTCAGAACTTATGACGGACATCGCCGATGTACGGCAGCGAGGCTACTCAATAGACCACGAAGAGATACGCGAGGGCATGCATTGTTTTGGCGCCCCGGTATTCGATTCCATCAGTCCAGTGGCTGTGGCAGGCGTAGCCGTAAGCATCGCCTCGCCGGAAGTCGACGCCGCCATGGAAGAAACGGCTGGCAAAGCCATGCGGAAATTAGCCAATCGCTTGTCGGAGCGGCTAGGATCCAACCTTCGCGCATAGCACCAACCCCACGATCACCAGCAGCACGCATACGAAACGCTTGATGATTTGTGGCGGCAGCTTCGATGGATTGCGCACCATGAACCAGGTCATGCCGATGACCACCGGCGCCGCCTCGGCACTAAGCAGCACCGCCTGCAGGCCGATGCGCCCGTCCGCGGCAAGCAACACCAATCGTAACGCCGCATTGATGGCAAAAAGCGCGATTAGATGCTCGCGGATTTGCTGAGTCCTTAGCGGCTGTCGATAGAAGTGATAGACCAGTGGCGGCCCCGCCGTCGAGAATAATCCGCCGAAAATGCCCGCAATGAAGCCGACGCCCGCGAAGCTTCTTGCCGGCGACATTGTTTTAAGCGACGTTGGACGAATGAAAAGCATGGTGGCGCATGCCAGGATAGTAAGGCCAAGCAAAAATTGCAGCCCCGCTACCGCATTGTCGCTAAGCCAGTTCAACAACACGACGCCGCCAAACACGCCCGCCATTCCCGCCAAGACCGTCGGCTTCAGGATAACCTTGTCGAGCGTGGGTTTAGCGCTTTTGAACGTGACAAAGGCATTCACCAATGCCAGGACGCTAACCGCGATAGTCGCATCGTGCAGGCTGGCAAGGTGTAGCAGTTCGACCAAGCCCAGGAGCACCAACCCGAACGCAAAGCCCGTCAGGTTCTGTATGTAGCTCGAAAGCGCGACACAGGCAATAAAGAACACATGCTGGGTCACGGTCATGAAGGGGTAGCTTCCCGTGACCTTTCGACCAGCAGCTCAAGCAGCTTTTTGGCGCACGCCGGCAGGGCATCAAACTCGCGGTAGATCACCCGGCGCTCACGCACCGACCAAGCGTCGGTAATGGACAGTACATTGACACGCATAATTTTCGCCAGACGTTTAGCCATGGCCGTCAGGCCGTTGGTGCGTTCGCCCCTATCAAGAGCGGCCAGAGCGTTGTAGCACAGAAGTCGACGGCTGACGATGGCCGTTTCGCCAGCCACGTAATCACCAATGGCGCAACATTGACGCGATGCGCCGCCATTCTCTATGATCAGAGCGTATATTCCTTAAATCAACAGCCAGGAGCGCCGCCGTGAAAGGATTCCTCGACAACATCGAAACGCTGACCACCGACAATCAAAATTTTCGCAAGGTGCTGTACACAGGGAAGTATATGCAGCTTGTCCTTATGACATTGAAGCCGGGCGAGGAAATCGGCGCCGAGGTGCACGAGGATCACGATCAATTTTTCCGCATCGAAGCAGGAAGCGGCGACGTCATCATCGACGGCCAAACCCGCGCGATCAAGGATGACGATGCCATCATCGTACCGGCCGGCGCGCGTCATAACGTTGTCAATACCGGGAACGCGCCGCTCCAGTTCTACACTCTTTACGGCCCCCCTGAACACCGCGACGGCGTTCTCCACACCACGAAAGCCCAGGCCGACGCCTCGGAAGAGCATTTCGACGGAACAACCTCGGAGTAAACAGGCGGCGTCGCTGCCGGAGCGCGCGTGACCACCACTACCCCCAATCCGCCGCCACGCGGTTTTGCCCGGCTGTTCAACGTCGAACCGCAAGAAGTCGGGGCGATATTGGCCGGGGTGTCGATGTTTTTTCTGCTGTTCACCGCCTACTTCATGCTGCGCCCGGTACGGGAAACCATGGGGATTACGGGCGGTGTACAAAACCTGCAATGGTTGTTCACCGGCACATTCATCGCTACGTTGCTCACGCTGCCCGTCTTTGGCTGGCTGGCATCGAAACTATCCCGAAGAACCCTGTTGCCGTGGGTGTACAGTGGCTGCGCGATGGTGCTGGTTTGCTTTGCCGCCAGCTTCTGGGCGGGGCCTGACAACCCCTGGTCGGCGCGGGCTTTCTACATTTGGCTGTCCGTCTTTAACCTGATTGCCATCTCGCTTGCCTGGAGCGTGCTGGCCGATGTGCTCGTGGCATCACAGGCCAAGCGAACCTTTGCCCTGATCGCCAGCGGGGCCAGCATTGGCGGACTTACTGGCCCCATTGTAGGCGCCACCCTGGTCGGTTCTTTGGGGCATGCGGGCTTACTGGTGCTATCGGCGCTGCTGCTGCTCGCGAGTGCGGCCGCCGCCGCATGGCTGCATCGCTGGAAAGACGCCCAGCCCCTGGCGAACGGCTCCGGCGCAGAGCCATCGCGGCGCGAGCCTCTGGGCGGCAATCCCTTTGCCGGCGCCACATCGACCTTGCGCTCGCCTTATCTGCTGGGTATCACCCTGTTCGTACTGCTGTTGGCCAGCATCAATACGTTTTTATATGTCGAGCAGGCGCGTCTGGTGGCGGAATACTTTCCAGACCGCACCCAACAAACGCGGGTATTCGGAATGATCGATGCCGTCGTACAGGCTTTGTCGCTACTGATCCAGGTGCTGGTTACGGGGCAAGTGGCAAAGCGGCTGGGTGTTGGCGTTTTGCTGGTGTCAGTACCAGTGGCCATGGCCGTCGGCTTTATCGCGTTGGCCATGGCACCCGTATTTGCCGTATTCGTCGTCGTCATGGTCATTCGCCGCGTGGGGGAATATGCGCTCGTCCGGCCTGGCCGTGAAATGCTTTATACCGTCGTTCCAGCCGAAGAAAAATACAAAGCGAAAAACTTCATAGACACCGTGGTCTATCGCGGCGGCGACGCGGTTAGCGGCTGGGTGAAGCGGGCAATCGATGTCGTGACCGACAGTCCCGCAGCCGCCATGCTGTTCGGCGCCCTCCTCGCTGTGGGCTGGGGCCTGTGCGGTTATTTTCTGGGCCGCCGCGAAAAGGCGTTGTCCTCGCCATAGACAGCGTCAGCTATAGGTTGCCTCGTCGAACTCAATAAGGCAAAAGCCATGGCCGAACGGATCGGCGAAGCTTATGCATTTCGATCCCCGCCACTGGACGCATTCGCTTTCCCGCACCGCCCCCGCGTTACGTGCGCGCTGCGCTGCCTGTTCTACATCGTCGACGACGAAATCAACGTGAACGGGCGTCCAGTGCCTTGCATATCGGCGCACCTCTGCCAGGCTTTTCACCGGGCGCGTTCCGGCTCCCTGGCGCAATAGGTACATGGTGGTTGACCCGCCCGACAATTCCGCAACATCGCCGTCGATCGTGCGGTTGAGCGTGAACGGTAAGGCCGCGCAGTAGAAGTCTATTGCTGGACCCAGTTCCGGCACGTCAATATTTATGAGCGTCTTCATTATTTACGCCCCCCAAAAAATCACGCCGTTCCCGTCGCCAGACGCCGCTTTCCGGCAGGAGCGGCGGTATTGCGATGTAGCGCCAAAAACGCGGCACTCGCATCGCGGCCCATGTAACGGGCCAGGACAGCCGGGTCGGTCTGGGTCAGGTCCACCATGATCAGGCCATCCAGCACATTGGCAAACGCGGCGTCGACATTGAACCCCAAGACCTTGCCGCCCATTTTCAGATATTGGCGCAGCAGCACCGGCATCCCTTTGCCGTCGCCTTCCATTTGTTCCAGCAGGCGCGATACCTGCTCCGGCTGCCGCACCATGGTCAACGCCTGGGATCTGCGACGCGCTTGCCCCTTGAATGGGCGTCGCGGGTGCACACGGCGTGCCAGCTCGGGCAGAAAGCTGTTGGCGCGCAGAAAATCCACCAGCAGTTGCCGCGAGGCGGTACTGTAATCGGCGCTGATGCTGACCGGTCCGAACAACACTTTGTACCGCGGATTGGCCGCCACGTAGGCGCCTATCCCTTTCCACAGCAGCAGCAAGGGCTGATAGCTGCGCTGGTATTCCGGCCGTATGAAAGAGCGGCCCAGTTCCAGGGCCGGACTCAATTGATCCAGCACGCCTCGGCCAAAACGGAAGAGCGACTGGGTATACAGACCCTTGCTGCCGTAGCGGTCCAGAATACGGTCGACATGGCCCAGGCGGTATGCGCCGACCAGTTCCTGCTTGGCTCGATTCCAGACAAACAGGTGCTGGTAATAATTATCGTAGAGATCGATGTCGACGGCCCGCCCAGTGCCCTCGCCCGTGGCCCGGAACGTCACTTCGCGCAGACGTCCTATTTCCTGAAGTAAACGGGGAATGCTCTCGGCACGCACGCAGTAAACCTGCAAGTCGCCGCTTTCCACGAGGCATGTGCGGGGGTCCAGCGCGATCACTTCCGCCTCCAGCCGTTCCGGACTCATGGGCGCCCCTATGGGTTGCATGTGCTGCGTTTCGGGCCGGCCCGACACGCGCCGGTCTTCGCCCAGGCTGTAGCAACGCAATCTCAGGAAATCGAGCAATTGATCCGGGCCCAGACCATCAAGACGCTCGGGCTGCACAGGCGCTCCGAAGCGGATACTCAGGCGGCGCCCTGACTTGTTCATTAATTCACGGGGCAGCAGGGCCGTGCGCAGCCGAGGGTGCACCAGGCCCGCCAATTGAAAACCAAGTCCGTTGCGCCCAGGCACGAAAGCGGGAATGACCGGCACGCCGGTACGCGTGATAATGCGCGCCACAGCCGAATGCCAATCGGGGTCCGTCACTCCGCCGCGGCGCAATTGCAGGTGTGACACTTCGCCGGCGGGGAATACGACTAGCAGCCCGCCCTGCTGAACCCAGCGGATCGCGTCGCGCAGCGGCCCACGATTACGCAATTCCGCGCCAGACCCGCCGAACGGATCGACGCCGATGAACATCGACGCCACTTCGGGAACCCTGCCCAGCAAATCATTCGCCAGGAAACGTACGTCCGAACGAACCTGGCGCAATAAAACCGCCAGCGCCAGGCCATCGATAACGCCATGCGGGTGATTGGCCACCAGTATGGCGCCGCCATGGGCAGGAATATGAGCGAGGTCGCATGGCGTCGCAACTGGCTCCACGCCTAGCCAATCGAAGGATGCAGCCAGAAATTCGTCCACCGACAAACCGCGCGGCAAATCATCGTAGGCCGACTGCAGTCGTTGCAACCCGCTGGCCCGTTCCAGCACAGCTTCGAGGCGGCTGAAGAATGTGTGCCGCAGCGCACCGTTAAGTAGAAAAGGACAGGGGTGTACCGGTTCGCTCATCGATTCCTCGCATTTTTATCGAATGCGTGGAGAATAGCCACGGAGTTTGACAGCTTGATGGCCGTTTGATGACAAGCGCTTGAAACAGGGCCGCGGCCTGCTAGCCCCGGAATCCCATATTGTGCGAGACGATTTGCGCGCAACGGATGACTTCCGGCGCGAATTTTTTCATGCGGGCCGTGGTCAACCTGTCCAGTGGTCCCGAAATTCCCAGCGCCGCAATAGGCTCGCCCCGGTTATTGAACACGGCCACCCCTACTCCCCCCACGCCTTCACGCCACTCCCCACGATTGACGGCGTATCCCGTCTTCACCACGTTGGCCAGATCTTTCTTCAGCGCCAAGGGCGTCGGCAGTGTGGCCTTGGTATGCCGGGTAAGCGAATCCGAATAGCGGTCGATATAAGACGCGGCTTGATGGGCGAGCAATGCCTTGCCCGTAGCCACCGCGTAAGCGGGAGCGCGCCCGCCCACCATGGAGTAGGCGCGTATGGGTTGCGGCGAATCGATCTTGTCGATATAAACCACATCAAAGCCGTCGAGCACAGACAAATGGACGGTTTCGCCGGTCGTCTCGGCCAACATGCGCATCGCCTGAATGGCTTCTTTACGCACGTCCAGTTGGGCCAGTTGTCGCGCCCCTAATTCGAACAGGCGGATTGTTCCCCTATACCCGCCGCCTTGCTCGTCCTTCGTCACATACCCCGCATGCACAAGCGTCTGCAGGGTGCGATGCGCGTTGCTCCGCGTCAGGCCCACCAAGGCAGCCAGCTCGTCGATGGTTCGAGGCGAGTTTTTTGCCTCGGTGACGGCTTCGAGAACCATCAAGCCTTTCAACAGTGTCTTGTCCATCGCTCAGGGTTTCGATAGGTAAAACCGGCAAGATACCATGGCTGCCCTCCGGAACGCCGCCCGCTATGCCTTCAGTTAGCCATTGACACGTCGCAGGCCCCCGCCTATATTAATTTTTATATAGGACACGCATCCTATATTTTAGGATTTAACCAGCGAGCTGACGCAGCCTGGCGGCAGAAAACTGGAAAAAATAAATGGAAGAGACAAAATGAACCTACGCAGACTCTCGACAGCATTTCTCTACACGGCAGCCATATGCCTGGCCAGTCCGGTCATGGCTGCGCAAACCTTTCCTTCAAAACCCATCAAGTTTGTCATTCCCTATCCCCCTGGCGGCACGTCGGACACGCTGGGCCGCCTCGTGGCCGACGGGATGGCCAAGCAGCTTGGTCAACCCGTCATTGTCGAGAACCGACCCGGCGCCGCCACGGTCATCGGCACCGACAATGTGGCGAAAAGCCAGCCGGACGGCTATACCGTATTGCTCACCAGTCCGGGCGTTGCGATCAATGCCTCCATGCGTACCAACCTTACCTACGACACCAACCGCGACATACAACACATTGCCACGCTTGCCGAACTTCCCATGGCCATCTTCGCGCAGGCGAAGGGTTCGCTAGATTCGGTGAACGATATCCTTGCCGCCGCCCGCCAGAATCCGGCCGCCGTAACCTACGGAACGGCAGGCACGGGGTCCACGGGCCACCTCACCATCAAACTGATGGAGCACCTCACCAAGACCGAACTGCTGCACGTGCCATTCCAGGGATCCGCGCCCTCGGTCAATGCGGCCGCCGGCAATCACGTGCAACTTGCCGTGGATACGGTGTACTTGGGCAAGCCCATGATCGATGCGGGCAAACTGAAGGCCATCGTCACGTTCGGCGAGCAACGATCGTCGCTGTTGCCCGACACGCCTACCGCACTGGAAAGCGGCCTGCCCAAACTGATTTCAACGGCGTGGTACGCCATTGCCGTCAGGCGCGGAACCCCGGCGGAGATCACTCAGCGCTTGAATACCGCGATTACGACGACCTTGTCCCAGCCGAATGTCAACGAGGCGCTGCAGCGCATGGGCTTTCAGGTTATCGGCGATACGCCCGATCAGGCGGAAAACCGCTTCCAGGGCGAAATGAAAAAGATGGCTGATGCCGTGCGCCTGTCTGGCGTTACGGTTCCCTGATCGTTCCCCAGCTCGGCCATTCGTAATAACCCTCACGGCCCTCTGCCTTTGGCAAAGCGGCAGTTTTGGAAATGCGAATGGCCGGAAATTTCCGCGCGCCTCTATACTCTTGCGAAATGCCCCCACGACAAGTACAAGAATAAGGCGGGGATGGTTGTCCGCGCTATTTGGCGTCCGGTCGTTGTCTTCGTGACGCCGTTGTTTTCAGCTTTGGTATTCAACGCATTACAACGACGGAGACTACTATGATCAAACGCAAGATCGCCCGATTACTGAGTGTGGCACTGCTGGCAGGCGCGGGCGCAATGGCTCACGCAGCGGAAAAACCCCAGGAACTGGCAATTGGCATCTCCACGTATCTGTCCGGACCCGCATCCGTGTTCGGCGTGCCCGCACGCGATGCCGCTGAACTTCTTATCCAGCAAATGAACGCCAACGGCGGTATCGGCGGCGCCAAGCTGGTGCCAAGCTATATCGACGAGGGCGGCGGGGGCGAAAAGCTGCTGTCCGAATACAGGCGTCTTGCTGAAGGCGGCACGAAAGTCATGCTAGCCGCCATTTCCAGCGGGCACTGCAACATCATTGCTCCCGTGGCCGAGGACCTGAAGGTGCTCAATATCCTATGGGATTGCGGCACCCAGAACGCCCTGGAGGGCAAGAATTATAAATACGTGGTACGTACCGAGGCCAATGCCACCATAGAAATGGTTGCCCAGGTCCTGTATTTGCTGAAAGCCAAGCCGGACTTCAAAACCATTGCGATTGTGAA
Source organism: Candidimonas sp. (assembly GCA_035515055.1). Taxonomy (GTDB): domain Bacteria; phylum Pseudomonadota; class Gammaproteobacteria; order Burkholderiales; family Burkholderiaceae_B; genus Pollutimonas. Next base: position 20,019 of record DATJBV010000015.1, read on the forward strand.
TCAGGACTATGCGTGGGGCCGCGACTCGCGCGATCTCTTCCTTGCCGCGCTCAAACGCTTCAAGCCCGACGTCAAGGTCGTTGCCGAAATGTTCCCCAAGTTCGGCGCGGCCGATTTCTCGACGGAAATCAGCCGGCTGCAAGCGCTGCGTCCCGACGTGGTCATGTCCACCTCCTGGGGCGGCGATCTGGACAATTTCGTGCGCCAGGCCAATCAACGCAATCTTTTCAAGAATTCCACATTCGTCCTGTCGCTGGCCGAAAGCTCACTGGAGCGCCTGGGTGATGCCTTGCCCGAAGGCGTGATCATCGGTGCGCGCGGCGACCACTATTTCCTTCACCCCGAAACCAAGGACGATCCGGCCCACCAGGCCTTCGTCAAGGCGTTTCATGAAAAAACCGGCGCCTATCCGATTTATCCCACGTACCACATGGCCCAGGCGCTCAACGGCCTGAAAGCCGGCTACGAGAAGGCCATCAAGGACAATGGCGGCAATTGGCCCAGCACCGAACAAGTCGCCGCCGCCATGCACGACATTACGTTCAAGGGATTTGGGCGCGATGTCGTCATCTCCCGTCCCGATGGCCAGGCGCTCGAGGCGCAACTTTTCGGCATCACGAAAAAGAGCGACAAATACCCGTTCAAGGTGCTCGACAAGGCAATGATCATTCCCGCGGAACTGGTAACGCCGCCCGCCGGGCAAAACTCCATGGAGTGGATCGAAAAGACCCTGGACACCAAGGTGTTGGACGACGCCAGCATCAAGTCATTCAACTAACGTAGCAGTTCGCAGTTCCGCCTATTTCCCAACGGAGACCAGCATGAAACGACAATTCATGAAAGCGGTTGTGGCTGGCGCGCTGTTTGCGGCCAGCACGTTCGCCGCCGCGCAGGATATCAAGTTGTGGCAACTGACCAGTGGATCGCTCACCCTGGACAAAGGCTGGCTGACCGCCATGTCCGGCGTCGGCACGCGCATCAAAATACCGGTGGCCATGTACGTCATACAGCACCCGCGTGGCCTTGTACTGTTCGACACCGGGAACAACGTGGCCGTCTCCGATGGCAATTGCGCAAATTACTGGGGAGAAGGCCTGTGCGGCGCCTTCACCGCCGAGCAAACACGGGACGAAGTCATCGACCGGCAATTGGCGAAGCTCGGATTCAAGGCCGAAGACGTGACCCATGTTGTCTATTCCCACTTCCACCTGGACCATGCGGGCAATATCAAGCTTTTCCCCAAGGCCAAGCATGTTGTCCAAAAGGAAGAGCTTCGCGCGGCCTGGTGGCCTGAAAAGTTTCAACGCGCCGCCTATGTCTTGAAGGACTACGACGGAACGCGCGATTACGATTTCATCCAGCTCACCGGCGACTTCGATTTATTCAACGATGGCAGCATGGTCGTGCTGGATACCAAAGGCCATACGCAGGGCCATCAGTCGCTGCAGGTAAAGCTAAAGAATACCGGCACCCTGCTGCTTGCGGCCGATGCGATTTATACGGCGGAGAACGAGGCCGGCGTGATTCCCGGCATTACCTGGAACACCAATTTATCCATGCAGTCGATCGACCGCTTGAAGCAAATTCGCGACGCAACGCGGGGACACATCTGGTACAGCCACGATGCCAACCAGTATGGCGAACATGCTCACGACAAAGCCTACGACTAGGCCCCCCGCATGGCGTCCATCGTAGTCGACAGCGTCAACAAGTTCTTCGGCACCCGCCAGGTCTTGCACGATCTTTCCTTTCGTGTAGCGCCTGGCGAGATCGTAGGCCTCCTGGGTCCAAACGGAAGCGGGAAGACAACCACGCTTCGGCTCATTGCCGGCTACTACCAGGCCGACTCGGGTGTGCTTGAGGTTCAGGGCATGAGGAGACAAGGCGCAGGCGGACGGTCGCATGCTTATGTCGGGTATTTGCCGGAACGCGCGCCGCTATACGATTCCCTCACTGTGCTCCAATTCCTGAGGTTTGTCGCCAGTTGCAAGGGACTGAAGGGCAAACGGCTGTCGTCGTCGGTCGATGCCTCGCTCCAGGCGTTCGACTTGGCGTCCGTCGCCAAGACAGCCATAGGCCGGTTGTCGAAGGGCTTTCGCCAACGTGTGGGGCTGGGGCAGGCAATACTGGGCGACCCGGCGGTCTTGCTGCTCGACGAAGCAACCAATGGCCTCGATCCCATGCAAATTATCGAGGCCAGGGAAATGATACGGCGCGCAGCCGCCGGGCGGGCCGTCGTCTTCAGCAGCCACCTTATGCAAGAGGTACAGGCGCTGTGCACGCGCGCCATCGTCCTGCGCCGTGGGCGACTCATCACCGACATACCGTTGAACTCGCGCACCAACCCGCGCAGTGCCATCGTCTTGCTGCACTGGGAAGGCGTAGCAATTGCGCCGCTTACCGAAGCCATCAAGGCGCTGGACGGCGTATTGCAAGTAGACGCCACAGCGCCCGCCGCGCCGAACCAGGCATATGCATTAAGAGTCCGCTTTGCCTCGCATCCGCGTTCGCTGAATGCCCTGCTGGCGTGCGCACTTGCCTGGGGACATGTTCGCGACGTATTTTTCGAGAGCGAAAACGTGGAAGACATTCTGGTAAAAGCGGTACGCGAAAGCGACCGCCAGTCGGCTTTGCCCGAGCACGCCACATGAACGCCCTTCGGGCCGTCTTCATCAAAGAGCTGCGCGAGTATTTCGCGATGCCAATCGCATTGGCCGTCGTGGCCATATTCTGGGCGCTCTGCGGCTACTTGTTCAGTTTCCATCTGTTCTTCGTGAATACCGCACAAATGGTCACGTCGTTCCACAACATGATCATCCTGATGATGCTGGTCATGCCCCTGCTTACCATGCGCATCCTTGCCGAAGAGAACAAGACCGGGACCATCGAACTGCTGCTCACGCTACCCATGAGCGACTACGCCACTGTAATGGGCAAGTACCTTGCGGGGCTGTTCATTGTCTTCCTGATGCTTGCCGGCACGGCTACCGCCGTCATACCTCTGGTCTTCTATGGCGATCCCGACCTCGGTCCCATCCTGGGCGGCTATCTTGGCACGTTTGCGTTCGGCGCCATGTTCCTTGCGCTCGGCCTTGCGGTATCCAGCGCCTGCTCGAACCAGGTGGTGGCGGCCCTCCTTACCTGGGGCATTCTTGTGTTGCTGTGGTTCATCGACTACCCGGCGGCCTTCGACTTCTTCCCGCTGCTGTCCGCCGGACTGCTGCACCTGTCCCTGTCGTCGCAGCACGTCGACCTTATCCGTGGCGTGTTGTCGGGTAGCGCCCTGGTCTACTTCGCCTCCGTCATTGCGTTTTCTTTATTCATCGCCGTACAGGTATTGCGCCTGCGGAGAATGCGGTGAACATCGGCGGCCCGAATCGATGGCGCATCGGCACGAAGGTGATGCTGCCCATTCTTGCCGTGGCCAGCCTTTTGTTTGCCCTTAATATTTGGGCCTACAAGAATTTAGGCCGGCTCGACCTTACGAGCGCCCAGGTTTATTCCATCAGTCCTGAAACCCGTCGCATCATCGCCCAGGTCAAGCAACCGGTAAACGTTACCTGGTTTTATGATTTGCGCAATAAAAGCATGGTCGACGCACTTGATCTATTAAAACAGTACCAGAAGGCAAATCCCTTGATACAGGTGCGCGGCGTCGATCCCGGCCTGCATCCCGCCCTGGCAAGGCAGTTTGGCATTCAGTTCGCCGGCAGCGCCGTGTTCCAGGCGCCGGGCAAGACAATCACGATCAATGGCGGCACGGAAACCGACTTTTCGAATGGCCTGATCCACGCGCTTACCCAAGTCAGGCAAACCATCTGCTTCACCCAGGGCCACCTGGAATCAAATCCGTTCAGCCTGATGCACCTGGACGACAACGAGGATCACGGCGAGGATGAAAACGTCGTCGCCCGCATCGAATTGCACGAACGGCATGGCATGGCCATGGCGCGAAACGCGCTTGAAACGCTAGGCTATACCGTTCGCTCGGTCCTGCCGGCCCAGGGACTATCTACTTACAACGGTTGCGACCTGGTGATCGTGGCAGGACCAAAACGTGCCTTCCAGCCCCGGAATGCCGATGTGCTGAACGACTATTTGCTGAAGGGAGGCTCGGCCATGCTAATGCTGGAGCCGGATTCCGATCATGGACTGGATCGCGTATTGGACAGTTTCGGCATACGCCACCGATCCGGCGCGGTGAGCGACATGGGTCAACACTACCAAAGCGACGCCACGACCCCCGCCGTTAGCGACTACACGCGCCATGCCATTACGCGCAACGTGCCCGTTTCCGTGTTTCCTGGCGTCTCATCCTTTACGCCGGCCGAGAACGGCTTGAAGGAAGCCGTTGTCGTGACTCCCCTGGTGCTTAGCAGCGAAAAGTCCTATCTCGGCCGCGCCAAGGAAGAGCTGGACCGCAGAACTCTCATGCTGATCGCGGCGCGCCGCATCGCAGACGCACCCCTTGCCCAAGGCGGCAAGCGGGCGTCCCTGGTGCTTGCCGGCGATGCCGATTTTGCGACAAACCATTACTACGCATTGCTGGGCAACGCCGCTCTGTTCTTGAATACCGTCAATTACATGACTCGGCAAAATTCGTTAATCGACATTCAACCTCGGCACTACCAGGCGAAAGGCGTCCGCCTGACGAACCGGCAAATGCAGTCGAGCTTTTTCATAAGTTCCGTCCTTCTTCCATCGATTGCGGTCGCGGTTGGCTTGATTCTTTGGTGGAGGCGTCGCTGAATGACTGAACACGTTCGCACGATTTTCTGGCTGGCGCTGCTATTGGGCGGAATCGTGTTGTCGGGCATACAGCTCGGAGCCGACAATCTGCCCGTCCGGCCCATCCATGAAGGGCATCACCACGGGAACCAGCATGAGCCCCATCGACTGTACTTCTGGGAACCGGAGCAGGTCAGAACTCTACTGCTGCAAAACGTCGAAGGTCAGGAAAAGCGATTCACCCGGGATGCATATGCGCGATGGACATCGCCACAGGGGGCGAGCGCTGGCGCCTTCGATGCGGAGGCCTATGTATCGCTGCTGTCGCGTGCACGTATCGACCGGGAATTTCCTGCCGACAAGGAAACGCTTCATACCTACGGGCTATCGCCCGCCGTCCTCCGTGTTCGTGTCCTGGACGCCAATGGCTCCGTCCTCGCCGACCTTATCGTTGGGGAACGCACGCCGGACGGCTACGGCCGCTATGTCTTTGTACCGACCGATAGCAACGTGCTGATCATTCCTAATTATCAGTTCGAAGCAGCGCTCAGGGCCTTGCATCCTGCAACCTGACTTGCGTTCGCTTACACCCCCACGCTCGGCGCCCTGCGATGCAATGCTATGATTAAAAACAAAAATTAGCGGCGCCACGTGCGCCAGGGCCCAATGACCGCAACAATAGCACCCCATACTCCAACCACATTTCTTAATTTCCCACCGCAGCGCAATACACGATACCGGACCATGGTCCGAATGTTTTTGCTTGGCTGCATGTTCGCGCCCGGCCTCCTTCTTGCCGGTGGGCTGAGCGGCTTGAGCGCCATGAGCGGCATGCAAATCGGACCGCTATCAGGAGAAATCGCGCTGCACCAATGGCCAGGCGACGCCAAGCAGCTGTATCAGGCGCCGGAACGGCTGGGCGAGGAACACATAGAAGCGCTTGCCGAAGAGGCCGGCAAACACGCCCAAGCGCAGTACCTGGCCAAGAAATTTGGACAGCGCATGGCGGCGGTACGCAAATACGTGGATCTTGCCTGGGCCGAGGCGGAAAAGCGCGACGGACTTGAGCCTGAACTCCTGATCGCCATCATGCAGAAAGAGAGTTCATTGCGCCCGCGGGTGCAGAGCCGCTACGGCGCGCAAGGGCTCATGCAGGTGGTTCGCCGCTGGCACCGGGAAAAGTTGCATCCGTCCGAGTCGCTATTCGATCCTGAAGTCAATATCCGAGTGGCAGCCGATATTCTGGAGGAATATCTTGAGCTGGCCGGTGGAAGTCTCCCCGAAGCGTTGGGCAAATATTCAGGCAATGCGCGCGGCTATCCCAACAAAATCCTCAAAGAGTCACGCAAACTCGCCAACGTTGCCGATCAGGCCGCCCTTAACGCCCTTTGAACTCGGGCGCCCGTTTCACTTTGAACGCGGCTACACCGTCTACCCCGTAACGCGCCAGGACCTGGTCATGTATATAAAGCGGCCGCTCCCCTTGCCCTGAAGCCCGGCCTTTTCCTGCGCATTGCTTTGTCGAGCCAGCGCAGAAGACCGGCGACGCCTGCTATTAGCCAGGCAAGCGGCCCGAGCAGCAGTCGCAATAGCAGCATGAGGGGAAGCAACAGGAGCGTCCAGCCGGCTACTTGGGTCAGTTCCACCGGAAGGCCAAAACGTTCGGCCACACGCCCAAGCAGTGAATTAATGACGCTGGGGTGCCGAATAGCAATATAAGCCAGCACCGCGGGCGCGCCATATTTCACGAGCCGCGAGCCCACCGCGCTCCCTCGCCACAAACCGGCGCCAAGCGCGGCCGAACGCTGGGAGAAGGTCAGGGAGCTTCCGCCTGCCGCGCCGATCCGCCCCATGCGCAGCACCTTCAGCGCACCCACCCCGATGGCGACATCGAGGGCCGCCCAGCCCACGTCGCCCATGGCGATAGGCTCATCCTGACGAAGCTTGATTTCCAGCCCTTTCAGGCCGCTCGCGAAAAAGCTGTTTATACCTTCGAGCACGCGTTCAGTCTGGATCCACTCTACGTCGCCCTTCGGATTCACTACGAACTGGCCAAGGAAGTCATAGCCTTCCGCTTTGAGGAAATGCACGGCATACCTGGCCCGTTCCTCGTCTGACAGCTCGGGGGTGGGGGGCGCCGGCTCGGGGGTGGCACCGGCCTCGTCGCTCTCGTCCCAAAACTGCCGTACGGCGCTCAGGGCGGACTGCGATGTTTCACTTACCCGCCGCATCAACTCCAGCGTCGCTACTTCATGAGTCCGGAAATAATGTATGGGCAGCGTAATATCTTCCCCATATTTACGTAGCGCCTCTTGAAATTCGCTGCCCTCTCCCAGCATCAGGAAGATCGGCCTGGCCATGTCCGGATAGCGTAGCAAGGCAAGCCTAGCCTTTGCGATCAATACGGGATCGCTGGCGTAGGTGAGAAACAGCGCCTGGATTTCGGCTGGTTCGCTGGCAAGTTCGCCCGCAGCCTCCGGCACGGCCTGTTCGACCTGCAGATGAAGCAGCTGCGCTTCCAACGGGATAGGCTTGGAAAAACTGGTGATCAGGAGCGCACCCATGAAAGCGAGCAGGCTGGCCAAAAGCAGGGATTTCATCGTGCGCTCCGTAGGTATGCGGGCAGGAACGCCTACTTTAGCAGAGGAATCCTATTCGTCCAGAATGGGCACGAAGCCGCCGTAAATCATCCGCTTGCCGTCGAATGGCATGTTCTTGCCCATATCCTTCATGCGCGGGTCCTCCATCATTTTTTTCATGGCGGATTCGCGCACCTCCTTGGACGGGTACTCGAACCAACTGAAGACGACGACCTCGTCGTCCTCGGCCTTTACGGCATGGCGGAAATCGGTCACTTTGCCGTCGGGCACGTCATCGCCCCAGCATTCCACCATGCGGCTGACGCCGAACTCCTTGAGCATTCTTGCCGCCTCCTGGGCATGCTGGCGATACGCTTCCTTGTTAGCCGCGGGCACTGCACATACAAAGCCTTCCACGTATTTCATTTCAGCCTCCTCGTTTGGAATGGCCACCTTGGCGAACATCGACGGCCACGGAACATTCACTATATTTGACAAATAGGTTGATATCAACCTAAAATGCCGGCATGAAAGAAAGAGTTTCATTTGCGACGACACTGGATGTGCGCGACACATGCATATGCCTGCACGCCCAACGCGCCGCCCGCGCGCTTGCCCGGCGCTTCGACGAGGCCATGCGACCCATCGGCCTTACGAATGGCCAGTTCTCCATGCTCATGGCGCTGAACCGGCCGGAACCCGTGAGCATCACGCCGCTTGCCCGACTCCTGGCGATGGACCGGACGACGCTTACGGCGGCCCTGAAGCCGCTCGAACGCGACGGCCTGGTCGAACCCTGCCGCAGCCCACAAGATGGCCGCAGCCGCTTGTTCAAACTGACCGACAATGGCCACGCCAAGCTTGCGCGCGCATTGCCGATTTGGCGTTCCGTCCACGCGTCGGTGGAAGCGAGCGTGCTTCCGCTCGATGCCGATGCCCTGCGCGACGGGCTGGCGGCACTGGCCTGACTCGCACGGCGAATGGGTAGGCTGCCTTCAGCGCTGGCCCGTCGCCCGCAGTGCTACTATTCCCGGTCCTCCGAAGGTGCCGCCTTTCTCAACGCCACGCTACGTACCACCACATGCCGACTCAAAAAGAACCACCATATTTGCGCACACTGTATATAGGCGCGTTCATCGTGCTGCTATCGCTCGGCGTGCGTGCGACTTTCGGCCTGTTCATGCAGCCCATGGGCCTTGAGCATGGATGGGGACGCGATGTCTTTTCGCTTGCCTTCGCCATCCAGAATCTCGTCTGGGGTGTGGGGGCGATTTTCATGGGCATACTGGCCGACCGCTATGGGGCCGGACGCACGATCGCCCTGGGCGCCCTGCTATACGTGCTCGGCATGATCGGAATGCGTTTGTCCACCGATGAAATGTCGCTGTACCTGACAGCGGGCGTGATGGTCGGCCTGGGCCAGGCTGGCACGACCTTCCCTGTGATTCTGCCCGTCGTGGCGCGCGCGGTTCCACCGGCTTACCGTAGCACGGCCATGGGTATTGCAAGCGCGGGCGGATCCTTGGGCCAATTTGCCGTTGTGCCCACGGGCCAGCTGTTGATTTCAACCATGGACTGGACCGGCGCCCTATGGGTACTTTCCATATTCGTCGCGGCCGGCTTGCCATTGGCGACTTTTTTAAAGGGCCGGCCCAGCGCCGTCCTGGGCGGCCATAGCCTGGGCGGCGCCGTACGCCAGGCGCTTGCCCATAAGTCTTTCCATTTCCTGTTCTGGAGTTATGCCGTATGCGGTTTCCATACCGCCTTCATCACCTTGCACCTGCCGGCCTACCTCGCCGATGGTGGACTGACCGCCGCCCACGGCGCGACGGCAATCGCGCTGATCGGGCTGTTCAACGTGGCGGGCTGCCTGTATGCGGGCAAGCTGGGCGGGCGCTATAGTAAAAAAACGCTCCTGGCGGCTGTGTACTTTTTGCGGGCCTTTGGTATTGTCTTCCTGCTTGCCTTTCCCTTGACGCCCACGGTGGTCTATTTATTTGCCGCCTGGATGGGCCTGTTCTGGCTGGGCACCGTCCCGCTGACCCAGGGACTCATCGGCCAGATCTACGGACTGCGGTATGCCGCGACATTGTCCGGTCTTGCCTTCCTTGGGCATCAGGTCGGCAGCTTCATTGGCGTGTGGATGGGTGGCTACGTGTATCAGGCCACCGGCGGTTATACAATGGTCTGGTGGACGGGCGTCGTACTGGCGGTGGTAGCCGCCGTGTTGTGCCTGCCCATCAAGGAACAGCCGCTTGCCGCTCCGGCGGCGGCCTGACGCTAACGGCCTGACCACAGGAACCACGTATGCCACGCGCGCATTCCAGCAGTCACCAGGGGGGGCATAAGCCCGCCTCCCGAATCAGCGTCGGGCGAATCGCCGGCTGGTTTGCACTGACTGCCGTGCTCGCATTATCTTTCATCGGCTACCTGACACCGCATATGCAGGTCCAGTGGGCCAATTTCATGTCGATGTGCGGCTTCTGACGGCCGTGCCAGCGCGTCTTCACGGCAATCAAATCCTGCCTTCTTCCACTCCATGGCACGCCGCCTCGCCGGCGCCATACGAATGCATCAGCGGCGCCTCGACGCGGCAACGTTCATTGGCATGAGGACATCGCGGATGGAACGTGCACCCCGCCGGGGGATTCAGGGGGTTGGGTACTTCACCGCCCACTGGCACGCGGGCGCGGCCCGCCCCGGTGAGGTCGGGAATTGCCCCCAGCAGCATGCGCGTATACGGATGGCGCGGATTCTCGAACAATTCGTCGCGCGTGGCGACTTCCACCAGCCGGCCCAGGTACATCACGCCTATCCGATCGGCCACATGATGCACGACGGCAAGGTTGTGCGAAATAAATAAATAGGTCAGGCCCAGGTCGCGCTGCAAGTCCTTCATCAGATTCAATACTTGTGCCTGCACCGATACGTCCAGCGCTGATGTAGGCTCGTCGCACACAAGGAATTCCGGGCCCAGCGCAAGCGCACGCGCGATGGAAATACGCTGGCGCTGCCCACCCGAAAACTGATGGGGATACCGGTCTTGGTCGTTGGGGTCCAGGCCCACCTGAACCAGGAGTTCGTCCACCTTGCCGCGTTGCTGGGCGGCCGTCATGCGCGTGTGCGTAGCCAACGGCTCGGCGATGATGCGCCCGACGCGCCACCGCGGATTCAAACTGGCATACGGATCCTGGAAGATCATTTGCAGCCGCCTGCGCATGGCATGGCGCGCGTTCCGGCTCATTGCCTGAACGGACTGGCCATCGAAGTCGATGCTGCCGCGCGTGGGCTGGTACAGGCCGGCCAGCAGCCGCGCAATCGTCGACTTTCCGCAGCCCGATTCGCCAACCAATGCGAGCGTCTCGCCCTTGTTGATATGGAACGATACGCCGTCCACGGCGCGCAGAGTGACGCGCGGCTTGCGATGAATGACACGGTCCAGCCATGGAATGGATACGTCGAACCAGCGCGCGACATCGTTGACCTGGATGAGCGGTCGCTCGACCGCATTCATCGGAAAGTCTCCGGGGTGTGCAACCAACACGCGGCGCGGCTGGCGGCCGCCGGAACGAGCTCGGGCCGTTCCTGGGTGCAGCGCGGCATGATGAAGTTGCAGCGCGGATGAAAGGCGCAGCCCGGGGGTATGGCGTCAAGCCGCGGCATGCTGCCGTCGATCTGCACCAGACGCTCTACATTCCTGTCCAGCACGGGGATAGACCCCATCAGCCCGGCCGTGTACGGGTGCTGCGGGTGGCGGATAACGTCGGCCACGGGTCCGACCTCGACGATACGGCCGGCATACATGACGGCGACGCGGTCTGCTGTTTCGGCTATCACGCCCATGTCGTGCGTGATCAGCATGACCGATGCCCCCTGGGATCGGCACAGCGTCTTGAGCAGATCGATGATTTGCGCCTGTATGGACACATCCAGCGCCGTGGTGGGCTCGTCTGCCACGATGAGCCTCGGCTCGGCGGCAAGCGCCAACGCAATCACGACGCGCTGGCGCATGCCGCCGGAGAACTGGTGTGGATAGTGGTCAATGCGCTCGCGTGCCGCCGGGATGCCCGTGGATTCCAATAGCTCGATTGAACGCTCACGCGCCTGGCTCTGCGTCAGCGGCAGGTGCGTGACTATGGTCTCGGTCAACTGCCGGCCTATGGTGTACAAGGGGTTGAGCGACGTTAGCGGATCCTGGAAGATGGCGCCGATTTCACGCCCCCGTATGCGCCGCATTTGCTCGTCTGGCAGGTTATCGATGCGCTTGCCATTCAGTAAAATCGATCCCCCCGATATCCTGCCGGGAGGATCGATGAGCCCGATAATGGCCGCGCCGGTAAGCGACTTCCCCGCTCCCGATTCGCCCACCACGCCCAGGACCTCGCCCTGGGCGATAGAGAAACTCACGTCGTGCAGGGCTTTCAGCGTGCCGTGTCGACTGGGAAATTCTACGTTCAAGTTTCTTACTTCAAGAAGGTCCGTCATGCATCCGCCCGTTCAATTCAGCCTGGGATTGAGCGCGTCGCGCAGCCAATCCCCCAGCAAGTTGACCGAAAGCACCAACAACACCAGCATCAGGCCGGGGAAGATGGTGATCCACCATTCGCCGGAAAATAGGAAGTCGTTGCCGATACGTATGAGCGTCCCCAAGGAAGGCGAGGTGGGCGGCACCCCGACCCCAAGGAAGGAAAGCGTGGCTTCGGTAATGATGGCGGTTGCCAGATGCACGGTGGCCAGCACCAGGACCGGCCCCATGACGTTGGGCAGGACATGGCGAAACATGATCACAAGCGGTGCCACGCCGATGACGCGCGCGGCCTGTACGTATTCGCGGTTCTTCTCGACCATGGCCAGGCCGCGCACGGTGCGCGCATACTGCGGCCAACCGGCCAGCGCGATGGCCCCGACCAACACGGGAAACGCCAATATGTCGTGCAGTTCGCGCGGCATGGCGGCCCGGGCGACGCCATCGATCAGCAGGGCAATGAGTATGGCCGGAAACGACAGCTGGACATCGGCCACCCGCATGATGAATGCATCGACGCGCCCGCCCACATAGCCGGCGAGCAAGCCCAGGCAGATACCGGCAACCAAGGCCAATACGACTGACGCGAGGCCGATAAGCAACGAAACCCGCGTGCCGTAAAGCAAGGCCGAATACAGGTCGCGCCCCTGGCTGTCGGTTCCCAGCAGGAAGGTCCACTGCCCGCCATCCATCCATACCGGCGGCAACAAGGCATCGAGCAGTTCGACCGTGGCGAGGTCGAAGGGATTATGCGGCGCTACCCAGTGCGCACCGAATGCACCCACCAATAACAGCACGAAAAGCACGGTGGACATCCAGGCAACGGGCGTGTGCCGCCAGGACCAGGCCAGGTCGGTGTCGCACCAGCGCTTCAGCAGCTCTATCATCCATGGCCTCCGCCGCGTCCGAGACCGCTGCGCAGCCGGGGATCGACCACAAAGTAAAGCAGGTCGACGATGAGGTTGATGCACACGAACACCAGCGCAATCAGGCAAAGATAGGCCGCCATGACAGGCACGTCGGCAAACTGAACCGCTTGTATGAACAGCAGGCCCATGCCCGGCCACTGGAACACGGTTTCAGTGACGATGGCAAACGCAATAATGCCGCCCAGCTGCAATCCGGTAATGGTAATAACAGGCACGAGCGTATTCTTGAGCGCATGGCCGAAATGAATGGCCCGCTTGCGCAAGCCGCGGGCGCGCGCGAACTTGATGTAGTCGGTGCGCAAGACTTCAAGCATTTCGGAGCGCACCAGCCGCAAGATAAGCGTCAGTTGAAACAGCGACAAGGTGATGGCTGGCAGAATGAGGTGCTTCCATCCATCGACGGAAAGCAGCCCCGTGCTCCACCAGCCTAGCTTTACCACCTGGCCGCGTCCGTAGCTCGGCAGCCACCCCAGCATGACGGAAAACACCAGGATGAGCAGTATGCCGATCAGGAAGGTGGGCAACGATACGCCCAACAGCGAAAAAGCCAGTATGACCTGCGAGCCTTTGCCGTTGCGCCGCAGCGCGGTATACACCCCCAGCGGCAACCCCACGACCAACGCGAGCGCGGCCGCCGCCATGGAAAGCTCTACGGTGGCCGGCAGGCGATCGCGCAGCAGCTCGGAAACCTGCTGGCCCTGGCGCAGCGACAGCCCGAAATCGCCGCGAGCGGCATTGGCGACGAAATGGGCGAACTGCACGGGCGCGGAACGATCCAGGCCCAGACTATGGCGCAACTCGATCCGGTCCTGGTCGGTCGCGTCCTGGCCCAGCATGATGGTGACGGGATCCCCGATATAGCGGAACAGGACGAAGGCCAGCAAGGCAACCGTCAGCATCACGAGCACCGCCTGGGCGAGGCGGCGCAAAATAAAGGGCAGCACGGTCGATTAGTCTATGGTGACCCAATCCGCCGTCAGGCGATTGTCGGCACGGTGGACGACATTGACGTTCTTGCCCATCGCCCATGGAATGACTTGGTCATGCAGCGGAATATGGCCGAATTCGCGGGCGTGGATTTCCAGCACCTTGTGTATGGCCGCATCGCGCTTGGCGGTGTCGGTCTCGGTCTTGATTTGCGTAATCAGCTTGTCGGCTTCCTGATTCGAGTAGCCACCGAAGTTGAATGAACCGTCCGCCCCTTCGCCTTTGCTGTGGATCAGGCTTTGCAAGGTGTACAACGCATCGAACGTGGGCACGCCCCAGCCAAACAAATAGGCGCTGGAATCGAACGACTGCACTTTCGGGAAGTAGGTGGCGCGCGGCATGGCGTTGAGCGTAGCCTTGACGCCCACCTTTGCCCACATGCCCACGACTGCCTGGCAAATGGCTTCATCGTTGATGTATCGGTTGTTCGGGCAATCCAGGGTGAAGTCGATTTTGTTCTCGTAACCGGCTTCCTTCAGCAGGTTGCGCGCCTTTTCAATATCGTAGGGAGCGCGCTGGGCAAGGTCTTTGGACCAGCCATGGACTTGCGGGGCGATCATGGTGCCGGTGGGCGACGACGAGCCCCGCATGACCGCCTTCTTGATCGCATCGACATCAATCGCGCGGTAAAGAGCCTCACGCACACGCACGTCGGCAAAGGGGTTCTTGCCCTTGATGCTGGAATACTTCAGTTCGGGACTTTTCTGATCCAGGCCCAGGTAAATCGTGCGATATTCGTTGCCTTCGACCACCTTGGCCTGCTGCTTGATGCGGGCAAGGTCTTGCGCCGGAGGATCCAGGATGAAGTCGATCTCGCCAGACAACAAGGCGGCCGTGCGCGTGGCATTTTGCTTGATCGGTGTATAAACCACTTCAGTCACGTTGCCGACCTTGTTGGCCTTGCCCCACCAGTCGGGATTTTCGACAAATACGGTGCGTATGTCGACTTCGCGGGACTTAAGCTTGTATGCCCCGGTGCCATTGGCATTGCGCGCCGAGAAGGTTTCCTGCTTTTTCGAAAAGTCCTGGGGCGCAGTGGCGTCGTTTTTTTCCGACCAGTCGCGATTCATGATGAATACGTTGGTAAGCTGGCGCAGCAGGACGGGGTTGGGGCCGCCTGTAAGGATTTCCACCGTGTTGTCGTCCACCTGCCTGACGTCGGTAATGCCATTCACATACGCCTTGAAATTCGACGTGGGCGACAAGGCGCGTTTAATCGAAAACACCACGTCGTCTGCTGTAAACGGGGTGCCGTCATGAAATTTGACGCCTTCCCGAAGCTTGAAGCGCCATGTCGTGGGCTCTGGCTGTTCCCACGAAACTGCCAAGCCTGGGGTAAGTTGGAAGTCTTTGTTGTAGGCGACCAGCGTGTCGTACACATAGCTCGACGCGGCGATCGTCAGGCCTTCGTTCTGGGCATGAGGGTCAAGCGTCAGGATGTCACCCTGGCTGGCCCAGCGTAGGGTTTTGGCGTGACCGATCACTGGGACGGCTAAAGCTGCGGCGAGCGCGGCGACGACGAATGTTGTACGCATGATATCCACCTGACAGGTAACTGAAATTCACTCGATATTGCCCGACGCTACAACATGCGTCAATCCTTTTTCCGCGCCTTACGTCTTACAGCCATATGGTTATACGCCGGTACGCGGCTTGCTGAACTGAGGCTTCCGCCAACCCTTGTCCTTAGTCGGAGGCACAATGACTACCAAAACCATGCAAGATCTTTTTGTTCACATGCTTTCAGATATCTACAGCGCCGAAAAACAGATGACCAAAGCGTTGCCCAAGCTGTCCCGCGCTTCCAGCAATCCCAAGCTGTCCGACGCATTCCAGCTTCACCTGGAAGAGACGCATGGCCAGATAGAACGTATCGACCAAGTCGTCGAGGCGTGCCAGATCAAGCTCAAGCGTATTAAATGCGTCGCGATGGAGGGCCTGTTGGAAGAAGGCCGTGAAGTCATTGAAGAAATCGCCCAGGGTCCATTGCGGGATGCCGCGCTGATTGCGGCGGCGCAAAAAGTGGAGCATTACGAAATCGCGAGCTATGGCACGCTGTGCACGCTGGCCAAACTAATGGGCCAGGACGAAGCGTTGCGGCTCTTGAAGGAAACCTTGGGCGAAGAGAAGTCGACGGACGAAAAGCTGTCCGTGTTGGCAGAAAGCGAAGTCAATCAGGAAGCAGCCGCAACCGCCGCCTGATGCCGGATGTCGAAGAACGGGCGCCGGCTAACGTTGGCGCTTTCCCATGAAGAAGGCCGCAATCAACAACAGCACGATGACTCCGACCGCGACCATTGAGATACGAGCCACCGTCACCAGGTCGGGGCCTGTTGCTTCGCCCCTTCTCAGGCGCGCGACTTGTTCGACGGTGACGGCGGATTCCGGGTTGCCGAAATGCCGGACCATGTAGGTGCCTAGCGTCGCAATTTGGGTGTCGCTCAGGGTGTTGCGGTAGGCGGGCATTATCGTACCGGCGCTTTCTCCATGGCCCCGAGTAATGCCATCAAGTATGGCCATGACCAGATTGTTTGTATTTAACCGGCCAACGGCGGAATTGTGAAACAGGGAGGGCAAGCCGCGGCTGCCCTCTCCTTGCGCATGATGGCAACTCGCACACTCCGCGTCATATAGTTGCGCGCCGGTCATGCCGTCCAGGTCTTCCGGTAGCGGCGTCCCGCGCAAAGAGGCCAATTCCTCGTATGGTGCGCCCCAGGCATGCGCCGCCTTCGCCTCGCCGGGCAGACGCACCGCGGGGATGGTCTTCAAATAGGCGGCGATGGCATTCAAATCTTCGTTCGTCAAGTGCTGAAGGCTGTGATCGATGGCTTCCGCCATGGGCC
This sequence comes from Candidimonas sp., assembly GCA_035515055.1. Lineage (GTDB taxonomy): Bacteria > Pseudomonadota > Gammaproteobacteria > Burkholderiales > Burkholderiaceae_B > Pollutimonas. Next base: position 36,610 of record DATJBV010000015.1, read on the forward strand.
CCGCCGCTTGCGCCTTGCCCTCGGTACGGCCGGTTTTCATGTAGGCAACGACTTCCTCCTGCGTCCACTCCCCTATTCCGCTGATCGGATCCGGCGTGATGTTCGGCGCGTACCAAGTGCCGACATCGGCGCCCGCCAGATCGCTATCGCCTTGCTCGGCCATCAAGGTGTTGCGCGGGGTATGGCAGGCCGAGCAGTGCGTAAGGCCGCGTGTCAGGTAGGCGCCGCGATTCCAAAGCTCTCCTTTTTCGGGATCGGGCCGGTACGGGCCGGCATCGAGGAACAACATGTTCCACACCGACATCGACGCCCGTAGGTTGAAAGGAAACGGCAATTGCGTCTTCGCGGGCGCCGAATCGACCGGTTCGACGCTCCGCATGAAATAGGCATACATCGCCTCGATGTCGTCGTCCGTCACCAGCGCATAAGAGGTGTAGGGCATGGCCGGATAAAAGTGCTTGCCGTCCGGACCCTTTCCTTCCCGCATCGCGCGCGTAAAGTCTTCCAGCGTGTAATTGCCTATGCCGTGGGTTTTCGATGGCGTGATATTCGTGGAAATAATATTTCCCACCGGCGTGGCCATCACCAGCCCGCCCGCAAACGGCTTACCGCCCACGGTGGTATGACAGGCGATGCAGTCGCCGGCAGTGGCCAGGTACTGTCCCTGCTGGATCAATGGGTCGCTTGCCTGCTCGGCTTCAGCGCCATTGGCCGCCATGGCCATGGCGGCCAGGCCAGCCGACACGAGTCCATTGATCAGCACGCTGAACTTTCTTGTACGCATCATCGTTTGCCCTCCCGCCCCTGCTATGCCGAGACCACGGCATTTGGCGCCATCGAATCCATCGCCGTCTTCATCGGCAAGATATGGTGAGCCGTACGCAATGCAACCGCGATAGCGGTCTCGGTCGAATTGCAGGTTCCGCAGGTCGGCAATACCGCCGTGCCGACGATGAATAGATTCGGATGGTCGTGGGTTCGGCCGAACTCGTCGGTGACCGAGGTCCGGGGATCGTCGCCCATCATCAGCGTGCCGCAAATATGCTGATTATTGGCGAAGAAACCATCCGCGCTATACCGCAAGTTCGTGCCTCCCATGAGTTCCGCCACGCGGGCGAAGTCTTTTTTCGACACATCCGCGCCCATGCGCGTGTACTCGTCGATGGCGTAACTGGCCCGCGGCTTGGGGATCCCCAGCCAATCCTTTTCGCTGGCCAGCGTAATCCGGTTATTCGGGTTGGGCAGCACCTCGAGCACGTTCTTCAGGTTCATTTCGTGGGCAGCCCGGTGGCGCAACTGCTTCTCGAGCTCCACGCCGTACACGCCGGCCGCGATCAATTCCTGTACCGCGCCGTAGACCCGCGAGATGTTCGTAAAGTCGAGGCGATAGGCCGAGTGCTCGCGCCGGAACTCGCCGTCCCGGTAAGTGTTGATGGAGTTCGGGCTTTGCGGGCCGCGGCCGAGCCATAACGGCTCGTCGGCATCGAAGGACAATGAGGTGCTGGGATGGTCCATCAGGTGCCGGCCCACATAGTCGGAACTGTTGGCAAGACCCTGCGGATATTTGCCGCTGGCCGACAGCAAGAGCAGCTTGGGCGTCTCGATCGCGTTGGCCGCCAGAATAAAGACCTTGCCGGTTATCCGGTGCGATGTTTTATTCGGGTCGTAATAGTGCAGCGCCTGTATGCTGCCCTTTTCGTCGTGTTCAAGCCTGTAGACCACCGCATTTTCAAGCAAGCGCACTCCAACGGCCTCGGCGGCATCGACGGCAAGGCCGCCATGAAACTGGGCGTCGATCGGGCAGATGGGCTGGCAACTATTATTGCCGCAACAGGGCGGCCGACCATGGTAGCCCCGGCTATTGCGCGCCGTGGTGTTCCCGACGACTTCATAACCGCCGGTCGCGAGGCGTTCGCGTATCCGGCGCATTGCCCACACTTCCGCCACCGGTTCCAGCGGGAATGGCTTGCTGCGTGGCGACCCCGTGTTCGGCAGTCCCGAGACGCCCATGATTTCCTCGGACTCCTGGTAGAAAGGATCCAGGTCGTCATAGGTCATTGGCCAATCAACCCCCCGGTCGTACAGGGAGCGCATACGCATGTCGTTGGGAACCATGCGCCAAGCCTGCGCGGCCCAGTGCCATGTCGTGCCGCCCACTACCCGTATGTACTCGGCGTCGTAGGGGTACGGTCCCGCCTGCACCAGATAGCCATTGCTGGCGGGTTTATACACCGGATGCGGCGCCCAGTCGGTTGGCGGGTACGGGGCCATCCAGTCGTTCTTGCGGGCAGCGTTCCTGAAACGGGCAACCAGTTCCCCCCGGGTGACTCGCGGCCCTGCTTCGAGCATGAGCACCGAGGCGCCCTGCATCGCAAGCCGCCTGGCGACAAGCGCGCCGCATATCCCCGAACCCACCACAACATACTCTGCAGACACTTCTTCGGCCATTTGCAACCTCAACGCGTTAATACAACCTGCCCGCCCATCGTCAGGTCGGCTTGCTTTCCCAACTTCCGTAAGCGCCGTAGGCATAGGTAGGCGGGGTGAGCTTGTCTTTCACGACTTCGCTCATCAAGGCTTTTTCATAGGCAAGACAGCGCGCGCTGGCGCCGTCTCCCACTACGCCGGTATACCAGGCCGTGACTATCCGCCGTGCCAGCGGCGCAAGCTCGGGACGCTGGGCGTCCAGCACTGTTTGAAGCTTCATAGGGTCGAGTTGCCCTTGCTCCATGAACGACAGCAATGAACTGGCGGCCCCGGGAAATGCCGCATCGTCCGCGACGAGTGCCTCGTAGTAACGCTGGCCCAACTCCGTATCCAGCGTCTGCCGTCCAACCAGCATGGCCGATACGGCAAGAAAGGCGCCGTGCCCCTCGCTTTGGACGGGCTGGGCAAGCGCCCACGGAATCAGGGTTGAGGTGTATGCGGTGAGCAAGCTGCCAAGGACGCGCCGCCGCTGTGTATTGACGCTGGTCATAGGCATTATTGCGACTCCGCGGCTTCTTCGGGAGTGCCCGGCGCACCTTCCCTTGTGGGCTGTGCCGTCTGCGGCGCGGCCTCGCCACGCGACAGGCCGGGCGTTGCAGAAGCCGGCGCGCCGTCCTTGTCACCAATGGCGTGGGCCTGGGCAATCATCCTGGCTTTGTCCAGATGCTGCAGCAGCAGCGCCACCGTCTCGGCCGCAAACGCCTTGACGTCTCCGTCTTGCGATTCCCGCGCGGCGCGGCTGAACAGCTCGACGGCCCGTTCGTGCTCGCCGATGGCCACATGCTCGATATAGCGCCTGTCGAAATCGGCGCCTTTGGCCTGCTGCAGATCACCCAGGCTTGATTGCCGGTCGCCATCGAGCGACACCGGCAATACCATGTTCCTGTCGCGCGCCACGCGCTTGAGGGCGGCGTCTATCTGCTCGTGCTGGACCAGCATCAGTCGCGCAAACTCCTTCACTCTATCTTGCGCGGCGCTTTGCAACGCCATCTGGCTCGCTTGCATCTCGAACGTGCCGGAAACGGCGGCTTCCTCCAGAAACCGGGTCTCTTGTGCGCTCAAATCCGCCGCCTGGCTACTGAACCCCGCCGAGACGGCCAGCGTCAACGCTAGAACTAAATGTGCGCCATGATTCATTTTGGCCCGCCCTTGAATACGCCGAACCGAACAGGCAGCAAACCGCATGCCCGCGGCCTCGATTTTCGTCCCGATGTAAATGTGCTGTAATGCCTCGCATTATGATAAATTGTTGAAGTCTAAAGGAGGTTTGGAAAATCATGAAACCACTATCGGCCATACGTAATTTCTTCGTATTATTGGCAGTAGCCGGCCTCTTTTATGCGGCCGATTCTGCGTACGCGCAGCATACGGGTCATGCGGCGCCCGCCGCCACAAGCCCCGCCACAACGGTCGCGGCCGCCGCTGCGCCAAATACGGCGGTAAAAATGATACCCGACGTCACCATTTCGTTGCGCACGTCCATTTCGGGCGGCAAGCTGGTGTTCATCGGCAACACCGGCGCCATTGCCAACGTGGTCAACCCGGATCTCAAGGTTCCCGAAGGCGCGGTGGTCCAAATCAATTTAACGAACGACGACGGCGCCATCCACGACATCGCCGTGCCTGAATTCGGCGCCAAATCGGATCATATTTCCGGCAAGGGCTCGGCCACGGCCATCGTATTCCGCGCCCACAAGAACGGCGTCTTCGAATACCTGTGCACGCTCCCCGGCCACAAGGCGGCGGGGATGGTCGGCAAGATCATCGTGGGCGAACCCGTTGCGGCGGATACGCGGCAGGCGCCGCAGATTGCGCATGATCCGGCCAATGTCGGCGAACCCGTGGGCAACCGCGCGCCCAAGGCCGTCACGGTCGATCTGCTGACCACCGAACTCGAAGCCCGCCTGGGCGACAGCAGCACCTACCGCTTCTGGACCTTCAATAACAAGGTGCCGGGACCCATGGTGCGCGTACGAGTGGGGGACACGGTCACTGTCAATGTGACCAATGCCAAGGAAAGCACCCATATTCACTCGGTCGACTTTCACGCGGTAACGGGGCCGGGCGGCGGTGCGGCGGTAACACAGGTGGCCCCGGGCCAGACCAAGAGCTTCACATTCAAGGCCATGCATCCAGGCTTATTCGTTTATCACTGCGCAACGCCCATGGTCGCGCAACATATTACTAACGGCATGTACGGCATGATCCTGGTCGAACCCGAAGGCGGCCTGCCCAAAGTCGACCGCGAGTTCTACATCATGCAGGGTGAACTCTATACGACGCAGCCTCACGGCACGAGCGGCTTACAAGAGTTCTCGCTGGAAAAACTGCTGGCCGAGAATCCCGAGCACCTGATGTTCAACGGCTCGATGGACGCGCTCACCAAAATCTACGACATGAAATCCAAGGTGGGCGATGTCGTGCGCATTTACTTCGGTGTGGGCGGCCCCAACCTCACGTCCAGCATCCACCTGATCGGCGAAGTATTTGATCGGGTGTACGAGCACGCCTCGTTGACCAGCACGCCGCTGACGAATGTGCAAACGACTCTGGTCGCCCCGGGCGGCGCGACAATGCTGGAATTCAAGACGGACTACCCAGGGCGCTACGTCCTGGTCGACCACGCCTTGTCCCGCATGGAAAAAGGCCTGACCGGCATCCTGACAGTCGAAGGCGAGAAAGACGCTTCCATCTTCGACAGCACCGAGCCGATCGACGCCAGCTCAGGACACTGACACCAACCCCCGATGGGCGGCGCCCAGGCGCGCCCATCACTCATCACTCCAGCTTTAGTCCCGCACTTCGGATCAATTCGCGATTCGCGTCGAGTTCCTGGGCGATATCTTCGGCAAACTGTTGCGCCGTGCTGGTGGCCGGCATATTGCCGCTGTCCGCCAGCAATTTCTGTATGGCCGGCGTCGCGACGATTTCACCGATCTGCGCATTAAGCTTGGCCACGACAGGAGCCGGCGTGCCGCCAGGCGCAAAGAAGCCGAACACGGACATCTTGTTTGCCTTGGGATAACCCAGCTCGGTGAACGTGGGTACGTCGGGCAGGAAGCTCATGCGCCCGGGCGCGGCGACTGCCAAGGGCACAAACGTGCCGCTGGCGACATGCGACGTCAACGCGGGGCTCATGTTGGTGGAGATCAATTCAAACTGGCCGCTGACCGCGTCGGTGAGCTGCTGGCCGGCGCCCTTGTAGGGAATATGCGTGAATTGGATCTTGCCTGCCTGCTGCAATTGCTCCAGCATCAGGTGGCCGAGCGAACCAAGACCCGACGTCGACCAGCGCAGCGACCCGGGCACCGCCCTGGACTGCGCGACAAGGTCTGCCACGCTCTTGCCGGTGAACGCCTTCGTGCCGAGCAATACAACGGGAGACACCATCACGCTGGCAACCGGAGTGATGTCGCGCTGCGGATCGTACGGCACAGGCCTGATGGCCGGCGATAACGCAAGGGGGCTGATGGACGAAAACCCCAGCGTATAACCGTCGGGCGCGGCTTTCGCCACCAGTCCCATGCCTATGGTCCCGCCGGCGCCGCCCTTATTGTCCACCACGAAAGGCACGCCCAGGCGTTGCGCCAGCGACTCGGCAATTGCCCGCGTGATCGAATCGCTGACGCCGCCCGGCGGATAAGCGACAATCACGCGGACAGACTTTTCGGGCCAGTCAGCCGCCGGCGTAGCGGTGGACGCGCCGGCAAGCAGCGCGGCGGTCAAGAGACATGGGAATAGTCTGGAATACATGGGCGTCTTCCTTGAACGATGAGTACGGCCTCGAATGCAAGATTGTACTTCGGGCCCGCGCGCGCCTTAGAATGCGACATGGACCGTTCCAACGCCACGCCCCCAGCAATAGACCCTCGCCGCCTTGCCTTAAGGCGCATGAAGATCGCCGCTGCGGCATTGCTGGTAGCCATGGTAAGCGGCTTCATCACCAGCCATCTCATGGGCAGCCAAGGCATGTGGGCGTGGGTCCGGGCTTTCTGCGAAGCCGCCACGGTAGGCGCGTTGGCCGACTGGTTCGCTGTCGTCGCGCTATTCCGGCATCCGCTGGGTTTACCCATCCCCCACACGGCCATTATTCCAGGCAATAAAGAGCGCATCGGCGACAACCTGGCTGTCTTCGTGCGCGACCACTTCCTGGAGCCGGAGGCGCTGCTCGAGAAGCTCAAGATCTTCGATCCCGCCGCCAAACTCGGGCTGTGGCTGAGCGAGCCCGCGCAAGCCAAACAGCTTGGCGAAGGCGCGCGGCAGGTGGCTGTACAGGTGCTGGATCTGCTCGATGAGACCGCCATACGCAAGGTCATGCTGGAGTTCGTCAGCACGACGCTGCGGCGCTGGGATGCCGGGCGCACCGCGGGCGATGTGCTCGACTTGCTGACGCGCGACGGCCGTCATCAACGCTTGCTGAACGAGGCCCTGCAACGGCTGGCCGTTTACCTTGCCAATGACGACATCAAGGAACGCGTTTCGGGCCTGCTGCTCAAGTATGCAAAAAAGGAATGGCCCAAGGTCGTCGGCGCCGTAGGCCTGGTGTCGTCGACGGATACGATGGCCGATAAGCTCACGGATAAACTGGCCCGCGCTCTTATCGACGAATTGCACGATGTGTTGTCGCAACCCGACCATCCGGTGCGACGGGGCTACGAAGACTGGGTGACCGACTACATACGGCGCCTGCACACCGATCCGGAAGTCGCCGCGCAAGTCGCCGCGCTGAAACAACGCATCATCGCCCAGCCTCAGGTGCAGGCGTATGTGCGGGGCCTATGGGACGAAATCCATGCCGCCCTGCGGCGCGATCTTGCGAAACCCGAGTCGATCTTGACCCGGCACCTGGAGAAGGCGCTGCAAGCCATGGGACAAAAGCTCGTGTCGGATCCGTCATTGCGCAATGCCATCAACAGCCACCTATTATCCAGCGCCCACAAGCTTACCGAAACGCTGCGCAGCGGCGTCACCGACCATATCTCGCGCACGGTGAAGAATTGGGACGAACGCCACCTGGTGGACGAGCTGGAACTTATCGTGGGCCGCGACCTGCAATACATACGCTTCAACGGCACATTGGTGGGCGGCCTGATCGGCGTGCTGCTGCACGCCCTGGTGTTGCTGGTCAGGAGTTAGCGGGTCACGGTTATCATTCCTTCAATCTTGAACAAACCGCTGAAGGAGACACGTATGAAAGCCATCGGATACGCCCACAACCTGCCTATCGAAGACGACAAGTCCTTATTCGATCTTGAACTGCCCATTCCGCAAGTGCGCGAACGCGACGTGCTGGTACGCGTGCACGCCGTATCGGTCAATCCGCGCGACGTCAAGAGCCGCCGAACAATGGCCGCTTCAAGCGCCGACCCGCGCGTCATTGGGTACGATGCATCGGGTATCGTCGAAAAGGTAGGCAGCGGCGTCACGCTCTTTCAGCCTGGAGACGCCGTCTATTACGCCGGCGACATCACCCGGCAAGGATCCAATGCCGAATATCAGAGCGTTGATGAGCGCATTGTTGGGCGCAAACCGGTCTCGCTGGATCACGCCACGGCCGCCTCGCTGCCGCTCACGACGCTTACCGCCTACGAAATGCTGTTCGATCGGCTTGCCGTCCCGCGCAATATTACGCCGCCGAAAACCATTTTCATCCTGGGCGGCGCGGGCGGCGTTCCGTCCATGGCCATCCAACTGGCACGCCACGCCGGGCTTACCGTGGTGGCCAGCGCATCGCGGCCCGAAAGCGACCGATGGGTGCGCGACCTAGGGGCGCACTATGTGGTCGATCACACCAAGGCGCTGGATACGCAAATTCAGGCCCTCGGCATAGGCACCATGGACTACATCGTTTCGACGCATACCAGCGCGCGCGCCTGGGAAGAAATTTCACGCGTCATTACGCCGCAAGGACGCTTCGGCCTGATCGACGATCCCGAGCCGCTGGATTTGCGCCTGTACAAGCTCAAGTCGGTGTCCTTCCACTGGGAAGCCATGTTCACCCGGTCTTTGCAGAACACACCCGATATGATCCGCCAGCACGAAATCCTGAATGATGTGGCCGACCTGATTGACGCCGGCGCCATTCGCGCCACAGCCACGCAAAACCTGGGTTCCATCAATGCCCGGAATCTTCGCAAGGCACATGCCTTGATCGAAACCGGCCGAACGGTGGGAAAAATCGTCTTATCCGGGTTCTGACACAGCGGGTTGGTCGAACTTGTGCTTGGCTTCAACCAGCCAGTCGCTGAATGCCTGGACGATGGGCGAGTCTCCCTTGTGCTGCGGATACACCAGGCAATAGCGCTTCTCGTGCCGCAGCTCCAGGTCGAACGGCACCACCAGGTCGTGCCGATGGATCTCGTTATCGACATAAAACCGCGGCACCAACCCCGCCCCCAGTCCTGAACGCGCCGCCTCGATGATCATGCCGTACATGTCGAAACGCATGCCCAGCGCCGACGCCCCGTAGGCGCTGCCCGCCAGCTCGAACCAATGGCGCCACGCTTCGGGACGGGATGCCTTGTGCAGTAAAGGTAGGTGGCGCAAGTCCTCCGGCGACGCCAGGCTGGCGACATCGAAGAAGCGCGGATTGACGACTGGCACGAGCCGTTCTTCGAACAAATCCACCTTGACCACATCGGTCCAGCTGGGATGCTCGAAATGCAAGGCCGCATCAAATTGCGTATCTTGAAATAAAAACGGCCTGGGCTGCTCCGTCATATGGATGGTGATGTTGGGTTGCCTGCGTTGAAAGTCGCGCAGCCTGGGCATCAGCCAGCGATTCGCAAACGTCGGCAACACGGCCAGTTCCAGCACGCCGTCGTCACCTTTATTGGCCATCAGCGACAGCGTATGGGCTTCGATATCGGCCAGGCTTTTGCTGACATTCTTCACGTACGCCCGACCGGCATCGTTCAGCACGACTTGTTTCTTGACTCGGGCGAAGAGCTTTATTTCGAGGTAGCTTTCCAGTGCCGCGATCTGCCGGCTGACCGCGCTTTCAGTCAGGCACAGCTCTGTGGCCGCGCGCGCAAAGCTGCCGTGACGGGCCGCCGCCTCGAATATGGCAAGCGCCGTGGTGCTGGGGATCTTGCGTCTCATAAGGCCTCCGCTATTCGGTTTATAGATGCCAAAAACTCATCAACTGGTGATTATTAATCAGTTTACGCATCATACATGCCCGACCATAATCATCTCCAACCTACGTTCATATCGACACGTTTACACAGGAGTTCAGAGATGTCGCGTTATCAATTGTTTATCAACAATGAGTGGATCGACCCCCATTCTGGCCAGTGGTTCGACAGCCTGGATCCATTTTCCGGTGAAGCATGGGCTCAAGTCCCGCAGGGCGACGCAGTCGACGTGGACCGTGCGGTCAGCGCGGCGGCAGCGGCATTCCAAGGGCCTTGGTCCAAGATGTCGGCCAGCGATCGCGGCATGCTGCTGCACCGGCTGGGCGCATTGGTCGAGCGCGATGCGCAGCGTCTTGCCGAGGCGGAAAGCCGCGACAACGGAAAGTTGATGAGTGAAGTGCTGGGCCAGGTGAAGTACATGGCCAAGTATTTCTACTATTACGGCGGCCTGGCCGACAAGATCCAGGGCGCCATCGTGCCGATCGACAAACCCGGCGTCTTCAACATGGTGCGCTACGAGCCTATGGGCGTCGTGGCCAGCATCACCCCCTGGAACTCGTCGCTGCTGCTGACGGCCTGGAAATTGGGCACCGCCCTGTGCGCCGGCAATACCATCGTCTGCAAACCCTCGGAATTCACCTCCGTCTCCTTGTATGAGCTTGCCAAGCTCGTCGCCGAAGCGGGTTTCCCTCCCGGCGTGATCAACGTCATCAGCGGCTTCGGCAAAGAAGTCGGCGAACCCCTCATCACCCACCCGAAGGTGGCGCGCATAGCCTTCACGGGCGGCGATGAAGCCGGCCGCAAGGTCTACACCACCGCCGCATCCCACCTCAAGCGCGTATCGCTGGAACTGGGCGGCAAATCGCCCAACATTATTTTTGACGACGCTGACCTGGACAAGGCGGCCAATGGCGTCATTACGGGTATATTTTCCGCTGGCGGGCAAACCTGCATGGCAGGTTCGCGGTTGCTGCTGCAGGAGTCCATCCATGACGAATTCATCGAGCGTCTCCTTAAAATCACGAACGCCGCCAAGATAGGCGACCCGACCGACGCCAGCACACAGATCGGCCCGGTGGCCACCCGTCCGCAATTCGAGAAAGTCATGAGCTATATCGACATTGCCAAGAAGGAAGGCGCGCGCTGCATTGCTGGTGGAAATGCCTTGAGCGGCCCCGGGTACGGCGCAGGCCAGTTCGTCGAGCCGACCATCTTCGTCGACGTGGATAACTCCATGCGCATTGCCCAGGAAGAAGTGTTTGGACCGGTCTTGTCGGTAATCAAGTTCAAGGACGAAGAGGATGCCATCCGTATCGGCAACGACATACGGTTCGGCCTGGCTGCCGGCGTATGGACCAAGAGCCTGCACCGCGCGATGCTGCTGTCGGAAAAGCTGCGAGCTGGAACCGTCTGGATCAATAACTATCGCTCCACCAGCTACACCACGCCATTTGGCGGCTTTGGCGACAGCGGCGTGGGACGTGAAGGCGGTGTGGAAGCCGTCAAGGAATACATGGAAGCCAAGAGCGTCTGGATCTCGACCGACCTGGATATGCCCAACCCTTTTGTCCGCCGTTATTAAGCCCAAGCCTCATTGAATGGAGAAAGGTCAATGACCCAAACGGAAACATCCAATTTCGACGTGATCATCGTCGGATGCGGCATCGCCGGCCTGTCCGCCGCAATGTCCGCCATGGAAGCCGGTGCCCGTGTTGCCATACTGGAGCGATCCGATGTGGAGGAAAGGGGCGGCCAGACGCGCTGGACGGAAGCCATGATGCGCATGAAAAGCGAAACGGAGGTCGCCGACGACCTGGAAAGCCATTTCGCCGAGAATGCCGGCCACTACCTCGACCCAGAACTGGTCTCGGAAGCCGCCTACGACTACGAGAACTGGTCGTCCATCGTCAAGGTGCTGAACTTCACCGACCCCGAACTGATCGGCACGCTGGCCGACAAGGCGGGGCCCACGCTGCAGTGGCTCAAGACGTTTGGCGTGCGCTTCGACTCGCAGCCCGGCTACTTCATCACCACGTGTACCACCCGCCTGCATCCAGTGGGCGGCGGCCTTGCCCTGGTCGAGGCCCTGGGTGCCGCGGCGGACAAAGCCGGCGCCACGTTTTTCTACCGCACGACGGCACGGCGCCTGTTGCAGGACGAGAACGGCACCGTCACGGGCATCGAAGCCTACGGCTTGAAAAACAGACGCCTGACGCTCAAGGCTCCTTCCGTCGTGCTGGCCAGCGGCGGCTTTCAGGGCAACCCGGAAATGCTCACCCACTATATTGGGGAAGACGCCCGCTACATGCGCCCCGTGGCGCGTGGCGGCTACTACAACAAGGGCGAAGGCATACGAATGGCGCTCGACATAGGCGCGGCGCCTGCCGGGGACTTTGGCCAGATCCACGCCGAGCCCCTGGATCCGCGTTCGGGCGCAACCGAGCCTATCGTGCTGGTATTCAGCTATGGCGTGCTCGTCAACAAGCATGCCAAGCGCTTTATAGACGAAGCGCCAACCACGGTCGACGCCACTTACGAAAGCATCACCCGTCAGATCCTCAAGCAGCCGGAGGGAATTGCATGGGTCATACTGGACGCAAAGATAGACGACGTGCCGAACTGGAAACGCTCGGTGCGTTCCGACCAGCCGCCCATCACCGCGGGAACGCTGCCCGAACTGGCCATCAAGCTGGGGCTTGATGCCGAAACCCTCGAAGCCACCATTGCCCAGTACAACGCGTCCTGCGTGGATGGCCCCTTCGACCCGCTCGAGGCCGACCACCTCGCGACCACCGCCGGTTATGCGCCACCCAAATCGAACTGGGCCCGGCGTATCGACAAAGGCCCATACCTTGCCTACCCCGTCATTTGCGGAAACTGCTTCACTTTCGGCGGAATCAAGGTCAACCCCCGCAGCCAAGTGCTGAACGCCGATGGCGAACCCATCGACGGACTGTACGCGGCCGGGGAAATGACCGGCTTGTATTACGGTACGTATACCGGCGCAACGTCGGTCATACGGGGTGCCGTATTCGGCCGGATTGCAGGTATCGAGGCGGCAAACCGTCGTGCTGCCCAGTCATAATCGACGAAATTACCAGGAGACATAAAATGAGAAAATCACTGCTAGCCGCTCGTTTGCTTATTGCGGCATCTCTGCTGTCGGCGCCTCTTGCCGCTTCGGCGGAAACCGGTGTCACGCCCGACACTATTCGCATTGGCATGTTTGGCCCGCTAACCGGCCCGACCGCCGTCGGATCGCTACCCCTGTTCGGTGCGGCCGCCATCTATAAAGACATCAACGACAACGGCGGGATACACGGGCGCAAGATCCAATTGTCTATCGAAGACGATGCCTGCGACCCCAACAAGACCATTTCCGCCGCCAAGAAGCTGATCTCGCAAGACCAGGTCTTCATGATCCACGGCGGCTGGTGCAGCGGCACCGTCATGGCGATAAAACCGGAATTGGCTCGCAACCCAACGCTGCCCTACATGGTGCTTGGCGCCGCCAGCGCAGCGATCTCCAAGCCAGTCATGCCTAACCTGTTCCACCCGATCGCAACGACCGATACAGTCACCAAGACCATGCTCGACTTCGCACTGTCGAAGCCCAATGCCAAGCGTATCGCCATCATCAGCCACTCGGACGAATGGGGAAAATCGCACATCAATCCGTTGCTCGCCTACATGAAGAGCAAAGGCATCGAGCCGGTGGAGTCGGTATGGCTGGAACGGGGCAGCACCAGCGCCACGTCGCAGTTACTGAAGATCCGCACGGCCAAACCCGATGTTGTGCTGGCCATCTTGTATCCGCCCGAGCTCACGCTATACCTGCGCGACGCGGATAAATACAGCATCAACGCCCCTACGGTGACGACCCAGGGCGTATCGATCGAAGACATGGTGCACCGCGTGGGCAATCCAGCCGCCACCAACGATTTGTTCGTGTTCTACCCCTTGTCGTCCACGCTGGATGCACCGTCCTTCCAAAAATGGAAAGACATCTACGCCAAGTACTACCCAAAAGAACCTATGGAAACTTTAAGCTTCATGGGCATGACGGGGACGCTGGCCATTGTCGAGGCGCTCAAGAATGCGGGTCCGGACTTGACGCGCGAGAAGTTCATTGCCGAATTGAACAAGCTCAAGGACTTTGATCCTGGCGTGCAGTCGGGGCCATTGACGTTTACACCAGAGGTGCATGCCGGCATCAGCAGCGGCAAGATGATTTATTGGCCTAAAGACCGGGCCGAGATCGTCGCCGCGTTCCCTGCCGCGAAGTAAGAATACCTCCTGTTGCCGTAACTTGCTGACCGGGTGGCCCTAGGGTCGCCCCGTCACGTCTTATAAGGGATATCCATGCTCGCTCAGCTAATCGTGAGTGGCCTCGTCAACGGCAGCGTTTATGCCGTGGTCGCGCTGGGCATGACGGTACTTTACCGTTCTACCACTATCGTGAACTTTTGCCATGGCGAATTCTTCATGCTTGGCGCCTTCACCATTCTTATCTCCCAGCAGGTGTTGGGCTTGCCGTACGCCCTCTCCATCATTTTTGCCGTGGTCCTGCTGTTTGCAATCGGCAGCCTCGTCGAAAAAGCGCTCATGCGCCCTCTCCAGAACGCCCCGCACATCAGCATGGCGATGATGACTATTGCATTGTCATACTTGTTCAAGGGTGTCTCGCGCTTCTTCTACGGCCGCGAAGTCGCGCCACTGGAACCATTGCTTACCGGCGATCCCATCGAAATCGGCGACGTCATCCTCTTGCCGCAAGACCTTCTGATCGCCGGGTCTTCACTTGTGATCGTCGTGGGCTTCTTCTATTTTTTCCAGAAGACCCAATCCGGCAAAGTCATCCAGGCCGCGTCGCAGACGCCGCGCGGCGCGTCGCTGGTCGGCATCAACGTGCCGCGGTTTCGTAATCTCATGTGGGGCGTGGGTGCCGTTCTTGGCGCCATCGCCGGGATTCTGATCGCACCCAATACGCTGGTGTACCCGGACATGGGCGCCCATATGTTGATCCAGGCGTTCGCCGCCATGACGCTGGGCGGCTTCGGGTCCTTGCCCGGCGCAGTGGTCGGTGCGCTCACACTGGGCGTGCTGGAAAACATGATCGGCGGCTATATCTCCAGTTCGCTGGTGGAAATTACCGCCTACTTGGCGATTATCGCCGTCCTGATAGTGCGTCCGCAGGGCATCCTGGGCGAATGGAGACAAGGTCGTGGATAAGACAAACGAAAAAACCGGCAATTCCGGGGGCCACGCCGCACTCAAGCGCAATGGACTCTTGGCGCTCGTTGGGCTGCTGTGCCTACTGCCGTTCGCAATCAATGATTACCTGTTATTCGTGGCGAACACCATGCTGGTCTACTGCCTGGTGGCCGTTGGTTTGAACATGGTCATCGGCTACCTTGGGCAGTTGGCCTTCGCCAGCGCCGCGTTCTTCGGCATAGGTGCCTACGTCACGGGATTGTCCATGGTCCATCTGGGTCTGGGCTATTCCGCGGCCATGGTGGCCGGCACCGTTTGCGGAGGCTTGGCGGGCGCCGTTGTCGGCCTGCCGGCGCTACGAGTGCGCGGCTATTACCTCGCCATTATCACGCTGGCCTTCGGCGAGCTGATGCGCTGGTTCTACGTGCACACCGACACCATTACGTTCGGATCGGGCGGCTTCAACATGCCCGACATGAGCTTCCTGGGCCATGAACTTAGCGGAACGGGCAAATACTATCTATTCCTTGCGGCCATGGTCATCGGCATCGCCGCCACATCGTTATTGCTGCGATCGCGCTACGGACGCGCCTTCGTGGCCGTGCGCAATAACGAGCAGGCGGCGGCATCGCTGGGCATACAGGTGAACCGCACGAAAGTGATGGCATTTGCATGGAGCGGCCTGATCACCGGTCTGGCCGGCGCGCTATACGCGGCGTTGAATGGCCGGGTCTCGCCCGATACCTTCGGCATATCGCAGATGTTGATGCATTTTGCGATCGTCATGATCGGCGGCTTGGGCAGCCTGGCTGGGTCCGTCATCGGCGCCGTGCTGCTGACTGGCCTGCCCGAGCTGCTGCGCAACTTCCCCGGCCTCGAAGAAATTGTATTCAGCGTTCTCTTGATCGTCGTGCTTTTCTTCATGCCCAAGGGCATCAGCGGATTCCTTGGCAACCACTTCCCATGGCTGCGGGAGCGCCTGTACCGGGAGGAGAAAAAAAATGCTTGATGTACGCAACCTGACCGTCCGCTTCGCCGGGCTGACCGCTGTCGACGACTTGTCGTTCAGCGTCAAACGTGGCGAAATTTTTACCATGATGGGCCCCAATGGCGCGGGCAAGACCTCGGCTTTCAATGCGATAGGCGGCTTTATCCCAGCCGCCGGCAACGTCAGCTTCCTGGATAAGCAGATCAGCGGCATGATGCCCGCGGAGATCGCCGCGCTGGGCATACGGCGCACGTTCCAGAACAATGGCATCCTGCGCGAAATGACGGTGCTGGAAAATGTGCTGACCGGACTGGAGCTTGCCACGCCAAGCACCTTCTGGGGCTGCGTGACCGGCTGGCCCGCATCGAGCAGAGCCGAGCGCGACGCCACAGGCAGGGCCAGGGCCATGCTCGAGCAAATGGATATCGCCGACCTGGCCGATCGTCCGGCGGGCGACCTTTCCTTCGGTCAACAACGGCTGGTCGAAATCGCCCGCGCCATGGTCGCCGGCGCGCAATTGATCATGCTGGACGAACCGGCCGTAGGCTTGTCGCCGGGCGACCGGCTGCATCTTGGGCAGGCGTTGCGCGAACTGGCTGCCAGCGGCATTGCCATCTTGCTGGTGGAACACGTGCAAGACTTGGTCATGGCGGTCTCGGACCAGGTGCTGGTCCTGAACTACGGGAAGAAAATCGCCCAATGTCATCCTGACGAAATACGGAATAATAAAGACGTCCTGGAGGTTTATCTCGGCCATGCCTGATCCCATTCTTCATATCGCCGGCCTGGATGTCCGTCACGGCCGAACGCAAGCCTTGTCCGACATAAGTATCGACCTGTACGACGGCGAAGCCGTGGGCCTGCTGGGCACGAACGGCGCGGGCAAGACAACCCTGCTCAACACCTTGTCGGGCTTCCTGCGGCCCACGGCCGGCACGCTGGAATTATTCGGCGAGCCCATACACAATTGCGCGCCACATGTCATTGTGAGGCGCGGGCTGCTGCACCTGTCCCAGGAGCGCGACCTGTTTGGCGACCTGACCGTGCTCGACAACCTCAGGCTCGGGTCGCTCGCTCGAGCGGCGAAAACATTCGACCGCAACGTCGAGCGCGTATTCCACTACTTTCCGCGCCTGAAGGAACGCGCCTCGCAACGCGCGGCAACCATGTCGGGCGGCGAGCAGCAAATGCTGGCCATAGGGCGGGCATTAATGGCCGAACCCAAGGTCATGCTTTTCGACGAGCCATCAGCCGGCCTGTCGCCCTTGTTCGTGCAGGAAATCGGCGCCATGATGCGGTCCTTGCGCGCCGAAGGCGATATTTCGCTTATCCTGGTCGAGCAAAATATGCTGCTGGCCGCGCAAGTGATCGACCGGTTCTATATGCTGCGCGCCGGCCGCCTGGTGGCCAGCGGGCCGGTGGCCGAACTGGAGAAAGACCACGAAGAACTTGCCCGCCAGTACTACCTGTGAGCCATAAGCTCGCAGCCCTGGCGACAGGTTCGTTTGGCGCTTAAGGCTCGGCGCCGACCTGTACCAATTGCTTGCCGGTGTTCTTGCTGGTCAGCAGGCGCAGGAAAGCGTCGGGCGTCTGGGCTATGCCTTGCGCGATATCGAACTCGGACGTCAAGTGTCCGGCCTGATACCAACCCATGAGGCGTTTGCGCGCATAGTCGTGGCGCGCCTGGTAGTCCAGGAACATGAAGCCGCGCATCGTGGCGCGCGACACCAGCAGCTGGCGCAGAAACCTCTGCCCGATATCGGGCTGCTCGAATTGGGCGGCGAGGCTGGCGGTTCCGACAATCACCACGCGCGCGTCGAGCGCCAGGTTCTGCATGACGGCATCGTGGATGATTCCGCCCGTGTTGTCGATGAATACGTCGACGCCACTCGGGCATGCCGCGCGCACCGCCTGGTCCAGATGATTGGTGGTTCGGTAGTTGATCGCATGCGCGTAGCCGCGGGCCTGGCATAGACCCGCCTTTTCATCCGTGCTGGTAAACGCCAGCGCCTGGGCGTTCGCCAGCTTGGCCAACTGCCCTGCCGTTTGTCCGACCGAACCTGCGGCAGCCGATATGGCAACCGTATCGCCGGCCCGCAATTGGCCGGCCTCGAACAGCGAAAAATAGGCCGTCAGGCCGTTAAGACCGAAGGCATCGAGCCAGTAAGGCAAGGGCGCAAGGCCGGGAACAATGCGGCGCACGGACGCGGGCGACAAGACAGCGTATTCCTGCCAGCCGAACGCAAAGTCGGTGACGACCAGGTCTCCCGGGCCGAATTCGGCCGTTTCAGACTTGATGACTTCACCGATGGCGCCGCCCACCATCACATCGCCGGGCGACACGCCGGCGGCATAATTTTGCTGCGGCGATATGCGGCCGCGCATGTAAGGGGCGACGTCCAGGTAAATGGCGCGCACCAGCAACTGACCATGCTGCGGCGTGGGAATGTCTGATTCTGAAAGCGTCCAGTCGGCAACTTGAGGCAAGCCGGTAGGGAACTTTGCCAGGCGCCATTGCTTGTTTTTCATTTATATTGTCCTTTGTATGTGGCCGATACATGGAGCATAACCGCAAGCTCCGCCTGGCTAACCCAAACGACCGACGATCTGTATCGAATCGACAAGGAGTACGCAATGCGCGCCGCAGCCAGCCAAAGACCAGGAAGGGATCGGCGCCGGCCGGCACTGGCAATCGCCTTGGCAACAACCACGGCAATAGTCCTGGCAATTGTCGCCCCCGCCCGCGCCCAGCAAAGCATGGTCGACGCGGGCAAGACTCCTGGCCAGGACGTCATCGCGCTGGCGCCCAACGGGTTGGAACATGCACTCGCCGCCCTTCCCGAGCTTACAGCCAACATCCTCGAACGCAGCGGCGTTCCAGGCGCGGCGGTTGCCGTGGTCCATGGCGGCAAGACCGTCTTCGCCCAAGGATTCGGCGTGCGGGAACTGGGCAAGCCCGGGTCCGTGGGCCCCAATACGGTGTTCCAGGTGGCCTCGCTCTCTAAACCCCTGACCGCTTCGGTAACGGCCGTGGAAGTCAGCAAGGGTCGCGTGGCCTGGGACGACCCTGTCGCGAAGCACCTGCCGGGCTTCGCGCTGCGCGACCCGTATGTCAGCGCGCACGCCACCATAGGCGACTTCATGGCGCACCGTACCGGTTTGCCTGCGGCCGCGGGCGACGACCTGGAAGACCTGGGCTTTGAACGCGATGAAATCATCAAGCGCCTGGGCCTCCTGCCCTTGGACGCATTTCGCGCGTCTTACCACTATGCAAATTTCGGGACGACCATAGGCGCGCTGGCGGCCGCCGCCGCAGCCGGGATGGCCTGGGAGGACCTCGCCGAACAGGCCTTATTCCAGCCGCTGGGCATGACATCGACCAGCGCGCGCCATGCGGATTATCTTGCCCGCCCCGACCGTGCGGTGTTGCACGCCCTCGATGGCGGGGCCTTCAGGCCGCTGTACGACCGCAACCCAGATCAGCAGTCGCCCGCGGGCGGGGTATCGTCCAGCGCGAACGACCTTGCACTCTGGCTGAAATTCTTGCTTGCCGACGGCAAACACCAGGGGCAGCCGCTGGCCACGCCGGCTTCCCTGTTGGCGGCCATGAGTCCCCAATCATTCAGCGCGCCGGCACAAAGCGTGGATAGCCGGCCAGGGTTCTACGGCTACGGCTTCAACACCAGCGTCAATGCCAACGGGCGTACCACATTCAGTCATTCCGGCGCATTTCTGCTGGGCGCAGGCAGCGCGTTCCAGATCATACCTTCGGCTGACGTCGGTATTGTGGTGCTCACCAACGGCAGCCCCGTGGGCGCGGCCGAAAGTATAGGCATGCGCTTCATGGATCTCGTCCAATACGGCGAGCCATTGCGCGACTGGTACGCGGCTTATAACGGGTTGATGCAGGGCTTGTATACGCCCGACGGCGACCTGGCCGGGAAGACGCCGCCCGTGCAAGCCCGGGCGCCGCAACCCCTTTCCGCCTATGCCGGGCATTACGAAAACGCCTACTTCGGCTCGGCCGAAATTTCGGTCGATAAACAAGAGCTTGTCCTGACACTAGGCCCCAAGGCGGAACGCATCGTCCTGGCCCACTGGGATGGCGACACCTATGCCATGACGCCGCGCGGCGAAAATGCGCCTGAAGGCACGCGCTCGTCGGTGCATTTCAACGTGCAAGACGGCAAGGCGGGCGACTTCACGATCGACTACCTGGACGACAACGGATTGGCGACCTGGAAACGCTAGGCGCCGGGTACACAAGGCCGTCTAAAAACGTTACTCTGTCAGACCATCTTAGAAGGAGTAAACCTAATGGCACAAGCCTCAGCCCGCCACATCCTCGTATCCACCGAAGACAAGTGCAATGAACTCAAAACCGCCATCGAAGGCGGCGCCGACTTCGCACAAGTCGCCAAAGACAATTCAAGCTGCCCTTCCAGCCGCCAAGGCGGCGACCTGGGCACGTTCGGTCCCGGTCAAATGGTCAAGGAATTCGACGAAGTCGTATTCAGCGCCCCGGTCAATGTCGTCCAAGGCCCGGTAAAGACCCAGTTCGGCTACCACCTGCTGGAAGTCACCAGCCGCGAAGACTGATTTCGCCGCCGCCGGCGCACCGCTGCTTCGCGGTTCAGCCGGCAAAGCCGCCCTCTTCCAGGAACCGGGCTTCGGCTTCTGTCGTCGGGCGGCCCATTAATGGATTGCGATGCGGAAAATGACCGAAGCGCTCGATAATGGCGCAATGGTCAAGCGCGAACTTGATGTTTGCCGGCGCGTAGCGGCGGTAAAGCTCAATGCCGTAGCGCTGATCGGCCAGCGCTTCGGAATGAATGAAAGGCGTGCAAAAAAACAAGGCCAAGGCCGTGTCCACCTTTTGCGCGTGTCCTGCCGCAATTGCCAGCCGCGCATGAAGCCGCGCCAGCCCATCGGTTGCGAACATATGCGGTGTATCGCGAAAGGCGTTACGCGGAAATTGGTCGAGCAGCAACACCAAGGCCAAGGCCCCAGCCGGATCGTCGGCCCAAGTGTCCAGACCTCGGCGCGCCGCCAGCCAGTGCAGGGTCATGTAGCGCTCGCGAAAATCCGCATCGAAGGCGTCGTCCTTGATAAACCATGATTGCCCCCCCGCCTTTGTCCAGAAGTCGACCACGGCGTGGGCCTGCGCAATGTCCATCGCTTCCTTCCCGGAGTTGGGTTGTTGATTTTTCATGGTGGTATCCGCAAGGTTGCACGAGAAGCGAAATTGTAGTGCCATTTATAATGAAAAGATGGAGCGCAAGCTCTTCTCTTCAAAGGAGCCGCCAGCATGACAACCGCCAACACCAGCCATTCATCCAAGGAAGTCGTCCGTCAGCCGCGCACAATCGAACGCGTCGTGACCGGCGTTGCCACGTCCGACGGCGCGGGCGTGAAGCTCACGCGGGTATTGACTTCATCCTTGCAAAAGAGACTGGATCCCTACTTGATGCTGGACCATTTCGGCACCGACAATCCAGACGACTATATTGGCGGCTTTCCCGATCATCCGCACCGTGGCTTCGAGACGGTAACCTACATGATCGACGGGCGTATGCGCCACCATGACAGCGCGGGCAATGGAGGCTTGTTGCAAAACGGCGGCGTGCAGTGGATGACCGCCGGCCGCGGCGTGGTCCACTCCGAAATGCCAGAACAGGAAGAGGGTCGGATGGAAGGCTTCCAGCTTTGGCTCAATTTGCCCGCCCGCAACAAAATGACCACGCCGGCATATCGCGACATTCAAAGCGAAACAATACCCGAGTTGCGCCTGCCGTCCGGGGTGCTCGCGCGGGTCATTGCCGGCAGCAGCCATGGATTGGCGGGAGCCGTCCAGCGCGACACGACGGAGCCTTTGTATTTGGACGTGCATTTCGATGGGGCCGGCGAGTTCAGCCAGCCGCTTGGCGGCGACATGAACGCCTTTGTTTACGTCTACCGCGGCGAAGCCGAGATCGATGGCCGCGCAATACCGGCGCAGCGCATGGCCATACTTGCCAATGACCCACAGGCCGATGGCGTGGTCATCCGTACCCAAGGCGCGGCGCGTGTCCTGTTGATCGCGGGCAAGCCGCTAGGCGAACCCATCGCCCAGCACGGCCCTTTCGTCATGAATACACATCAGGAACTGGTGCAGGCGGTGGAGGACTTCCAGGCGGGCAAGTTCCATCATCCTGAAACCGGGTCGTAGAGCTATGCAGGCACGATTGTTCCCATAGCTCAGGCAGACTGCCGCGCAAGCGGATCCTGGCGGTAGTATTGGGCCAGCAGCGCGTACCAGTCCGGCAGTCCATGCGCAAGCGGCTGGGGGTGCACAAAAAAGCTTTCTGTGCTCACTGCGAAAAATTCGGCGGTGTCGGTTGCGGCATACGGGTCCAACGGCAACCGATCGAACCAGGGCGCGGCAGCCTCGGATTCCGGGTCGACGTGACGCGGAATGGCATCTTCCACGGCCATCAATTCGGCATTGAACCACTCGAACGACTCGTGCAAGACATCTTGCCAATGACGCGGCGACAGCCGCGGATGGGCGGCCAGGCTGGGCATGCCGTCCGCGCCGCCCGCGTGCAGGTCCAGCTTATGGGCGAACTCGTGGATGACGACGTTGGTCTTGTCCGGCATATCCGGCCGAGCATCTTCCCAGGAAAGGATAACCGGGCCGCCCTCCCACGCTTCCCCCGATGCCTCCTGCATGTATTCGTGCACGACGCCGCTGTCGTCGACATCGTTGCGCGGAATGACGAAGCCGCCGGGATAAAGCACTATCTCGGTCCAGCCCTCGTACAGCACCGGGTCCAGTTCCAGGATAGGCAACGCCGCCTGGATGGCGATGGACAGCATGATCTCGTCGGTGACCACCATGCCGCGCGCGGCGCTGAAGGTTTTGCTGGCGAGCAGCCAAGCCGTTCGATCGCGCAATGAAGCGTGCTCGCGTGGCGAAAGACCGGCGAGGAAAAAGTGACTGGCAAGAGCGCGCTGCCAATCGGTATCGGAAATAAGGGCAAGTTGGCGCTCTACCTGACGCCGGGTGGCGCCCCTGCCGCTAAGCCATCTGAACATCGTCGGTCATCCGGCCTTGCCGCCCAGTTGGTTTACCAGCGCATCGAGTCCTTCGACGGTAAGGTCGGGCGTTGCGCCGAGCTCGTCGAACACGGTGTCGTTACGGTTGACCCAGCAGACGTTATAGCCGAAATGTTTGGCGCCCGAAGCGTCCCATGGGTTGGATGATACGAACAAGATGTCGGACCGGACCATGCCCAGGCGAGTCTCCGCCAATTCGTAGACACGGAAGTCGGGCTTGAACACCTTGACGGCGTCGACACTGATCAGGTGGGCGAAGTGATTCTCGAGCCCGGCGTGATTGACAACGCTGTCGATGGAATACACCGAACCGTTGGAGAGAATGGCCAAGGGCAGGCCCATGGCTTGCAGAGCCGAGAGCGCGGCCGGCGTCTCCGGGTAGGGCCGCAACTGCAAGTATTCCTTGCACAAGGCGTCGCGCGCCGTATCGGGCAGAGCCAGCTTCAAGCGCTTGCAGGTGAAAACCAACGCGTCTTCCGTGGCCTCTTCAAAAGAAAGGTACTGTCCCATAAGACTGCGCAGCCAGGTGTATTCGAGCTGCTTTTGCCGCCACAGTGTGCTAATTTCCGGCCCGCGGCCCGGGTAGCAAGCGTCGCAAAGTTCGGCCACCGAGTGGACATCGAACAGTGTGCCGTACAGATCGAAGACTATGCCTTTTATTGGTTTCATGCCTGTTCCCCTCCACAAGCCGTCATGGCTCTGTTTTCAAGTATTGCATATTCGACGAAATGCTTGCACGGGCACATCGCTTGCCAACACTCGCCACCATGACACGCACATCCCACAAAGTCGTGATTGTCGGAGGCGGCGCCGGCGGGCTCGAATTGGCCGTCCGGCTGGGCCGGAAATTCGGACCCACGCACGTCTATCTGATCGATCAGGCCGTCGACCATATCTGGAAGCCATCGCTGCATGAGGTGGCTGCCGGCACATTGGACATCCACCGCGAAGGACTGTCGTACGCCATGTTGGCGCGCGATAACGGATTCACTTTTGTGCTGGGACGGGTTTCGCGCGTTGATCCGCAGGCGAAGATCGTGCGCCTGGACAATGTCGTCTTCGAAGGGCACGACATTTTCCCGCCGCGGGATTTGCTCTACGACACGCTGGTGCTGGCCGTAGGCAGCAAGTCCAACTTCTTCGGGACACCCGGCGCCAACGAATTCGCGATTGCACTGGACTCGACCGGGCAGGCGGAACGGTTCCGTCAATTGCTGCTGCGCGACCTTGTCATTGCCGATCGGAGCAAGGGGGCGGGCGATCCCGCGGCAGGTACGCCTGCGGCAAGCGGCCCCTCGTACCCGCTGCGGATTGCCATAGTCGGCGGCGGCGCGACGGGTGTCGAATTGGCCGCCGAACTGCGGGAAGCGGCCCGCAATGTGACGGCCTATGGCCTGGACCACCTGGACCCCGGGCATGACGTGAAGATTGCCTTGCTGGAGGGAGCGCCGCGCATCTTGTCGGGCCTGCCCGAAAGCATGTCACGCGCGGCGACCAGCCTGCTGCTGGAGCGGGGAATCAACGTCAATACGTCGGTACGGATCACCGAGGTCACGGCTGATGCGTTATACGACGATAAAGGCACACGCTACCCATACGACCTGTGCGTGTGGGCCGCCGGCATCCAGGCGCCGGAATTCCTTGCCGGCATGGGCTTGCCGGTCAATCGTATCAACCAGGTCGAGGTCAATGCCGGCCTGCGTACCGCCGATCCGGCCGTGTTCGCATTCGGCGACTGCGCCGAGGCGCCATGGGGCGGCAAGAGCATGTCCTTACCCGCACGCGCGCAAGTTGCCCACCAGCAGGCCGGCTTTCTCATCCCGACGCTCACGGAACGCATCACCGGCCGCGATGTGCAGCCGCGCGCCTTCAAATACCGCGATTACGGCTCTCTTGTTTCTGTGGGACACAATACCGGCGTGGGCACCCTGATGGGCGTACTTTCGGGGCGGCGCTGGTTCGTCGAAGGCTTGATCGCACGCTGGATGTACATGAGCCTGCATCTGCGGCATCACATGGCGGTGCTTGGCGTAGTTCAGACGGCGCTAATGGCCGTTGGACGCCTGCTGCTCAAGCGCAGTGCGCCGCGCGTCAAGCTGCACTAGGCGTCCTTGTCCACGTCTTTGTCCACAGCCACGTCTTCGCCCGACGAGATATCGATAGGGCGATCAGGCTTCACCTCGGCGACCTTGTCGGGCTTGTCCTTCGTCGGGGTGGAGGCCATGTCGTGCAGTTCTTTTTTGCTCATGGACTGATACATGGACTTGGATGGCCCCTTCAGGTCGCCCACTTTCTTTTCTCCCTTCTTGGCGGCCAGGGCGACGCCCGCGGCCTGCTGCTGGGACTTGGACTTGGCCGGCATAGTTCACCTCTCTTCGGTCTGTCGGTACACCGGTCGCGGCTAATGCTTCGCTGTGGTGTCGGGCATTTCATCGCGTTCCAGGAACTCACGCGTGACGATCGGCAGCTGTTCCGCGAGCCAGGCCGCCATGGCTTCTTCCTGGGGCAGTATGATTTCGCATACGCGACGCGTTTCCAGGTCACCGACCGTTTCCGCCGCGGCAATCAGGGCGCGGTATGCGGCTATCTCCATATGCTCGAACGTATAGCTCGCCATGGCGGCCTTGACGACCTCGTCTGTAACGAACATGCCGCTTAGGCCTTGCGCGGTGGCGGTGGCCTTGGCCGCCATGTCCTTTATGCCCGATGTGTCGCCGCCCAGCCGTTCGATGCAGGTCTTTACCAAGCGGGCCTGTTCACGTGTTTCCTCAAGGTGCGCTTGCAAGCGCGCCCGCAGCTGTGGGTAGTTCTCCAACCGCGAAGCAGTCGTATCCAGCATGGTTTCCGCCTGCATCTCCATGGCGTGGGCGTCACGCAGCCAGTCCAGTAAATTTTCGTTAGCGCTCGTCATGTGCCACTCCTTTCAAGGTTGGGTGGGAATAGAACAAGCGACTACAGCAATTTGCAGGCCCGCGGCGTTGCGCCGCGGGCCTGGTGATGGTTAATACTGGCCCATGTAGTCGCGCTTGCCTACCTCGATGCCGTTGTGGCGCAGGATGGCATAAGCGGTGGTGACGTGAAAGAAGAACTGAGGCAGTCCATACGACAAAAGGTAGGCCTGGGCGTTGAACCGTTTTTCTTTCGGCGTGCCCGCCCGCGTGACGATGACACGGTCTTCGTTGCCGTCGATTTGGGCCGGGGTCATGCTGTCGATGAATGCTAGCGATTTGCCGATCAGGGCGTGTAAATCATCGAAACTTTGCTCGGCATCTTCGTACTTGGGAACATCGGCGCCCGCGAGGCGCGCCGATACGCCGCGTGCGAAGTCGGCCGCCACCTGGACCTGCCGGATCAGGGGAAACATGTCGGGAAAGAGGCGCGCCTGAAGCAAGGCGGCCGGGTCGATCTTCTTGGCTTCGGCGTGCGCCTGCGCCTTGTCCAGGAACGCATCCATGCTTTGCAGCATCTGTTTGAAAACGGGCACCGAAGCGGCATAAAGGGAAATAGTCATGAGAATTCCTGAATGAGAAGTAAGACGATTATAGGCAGCTTCGCGCGCGGGCACGCAGCTTGCCGTTTTACGCTTCCCGGGCAGGCATGGAGCAGCGATGAAGACAGTCCAGGAAGTGGCCGATTTCATGCGGGAAAGATCGCTGATGCTGGTGACGGCGGAATCGTGCACGGCGGGCTTGATTGCCGCCACGCTGGCGGACATTCCGGGCGCCGGGAAACTACTTGACTGTGCCTTTGTCGTTTATTCGCCGCACGCCAAACAGGCCTGCCTGGCGGTAAAGCCTGAAACCCTGGAACGCTATAACCTGACGAGCGAAGAAGTGGCCCGCGAAATGGCGTTGGGCGCGCTGGACAGCAGCCGCGCCAACGTGGCCGTATCGAACACCGGCGTAACGGATAATACCGACCACAGGATACCCGCTGGCACACAGTGCTTTGCGTGGGCATTCGACGGCGTTGCTCCCGGCACCGCCCCGGCCATATTCAGCGAGACCCGACGTTTTTCCGGCGACCGCGCCCAGATTCGGCAAGCCAGCGCCGACTACGCATTAAGTCGCATCCCGCACTACTTCGCGGTTTGCGCCGCCAGCGCCTTGTAAAGGCCTTTAGCGCGTCACCAAGATGAAGATGCCCTGGATCAGGTAGACCGCGCCTATCGCCATGACCAGGCGCTGAGTCCACCGGCGGAACTGGTGATCGCTCAGGCGTTCCAGCACGAGCTTGCCCAGGCTCGCGCCCACGATGGCCATGGCGACCGCAATACTTATCGCCCAAGTATCGGCCTGCGCCCCATTGCCCATGACATTGAAAAAATAAATCAGTTTGGCCAGATGGGAAAAGGTCTGGCAAGCGGCCTTGGTCGCCACGACGGCGCGCCTGTCCATCTCGCTGCGCACGAAAAAAACGTCGAGCAGAGGGCCCGACACCCCCGCAATGAATTGCATGCATGTGTTCAGGAAGCCGCAAACTTCAGCCCCGTAAGCGGTATTGGCCTGGGGCACCATGCGGGCCGGCAGCAACACCGCAAGAAACGGAATAATTCCCAATGAAATTAGTACAAGCGCGCGATCCGGTATGAAACCGACGAAAGAGAAGAGAGCGCCCGCGGCGAGCAGCCCAACGATATAACGCGCGAAAATCCGGTAGTCGGCATGACGCCTCCACATAAGGGCGCGCCAACCGTTCGACGTCATTTGCGCCGTGCCGTGCAACACCATGGCCGTCGACACCGGCAGCAAGGCCAGCAGCAGTCCCATCAACACCATGCCGCCGGCCATGCCGAATATGCCGGACAGGAAGGATGTAGCCAGGACGGACAAGGCCACGAACGATAAAAAACCGATACCCAAGGAATAAGACCCGCAGTAAAAACAACAAGGCGCAATTATAGGCATGGATACTTGCGCTATCACAACTTGGCGCCGACGCGACTGCCATACAATCGCGCCACTATGGGCATCTCTCTAGGTCACCGCAAGAAAGTCAACTGGCACGCGTTCGGCGTGCTGGCCAGCTTGATGCTGGCCCTGGTACTGCGCGCCGTCATTCCCATTGGCTATATGCCGCACACCGGCGCCCTTCGCGACGGCCGGATTCAAATCACATTCTGCACCACCGCGGGCAATGGCGCCGCCGTGCCCATGGTGCTGGCGGGCCTGTTCGCGGAAGACGACGAACATAGCGAGAACGCCTTATCGGGCACCGACTGCCCCTACGGAGTCCTGTCGCTCCTGGCCATAGGCCTTCCATCGGCGGCCCTTCCGCTACCACCACACGCCGGCGCTTCAACGCCCGCCGCGCATGCCTTCGACAACGCGGCCTTGCCGCCATCGCCGGCCCGCGGACCGCCCATTGGTTCGCGCGCGCCCCCGTTTCTTCTGAGCTGATCGCAATCATTCGCGCGTGCCGCCCGCCGGCGCGCATAACTGCGCGACCCCGCCGCCGGCGCCGGGACGCGCATACATCGAGCTCGAGAAGAATCACCTCATGAACAAGCACTCTGTCTTTTTCCGTTACTCCTGCCTTGCCGCCATCCTGGCATCCTCTTTTCCCACCTGGGCCCAAGTGGCCGGGCATAGCCATATCAAGACGCTGGACACCGTTGTTGTGACGGGCGTTGCGCCCGAATCGCCGCTGACTTTCGTCACCGATCCGAAGAAACCGCGTCAACCCTTGCCGGCGAGCGATGCGACGGATTATTTAAAAACCATTCCGGGCTTTTCAGCGGTGCGCAATGGCGGCAGCAATGGCGACCCCGTATTGCGCGGCATGTTCGGCTCGCGCCTGGCCATCCTGACCAACGGAACCACCATGCTGGGCGCCTGCCCCTCCCGCATGGACTCTCCGAGCTCGTATATTTCACCAGAAACCTATGACCGCCTGACCGTGGTCAAAGGTCCCCAAAGCGTGTTGTGGGGACCCGGCGTGTCGGCCGGCCTCATCAAATTCGACCGCGATGCCCCTGGCTTTACCGAGCCCGGCATCCTGTTCGATGGGAACGTGACCGGCGGCTCGTGGGGCCGCAACGACCAGAACGCCGACGTTGCCGTCGGCAACGACAAGATCTACACACGGATCACGGCTAATCGCTCGCATTCGCAGGATTATGAAGATGGCGATGGCAACATCGTGCCCTCGCGCTGGGACAAATGGAATACCGACGTGGCCATCGGCTTGACGCCAGATGCCGACACGCTGATTGAATTGAGCGCGGGAATGGGGGATGGCGAGGCGCGCTACGCCGGCCGCGGCATGGACGGCAGCCAGTTCAAGCGCGAGAGCCTGGGCTTGCGCTTCGAGAAAGACAACATGGGCCGCCTCTTTAAGAAAATCGAGGCCCAGGTTTATTACAACCGCGCTGACCACATCATGGACAATTACAGCCTGCGTCCGGCGCCAAAAATGCGCATGGCGTCGAATGTTGTCCGCGATACGTGGGGCGGACGGCTGGCCGGCACGCTGGAATTAAGCGATACGCTCAGTCTCGTCACCGGCATGGATCACCAGGCGAACCAGCATAGCAAACCATTGAAGGGCGGCTTTCCAATACCGCCGCGATTCAAAGATGCGGAATTCAGCAACACCGGCCTGTTCGGCGAATTGACCTGGCGCGCCAGCCAGGCGGATCGCGTCATAGGCGGAGCCCGCATCGATCGCGCCGGCGCGAAGGACTTCAGGACAGCCGCAACCAGCCCGACGGGAGGCACGCAACGCGACGATACGCTGCCCAGCGGCTTCCTGCGGTATGAGCGTGACCTGCAAAGTGTCCCGGCAACTGTGTATGCGGGCATCGGCCACGTGCAACGCTTCCCCGACTACTGGGAACTGTTTTCGCCGGCGCGGGGACCTGTCGGCTACGCCAACGCCTTCCAGGGCGTCAAACCGGAGAAAACCACGCAGCTGGACTTCGGCGCTCAATATAAAACCGATAATCTGGACGCCTGGTTCGCCGGCTACGCGGGCTATGTGAAGGACTACATTTTGTTCGACTACGGTACTGGCTCATCGCAAGCCCGTAACATCAACGCCCGTATCTTGGGGGGCGAGCTGGGCGCGTCATACAACGTGGCGGCGAACTGGACGGTCGGCGGCTCGCTGGCCTATGCCTGGGGGGAAAACCGCGGCGATGGTTCGGCCATGCCGCAGATTCCGCCGCTGGAGGCGCGTTTGAATGCGGGCTACGCCAGCGGCAACTGGACCGCCGGCGCGTTGTGGCGCCTGGTCGCCGCACAAAACCGCTATACCTTGAACCAAGGCAACGTGACAAGCAAGGATTTCGGTTCGACCGCCGGCTTCGGCGTGCTGTCGCTCAACGGCGGCTATGCCGTCAACAAGCGCGTTCAGTTGACCTTTGGCGTGGATAACGTGCTGAACAAGACGTATAACGAGCACTTGAATCTGGCGGGCAATGGGGCATTCGGCTATTCCGCCAACACCGCCATCAACGAGCCGGGCCGCACGGTTTGGGCGAGGGTAAGCATGAAATATTAAGTTCCGTGCGGTCTTGATACAAATCAAATCCCCGTCCCTATAACCATGATCATATAAGGGTTATTACCAACAGACGGGGATACATCATGTCCAAACACATTACCGCGGCCCTCTTTGCCGCGGCCGCATTCAGCATGGGGGCGTCCGCCGGCGCCGCCGACGCCTCTTCATCCGAACTACGGGAAACCGCGCGCAAGCTCTTCCAGCCAATTCCTGAAGCACACGTCGTGATCCGTGACCGCAAGGTGTCCGGCGAACAAATGGAGCTGGGCAAATGGCTGTTCTTCGAACCCAGGCTTTCCACGAGCAACATCATCAGTTGCAATACGTGCCACAGCATAGGGACGGGCGGCGCCGACAACATCCAGACGTCGATCGGCCACGGCTGGCAGCACGGTCCGCGCAATTCGCCGACCGTCTTCAACGCGGTATTCAACGCCGCCCAGTTCTGGGATGGCCGCGCCGCCGACTTGAAAGAACAGGCCAAGGGTCCCGTGCAGGCCGGCGTCGAAATGAACGCCACGCCCAAGCACGTGGAAGACACACTGCGCAGCATTCCCGAGTATGTGGAATTCTTCGGCCGCGCCTTTCCAGGCGAGAAGCAGCCGGTGACGTTCGACAATATGGCCAAGGCGATCGAAGCTTTCGAAACCACCCTGGTCACACCGGATTCGCGTTTCGACCAATTCCTGGCCGGCAAGGACAGCCTGGGCGGGACTGAACTCAAAGGCCTAGGACTATTCGTGGATAAAGGCTGCGTATCGTGCCATTCGGGCATCAACGTGGGCGGCCAGGGTTACTTTCCGTTCGGCGTCATGAAGAAGCCCGGCGCGGAAATACTGCCGGTCGCCGACAAGGGGCGCTTCACCGTAACCAACACGGCCTCCGATGAATATGTGTTCCGTGCCGGCCCGCTGCGCAATATTGCGCTGACCGCGCCCTACTTCCACAGCGGCGAAGTATGGGATCTGGAGCAGGCGGTAGCCATCATGGGTTCGAGCCAGCTTGGCCATGAACTGAATGGCGGCGAAGTCAAGGCCATTACCGCCTTCCT
This sequence comes from Candidimonas sp., assembly GCA_035515055.1. GTDB lineage: Bacteria > Pseudomonadota > Gammaproteobacteria > Burkholderiales > Burkholderiaceae_B > Pollutimonas. Next base: position 68,090 of record DATJBV010000015.1, read on the forward strand.
GCGCACCTTGACCGGCAGGCAGCCCAAGGTGGAATACCCCATCCTGCCGCCCAGCACCGCGGCAACGCCGAAACCGCAAATGTAATCAAACGGCGCCGGGCTGTTGCCAGCCTTGGGGTGTGACGGGCAATGCCCGCTTATGCGCCGAGGCGCGCCAGGTCCGGAGAATGATGTCGTAGGCCTCCCGGCTTACGTCCTTGCCTTCCAGGAAGTCGTCGATTTCGGCATAGCTGACCCCAAACGCCTCTTCATCGGGCTTTTGGGGTTTCAGCGTTTCCAGGTCGGCGGTGGGAACCTTGAACACCAGCGCGTCGGGGGCGCCCATTGCCTGTGCCAGAAGGCGCACCCGGCGCTTGGTCAGGCCGGTAAGTGGGGTGACATCGGCCGCGCCATCGCCGAACTTGGTGTAGAACCCCATCAAGGCTTCGGCCGCCTGGTCTGTACCAACCACCAGGCCATGATGCGCGCCCGCCACCGCGTATTGCGCAATCATGCGTTCGCGCGCCTTGATATTACCGAGCAGGAAGTCCTGGTGCGCTTCGTCCCGGAACGCCACATTGCCCGCCAACACGGATGCCAGCATGGCATCGGCGGCCGGCTTGATATTGACTGTAACAATCCTGTCGGGCTGCATGACGTCGAGGCTGGCTTTCGCTTCGTGCTCGTCGTGTTGCTGCCCGTAGGGCAGCCGCATGGCCACGAACGTGGTGTCGTGGCCGCGACTTCGGGCCGCCTCGACGGCGCGCTGGCACAAGCAGCCGCCCACCAGCGAATCCACTCCGCCGCTTATGCCCAACACCAGCGCACGCAGCCCATTGGCGATCATGTAGTCGGCCAGGAAGCCGACTCGCAGCTGGATGCTTTGCTTTACATCGAAGACACTGTCCACGCAAAGTTCGCTGGCTATTTGGCGCTGGAGTGCGCGTTCCTGGTCATTTAACACGGCTAGTCCTTTCAGGGTGACGATACGTTAAGGTTTATGATACGCCAGGCCGCTGTGCCAGTTGAACGGGCACTCGCAATTTTGCAGGATTTTTATGAATTCCACTCCCTCCCCGATGTTGGTGCTCGCCGCCACTCTCACGGTGCAGTCCCTGGCCGCCATGGCCTTGTTGACCTTGCCCGTGGTGGCACCCTCCGTCGCGATCTCGGTGGGTATATCGGCGGCGTATGTTGGCCTGTACATTGCGCTGGCCTATGCGGGCGCCATGACGGCCAGTCTACTGTCGGGCGGGTTCGTGCGCCGCTTCGGCGCCATTCGGGCAAGTCAGTTCGGCCTGGCCTTGTGCGCGCTGGGCGTTGCGGTATGCACGATCGAGTCGCCCATTGCCATCGCCTTGGGCGCCATATTAATTGGGCTGGGCTACGGGCCCATCACACCCGCCAGTTCACATTTGCTGGCGCGCTCCACCCCGGCCAACCGCATGTCCCTGGTGTTTTCCATCAAGCAGACAGGCGTGCCGCTGGGGGGCGTGCTGGCCGGACTGATCGTGCCTGTGCTGGCCGACTGGGTAAATTGGCAGTTCGCATTTCTTGTCGTGGCCGGCGCAAGCATATTGTGCGCCGCCGCCATCCAGCCGCTGTGTGCCACACTCGATGCCGATCGCGACCCGGCGCAAAGCCTGTCGTTCGGCAACGGCCTGGCGGGACCCCTGAGGCTGGTGTTCAGCCAACGCAGCCTGACCGTGCTGGCCGCCGTTTCGTTCCTCTTTTCAATTGCGCAGCTATCGCTGTCGACCTACCTGGTGACCTTCCTGCATGACGACCTTGGCATGGGACTGATCGTCGCCGGCTTCACGCTGGCCGTCGCCCAGGCGGCGGGAGTGATCGGCCGGCCCCTTTGGGGCTATATTGCCGACCGTTATCTTGGGCCATCCAATATGCTGGTATTCCTGGCGGTACTGATGGGCGTCTGCGCGATCGCGACGGGCCTGCTGCAGTACACGGCATCCCCCGTCCTGATCGCGATCGTGCTGGGCCTCTTCGGCAGCAGCGCGGTCGGCTGGAATGGCGTTTACCTGGCCGAGGTCGCCCGTCAGGCGCCCAAGGGCCAGGCCAGCGTCGCCACCGGCGGGACGCTATCCATGACATTTCTTGGCGTGGTGGTTGGGCCGCCGCTATTCGGGTTGATCGCGGCCACGTTCGACAGTTACAGCCTTGCGTACGCGTCGCTGGTGGTGCCTGCGGGCCTGTGCCTATGGCTGCTGCTGCGCAACCGCAGCGCGTTCGTCAAGTAACTAACACGCTGCGGCAAGTGCCAGCCTAGAACTTGTCGAGCACGGCGCCCGTGCTGGCGGGGGAAGCGTTGAAGGCGAACTTGGCCTGCACGCCACGCGTATAACGCGGCGCCGGAGCTGTCCATTTCGACAAGCGCGCAGCAATTTCTTCGTCGGGCACATTCAGCTGCAACAGTTGCCGGTGTGCGTCGATAGTGATGGAGTCGTCTTCCTGCACGACGGCAATGCTGCCGCCGACCGCCGCTTCCGGCGCCACATGGCCCACCACCATGCCCCACGTGCCGCCGGAGAAGCGGCCGTCGGTGATCAGGCCCACCGAGTCGCCGAGTCCGGCGCCGATGAGCGCGCCAGTGGGTGCGAGCATTTCAGGCATGCCCGGTCCGCCCTTGGGACCCAGATAGCGCAACACCATGACATCGCCCGCCTTGATCTTCCCGTCCAGTATGGCTTTCAGGGCCGATTGTTCGTCGTCGAATACGCGAGCGGGACCCGTCATGACCGGGTTCTTCAAGCCCGTAATTTTGGCGACGGCGCCCTCGGGCGACAGATTTCCTTTCAAGATGGCCAGGTGGCCCTCTTTATATAACGCCTGATCGATAGGGAAAATGACTTTTTGATCGGCCCGCGGTGTGCCTGGAATATCTTTCAAGAGCTCGGCGACCGTCTGTCCGGTAATGGTGATGCAATCGCCATTGATGAGACCGGCGTCGAGCAGAATCTTCATGACTTGCGGCACGCCGCCCGCCTTGTGGAAGTCGACCGCCAGGAAGTGGCCGCTGGGCTTCAGGTCGCACAGTACCGGCACGCGCCGGCGCACGCGTTCGAAGTCGTCGATCGTCCATTCGACATCGGCGGCATGGGCAATGGCCAGGATGTGCAGGACGGCATTGGTGGAGCCGCCGGTGGCCATGATGACGCTGACCGCGTTCTCGATCGACTCGCGCGTGACGATATCGCGCGGCTTGAGGTCTTGTTGAACCGCCTTCAACAGAACGCGGGCCGATTCGGCAGCCGATTCCGTCTTTTCGTCGTGCACGTTTGCCATGGTCGATGAATACGGCAGGCTCATGCCCAAGGCTTCGAACGCCGAGCTCATGGTATTGGCCGTATACATGCCGCCGCAGGAGCCTGGCCCCGGGATGGCGTGGAGCTCGATTTGCTTCAATTCATGGTCGCTCATGCGGCCCGCGGCGTTCTCGCCGACCGCTTCGAACACGCTGACGATATTCAAGTCCTTGTTGTTCAGGCGGCCAGGCAGTATGGTGCCGCCGTAGACATAAATGGCCGGCACGTTGGCGCGCAGCATGCCCATCATGCCGCCCGGCATGTTCTTGTCGCAGCCGCCGATCACGACGACGCCGTCCATCCACTGGCCCTGCACACAGGTTTCGACGCAATCGGCAATGACTTCGCGCGATACCAGCGAATACTTCATGCCTTCGGTGCCCATGGCCATGCCGTCGGAAATGGTGGGAGTGCCGAACACCTGGGCATTGCCCCCCGACGTTTCGATCGCATCGATGGCCGCGTCGGCCAGTTTCTGCAGGCCGCTGTTGCACGGTGTGATGGTGCTGTAGCCGTTGGCTACGCCGATCATGGGTTTGCTGAAGTCTTCTTCTTTATAGCCCAGGGCGTAATACATGGACCGGTTGGGCGCGCGAGCCGCCCCTTGTGTGATGTTGGCAGATCGCAGAGGTTTGGACGCGCTCATTTCTTTCCTTGGCTGTAGACGATTAGGGCCGGATCAGTTTAACCCTAATGCCCGTCGCGGCCCGCATATCCCCCTTCCCCGACCATTTTCTGAAAACCTTGATGGACATCAAGGTTTTTGCGCTTACCCGAGTGCTACTATCCGCAACTGCTAATCATTCTCATTACCATTATGACCAACCCCGTCGCCAAATTACTGCGAATATCACGACGCCTGGTGGCGGTCGCCTCGTGCGGCGCATCCATTGCGCTCGTATCGACGGCGGCTCAGGCTGCGCCAAAATATCCGAAGCTGACGCTCGCCGGCCCAACGGCGGTCGTCAGCTTCCCGTTGCTGCACATGGTGGAAACCAATGCCTTGGCCTGGTACACCGACAAGCTGACCTTCCGCTTGTGGGAGAACCCCGATCAGTTGCGCGTCCTGTTGACCAAGAAACAAATCGACTTCAGCGCGGCACCCAGCAACCTTCCCGCCCTCATGGCTAATCGCGGCGATCCCGTGCGTCTTTTGAACATCTCGGTCTGGGGCATTCTCTGGCTGGTCAGCCGCGACCCCGGCGTCAGCAACTTCGCCGACCTTGGCGGCAAGGAGCTATTGGTGCCGTTCCAGCGCGACCTGCCCGCCGTGCTGCTCGACACCTTGCTCGCCGCCCAAGATTTTTCCGCTGGCGAAGCGCCACGGCTGCGGCGCACGCGGGACTCGCAAGACGCCATTGCGCTCATGCTTACGGGCCAGGGCGACCATGTGCTACTTGTCGAACCGACAGCCTCCCTGCTCATGGGGCGCAATAGGGAACAAGGCGGGGCGCCGCTCTACCGTGCACTAAGCCTGGAAACGGCCTGGAAGGAGAGCTTTCCCGGCCAAGCCGATTTGCCGCAGGCCGGCATCATGGCCAATTCCCACATCGCCCACGACACCGCGCTGGGCGCCGCGGTCGACAAGGCTTACGCCGCGTCGGCGGCATGGTGTTCGAGCCATGCACGGGAATGCGCCGAGCTCGTGCATCGCTACATCCCTCAATTGCCTGTGGCACCCACTGAAGAAGCTATACGAGTCACCCGGCTCGAGAGCCGCCCCGCCCATAGCGTTCGTCCACAATTGGAAGCCTTGTACGGCCTGCTGGCTAAAAGCAATCCGCAAGCCATAGGCGGCCGCCTCCCTGACGCCGGATTCTACGGCCCATGAATACCCGGGCGTTGCGCAAGCCCTTGCGCACTTCCAGGGGCTGGTCGGCCGCGGGCGTGCTGCTATTACTGGCCGGTTGGCAAATCGCTTCCCACTACCTTGGCCCCATGCTCATGGCCAGCCCCGTGCAGGCAGTCATCTCTCTTGCCGTACTGGTGCGCAGCCCATCGTTCTGGGAACATGCGTCGGCCAGTCTCATGCGCATCGGCACCGGTGTCGGTTTGGGCTGCGCCATCGGCCTGACGCTGGGCGTGCTGGCAGGCCATAACGCGCGCCTGCGCGGCTTGCTCGAACCCCTGCGCTGGCTGCTCATGGCCATGCCGCCTGTCGTCGTGGTCGTCCTGGCCATGCTGTGGTTTGGACTTGGATCCGCCATGGTCGTCTTCATTACCGTATTGATGATGGCGCCGGGGATGTATGTAAATACGGTCAAAGGCATGCTGCTGGTGGACCGTCCATTAATAGAAATGACGCACGTCTATCGCTTCGGCGCCTGGATGCGCCTGCGCCATTTGTACCTCCCGGCGTTGGCCGCACCCCTGACTGCCGCCTTGCTGATCGCCACCTGCGGCGGCGTGCGCCTGGTCGTCATGGCCGAAGTGCTGGGCGCAGAAAGCGGCGCCGGCTTTGCATTGGCCAACGCGCGCGCCACCTTCGACAGCGGCGAGCTTTACGCGTGGGTGATATTGATATTGGGCCTGGTGGCCGCGCTCGAGTTCGCGCTGCTGCAACCCCTGCAACGGCGGCTGATGCTTTGGCAGGAGCCGAGCCATGTTTGAAATGCGCCAAGTATCGCTTGATTTCGGCCCCGCCCGGGTACTCGACTCCATCGACTTTCTCGTACGCCCCGGCGAGCGTATTGGCCTGCTGGGCGCCAGCGGTTCCGGAAAGAGCACATTGCTCAAACTGGCCGCCGGCGTGTTGAAGGCGAATCAGGGCGCATGCATCAATTCCTTTCGCCATTCCTTGCTTGTATTCCAGGAGCCGCGCCTATTGCCCTGGCGGCGTATCCACGAAAACATCCAGATCCCCTTGCGGGCCTCGGGTTGCACCAAGCAAGAGGCGCATCGCCGCGCCCTCCACTGGCTGGAGCGCGTTGGCTTGAGCGGGTGCGCGAATTCGTGGCCCGCGGAGCTTTCTGGCGGCATGGCACAACGCGCGGCGCTGGCACGCGCCTTTGCTCTTGAACCGGACTTCCTGTTGCTAGACGAGCCTTTCAGCGCCCTTGATCCAGCCTTGCGCATGATGCTGGGCAAGTTGTGCACCGATTTCGTGCGCGACACAGGCGCTGCCTTGCTGTGCATCAGCCACCATCCCCAGGAACTGGTCCAAATCGTGGATCGCTGCCTCCTGCTTGCCTCCGGCCAACTTCAGTCCTTTGAATCCTGACCCCATGACCTATCCCATCTTGCTCACCCTGCACCTGTTCGCCGCGTTGATGTTCATCGGCACCGTTTTTTTTGAAGTCTTGATACTGGAAAACGTACGCAAGCATGTACGGCGCGATGTCATGCGCACGCTGGAAACCGCCATTGGAAACCGGGCACGCCGCCTGATGCCGTGGGTATTGCTGGTGCTGTACAGCGCCGGCATCGGCATGGCGTGGTTTCACCGCGCCGCCCTTGCCCACCCTTTCGAGAGCAGCTTTGCCCTGCTGCTTACGCTCAAGATCGCGCTCGCGTTGAGCGTGTTCGGCCACTTCCTCGCCGCCATGACGCTACGGAGCAAGGGGCGCCTGAATGCCCGTCACTTCCAACGCATACACCTGAGCGTCTTCTGTCATATGGTCGGCATCGTTTTGCTGGCCAAAGCCATGCTTTACCTTAGGTGGTAAGGCGTCATAGAAAACCTCCAACGAGAAAAAAAGCATGTTTTCGACTATTCCCGTATGCCAGCGGATTGCCCTGTGCGCCGCCATTTGTTCGCTGCCGTCGCTTGGCGTCCATGCCGAGCCGGTCAACACCCTGACGCCCGTCGTGGTTACCGGCCAGGACGGCGCCACGCCATTGCAGCCCAGCATAAAAAAGGAACGGGAGCGCCTTAAGCGCGTGCCCGGCGGCACCAACCTGATCGAACCGCAAAAGGAAGTGCGGCTGGCAACACTGGGCGACGCGCTAAACCATCAACCCGGCATCGTCGTCCAGGAATTCTTTGGCGGCATCGACCAACCCCGGCTGAACATCCGCGGCTCCGGCGTGCAGAGCAATCCCGTCAATCGTGGCGTCCTGCTGATGCAGGACGGCTTGCCACTCAATGAGGCCGATGGCTCCTTCGTCATCGGTTTTCTCGAACCCCGCAACAGTTCGCTGATCAGCGTGCGGCGCGGCGCGAACGCGCTATCAGCGGGCGCCACGACGCTGGGCGGCGAGCTGGACTTCCAGTCGCTCACGGGAACGCAAAAAGACGAAATCGGCATCGAAGGCGGCAGCTTCGGCCGGCTAGGCGTTCATGGCGCGAAGGGCTTCGAGACGGATCAACTGGACGGGCGCATCAGCTTCAGCCACGACAAAGCCAACGGCTACCGCCACCACGCCGGGTCGGAACGCACCCAATTTCAAGGTAATTTTGGCGTACGCAACGGCAATTTCGAGAATCGCACTTACTTGTCATACACGGATCTTGAATTCGACATTCCCAACGTGATTCCCAAGGAACGCCTGAACAATGATCCCCGCAGCGTCATGGGGGACTATCCGGGGGACAGCGTGAACGTCTACAACCGGGATCCCAATCGGAAGTCGCGCCAATTCCGGCTGGCCAACCGCAGCTACTGGGGGACCGACAAGTTGAACCAGACACTTGGCGTGTATTGGCAAACCGTCGACGACACCTTCACCAGCCCCGAAGTATCTTCGCCCACCACCGGCAACACCTATGGCGCGCAATGGCAGTTGGGCGGCACAGTGGGCACGCTGGATTACCGCCTGGCGCTGGACTGGGCGCGCAGCGACATGGACCGCAAGCTGTACTCCGTGATGCCCACTGGTGCCCGCGGCTCGCGTAGCGGAAACTATGACTTGCACGCCGAGAACCGCAATGCCTTGATCGGCCTGGAATGGCATGTCAGCCCGCAATTCAGCCTGGTGGGCGACATCAAATACACCCAAGCCATACGCAATGCCGGCAACCGCGACCGCGCCGGCACGCTCGACCAGGACTGGTCGTATTCCACGCCGCGCGTCGGCGTCGTATGGACCGCCACCCAGGCCGTGCGCCTGTTCGCCAATGTAAGCCGCGGCAACGAAGCGCCGACCTATTGGGAAATCCTGCCCGGCGGGGCGCCTCTGGGTCCGCAACGCCTGGACTTGCAGCGCGCCACAACCTATGAACTAGGCGGCGGCGGCACCCTGGGTACGGGCTCGCTGGCAACGACATGGGATTTAACGATATACCGCAGCGAGATACGCGACGAGTTGATGCATGTCAGCAATGCCAACGGCACGCTGGGCGGCGTCTACAACTACCGGGGACGCACTCGCCACCAAGGCCTTGAAGCGGGCCTGAGCGGCAGCTTGCCAGTGCCCGGCGTGGGCGCGCTCGACTACCGCGTGGCCTACACCTATAGCGATTTTCACTTCCGTGGCGGCGAGTTCGACGGCAATCAGATTGCCGGCGTGCCCAAACACCTCATCAGCGCCGAACTGATGTACCGCATCGGCGGCTGGCGCTTTGGCCCCAACCTGCGCTGGCTCGCGTCCAACACCCCAACCAATCATGCGAACACAGCGCGCACGCATCAGGACGCCTATGCCATCTGGGGCTTGAAGGCGGCCTACCAGCACGATAAGCACTGGAATGCCTACCTGGCCGCCGACAATTTGGCCAATCGGACCTACGCCAGCGCCTTTGTCATTCGCAATACCGGCATGGAGGCTGCGCCCACGTTCCTGTCGGGCAACGGCCGCAGTGTTTCGGCGGGTATCAATTACCGGTTCTAGGCGCAATGGGTCTTGACGCATAATAGGGAACTCGGCAATCGCTACAACATTCCCCGGAGGCGTCATGACCCAGAAGGCCACCACCGTACTCATTACCGGTGCCAGTCGCGGCATTGGGGCCGCCACCGCCTTGGCCGCCGCGCGCGAAGGCTACGATGTCGCCGTCAACTATCTGAACAATGAAGCAGCGGCGCAGCAAGTGGTCCAGGCGGTGCGGCACCGCGGCAGACGAGCCGTCGCCATCCAGGGCGACGTCGGGCGCCCCGACGACATCCACCGCCTCTTCGATGCGGCGCAGGAGCACTTGGGGCCCTTGGCCGCGCTGGTAAATAACTCGGGGATTACCGGTCCGATCGGGCCGTTCTCGCGAACCACCGAAGCCACCATAGAGCGCGTCTTCCAGGTCAATGTCCTGGGGCTGATGCAATGCTCGCGCTTGGCGCTGGAGAACTTCCAGGCACACGGCACGGCCGGCATTATCGTCAACGTATCATCGGTCGCCGCGCGTACAGGCAGTCCCAACGAGTATATTCACTACGCGGCCAGTAAGGCGGCGGTCGACACGTTTACATTGGGCCTGGCGCGCGAGGTGGCGGCCAGCGGCATACGGGTGTGCGGCGTGTCGCCGGGTTCTACCCTGACCGGCATACACGCGGCGGCGGGCGAACCCGGCCGCCCGGCCCGGGTAGCGCCCAACATACCCATGGGACGGCTGGCCCAGCCCGAAGAAATCGCCGAGGCCATCGTGTGGCTATTGTCGCCGGCGGCATCCTACATGACCGGCACGGTCGTGCAGTGCGCCGGCGGCTTGTAGCGCTGGTTTTGCGTCCGACCCCGGCGCCGTTGGCTAGCCTAGCTGCGACACGTCTCTGACCGCGCCGCGATCCGCCGACGTTGCCAAGGCTGCGTAAGCCTTCAAGGCTTGAGACACCACGCGTTCCCGGTTGACCGGCTTCCACGCCTTGGGGCCGCGCGCGCCCATTTCCGTCCTGCGGCGGGCCAGTTCTTCGTCGCTGATGTCCAAGTGTATGGTGCGATTGGGAATGTCGATCCGGATAGTGTCGCCGTCGTTGACCAGGGCAATATTGCCGCCCTCGGCGGCTTCGGGCGATGCATGCCCGATCACCAGTCCCGATGAGCCGCCCGAAAACCGTCCATCGGTAAGCAGCGCCGTGGACTTGCCCAGGCCCTTGGATTTAAGGTATGAGGTCGGGTACAGCATTTCCTGCATGCCGGGGCCGCCTTTTGGGCCTTCGTAGCGAATGATCACGACATCGCCCGGCTTGACGACGTCGCCCAATATGGCCTCCACCGATGCTTCCTGGCTTTCGTAGACGCGGGCCGTGCCCGTGAATGTCAGTATGCTTTCGTCCACCCCCGCCGTCTTGACGATGCAACCCTTGGGCGCCAGGTTGCCGTACAGCACCGCCAGCCCGCCATCCTGCGAATAGGCATGCGCCTTGGAACGGATGCAGCCTTTTTCCCTGTCCAGGTCGAGCGATGGGTAATAGCGGTCCTGGCTGAAGGCCACCTGCGTTCGCACGCCACCAGGGGCCGCCTTGTAGAACTCCCGCACTTCCGGTGTGGCGGCGTCTTGCGCCACGTCCCATGCCGCGATGGCCTTGCCCAGCGTGCCGCTGTGAACGTTGCCCGCGTCCATGTGGAGCAAGCCCGCGCGTCCCAGTTCCCCGAGTATGCCCAGAATGCCGCCGGCGCGGTGAACGTCTTCGACGTGGTACTTATCGGTCGCGGGCGCCACTTTGCATAGGCACGGCACGCGCCGCGAGATGCGGTCGATGTCCGACATCGTGAATTCAACCCCCGCTTCCTGGGCGGCGGCAAGCAGGTGCAATACCGTGTTGGTGGATCCTCCCATGGCCACGTCCAGCGTCATCGCATTCTCGAATGCCTCGAAGGTGGCGACATTGCGCGGCAGGACCGAGGCGTCATCCTGTTCGTAATAGCGCTTGCACAATTCCACGATGAGCTTGCCCGCATTCTCGAACAGGCTTTTGCGCCGCGCATGCGTGGCGACCACAGTACCGTTGCCCGGCAATGCCAGGCCGAGGGCTTCGGTCAGGCAATTCATGGAGTTGGCGGTGAACATGCCAGAGCAGGAACCGCAGGTGGGACAGGCATTGCGCTCGGCCTCGGCCGCTTCGGCATCCGTCACCGTGGGGTCGGCCGCCTTGATCATCGCATCGATCAGGTCTAGTTTCATCAAGACCTTCTGCGTGCCGGCCTCGACCACTTTACCGGCCTCCATGGGCCCGCCCGAAACGAAGACCACTGGAATATTCAGCCGCATGGCAGCCATGAGCATGCCCGGGGTGATCTTGTCGCAATTGGAAATGCACACCATGGCGTCGGCGCAATGCGCATTGACCATGTATTCGACCGAGTCGGCGATCAGCTCACGCGACGGCAGCGAATACAGCATGCCGCCATGCCCCATGGCAATGCCGTCGTCGACGGCGATGGTGTTGAATTCCTTTGCCACGCCGCCAGCCGCTTCGATTTGCCGCGCGACCAACTGGCCCATGTCCTTCAAATGCACATGCCCCGGCACAAACTGGGTAAAGGAATTGACGACGGCAATGATGGGTTTTTCGAAGTCGTTGTCCTGCATGCCCGTGGCGCGCCAAAGTGCGCGCGCTCCGGCCATGTTGCGACCATGGGTGGAAGTGCGTGAGCGGTAATGCGGCATGTGAGTCTCTGGAAGAATTGAAAAAAAGGCTTTAATGATACGCCTGCATCGGCGACTTGCCATTCTTCCCCTACACTATTGGCTGCCATACCGCCCCTCAACTACCGGAACTAATGTGAACAAGCCCGCTGCCCTTGCCATTGAACCGCCCTCTTTTCGTAACGATATCCGACTGCTAGGCAGGACACTGGGTGATGTCATCAGGGAATGCGAGGGCAAGGCGGTTTACGACGTCATCGAAAAACTGCGCCGTGCCGCCGTCAAGTTCCGGCGGGAAGGCAATATGGCGGACAGCCGCATACTCGAGCGCCAGATCGACAGGCTGGCCGACGACCAAGTCAATTCCGTGGCGCGGGCGTTCAGCTATTTCCTGCATTTATCCAATATTGCGGAAGACCGCGACCAGAATCGCCGTCAGCGGCAGCATGAACTATGTGCCGACAGCCCAACACGCGGCAGTCTGCAGCATGCCATCGATTTGTTGAAAGACAAGGGTATTACCAGCCGCAAGATATTGAATTACCTGAAAGACGCCTGCATCGTCCCGGTGTTGACAGCACACCCCACCGAAGTGCAGCGCAAGAGCACGTTGGACCTGCACCGCAAGATCGCCGCGCAGCTTGCTCATAGCAACGACACGCTGACCCCCTCGGAATTTGCGCTGTTGCAGCAGCGGCTGACCGGCCTGGTGGCGGCGCTTTGGCAAACCCGCATGCTGCGCCAGGAAAAGCTCACGGTGCTCGACGAGATCGACAACGCACTCACCTACTACGACACCACCTTTCTTGCCGCCATTCCCAGGCTATACCAGGACCTGGCGGCACGGCTGCATACGCCGGGCCGCACGGCATTCGATGTTAAATCGGCACCATTACCGCCATTTCTACAAATGGGCAGCTGGATAGGGGGCGACCGCGACGGCAACCCCAATGTGGACGCATCCACGCTGGAACAGGCGCTGCTAAGGCAGTCCTCGCGTGTACTGCAACGCTATTTGCTCGAGATAAAGGCGTTGGGTACAGAAATCTCGATCTCCCATTCACTGGGCGCCGTCAGCCCTGAATTGGTGGCCCTTGCACGCCAAAGCAAGGATGCATCGCCGCATCGATTCGACGAGCCCTACCGCCGGGCCTTCATCCATATCTATGCGCGTCTTGCCGCCACATCGGTCGCACTCACTGGCCGCCAGCTTGCCTTGCGCCCGACGTACGAAGCAGCGCCCTACCCGGACCCGGAAGCCTTCCAGGCCGACTTGCAGACAATTGCCGATTCACTTGACCGCCATCATGGCTCGCTCATCGCTCAATTACGGCTTAGCGGCCTGCTGCAGGCAGTAAGCATCTTCGGCTTTCATTTGGCGACCGTCGATCTGCGCCAAAGCTCGGACGTGCACGAGCGCATCCTCTCCGAGCTTTTCACCGTAGCCGGCGTTCAGCTCAATGGCAAACCGGTGAACTATCGCGCCTTGGAGGAATCCGAGCGCGTCGCACTACTGCGCCAAGAGGTCATGCAGGTGCGGCCGCTGGCATCGCCCTGGATCCGCTACTCGGACGAAACGGAGAAAGAACTGGCCATCCTGCGGGCGGCGGCGGCCGGGCGTCGGAAATACGGCAACAAGGCCATCAGCCAGATCATTGTGTCGCATACCGAGACCCTTAGCGACTTGCTGGAGGTCCTGGTGCTACAACAGGAAACCGGTCTTATCCCGCCGGCGCCATCCGCCGACAGCGAAGGCGCACATGCGGGCGCGGGCGTCATGGTCGTACCTCTATTCGAAACCATCCCCGACCTGGAGCGCGGTCCCGACATCATGGCGGCGTGGCTGGACATGCCCGAAGTCGCCCAGCGTGTGCAGCGCGACCAGGATGGCATGCAGGAAGTGATGCTGGGATACTCCGACAGCAACAAGGATGGTGGCTACCTTACCTCGAACTGGGCGCTGTACTACGCCGAGCGCCGTCTGGTCGAGGTATTCAAGAAGCGCCGAGTCCGTTTGCGGCTATTCCATGGCCGCGGCGGGTCGGTAGGGCGCGGCGGCGGCTCCAGCTTCGACGCCATCCTGGCCCAGCCGCCCGGCACGGTCAACGGACAAATCCGCTTGACCGAGCAAGGCGAAGTCATACAGAGCAAGTACAAGGATGCCGAAGTCGGGCGCTGGCACCTCGAGGCCTTCGTGGCCGCAACGCTCGAGGCGAGCCTTACGCCTAACCCCACGGCATCACAGACAGAAGACGACAACATGGCGCACTTCGGCTCCGCCATGGACTTCATGTCGAATGTAGGACAGCAGTCTTATCGTGCCCTGGTCTACGAAACGCCCGGATTCAACGATTACTTCTTCGCCTCGACGCCTATCCTGGAAATCGCCGGCTTGAACATTGGTTCGCGCCCGGCCGCTCGCAAGGCCAGCCAGAAGATCGAAGACTTGCGGGCCATACCGTGGGGCTTCTCGTGGGCACAGTGCCGCCTGATGCTGCCCGGGTGGTACGGCGTGGGAACGGCGCTGCAAACGTACTGGCGCGACGGCTGCGACGGCGCGCCAGCAACGGCCGGCGAACGTCTGGCGCAGTTGCGGGAAATGGCGCGCGTGTGGCCGTTCTTTCGTACCCTGTTGTCCAACATGGAACAGGTGCTGGCCAAGACCGACCTCGGCATTGCCAAGCGTTATGCCGCCCTGGTACCAGATAAGCGCCTGCGCAACAGCGTCTTCCTGCGCATCGAAAACGAATTCGCCCTTACGCTCGACATGTTCCGCCAAGTGGCGCAACACGACCTGCTTGCGGAAGATCCGGTATTGGCGGCGGCCTTAAGCGAGCGCTTTGCTTATATCGACCCGCTCAACCACTTGCAAGTGGAACTGCTGCGCCGTCACCGCGCCGCACAAGACGGCGCCGCGACAGACGATGAGGGCGAAAACCGCAGCCAGCGCGCGATCCACATGACCATCAACGGGATCGCGGCCGGACTGCGCAACTCCGGTTAGGCGTTTCAGGAAGCGGGCTTGCAGTCCCTGACCAGAATGTTGCCTACGGCAGCGTTCTGGCCGCCGGCCCCCTGCGACGTCTCCCGCGTCAGCATATTGCCATCGGCCGACTCCACATCGTCGGCGGTAAATTTTTCCGTGGTCCAGCTATAGCCATTGCCCCGGAATGTATTGCCCACCATGTCGGCGTTATTGGTGGTGGCGCGGGTAAGGTCCACCGCCTGGTTTTGATAAATGACCTTGGCCGCCACCGCTTCAGTGCCCCGGAAGGTGTATTGCACCGCCAAGGGCGTCTGTCCGCCCGGGCCGCAGCGATACTCCACGGTTTTTTGGGTTAATTCCTGGGCATTCTTGGGTGCGCCGCAGCCCACGAGTCCCGCGCACAGAATGACACCGCTTATTGCTGTTAATTTATGCATCATGGAAACCCTTGTAAAATTCCAGACGTAACGTCTGCTCCCGAATTTTTTATACCACCGGCTTCCGTGCCTACGTGTAAGTGCCCGTGTCTAATTGCCGCCGTCTACAACCACGTTTCCGGGCTGAACATCTATGCAATCTGATGCCGCACGGCTTTATTTGCAACGCTGGGGCGGATTCCTTGCTGTCGCATTCGCGCTTGGCCTAGGCTTTGCCACCAGCTCGCTGCCCACCCCGCTGTATCCGTTGTACCAGTCGACCTGGGGCCTGTTGCCTAGCGGGCTAACCTATATTTACGCCGTTTACATGGTCGGCGTGCTGGTTGCCCTGCTCTTTTTCGGGCGGCTGTCGGACGCCTTGGGCCGATATACGGTGGTTTGCGTTTCCTTATTTCTTATTGCGTTCGGGCTTGTATTGTCCGGCGTTGCATCGGGTATCAATACCTTGCTCGTGGCGCGCGCAATTATCGGGTTGGCAAATGGTCTTCTAACCACCGCTGGGACGCTGGCGCTGGTGGATGCGCACCCTTACAAGGACCGGCGTATTGCATCGGTAACGGCATCGGCCGCCATTGCGCTGGGCGTCGGGGCGGGGCCGCTGCTTAGCGGGCTGCTCGCACAAACGGGCGTGGCTCCGCTGCGCTTGTCCTATTTCGTTGTCGCCGCCCTTGCGTTGGGCAATCTATATGCGGCATGGCGATTCCGTCACGCATTACGCAAGCAGGCCGGGTCCCGGTCGCGGCTCTCCATAGGCCCTAAACTGGCATTGCCGGCCCGCCTCACGCGGACACCGTTCCTGCTGGCCAGCATGTCGGCTTTCCTGATGTTCGCCAGCGGAAGCCTGCTCGCCTCCTTGGTGCCATCGTTCCTCTATGACCTGCTGCCGTGGCGCGGGCCGGCCGTGCCTGGACTGGCGTTCCTCATCCTCGCCGTGGCGTCGACCGTAACGCAGTTTTCGCTGCGCAACATGGATCCGGCCAAGGGCCTCGCGCTAGGCCTGGTCACGCTCATACTCTTTCTTGCCGCGGTCGCCGCCGGCGTCACCACTGGAAGCATTCTTGCCTATGTCGTTTGCATGGTGCTGGCTGGCGTGGGACAAGGGCTGTGCTTCATGGCCTCGACCATGATCGCCGCCCAGAACTCCGACGAAGAACGGCGCAGCGCCAATATGGCCACCTATTTTGCCATCGCCTACATCGGCGCCGCCATTCCGGTGATCGTAGTTGGAGAACTGGCGGACCTATGGGGTCCGACCAATGCCATCCTGGTCTTCTGCGCCGTCGCAACAGTGGCGTTGGCTACGCTGATTTATCAAGTGCGCACCCGCATCGGTCGCAAGGCGGAAGCCCGATGATGTCGCGCCTGACCGGCAGGGCCACAGTGGCATCGGCGCTCTGCGTCTACGCCGTGCTGTGGCTGGCACTCGCCATTGCTCCATATAGCCGCGCCGACTGGCTGCTCGAGAATGCGCTGGTCGTGGGCTTGTTCGCCCTGCTTTGGGGTGTACGGCGCTGGTTCCGATTCTCCAATGCATCGTTGTTGCTGATACTGTTGTTCCTTGCCTTGCACACACTGGGTTCGCATTACACCTATGCGCAGGTGCCGTACGACGCATGGTGGCATAGCCTGACAGGCCACACCCTCAACAGCGTATTCGGTTGGGAGCGCAACCATTACGATCGCCTGGTCCACTTTTGCTATGGCCTGCTGCTGGCCTATCCCATCCGCGAATTCTTCCTGCGCATCGTCGAAGTGCGCGGCTTCTGGGCCTACTTCCTGCCACTGGACGTGACACTCAGCACCTCGGCCCTGTACGAACTCATCGAATGGGGGGCGGCGGCGGTTTTCGGCGGCGACCTTGGGATGCACTACCTGGGCACTCAGGGCGACATCTGGGATGCCCATAAAGACATGGGCCTGGCGGCGCTGGGTGCGCTGCTGGCGATGCTGGTCACCGCCTTCCTCAGCGCCCGGCTGAAACGGGATTACGCCCGCGAATGGACACACCGCCTAAAATCCCCTGCCGGCTGATACGTAATAAGAGTTGATACATATCAATTGCGGCTAAAGACCGCCATGCGATCATGGATATAAACCCTCGGCTCCCCAATGCGGCACTTCCCGGAGATACACATGACTCTACCAGCCACCATGCAAGCCCTCGTCTACGGCGGACCCGGACAAAAGTCTTGGGACACGGTGCCTGTGCCCGCGGTCACGCAGCCTACCGATGCGGTTGTGCGTATCCTGAAAACCACAATTTGCGGGACCGATTTGCACATCCTGAAGGGCGACGTCCCGGCTGTCGCCAAGGGACGCATCCTGGGTCATGAAGGCGTCGGCGTCATCGAAGAGGTCGGTTCCGCCGTCAGCAATTTCAAGAAGGGCGATCACGTCCTGATCTCGTGCATTACTTCCTGCGGCAAATGCGAATATTGCAAAACGCAAATGTATTCCCATTGCGACGATGGCGGCTGGATACTCGGCCACCTGATCGACGGCACCCAGGCGGAATACGTGCGAATCCCTCATGCGGACAACAGCCTGTACCCCGTCCCCGCGGGTGCGGACGAGGAAGCCCTGGTCATGCTTAGCGACATCCTGCCCACTGGGTTTGAAATCGGCGTCCTGTATGGCGCCGTCAAGCCCGGCGATGTCGTTGCTATTGTCGGAGCCGGTCCTGTCGGCATGGCGGCCCTGCTCACCGCGCAGTTTTATTCGCCCTCCAAGATCATCATGGTGGACATGGACGATTCCCGGCTTGAGCTTGCCGCCAAATTCGGCGCGACCGACGTCATTAACAGCGGCCGTGTCGATCCCGTGCAGGCCATCATGGCGCAGACCAGGGACGGCGTCGATGTCGCCATCGAGGCCGTCGGCATTCCGCAAACATTCGACGTCTGCCAGAACATCGTGCGGCCCGGCGGCCATCTGGCCAACGTGGGGGTGCACGGCACCGCCGTCGACCTGCAGCTCCAGAAACTCTGGATACAAAACATCACCATTACCACCGGCCTCGTCAACACAAACACCACGCCCATGCTGCTGAAAACGGTCGAGTCCGGCAAGCTCCAGCCCGAAAGCCTGATCACGCACCGGTACACATTTCCCGACTTCCTCAAGGCGTACGATGTATTCGCGAACGCGGCAAAAGAGAAAGCCATGAAAGTCATCATCAGCAACGAATGAGCGCCGACCCGTCCTTCACTAGCGCCGAGTCCCTGCGCGGCGCGGCCGCGCAGCCGGCGGCCAACGAGCGCCGGCGCCAGCCGGAGTCGCCCTCGGGCGCCTTTGCCGGCATCAAGGCTGTCGGCATAAGCTCTATTCAAGACACCCTCAGCTGTCGCCGCCATTCCAAGGATTTTGCCTATGCGCGGGGCGACTACCTGCGCAGCCGCGTACTGGTCGTGGGCCTGATATTCGCGATTCTTACGCCCTTGTGGGTGATCATGGATATTGCCGTTCTGCCGGCTGCCACGCTGGCCTACACCACGCCCGGCCGCTTCTTTCTGATGGCGGGGCTGCTGGCCACGATCTGGCTGGCGCGGTGCAGCCGGGCGCGCATCGGCCGCATCCGCATTTCGGCCGGCCTTCTTATTGCGCTGCCGGCGTCTTTCTATGCGTTGGTGCTCATAACGCTGCCCGCCGGAGCAATAGACAGCCTGGTGGGATACAGCTTTATCCCTTTCCTGCTGGTGGCTACCCTCAGCATCTTCCCGTTCACCCTGGCCGAGTCGGCGGCGTCGGGCCTGGCGCTACTGCTGCTGCACATCTTTTCGCAATACGTGTCCGGCAGTTGGATGACGCCGGCGGGATGGGAAGACATCTGGCTGCTGAGCGCGCTTTTCGTGGTCGCCCTTACCGCCAATTATTTTCATCTGGTGCTGCTGCTTCGCCTATACAGGGAAGCAACGCACGACCCATTGACCGGCCTGTTGAATCGCGGCGCATTGGCGCATAACCTGCAACAGCTGGCAACGGTCAGGCCGCGCGTGCCCATGACGCTGTTGATGCTCGACATGGATCACTTCAAGCGCATCAACGACGCACACGGGCACTCGGTGGGCGATCAGGTGTTGCGTAAGTTCGCCTCCATCTTGCGCCAGCAAGTCCGCAAGGCCGACTTCGTATCGCGATACGGCGGGGAGGAATTCGTGGCGGTGCTGGTGGGCACGCAAAAAGCCGACGCAGCCATCGTGGCCGAACGCATACGCCAGCAGGCGGAATCGACCCACGTCTATAACCACGAAGGCGTGCCTGTGCCATTCACGGTCAGCATCGGAGTGGCCAGCTTTCACGACGACGAGCCGTTGGACGACGTGGCCAGGCGCGCGGACGATCGCCTTTACGAAGCCAAGAAGCGGCAACGCAACTGCGTCGTGTCCGCTTAAGCCCCCGCCGTCCAACGGCCCAGCACCTTGATTAGAGGCAGCGCGCTGGCGGGACCGGCCGCCCATTGCGGTTCTTCGCCGCCCCCTGCCCCGGCGGGAGACCAGACCACGCTGGCAATCCAGCCCGCGCCCATCGCGTACGTCCGGGCATGCCAAACGCCGAGCGGCGCCCGCAGCGACAAGGAGGCGCCGGGGGTCTGGTCCAGGCCATACAAGCACAGGTCCGCCGGGAACGACAGGCCAGCGGCCTTGATAAACGCTTCTTTCAGCGTCCACAAAATGTAGAAGCGCCGAAGCCGGCATTGCGGGTCGGCCTCCGCCCGCAACCACGCGATCTCCCCCGCGCAACAAGTCCATTCGGCAAGATCCAGTACCCGACGTGGACGCACGCACTCGAGGTCGATACCAAGTCGCCACCCCGGCATGGCGTGCGCCACCACCGCGTGCTGCCGGCTGTGGCTGAGCGATTCTGCACAGGGTGAAGACGCCGTTGCGGCGCGGCTGGCATGCAGCAGCGCCCGACTGACCTCCCAGTCGGCCTGCGCCCGCGCGGATCTGGGATGGCTTGCGCGGTGCGCGTCATCGGAAGACAAGCGGTCCGCCCGATAATGCGCCGCGGCTTGCGGCAGGCCCCAAGCCAGGCGGAGAGGGTGAAGTAAACTCAACGCTATTGTGGTCTCTGTAATGGTAACAAGATGCAAAACGTACTCGCCGTTCGCCAGTATAATCGCGCGCTATGGTGACTTTTTCGATCGGACAATGGCGCGCATCCGCACCTGAGATGCACGATGCAGAAAGCTGGGAACAATGGGCGCGGCATCCCTATTGCCCGCTGGCCGACCACGAATCCCCTTCCCTGGCATTCCTTACCCCCATGCAACGTCGGCGGCTAAGCCCCATGGCGCGCATGGTGTTCGACTGTGCGTGGCCGCTGGCAACCGACCGTCCACCCATGCCGCTGGTGTTCGCATCCCAGCATGGGGAAACCACGCGCAGTTTCGCATTATTGCAGGCGATGGGGCGCCACGAAGGCCTGTCGCCCACGTCGTTCGGCCTGTCCGTCCATAATGCCATCGCCGGCATGTGGTCGATCATACGCGGTGACAGAACCGAATCGATTGCCCTGTCCGTCAATGCCGACGGCCTCGAGCATGCCTTCATCGAAGCCGCCTTTCTGCTGCGCCGGGGCGCCCCCGCTGCGCTGGTCGTCCTGGCCGAACAGCGTCCCCCTCCCGCTTACCTGCCGTGGATTACAGACGTACCGTTTTCATATGCCGTTGCCTTCCGCATCGAGCGCGGACCGCAATGGACGCTGGAACGGTCGCCGGATAGCGATGAGGCAATGCAGCCCTGGCCCAATGCGCTCAACTTCGTGCGCCACCTCTGTCTGGGATCGGCTACTGTGCGCAACGCCGGCGCCAGTCGGCAATGGCTCTGGACCAGGCACGCATGAGCGCCACGCCGCCTCGCGAAGACCTCTGGCATTGGCGGCTGGTGGCCACCGGCATGGCTTTTACCCTATTCGGGCTGGGTGGGCTTTTGTTGCGTCTTGTCATCTTCCCCCTACAGCGACTCCTGCCGGCCGATACGGCGGCGCGCCGTCGCCGCGCCCGGGCGACGATAAACCTCGCATTCCGCCACTTTGTATGGTTCATGGTGCGCACAGGCATCCTGCGTATCGATATCGTCAACGGGCACCGGCTGGGCCAGCCGGGCCAGATGGTCATTGCCAATCATCCATCCTTGCTCGACGTTGTGTTTCTCATTGCGCAAATCCGCGATGCGAACTGTATTGTGCGGCACGGACTGGCCACGAATCGTTTTACCCGCGGCGCAGTGTGCGGCGCGGGCTATGTCACGAACGACGAAAGCGCCGACATGCTGGACCGCGCCGCTCAAGCGCTGCGGGACGGCGAAACGTTAATTGTTTTTCCAGAAGGTACGCGCACGCCCGCGGGCGGCATGCCGGTATTCCATCGCGGCGCCTGCGCTATTGCCCTGAGAGGCGCGCGCGTCGTCACCCCGGTCGTCATCCACATGAATCCACGCAGCCTGAGCAAGGGCCAGCCGTGGTATCGCATACCGTATCGGCGGATGCACTACAGAATCGAAGTGGGCGAAGACCTGGACCCGTCGCACTGGGCCAGCCGGCACGCCGGCCCTGTGGCCGGACGCAGGATGAACGAATATCTACACCATTATTTTGAACAGGAACTGGCACACCATGAAGCAACTGGAACTTGAGATCAAGTCTCTGATCATTAAAACGCTGGACCTGGAAGACATAGGCCCGGACGACATCGATGCGGCCGCGCCGCTATTCGGCGAAGGCCTGGGGCTCGACTCCGTGGACGCGCTGGAGCTTGGCCTGGCGATCAAGAAACAATACGACATCAGCATCGACGCCGAGACGCGCCATATGCAGGAACACTTCGCCACGGTCGCCAGCCTGGCAAAATTCGTTGCCGCGCAGCGCAAGCCGGTTTAGGGGGATATACGCATGCAAACCCGCGAAGAAATCTATGATGGATTATGCGACGCGCTCGTCGAATTGTTCGAGATCGAACGTGAGCGCATTGCACCCGACACGGATTTATACACCGACCTGGAGATCGACAGTATCGACGCCATCGACCTGATCGATCACATCAAGCGCCAAACCGGGCGCAAGCTGGCGGCTGAAGATTTCCGTTCGGTGCGTACGGTGCAGGATGTCGTGGAGGCCGTCTGGCGCAAGCAGGAAGACGCCGCATGACGCGCGGGATAGGCGCCCTTCTGCTGCTGGCTGGACTGGCCTATCCGTTTATTGTGTATTTCAGCCTCGAACACGTGCAAGCCGCATGGCTTGCCTTGCCGCTTGCCCTCCTGTGGCTGCTGCGCGCGGTATGGGCGCCCGGGCAGCAGGCCGGCGGACGCGCGCTGCCGCTTATTGCCCTTGCTTTTTGCGCCGCCATGGCGATCGCCGATTCGGCGCCATGGCTACGCGCCTACCCCGTCCTGATCAACGCCATGCTGCTGCTGGTTTTTAGCGCAAGCCTGAGACGCGGCGTCCCCGTCATCGAACGCCTGGCCCGACTGCGCCACCCCGACTTGCCGGCGTCGGGCGTGCGCTATACCCGCCGGGTCACGCAGGTATGGGCGGTTTTCTTTGCCGTCAATGGAAGCGTAGCCGCTGCCCTGGCCTTATGGGCGCCCTGGAGCTGGTGGACGGCCTACAACGGCGCCATCAGCTACGCGGCAATCGGCCTGCTGCTGGCCGGCGAATGGCTGTTGCGGCCGGCGCATTTCAAACAAACGCCGTCATCATGAACTGGATCGACCTTCCTGACCTACTGTCAGCGCCTCGCGCCGATCGCCTGGTGGCACATGGGCCCGAGCTCGACCATGCCGAATGCATGGCGCAGTCCCTAGGCGTTGCGGGGGCATTGAAAGCGGCGTCGGCGCGGCGAGTGGGGCTATGGTTCCGCGATGCGGCGCAGCTGGGGACTGCCCTGCTCGCCTGCTGGCGCGCCGAGGTCATTGCCGTGTTGCCGGGCGAACTTCAGCCCCACACGGTCGCCACACTGGATGCCGATGTCGAACTGTGGCTTAGCGACGCAGCGCACGCATTGCTTCCTGCCGCGAAGACCCGGCACCTGGCCGACTTGGCCGGCCATGTGCCTCTTTCGGCAACCGTATTGGATACTAACGCTGCCGGCATAGAGCTCCGCACCTCCGGTTCCAGCGGACATCCCAAGCGCATCTTCAAGCGTTGGGCGCAGTTGCGCGACGAAGTCCAGGCCCTGGAGCACCAGTGGAAGGCCGCGGCCACTACCGCCACCGTCATGGGCAGCGTCAGCCCGCAACATATGTACGGCTTGCCGTTCCGCCTGTTGTGGCCTTTGTGCGCGGGCCGCCCCATCGTGCGAGCTCAACTGTCGTTTCCGGAAGACTTGTATGCCGCCACCCTGCAGCATTGCCCGACCGTATGGGTCACCAGTCCAGCGTTGTTGCGCCGCCTGAGCGACACCATTGCGTGGGAGACGCTGGCGCCCGGCATCCTGCAAATCTTTTCGTCCGGCGGTCCGCTGCCGGCCGACGTGTCCAGGTCGCTGACCGCGCGGCTGGGTTGTCCGCCTACCGAGATCTACGGAAGTTCCGAAACCGGCGCGGTGGCATGGCGCCAAGGCCCGGCGGACTGGCAGACACTGCCCGGGCTCTCTGCAAGCGTGGCGCCCGACAGTGCATTGCGCGCTCGCGCGCCATGGATCAATGCCGCCGACGAGCACACTGCGGATGCCGTGACATTGCAAGACGGCCGGTTCGCCCTGCTCGGCCGACTGGACCGCATCGTAAAAATAGAGGAAAAAAGGGTCGCGCTTCCCATGCTGGAACAAGCCTTGGCCGAACATGACGGCGTATCGGAAGCCCGTGTGGGCCAGGCCCTGGGCGCCACACGCCTGACCGCTCTGGTGGCCTTGAACGAAACGGGCCGGCACCGACTGCGCAACGGCGGCCGCGCCGCCCTAATAAACGCCTTGAAGCAACACCTGGCGCATCGTTTCGAGCCGCTGGCCCTGCCGCGCAGCTGGCGCTTCGTGGATGCCTTGCCATGGAACGCTCAAAACAAGCTGCCGCAATCCGTTTTCGATCATGCCGCGGGCTCGCGGCCCACGGCGCCCCGCATGCCGCAGGCCTATGCCGTGGGAACCGACGACCGGCGCTACGCCTTGTCCATCCCGCTGGACCTCGCGCACTTTCCCGGTCATTTCGCGCCGACGCCGGTCGTTCCCGGCGTTGCCCTGGTCGGATGGGCCATGACGCTGGCGACGCGGGACCTGCAGCCCGGGCTGCGCTTTGGCGGAATCGAGGCCCTCAAGTTCCGGCGCCTCGCCCGCCCCGGCGATACGGTCGACTTGGCAATGCGCTGGGATGCCCAACGCGCGAAAATGTACTTTGAGTACACGCTGGACGGCCTGGCTTGCGCCTCCGGCCGTATTGTGGCGGCCGCATGATGACATATAAAGTATGCGCCGTCATTCCTGTGTACAACCATGGCTCGACCGTCGGCGCCGTCGTCGCAAGGATGCGGACATTCGGCCTGGCATGCGTGCTCGTCGATGATGGCTCCAGTGCCGCCTGCGCGGCTGTCCTGGATCAGCTGGCGGCGCGCGGGGATGCCATGCTGCTGCGCCGGACGTTCAATGGCGGCAAGGGGGCGGCCGTGAAAGATGGACTGCGCGCGGCCCATGCCGCCGGCTATACGCATGCCTTGCAGATCGACGCCGACGGCCAGCATGCCCTGGGCGACGTTCCGGCATTTCTTGCAGCCTCGCGTGCCCGGCCCGATGCGCTCGTTTGCGGCGCGCCGACGTACGGCGCCGACATGCCCCGCGCACGCTATTACGGCCGCTGGCTGACCCACGTCTGGGTCTGGATCAACACACTGTCCTTCGACATCCGTGACGCCATGTGCGGGTTTCGCCTGTACCCGCTGGCCGGCGTGCTCCCCGTTATCGACGAGCATGCGGTGGGCGAGCGCATGGATTTCGACATTGGCGTGCTCGTGCCCATGCACTGGCGAGGCACGCCCATGCACTGGATTTCCACTCCTGTCGTCTACCCGGAAGACGGCCTGTCGCACTTCAATGTGTGGCGCGACAACATCCTGATAAGCCGCATGCACACCAGGCTTTTTTTCGGCATGCTGCGGCGCGCGCCCTGCCTGCTGTATCGCCGCTTGGCGCACAAGGGACGGTCATGAACGCACCGGCGTCGCGGAATAGCGAACACCACTGGGCCAACCAGCCCGAGCGCGGCAATATGCGCTCGATGCGCCTCACCGCCTGGGCCGCGCGCCGGCTCGGCCGCCGCGTCGTTGCGCCGGTGGTGTGGCTGGTGGTCTTGTACTTTTGTCTGTCCGGGGCAAAGGCCCGCCGCAGCGTTGCCCAGTACCAGGCTTACCTGCGCGCCGCCTGTCCCGATGCCAACCCATTTCCGACACCGATGCCGATCTACCGGCAATACCTGGCGTTTGCCGGTGCGCTGCTGGACAAGCTCGATGCGTGGCAGGGCAAAGTCACGATACACGATCTCGATGTAGCCGATCCCGATGGGCTGCACGCCCAGATGGGCACCGGCCGCGGCCAGATCCTGGTCGGCGCCCACCTGGGCAATATGGAGGTATGCCGCGCCTTGGCGAGCCAGAACGCCGATATCGTCCTGAACGTCCTGGTGCATGACAAGAACGCCGTGCATTTCAGCCGCTTGTTGGACGAAGCCGGCACAAGCCGCCTGAGGCTCATCCAGGTGAGCGAACTGGACACCGCAACCATGCTGGCCCTTAGCGAACGTATTGATCGGGGCGAATGGCTTGCCTTGGCCGGCGACCGCATTCCCTTGCATGGGGCACGCACGGTGGACGTGAGCTTTCTTGGCCATACGGCGCCGCTTCCGCAGGGGCCATGGCTCTTGGCCGGGTTGCTGCGCTGTCCGGTGAATCTGTTGTTCTGCACGCGGCAACATGCCCGTTTCAACGTGAGCATGGAGCGTCTTGCCGACAGCGTGAGCTGGACACGCGCGACACGCACAACACAAGTCCAGCGTCTCGCGCAGGCCTATGCCGACCGCTTGGCCGCCCACTGTCGGCAGGCGCCGTTGCAATGGTTCAACTTCTTTCCCTTTTGGAGCAGCCATGCGTAAGCGCGGGATTTACGGCGTGAACACCGCTGTTCAGGTGCCCTTCTTCGATATCGACATGATGCATGTCGTCTGGCACGGCCATTATGTGAAGTATCTGGAGCAGGCGCGCTGCGCGCTACTCGCGGATATGGGTTATGACTACGCCGCCATGGCCGCGTCCGGCTACGCCTGGCCGGTCATCGACCTGCAACTGCGCTACATGAATCCAGCCGTCTTCGGCCAGCACCTGACCATCAGGGCGGAACTGGTCGAATGGGAAAGCCGTTTGAAAATCCACTACCTTATCCAAGATGACGCCA
This sequence comes from Candidimonas sp., assembly GCA_035515055.1. Taxonomy (GTDB): domain Bacteria; phylum Pseudomonadota; class Gammaproteobacteria; order Burkholderiales; family Burkholderiaceae_B; genus Pollutimonas. Next base: position 94,641 of record DATJBV010000015.1, read on the forward strand.
GCGGCGTGCGCTTGACCCGGGCAAGCTCCGTACAAGTCGCTGTCGACATCGCGTCCGGAGAAATGCAATTGAATTCCCCTCACTGCCTGATACAAGTCGTTGAACGCGTATTGGCGAGGACCGCTTGATATGCCAGCTCGCCGCATGATCCGCTACATTTTTTCGCTGCTGCTATGCATCGCATCGCCCCTGGCCTGGTCTTTCAGCCTAGCCGATCTGCAGACGCAACTCCAGTCGACGCCTGTCGTGCGCGGGGGATTCGTGCAACAGAAATTCTTGCGCTCGCTCGCCCAGCCGTTGACCAGTCGGGGCAGCTTCACCCTGGCGCCCGGCCGCGGCCTGCTGTGGCGTGTGCGCAGCCCGCTCGTCCAGGACTTGCGCATCACTGCCCAGGGGATCGCGCGCCTCGACGACCAGGGCCGTTGGCAACCCGTCCCGCAACATAGCGGCGGCAGCCGCGAAAGCCGCTTATTCTTGTCGGTCCTGGCGGGCGACACCGAAGGCCTGCAACAGCATTTCACTATGACGCTCGCCGGCCAGCCCGACGATTGGGAGCTGACACTGACGCCGCGGGCGGCATTGCTCCAGCAAGTCTTCCAGCGCATACGCATCTCCGGCGGCAAGCTGGTCCACCGTATCGAGCTATTCGAGACGCAAGGCGACCGCGGCGTGATGAGCATGACAGACACGCACGCCGCCAGCCAATTGCTGCAAGATGAGGAACATGCCTTTGCCGACTGAACGCTGGCTCCCGCGCCTTTTCCTGGTTTTGCTTTGTCTCTTGCTTGCCACCGCGGGATGGCAGTCGCGCAACGGCTGGCCTGTTTCGTCCAGTCTCTTGGACCTGCTGCCGGCGTCATCGTCCGACCGGCTGACCGCCCGCGCCGAGGCGCGGGCGCAGGAGCCGCTAAGCCGCCAACTGATTGCTTTGGCGGGCCATGCCGATGCGGCGCGCGCGGTGCGGGCCGCACACAATGTGGCCGCCCAATGGGAGCAAAGCGGTTTGTTCACCCGCGTCGACGTCGAAGTCAACGTGGACCTGGACGCGGTGCGCCGGCAATTGCTGGCCGCCCGCTTGAGCGCCGCCGGCACCTCGGACCGCGCACTCCTGAAAGACGATCCCGCCGCCTATACGCGCCAGCGGGCGCTCGGGCTGACCGATCCATTCAAGCGCAGCTCACTCACCCCGCTGGATCAGGATTGGCTGGGCTTGGCGCACAGCGCGGAGCAAGCGCTTACCGCATCGGGTGGTCTTGTCCGCTATGACTTGGCCAGCGGCACGCTTCAGGCGGAGTCGGACGGCAAGGCCTGGGTGATGATAAGGGCGCAAACACGGGGCGGGGCATTCGACCAGGCCGCTCCTGAGAAAATAGGCGCGCTGGTGGCGAACGGACAGGCGCGGATGGCCGCCGAGGGAACCGAATTGCTTGCCACGGGCGGCATCTTGTATGCCGCCGCGGCCCGGGGTCAAGCTATACGAGAGAGCAGCTGGATGGGCGCCGCTTCCGTACTGACCGTGCTGGCCGTGCTACTCCTGACCCTGCGTCGCGCCCGCGCGCTTCTGGCGCTTGCGCCCATCGCCATCGGGATGCTCAGCGGCTTTGTGGCTTGCGTAGCCATATTCGGCTCCATCCACGTCCTGACCCTGGTCATTGGCGCCAGCCTGATCGGCGTGGCGGTCGACTATCCCATGCATTGGCTGGGAAAAAGCTATGGCATGGCGCATTGGCATGCCTGGCCCGCCCTGCGTCGCGTGCGCGCCGGTTTGAGCTTGAGCCTGGCGACGTCGCTCATCGGCTATACCGCACTGGCGCTGACGCCATTTCCCGCGCTCACGCAAAGCGCCGTATTTTCGGTAGCCGGCCTGCTGGGCGCCTATACCTGCACTGTTTGCCTGTTGCCCGCCTGGTTTGGCAAGTGGCAACCCAGGCCCTATATGCCCCTGAAGCGCGCGGCGCTGGCCTCGCTCGCCGTGCTTGCCCGCGTCATGCAACGGCCCCGCATGACCGGACTCGCGCTGCTGATCGGCGCAATACTGTGCGCAGGCGGCATTTCCCGCCTGAACATGCACGACGACCTCCGGCTCTGGCTTGCTCCCGCACAGACCTTGTCGGACCATTCGCGGCGCATCGGCGCGATCACGGGCCTGACGCCGACCAGTCAGTTTTTCCTGGTGCAAGCCGGCAATACAGATGAACTGCTGGAACGCCAAACGCAACTTGCCCTGGAACTGGACACAATGGTCGAGCGCGGGGAGCTGGACTCCTATCGCTCGTTGAGCCAATTGCACGCCGCCGCATCGACGCAGGAAGAGCTCCGCCACGCGCTGATCGCATTGTCGAAGGACGACACGGCGCTCGCACCCCTGCTCGAATTAGGCATCCCCGCCGCCGACCTGCGGGCGCACATCGATGCGCTCGCCTCCACATCGAGTCCATCATTGAATGAGGCGCTTGGCGGGCCTCTGGGCGAACCATGGCGGCCCTTGTGGCTGGGTAATGACGATGGCATTGCCGCCGGCATGATCACCCTGCAAGGCTTGCGCAATGTAGAGGCGCTTGCCGCCATTGCGGCGTCGGTGCCGGGCGCAACGCTGGTCGATCGCAATGCCGACCTGAACGACATGTTCTCGAGCACGCGCGTCGAAGCCGCGGAACTGAAGCTCGCCTCGTACATCGTGGCCGGGTTGCTGCTATGGGCCTTCCTTGGCCGTGGCGCAACGTGGCGCATACTTGCCGTGCCATTCGCCGCCACTGTGTGCAGCCTGGCCGTCCTGGGCTATATCGGCCAGCCGCTCACGTTGTTCAGCCTCTTCGGCCTGCTGCTGGTATCGGCCATCGGCGTCGACTATGCCATCTTCATGTACGAACAAGTGGCGGGGGCCGCGGCCAGCCTGGTCGGCATCATGCTGGGCGGGCTGACTACGCTTGCCTCCTTCGGCATGTTGGCATTCAGCAGCACGCCGGCCATTGCGAGCTTCGGCCTGGCCGTCGCCACCGGCGTCACATTTTCACTATTGTGGGCTCCATGGGTAGGCAGTCCCGTCCTCAGCGCTCATCCACCGGACCTTCAAGGATCACCATGCAACGTCACGAAATAGTCGTTATCGGCGCCGGCCCGGCCGGGGCAGTTGCCGCCACCCTCTTGAGGCGCAAGGGCCATCAGGTGTTGATGCTCGAGCGCCAGCAATTCCCCCGCTTCTCTATCGGCGAGAGCCTGCTTGCACATTGCCTGGAGTTCATTGAAGAGGCCGGCATGATGGACGCTGTACGCGCCGCGGGTTTCCAGAACAAGAACGGCGCCGCCTTCGCCCGAGGCGACCGCTACGCCTCTTTCGATTTCCGGGACAAGTTCACACCAGGCCCGGGGACCACCTTCCAGGTCGAGCGCGCCAAGTTCGACACAGTGCTTGCCGACGAGGCCCAACGCCAGGGCGTTGACGTCCGCTACCAGCAAGAGGTTACGGCGGCTCGCTTCGATGGGGCGCTACCCGAGCTTGACGTCCGCGACGAGCATGGACAGGTCGATACCATTCAATGCGACTTCGTCCTGGACGCCAGCGGCTACGGACGCGTCCTGGCGCGGCTGCTCGACCTGGAGCGCCCCAGTTCGCTGCCGCCGCGCAAAGCGATCTTCACCCACATCCAGGACAATATCGTCGACGCCGGCTACGACCGCGACAAGATCCTGATCTCGGTCCACCCTCGTGAGCGCGGTATCTGGTACTGGCTTATTCCATTTTCGAACGGGCGTTGCTCTATTGGAGTCGTGGGCGAGGATGCCTTGCATGGCGACCCATCCGCCGACCGCATGGAAACCTTGCGTCGGCTCATCGACGAAGCGCCCAATCTGAAGCGCCTGCTTCCCAATGCCGAGTGGGATACGCCCGCCAATACCATAGGCGGCTATTCGGCTAACGTTAAATCCTTGCACGGCCCGGGCTATGCCCTATTGGGAAATGCCGCCGAATTCCTGGATCCCGTGTTCTCATCGGGCATTACCATCGCCCTGCGTTCATCCAAGCTTGCCGCCGATGCGCTGCATCGCCAACGCATGGGAGAAACCGTGGATTGGCAAACTGCCTTTGCCGACCCGCTGATGATAGGCATCGAGACCTTTCGCGCCTACGTTCACGGCTGGTACGAAGGCACGTTCCAGGACGTGGTTTTCTATGAACACAGCGAACCCGCGATCCGACGCATGATCAGCTCAATTTTGGCCGGCTATGCGTGGGACATGGACAATCCATTCGTCGCGGACCCGAAACGCCGCTTGCGCGTGCTCGGCGAGATTTGCGCCGCCCCGTCCGCCGTTGTGCCGGGCTAGACCAGCGCCATGTCATCCTCCCGGCATTCCGTATTGCGGCAGCGGCGCGTCGCCTGGGCGACCTGGCTGCGCTGTGCCATCGTGGCGATGGCTGGCATTCTGCTGGCCGCATGCGCCACGCCCCCGATATTGCCGGTGCGGGCGCCGGGACACGAATATGCTCAGGCGCTCGCGCTGCCGCGCCGAGTCCTTGTTACGGAAATGGCCAATGGCAACACCGGGCAAGACGCCATCCTGGTTGCCCAGCAGGAAGACGCCGGCATATTGCGCTGGTCCCTCTTCGATGCGCTAGGCCTGCCCCTGGCTCGCCAGGTACTCCAGGACGGCAGATGGCGCAACGATGGCCTGCTGCCGCCCAACGCCCGTGCCCGCGCGCTGTTCGCCGGGCTCCTGTTCGCCTGGACGCCTCGCGACGGCCTTGCGCAAGCCTATCCTGACAAATCCTGGCAGGTATCGACGGACGACGAAGGCCGCCGCATGCGCCTCTTGCGGCATCATGGCAAGGCGTACTGGACGATCACATGGCAAGGACCGGGGGCGGCCGACACATTCACCATCGAAGCGGCGAATGGCATGCGGTGGCTGATCCGACCTTTGGAGGAGACTCCATGACTCACTGGCTAGGTACTCCCGGCGTGGTTTGCGCCGCAGGCAGCGGCATCCCCGCAATACGCCGGGCGCTGCTGGCAGGCAGCACGCACGGCATGATCGAGCAAGCGGGCTGGGTCGAGAATCGGGTATTGATGCTCGGCGCCTGTACCGATGCGCTGCCAGCCCTGCCGGACAGCTTGGCACGCCACCATGACAGCCGCAATAATCGCCTGCTGCTCCTGGCCGCGCGGCAAATCGAAGCGGCGCTACGCTCCGCCATCGACCGGTATGGCGCCGACCGCGTTGCCGTCGTGATCGGAACAAGCACCTCCGGCGTCAACGACAACGCCCGCGCATTCGAACACCTGGACGCGCAGGGGTGCTGGCCGGACGATTACGACTATCGCCGTCAGGTGCTTTCGGCTCCCGCGTCTTTTGTCTCCGCCTGGATGGGGGCTCGCGGCCCCGCCTACACGGTATCGACGGCATGCACCTCCAGCGCGCGCGCCCTGCTGTCGGCACGCGACCTACTCGATATGGACTTGTGCGACGCTGTCGTATGCGGCGGCGCCGACACGCTGTGCCGCATGACGATCAATGGCTTTGCCAGCCTCGAAGCCATTTCGGGCGGCCTGTGCTCACCGTTTTCCGTCAATCGCAATGGAATCAACATCGGCGAAGCGGCCGTGCTCTTCTTGATGGAACGCACGCCGGGGACTGGGCCCGCCGTGCGTCTGCTTGGAGGAGGCGCAAGCTCCGACGCCTGGCATATGTCTTCGCCCGACCCGGAAGGCATGGGCGCCCGGCAAGCCATGCGGCATGCGCTCGACGACGCCGGCCTCGACGCCGACGACATAAGCTGGGTAAACCTGCATGGGACTGGAACAGAACACAACGACGCCATGGAAAGCCATGCCATGGCGGCCGTGTTCAAGCACGGCATTCCATGCGCATCGACCAAGCCGCTGACCGGTCATGCATTGGGGGCGGCCGGAGCACTCGAAGCCGCCCTGGCCTGGATGACGCTTACCGACCCCGGCTCCGGAAACACCATGCCGCCGCATGTCTGGGACGGCTGTCCCGATCCCGCGCTGCCTGCACTCGACTTTTCCACCACGGCGCACCGCTTCAGCGCGCACACACCGCGCATTATCATGAGCAACTCGTTTGCCTTCGGCGGCAATAACGCCAGCCTGATTCTTGGAGGGGCGCTATGACACCCTGGCCCATCGCCGAACTGGTCCCGCATTCCGGAAGCGCTCTCCTGATCGACGACGTGGTCTCGTTCGACTCGGTCGGCCTCAAGGCCACAAGCACCATCAAGCCTGGCGGCCTATACAGCCAGGCCGACGGCAGCCTACCGGCCTGGCTGGGCCTGGAGATCATGGCACAGGCCGTGGCCGCCTGGGCCGGATGCCAGGCACGCGCCCAGGGACATGCGGTGAAACTGGGTTTTCTGTTGGGGACACGGCGCTACGAGTGCCATGTCGACTCGTTTCCGGCCGGTTCCCGACTGCATGTGCGCGTCGCCTGCGCGATGCGGGACGATGCCGGCATGGGCACTTTCGCCTGCGACATAGAGCAAGACGGCCAGGTACTGGCCACTGCCCGGATCAATGCCTACAGCCCACCCAACGTCAACGAATTCATCTACGAGGAAACGCCCGCGCCATGACCACCACTTCGATACTCGTCACAGGGTCGAGCCGCGGCATTGGCCGCGCCATTGCGCTGCGCCTCGCCGAGGCCGGCCACGACATTGTCCTGCACTGCCGCACAGGGATGGCGCAAGCCCTGGACGTCCAGCGAGAAATCCAAAAAAAAGATCGCAAAGCCCGCATATTGGCGTTCGATATTGCCGATCGCGCCGCCTGCGCCGATGCGTTGACCGCCGACGTGGAAGCCCACGGCGCCTATTACGGCGTTGCGCTCAATGCCGGCCTGAGCCGGGACGCCGCCTTTCCCGCACTGACCGGAGACGACTGGGACCAGGTGCTGCGCACCAACCTCGACGGCTTCTATAACGTACTGCATCCCATCATCATGCCCATGATCCGCCGCCGCGCGCCGGGCCGCATCGTCTGCATGACATCGGTATCGGGGCTGGTGGGGAATCGCGGCCAGGTCAACTACAGCGCATCCAAGGCCGGCCTGATCGGCGCCGCCAAAGCGCTGGCTGTGGAACTCGGCAAACGCCATATCACCGTTAATTGCGTGGCGCCAGGACTGATAGAAACCGACATGATCGCCAGCCACGTGCCGGTCGACGAGATACTCAAGGCCGTGCCCGCGCAACGCATGGGCCAGCCTCACGAAGTGGCGGCAGCGGTCGCCTTCTTGATGTCGAAAGACGCTGGATACATTACTCGCCAGGTGTTGGCGGTCAACGGAGGATTGTGCTGATGCAACGTGTCGTCATCACCGGCATGGGCGGCCTTAGCGCCCTGGGAAGTGACTGGTCCACCATACGCTCCAACATGCAGGCAGGACGCAATGCCGTGCGCACGATGCCGGAGTGGGACCAATATGCCGATTTGAACACGCGGCTTGCGGCGCCTATCGTCGACTACACCGCGCCACCGCACTGGACACGCAAGCAGTTGCGCAGCATGGGGCGTGTTTCGCAGCTTTCCGTGGGCGCGGCCGAATTGGCCCTGGCCGACGCCGGCTTGTTGAACGACCCCAGCATTGCCGATGGCCGCATGGGCGTGGCTTGCGGCTCATCCACCGGCAGCACGGCTGATGTCTGCGCTTTCGCCAACATGCTGATCAACGGCGTGGCGGAAGGCCTCAATGCCAACTCGTATGTCCGCATGATGCCGCATACCACCGCGGCGAACATCGGCATCTTCTTCGGCCTGAAAGGCCGCATTATCCCGACCTCCAGCGCATGCACCTCGGGCAGCCAGGGCATAGGCTATGCATTCGAAGCCATACGCTACGGGCGCCAGGCCATGATGCTCGCGGGCGGCGCCGAAGAACTCTGTCCAAGCGAAGCCATCGTCTTCGATGCCTTATACGCCACAAGCCAGAAGAACGATAGTCCGCAACTCACGCCGCGTCCCTATGACCGGCAACGGGATGGCCTCGTCATCGGCGAAGGCGGCTGCATGTTGGTGCTCGAGTCCCTTGAACATGCGCAGGCGCGCGGCGCGCGCATCCATGCCGAGATCGTGGGCTTCGGCTGCAACTCCGACGGCACGCACATTACCCGACCGGAGGCCGCCACCATGCGCATCGCCATGGAAATGGCGTTGGCCGACGCGGGCCTGTCGCCTTCGGCCATCGGCTACGTCAACGGCCATGGCACGGCTACCGAACAAGGCGACATTGCCGAAACGCAGGCCACGCACGGTCTTTTCGGATCGCGCATACAGCTGAGCTCCCAGAAAAGCTATCTTGGCCACACCCTGGGCGCCTGCGGGGCGCTGGAATCCTGGTTTTGCGTCGAAATGCTCAATGCCGACTGGTATGCGCCAACCCTCAACCTGACCGAAGTCGACCCTCGCTGCGGCGACCTGGATTACATCAAAGGCGACGGCGTCACCGCGACGCACGAATATGTCATCAACAACAACTTTGCGTTCGGCGGCATCAACACCTCGCTGGTGTTCCGCCGCTGGCAATGAATGCGTTATTAACCACCCCGGAGAAAAGTGATATGACCAAGCTGTTGCGTTTTCTACTGTGTACCCTTGCGGCCCTTGCATTCGTCCAGTCGGCCAGTGCCGCCCGTCCCTCCAAGCCGATGGAATCGTTCGAGAACATTCCCGTGGAGACGGCCAGCGGCAAAGCCTTGACCGCCGCGCAGGTGCAGGCGGCAATCAGCGCCGCGGCGACACGCCGCGAGTGGTCAATCAAACCGGCCGGACCGGGCGCGCTGGCGGCCCACATCGACGTGCGCCAACACGCGGTCGACCTGATCATCCGTTTCGACAACAAGAAATACAGCCTCGACTACAAGGACAGCAAAGCGCTGGGTTATGTGGCGAAGACGAGCGACACGGGGCCGTTGATCCACCCGTCGTATAACAAGTGGCTACGGACGCTGGTGGCGGACATCAAGAAGGAATTGCGAAGCATGTAGTCCGTGTTGCGGCGGTACTTCCTGTAAAGAACACGTCGTTGGGGGGAGGCCTTGCCTGGACCGGCCCCTCGGCCTGCTCGGCGCCCTGCGCGCCTCGCCCGCGTCGCCCCGCTCGTTCGCCCATGCGGGCTACCTTCGCGTTCGGGCTCGCTGCGGCCTCAAAGGCCGGCCCAGGCAAGGCCTCCCCCCAACGACTGCATTTAGTTGAGTTGACCCGACGCGGAGACGGTCTGCGTGCTTGGCCTTATTGCGTCGCGCTATTTTGCTGAAGAAACGGCGGCTCGCGCTCGCCCACTGTGGCTTGGCGGTGTTATGCGGCCGGCGGGCAGCCTCGTCCATGACCCATACCCCGAGGCGCCGGTGGCGGGGGCTGGGGGAGCGAACGATTCGGGCGCGCCGCGTGGCGTGCGGCGCTTGAGGATGCAAGGCTGCGGCGTGTTCGAGCAAGGTGCTTACGGGCAGCCAGTGGCTGCCCGTTCTTGCGAGTTCCGCAGCCGCCTCAAGCGCCGTACGACGCGCGGGGAGTTACGGCAAAGCCGTAACCGCGAGCCGTCTGAGCCACCCAGTCCCCGTCACCGGCGCCGGTTTACATACCAGCAACAGAGGCCAAGACACACCACACTTGAATTAAAGAACCGATCGGTCTATTATTCAGCCATGACCACACCAAACGCCCTGCCAAGACGCCGCGGCCGTCCCCCCAACGTCAGCAAACTGCACCTTGACACCAAGCAGTCGCTCGTCCGGTACGGCACGCAAGTCCTCACCGAACAGGGTTTCGACAGCACCGGCATTGACCAGATTCTTAAGCATCTGGACATACCCAAAGGGTCGTTCTACCATTATTTTCCCAGCAAAGAAGCCTTCGGCCTGGCCGTTATTGACAGCTATGCAGACTACTTTGGCCGTAAGCTGGACAAGTGGCTGCTGGACGCCAAGCTCCCGCCGCTAGCCCGGCTGGCCGGCTTTATCGAAGACGCGCGCCATGGCATGATCAGGCACGAATTCCGGCGCGGCTGCCTGATTGGTAACTTGAGCCAGGAATTTGGCGCCGCACACGAAACATTTGCGACACGGTTGGAACACACATTCAAGGACTGGCAGCGCCGGCTCGCGGCATGCCTGGACGAGGCCAAGAGCAGCGGTGAACTGAATGCCGGCGCCAACACCGAGCAGCTTGCCGCGTTCTTTTGGATAGGCTGGGAAGGTGCGGTAATGCGCGCCCGGCTCATACGCAGCGACGCTCCGTTGTTGCTATTTTCCCAGATGTTTTTTAGCGGTTTGCCCAAATAAGTATTTCAATAGTTCTGCCGAATTACCGCGATTTTTTTTGTTCGTTACTAGACGATCGGTCTACAAATAAGGAGACATTATGTTTAACGCTATTCTGGTCGAAAAAGACGATGCCGGTTACCGCGCGTCGCTCAAGCAATTGGATGAGGCCGACCTCCCGGAGGGCGAGGTTCTCGTCCAAGTACAGTATTCCACCCTTAACTACAAAGATGGGCTGGCCATCACCGGGAAGTCGCCCGTCGTGCGCAAATTCCCCATGGTGCCTGGCATTGACTTTGTTGGTACGGTCGAACAAAGCGCGCACGCCGGCTTCAAGGCGGGTGACAAGGTCATACTGAACGGTTGGGGCGTGGGGGAAACCCATTGGGGCGGCCTGGCACAGAAAGCTCGCGTCAAGGCCGACTGGTTGATTCCCTTACCGCAAGAGATGCAGCCCGACCACGCCATGGCCATCGGCACGGCGGGCTATACCGCCATGCTCTGCATCATGGCCTTGGAACGCCACGGCGTAACGCCCGACAAGGGCGACATCCTGGTGACCGGCGCCGCCGGCGGCGTAGGCAGTGTTGCAGTGACCATCCTGGCCAAGCTCGGCTACCGCGTCGTGGCATCCACCGGGCGTCCTGAAGAGGCTGATTACCTACGAGGGCTGGGTGCGGATGAAATCATCGATCGCAACACGCTAAGCGAGCCAGGCAAGCCCCTGGCCAAAGAACGCTGGGCCGGCGCGGTGGACTCGGTGGGCAGCCATACACTTGCAAATGTGTGCGCCGGCATGCGTTATCGGGGCGTGGTTGCGGCTTGCGGCCTTGCTCAAGGCATGGATTTCCCTTCCAGTGTCGCGCCGTTCATCTTGCGCGCGGTGACCTTGGTGGGTATCGACAGCTCGCATTGCCCCGTGTCCGAACGCACGGAAGCATGGCGCCGCTTGGCTACTGACTTGGACCTTGCAAAATTGGGCCAGATCAATACCACCGCCATCGGGCTTAGCGACGCCATCAGTAAATCGCAGGAATTGCTCGCTGGCAAAGTCCGTGGCCGTATCGTGGTCAACGTGAACAAATAAGCTCTGCGGGGCGCCAAGCCACCTGCCGCCTTGTGCTAGCCAGCGGTATCGGCAAGCACAAGGCGCAGTTCTATTTCCAACTCGATCGCCATGGCCCCGCTTTGCAGGAAACAGCCGCCAGCATATTGGCCTATTTGGTAATGTGGACGCTTTTTTACTGATGCCACGTCCAGCAAAACACCGACCGTTACCATATTGCCGGGATATACCGGCAGAAGAAACCGAGACCGGATAGCCAGAAGCTGGATCGGCCGCTGTTTGAAGCATTGTGTAAAGGCGGCCAATGCCGCCCCTACGACATGCGCACCCGCCAAGGGAATGCCGCTAAATCCAGCGGCGCGTGCCAGCGTATCGGACGAGTGCACGGGGTGCCCGCCATGCACTGAACTCAAGTAATCGTCCAGCTGCGCCTGTCCCAAGTGGAACGGGCTCGCAAATTCGGTCGGTAGCGCAAGCCCACTCTCGTCCAAGCGGACTTCGTTCGCTACAGGTAGATCGCAATTCGGCATGTTGTGGGCGGACCCTCTTTTATATTACCTGTCGGCCGCGCAAGGCATCTTGTTCCTGGTCCGATAAGCCAAGCTGGTCGCCATATATCTCGGCGTTATGCTGCCCGACGGCCGGTCCAGTTCGCCACACCCTGCCTGGCGTCTTCGAGAAACGCGGCACGACGTTTTGCATCTTTATGGATCCAAAATCCTCGTCTTCGACCGGGATGACCATTTCCCGATCGGCAAAATGCGGATCCTGAAAGATATCTTCAATATCGTAGATAGGACTGAAGCTGACATCGTGCGCATGGAGAATGTCGCTCGCCTCGCTGGACGTACGTCCGGCAAACCAGTCTTTCATGATGGTTTCAATCTCGTCGCGGTTCTTGATTCTTGCCGCATTCGTATTGAAGTCCGGGTCATCGAGTAAGTCCGGACGGCCGATCGCCTGCGTCAAGCGCTTGAACACGGTCGGCGCGCTAACGGCCAATGCCAGCCATTTATCGTCCTGCGTTTTATAGACGTCGCTAGGCGCGGAATAGGCGTTCAAGTTGCCTTGACGGCTGCGCACCACGCCGAGCTGGTCATACTCGACGGGCAGGAAGTCGAGCACCCGGAACATGGCTTCGGTCGCCGATAAGTCGATCTCCTGACCTTCCCCATGCCTCTCACGGTGGAGAAGCGCCGCGGTGATCGCATAGGCGCCGAATATGCCGGTCAACGCATCGGAAACAGGGAAGCCGGGATATAGCGGCGGCCCATCCTTCTCGCCGCAAAGGTTCACGAAACCCGACATGGCCTCGAAAATGCGGGCAAAACCCGGCCGCTGTCTGTATGGGCCGGTCTGCCCAAAACCCGTCACGCGTAAGACGATCAAGCCCGGCTTGAGCTGCGTGAGCCGCTCCATGCTCAGACCCCAACGATCCAGCGTTCCGGGCCGAAAGTTTTCAACCAGAACATCATAATCAGGCAGCAATTGCTCGAATAAGCGTAAGCCTTCGGGCTGGCGTAGGTCGAGCGTTATGCCGCGCTTGTTCCGGTTCGCCGCCTTCGACCAGAGGGATACCCCATCTTTATGTGGGGGCAATTGGCGGATGTGGTCGCCGTCGCCTGGGATCTCTACCTTCAATACATCGGCACCGAAGTCAGCCAGCAAGGTGGCTGATAAAGGTCCGGCGACGACCGTGGAGATATCCAACACTTTGATTCCCAACAGCGGGCCGGACGCGCCGCCAGCCTCCCGTCCCGTTGTCGATTGCCCGCGCATGCTCGCGTCGTTCATTGGGTTGCCTTTAATCCAGAACTACATTGGCTTTGCGGGCGACCTCACCCCAGCTTGCCACTTCAGATTCCACGAACTCGCGGAACTTTTCAGGCGTACCGCCGACCGGTATGGAGCCGTCCTTGATGATTCTGTCTCTGATTTCGGGCAGCGCCAGCGCGTCATTGACAGCCATATTGATCTTCCGCACCACGTTGTCCGGTGTTCCCGCCGGCGCAAAAATCCCATTCCAGCCCACGGCGTTAAATCCGCTGACACCCGCCTCGTCCATGGTGGGGACATTGGGCAATGCCGAGGAACGTGTGGCGCTGGTGACTGCCAAAGGCACGACGCGTTTTGCCTCGATGTATGGGACCGTCGTCAGGATCACGTCGAATGCGACCTTGACCTGGCCGCCCAGCAAATCCGTCATGGCCGGACCTGCACCTTTATATGGAACATGCAGCAATTTGGCCTGTGTCTCGGACTGATACTTTTCAAGAATCATGTGAGCGCCCGTTCCTTGGCCGGCCGACGCTGCGGGAATGCTATCTGGATTCGCCTTCGCTTTCACCGTCAATTCGGCAACGCTATTGACGCCCAGGTCGGGATGAGCAACGAGCACATAGGGCTGGTCGACAACGCGCACGACGGGGGTGAAGTCTTTTATTGCATCGTAGGGCAGCTTCTTGTAGATATTCGGGCCGATGCCATGCGTTGCCACGGTTCCCCACAGAAAGGTGTAGCCGTCGTTTTTCGACCTAGCGACTGCCTGGGTGCCTATGCTTCCGCCGGCGCCTACCTTGTTATCGATAACCACGGGCTGCCCAATCGACTTCTCGATCTTTGGCGCTAGGATGCGGGCCATGACATCAGTCGCGCCGCCAGGAGGAAACGGGACGACGATAGTAATGGCTTTAGTGGGCCAAGAGGCTTGCTGTCCCTGGGCGGCCAGCGGCACGGCGCTGGCCAGAACTGCAAGTCCGGCAAGTTTGAATAAGTTCATTGTGTCTCCTCGGTGGTTTTCCGCTACCCGTTTATTTCGGCTCTTGAATATAGGATAGGCTGGTATATAGTTAATCAATAGTCGCTTTTAATCACGATTCAATAACTTTTGGTTAACCATGGACAACACCCCTCGCTCTACGCTGCTCAATCGGCTGCGCCTAAAGCAGTTCGAGATGATATGCGGCGTCGCCGATGGGCTGTCCTTCCGCATGTTGGCTGACCGAATGGCATTGTCGGCTCCGGCAATCAGCAAGATCGCGCGCGAAATCGAAACCGCGATGGGTGTACCCGTCTTCGAGCGCAAACGCGACGGCGTGGTATTGACATCGTTCGGCGACTCACTGGTGCATCACGCCAGGCTGGTGCTTAAGCAGGTGGCACGCATCGAGAGCAAACTCGACGCCCATGGGAACGCAGGCGAGACCCTCTTGCGAATAGGGGCGCCTTCGCATACCACGGTCACCCTCCTGGCAAAGCCCCTGGCTCGACTGGTCGCGGCACACCCGGGGCTACGCGTGGAGGTTACCGACGGCATTGCCAACACCTTATTCGACCAGCTGCTACAAGGCGACATCGACTTCATCGTCGGGAGTTTGCCTGCGCGGCCACTGACGGATGAGGAAGCTGGCCTGTTGCATGTAGATCCATTGTATCCGGACGCGGTGAGCATTATCGCGCATCCGGCCACGATACGCGCGGCAAACGCATTGGATCTGAGCGACCTACAGGCGTATGCATGGGTCTTGCCAAAGAAAGACTCCCTCATACGCAATGTGTTGCGCAACGCCATGTTGACGGCCGACCTGCCCATGCCGCGCCCCGCCGTCGAAACCAGCTTCATACCACTGATCGGTGCTATGGTCGCTGAACAGCCGAACTTGCTGGGCGCGGTACGCTCCGATGCCGCGCACCATCTGGCCGAACGCCTGGGGATTACCATTGTGAAGGTCAAGCAAGCCTTGCCATTGCCCGGGGTCGCTATACTCCGCCTTAAAGACAGCGAACCAGCCTCTGTCGCTCAGGAATTGTTTAGACTGCTACAAGAGGGCGTAGCGCGCCTGTTGAAGTAAGACGCCCCCGATTTCACCAAGGAAACCATTCATGCGCAGACTCCTGCTATTACGCCATGCCGAAGCCGACCGCCCATTCGCTGTGGAAGACCACGAGCGGCCGTTGTCGGAGCGTGGCCAGCGGCAAAGCGCCATCATCGGGGAGTACATGGCCCGGGAAAAACTGGTGCCGGACATGGCGGTCGTATCGACGGCGCGTCGCACACAGGACACGTGGCAGCTCGCCCAGGCGTACCTGGGCGCCGATATACCGCAACGCAACGAGCCCCGTATTTACGAGGCGGCGCACGAAAACATCATTGATGTCATCAAGGACACACCTGACCATATTGGAACCCTGCTGCTTGTCGGTCACAACCCCGGCTTCGAACGGCTGGCGACAACGCTCGCGGCTACCGGGCGTCCTTCGGCCATGGCGCTACTGGAAGACCACTTTCCCACGGGTAGTCTTGCCGTGATCGATCTTCCCGTCGGCAATTGGCGCGAGGTGTCGGCGGGTGCCGGCCATCTGGAAAGTTTTAAGAGACCGACAACCTAGGCACGTATAGGCTGATCGCTATAATGGCCGCCAAATAGGTAGCTATCCATGGCAAAAAATATAAAACAATCCACGGCGCAGCCACATGCGTCCCCCGCGCCCGACAACACCAATAAGCCACTGGCCAGTCAAACGCTGATGCGCGGCCTGGACATCATCGAGGCGGTCGCCCAGGGTGTTATCGACATCTCCGATATCGCGCAAAAAACCGGCATGACCTACAGCACGGCTCACCGCATTCTATCGGCGCTGCAGCAGCGGCATTACGTCGCTCGCGACCCGGATCGCGGCTACCGGCTAGGCCGCAAGGTGCTGGAACTTGGCTATCAGGCGTATTCCCAAGTCGACTTGACGCGCCTGGCGCGACCGCTGCTTTGGCATCTTGCCCAGGCAACGTCCGATACCGTCCACCTCGCCTATGCCGAGATGGACTCCGTCATTTATCTGGACAAGGTGGCCAGCCGCCGGGCCGTGGAAATCAGTTCGCGTATCGGAGGCAGCAAGCCGGTGATCTCCACCGGAATCGGCAAGGCCTTGTTGCTCGACAAGTCGGAAGACGAATGGGCCGCAGTCTATGATCGCGGGGCTCATTTGCTACGCGAGGCCATGTCGAAACCGCAGTGGCTGGACACCATGCGACGCTATGCAAAGGCCGGCTATTCGTACGACCTGGGCGAAGACGAAGCATCTATACGCTGTGTCGCCGCGCCGGTGTACGACAGTAGCCATAAGATCGTCGCCGCCGTCAGCGTGTCAAGCACCATCGAATACATGGACGCCGACCGCATGCGTGAACTCGTCCCCATGGTGCAGCGTACGGCCGCTCAGATCAGCGCCGAACTGGGCGGGGCGCGCTAGAGACTCACGATTTTGCCGGGATTCATGATGTTATGCGGATCAATGGCGCGTTTCATGGACTTGATCAGGGCAATCTCGGCCTCGTTGCGGCTGTATTCCAGCCATTCCTTCTTGTGCAGTCCAATGCCGTGCTCCGCGGATACCGAACCTTCCAGGTCCCGCGTCACGGTGTAGAAGGCCTTCTCGATCGCATGCTCGGTTTTTCGGCCATCTTCCGGGACGGGCCCAACCACAATGTGCACGTTGCCATCCCCGACATGGCCGAAAAACATGGCGGGAATGGTCGGGAATTGCGCGGCCATGACGGCACGCAGGCGGTCCACGCAGTCGCCAATACGTGAAATCGGAAAAGACACATCGAAGTTGATGGTGGGCGCAAATGCCTGCAGCATTTCACCGACCGAGTCGCGCAGGGCCCAGAAGTCTTCCGCGTCCGCATGTGATTGCGCCACCGCCGCGTCGAGCGCCCAGCCTTCGGCCAGCGCATGCTCCAGTACGGATTCGAATCGCGGCGCATCTTCCTCGGGCATGGCGCCTTGCATATCAAGCAACACGTACACGGGATAGCCGGCGGCCAGCGGTGCCCTGATGCCGCCCGCGGTCGTGGCTGCTTCGTAGTAGTCGGGCCACATGACCTCGAACGCGCTGACAAGTCCGGACAAGCGCTGCTGGGCGTGGCGCAGCAGCTTCACCACGGCATCGAAACCGGTCAGCGCAATCAGCGCGGTATTGGCGCCGGTTACGCCGGGATGGAGACGCAGCACGGCTTTGCTGATGACGCCCATCGTGCCTTCCGTCCCGATGAACAAATGCTTCAGGTCGGGACCGGCGTTGTTCTTTACCATTTTGTTCATCATCGACATGATGGTGCCGTCGGGCATGACGACTTCCAAGCCCAGGACCAGGTCGCGCGTCATGCCGTAGCGTATGACGCGATTGCCCCCCGCGTTTGTCGCTATGTTGCCGCCGATTTGGCAGGAACCGCGTGCTCCAAGGTCCAGCGGAAAGAAGAAACCGGCATCCCGTGCCGCCTCCTGTATGGTCTGCAAGGGCGTGCCCGCCCATACCGTCATGGTGGCCGACGCGTTGTCGATTTCAATAACGCCAGTCATGCGTTCCAGCGACAGCGCAACGGCATTGCCGGTTGGAACAGCGCCGCCCGCCAGCCCTGTCAATCCGCCTTGCGGCACGACAGGCCAATGTTGCGCGTGGCAAGCCGCCATCACACCCGACACTTCCTCGGTCGTGCGGGGACGCACGACCGCCAGCAGCGTATCGGCTTTTTCTCCGCTCCAATCCTTAAGATACTTTTCGCTTGCCAGGGCGCCAGTCAGTACCTGCTCGTCGCCCAGCGCGAGGCGAAGTGCGGCAAGCACAGTGGCGGCGTTGCGGTCAACATTAGTGGATGGCGCGGTGTTCGGTTGGCTGGGCATGACGGCTCCGTTGTCGAGGGTTACTCTGTTATCATTCTCATATGTTGAGACCATTACTCAACAGTTGAAAAAAGTTTAGCACCAATTTACAATCTGAAAAATCGTGTCGTGCCCGTTCAGTTCGTTCACAGAAGCCGCGGGCAATGAACTCCGACGCGTCTTTGTTGTGACTAAGCGGCCCTACCGCAAGCTGCGGCGGCAAATAATTAATACATGGAGATGGACAATGCTATTCAAGCTTCCAAAGAAATTCGTGCGCTCGGCCGTCATGGCCCTCGGTTTGTGTGCATTGTCTGTCGGCGCCGCCGGCCAGGCGGCCGCCAACAATAAAATCGTGTTGAAGGCGGGTCACGCTTCATCCACGACAAGCACCGGCCACCACGCGTTCGAATTCCTTGGTAAAGAACTTGCCGAAAAGACCAACGGGCAGATCACCATTCAAATCTTTCCAAGCGCACAGCTTGGCAGCGAACGCGAACTGATCGAAAGCATACAGTTGGGCAACGTCGACATGGCGTTTGTGTCGTCAGCCGTGCTGGGCAATTTCAATAAAGAATTCTTCGCGCTCGATATCCCTTTCATGTTCAAGGACCGCGCGAGCGTCTACCGCGTCCTTGACGGCCAAATTGGTCAAGGCCTGCTCGACAGCTTGAACAAGGTCGGCATCAAGGCGGTGGGCTATTGGGAAAATGGTTTCCGCCAGCTCACGAATAACAAGAAAGCTATTCGTACGCCCCAGGATCTGGCAGGCATGAAAATGCGCACCATGGAAAACGAAGTGCACATTGCCGCCTGGAAAGAAGAAGGCGCCAACCCTGCGCCACTGGCATTCGGCGAGCTCTTCACCGCCTTGCAACAGGGTACGTTCGACGCACAGGAAGGCCCCATCAACCTGTTCTACGACATGAAGTTCTACGAAGTCCAGAAGCACATCTCCATGACCAACCACGTTTACTCCCCGTGGCCCGTCATGATCAACCCTGACGTCTACAGCCGCTTCAGCGACGAGCAAAAAGCCATCTTTGCCGATGCCATTAAGAAGACCACGGACTATCAGCGCGCCCTGGCCCAAAAGGCCGACGACAATGCCGTCGCCAATATGCCCAACGTCACGATCACCGAACTGACACCGGAGGAGCTGCAAGCCTTCTCCAGCAAAATGGGTCCTATCCACGAGCTGGTCAAGAAGAAGGTCGGCGCCAAAATCGTCGACAGCATCATCGCCGAAGTCAACGGCTAATCCCCTTAAAGCGTAATGCCCGATAGTGCATAACTCCGGGAATAGCGGCAACCGCCGCCATTCCCGGATGTCCGTGGCCGGGCACTGGATAAAGACTATGTTCAAGTTCATTGATCAGCATCTGGAAGAAGCACTGATGGTGCTGCTCCTTTCGTTGATGTCCATACTCATCGGCACCCAGGTTTTCATGCGCTACGTCTTGAACGACTCGCTGGCCTGGTCCGAAGAACTGGCCCGTTATTGCTTTATCTGGGCCACCTATATTGGTGTCGCGTGCGGCGTCAAGCGCAACGCGCATATCTGCGTCGAAGCCGTGGTGCACAAGTTTTCGCCCGTGTATCAACGCTACGCCGCGATTTTTTCGCACCTGCTCTTCATTGTCTTTTCCATCATGGTGATGAAGGAAGGCTACGCGCTGACAGTAAAGATTTTCATGTTCGGCCAGAAATCGTCGGCAATGGGCCTGCCCATGGGCTGGATCTACATGGCACCGACCGTCGGCTTCGGGCTCGTCATCCTGCGGCTGCTGCAGCGTATCAATATTGAAGTCAACGCCATCCGCGGCGAGGCCCAACAATGATCTCCTTCCTCCTATTCGGATGTTTCATCGCGCTGCTCATCGCGAGCGTGCCAGTCGCCATTTCACTGGGCCTGGCCTCGGCGCTTGCGCTGCTTTATAGCGGCAAAGTCAGCAGCACGTATATCGCGCAGGGCCTGGTCACGTCCATCGATTCCTTCCCCCTGATGGCCGTTCCCTTCTTCATACTGGCAGGCGAACTCATGGGGCAAGGCGGCCTATCGCGCCGGCTCTTGAGCGTTGCCAATGTGTTCTTTGGGCGCTATACCGGCGGCCTGGCCATCATTGCCGTCGTCACCTGCATGTTCTTTGCCGCCATCTCTGGGTCCGGTCCGGCCACGGTCGCGGCCATCGGCGGCCTGCTGCTGCCTGCCATGACGAAGGCAGGCTACAACAAGGGCTATTCGGTTGGCTTGATCGCATCCGCCGGCAGTATCGGGATCATCATCCCGCCCAGCATTCCCATGATCATTTACGCGGTGTCGGCGAACGTATCGATCACGCAAATGTTCCTGGCGGGTATTATCCCGGGCTTGCTGGTGGGCTTTGGCCTGATGATCGTTGCCTACGTCAAGGCACGCAAGCTGGGGTATCGCGGCTCGTCGGAACGCTTCACCGCGGCTCAAATCCGCTCGACCATTTGGGAGGCCAAGTGGGCCTTGCTGGTGCCGGTCATTATTCTTGGCGGTATCTATGGCGGCGTCTTTACGCCCACCGAGGCCGCCGCCGTTGGCGTGATCTATGGCTTTGTCGTCGGTGTATTCGTTCACAAGGAGATCAAGCTGAAGGATTTGTACAAGGTCATTGCCGACTCGGCATTGACTTCGGCAACCGTGATCGTAATCGTCGGCACCGCCACTATCTTCGGGCGCATGCTGGCCATCGAACGCATTCCCTTCATGATCGCCGACTACATCGTGCACCTGACCGACAGCCCTGTCCTGATTCTGCTGCTGATCAACATCCTGCTGCTCTTCGTCGGCATGTTCATGGAAACGCTGGCCGCCATCATCATTCTTGTGCCTATTCTTTTGCCCGTAGTGCTGGCCGTAGGGATAGACCCGGTTCACTTCGGCATCGTGATCATCGTCAACCTTGCTATCGGCATGGTGACACCGCCGGTGGGGGTCAACCTCTTCGTCGGATCGCGCGTGGGCGAGACCACGCTCGAGAAAGCCGCGGTAGGCGCAATACCGTTCATCGTGTCGATGTTGGTTGTATTGATGCTTATCACCTACGTGCCATGGCTGTCCCTGGCTCCCTTGCGCCTCATGGGCATGTAAGAGCAACACCATGACCTTCGTTCATTCAGATTATCAGGAGTAAACCATGGCAACGAAAATCAGAACGGCCATCATCGGTCCGGGCAACATAGGCACAGACCTGCTGGCCAA
>DATJBV010000016.1:0-4603 GCA_035515055.1 Candidimonas sp.
GCGGTTTGCGATAGTTGTTTTTGCAGGTCGTCGACCTGCTCCTGCATGGCGCTGGCGTTATCGATAAACGCTTGCGAGCGCGGGTTGATCCGGGACTCGATGACGGGCATTGCTGTTCCTAAAAAAACAAAAAAGGGCACGCCAGAAAAACTGCCGTGCCCTGCAACGGGTTTAGACCATTTCGATCGCCAGGGCGACCGCTTCACCGCCGCCTATGCATAGCGAGGCGATGCCGCGTTTGCCGCCGGTTTTGCGTAGTGCGCCCACCAGTGTGGTCAGCAAACGTGCGCCCGACGCCCCGATGGGGTGGCCCAGCGCGGTGGCGCCGCCGTGGATATTGACCTTGTCATGGGAAAGCTTGAGTTCGGTCATGGCAGCCATGGTCACCACGGCAAAGGCTTCGTTGATTTCGTAGAGATCGACGTCGTCGGCAGTCCAGCCGGTTTTGGCGAACAGTTTCTGGATGGCGCCGACGGGGGCGGTGGTAAACCAGCCGGGCTCTTGCGAGTGCTGGCTATGGCCGACGATGCGGGCCAGTGGCGTGGCGCCCAGTTTTTTGGCGGTGGATTCGCGCATCAGCACCATGGCGGCCGCACCGTCGGAAATGGACGACGAGCTGGCTGCCGTGATGGTGCCGTCTTTCTTGAAGGCAGGTTTGAGCGTAGGAACCTTTTCCGGCATGGCTTTGCCGGGCCCTTCGTCGGTGTCGATCACGGTATCGCCCTTGCGTCCCGCAATCGTGACTGGCGCGATTTCCCACTTGAAGCTGCCTTCGGCGATAGCGGCGCGTGCGCGGCGTACCGATTCCAGTGAGAAGGCATCTTGCTGTTCGCGTGTGAACGTGTACTTGGCGGCGCAGTCTTCAGCGAATACACCCATGGCGGTACCGCGTTGGTAGGCGTCTTCCAGGCCGTCCAGCGCCATGTGGTCGTATACCGTTGAGTGGCCGTAGCGGTAGCCTTGGCGGCCGCGCAGCAGCAGGTAAGGTGCATTGCTCATGCTTTCCTGGCCGCCGGCCACGACGACGTCGGCGCTGCCGGCGGCAATGATGTCGTGCCCGAACATGGCTGCCTTGAGGCCCGATCCGCAAACTTTATGGATGGTGGTGCAGCCTACGCCCAATGGCAGGCCAGCGCCCAATGCCGCCTGGCGTGCCGGGGCCTGGCCTTGGCCGGCCTGCAGGACGTTGCCCATGATGACTTCATTGACGGCGTCGCCCTGGATGCCTGCGCGTTCGACAGCAGCCTTGATGGCGATGGCGCCGAGTTCATGTGCGGCCAAGCCGGAGAGGCTGCCCATCATACCGCCCATGGGGGTACGTGCAACCGAGACTAAAACGATGGGATCAGACATGATTTGCTCCTGAGGGAAAAGGAAAAGCAGGGGTGCTTGCAGAGGGTTGTGTGCTTGAGATATGAAGGCGCCGTTCAAGGTGGTAAGGAAAGATGTCTTCGATACGGCCTTGGGCGGCGCGTTCGCGGCAGGCCTGCCACCAGCCGGCCTCGAGCAGGTCGGCGTGGTGTTTCAGGAATGCGCTTCGCACGCGAGAATCGCCAAGCAGGAAAAAGCGAAACTCTTCGGGAAATACATCGTTGGCGCCGACCGGATACCAAGGCTCGTTAGAGAGCTCGGCCTCTTCGTTCGGAGCCGGCGGTATATGCCGGAAATTCATCTCCGTCATATGCTGGATTTCGTCGTAATCATAGAATACAACGCGCCCCAAGCGTGTAACGCCGAAGTTCTTGAACAGCATGTCGCCGGGGAAGATATTGGCCGCCGCCAGTTCGCGTATGGCATCGCCATAGCCTTTGATGGCGGTTTCCAGCGCGGCGTCGGACACGCGCGCCAAGTACAGGTTAAGCGGTGTCATGCGGCGTTCGATGTACACATGGCGCAAGACGATGGTGTCACCGTTTTCTTCCATCAGGCTGGGTACCTGGCTGCGCAGCTCGGCCAGCAGGGTGTCCGAAAAGCGGGCGCGGGGCAGCGCCACCTGGGAGTATTCCCAGGTATCGGCCATGCGTCCCACCCGGTCATGCTTCTTCACCAACTGATATTTGCGCCGTACGGTGGCGTGGTCCATGCCGTCCTTGGCGATGCGATCGCGTATCAGCTTGAACACATAAGGGTAGGACGAGAGCGTGAACACGGTCATGACCATGCCGTGTATGCCTGGCGCAATATCGAAGTCGTCGTGGGAGTGGGCCAGGTGGTGCAGGAAGTCGCGGTAGAACAGCGTTTTCCCCTGCTTTTGCAAGCCTATGGTGGTGTAGATTTCCGCCTTGGGTTTGCGCGGCAGCAGGGAATTCAGGAAGCCGACATAGGCCGCCGGGGTTTCCATGTCGACCAGGAAGTAGGCTCGTGTGAAGCTGAACAGCGTGCTCAGATCGTCTGAGGTATGCAGCAATGCGTCAAGCCGGATATGGCCTGAAGGGGTATGCAACAAGGCAATGGCAAAAGGGTAGATCGTGCCTTGATTGACCAGCCGGCCGACCACATAGGCGCCCTTGTTCCGGAAGAACAGGGAATTGAGCACATGAATCTGGCAATCGGGGGAAATGCGCTGGCCCGCGCCGCTGGGAATGGCTTTGCGCAACTGATGTATGGCCATGCGGGCCACTTTGCGGGCATCGGCGGGCAGATCGGCAAAGGGCGCAGCCAACCCGAAGTCGGCCACCATGTTGATGATTGCTTTTTCTAGCCCCAGGCTGGCCGGATAGTAAACGCGGTACGAAGGCAGTTTGCTGTCCAGGTAGTCGGTCGCGATGGCGGGCCGTACAAACAGGAAGTCGTTGTGAAAATAATCGCGATGCAAAATACGGCAAGACACCGAATTGAAGAACGTTTCGGCGCACTCCGGTTGCCTGTGTCCGGCCAACAGGGCGACAAATTCCGTTTTCACGCTTTGCCAGAAAACCAGTTGCGCCGGCGTCAGGCTTTGCTGCGCCGAGGCGCCGCTGGGGCTGGCGTCGCTGCCCTTTAACGCGGTATTCAGCAGGGTCGTGCATTCATGGACACGGGTATCGTAGTACTCGATGCGTTCGCGCGAAAGCTGCTGTATGCCGCGCCAGTTTCCCGATTCGAACAGGGATTTGGCGCGCTGCGCCCCATAGCGAAACAAGGCGTAGTGACGATCGAAGCCATCGAGTATGGTTTTCGCCACCGCTTGGGGCGATAGGCCCCGGGGCGTTACCTGCTCGATATGCTGGTGGTCTCCGAAAAACGTCATGCCTTACCTTTATGTGGACAAGGGCGATAAAACGCCGGCACTGCTGTCGCTGGGCAATGCCGGGGCTGGCTTACGCCGTTTCGTTGAACAGTTCGCGTCCGATCAGCATGCGGCGGATTTCGCTGGTGCCGGCGCCGATTTCATACAGTTTGGCATCGCGCCACAGGCGGCCTGTAGGGTAGTCGTTGATATAGCCATTGCCGCCCAGTATCTGTATGCCTTCGCCGGCCATCCAGGTGGCTTTTTCGGCGCAGTACAGGATGACCGCGGCGCAGTCCTTGCGGACTTCGCGTGCGTGGCCTGTGCCGAGCTTGTCGAGGTTCTTGCCCACGGCATAGCAAAAGGCGCGGCTGGCTTGCAGCGTAGTGTAAAGGTCGGCGACCTTGCCTTGGATAAGCTGGAACTCGCCGATGGATTGGCCGAACTGTTTGCGGTCGTGGATATAAGGGATGACAACGTCCATGACGGCTTGCATGATGCCCAGCGGCCCGCCCGCAAGCACGGCGCGTTCGTAGTCCAGGCCGCTCATCAATACTTTGACGCCGCCATTGAGTTCGCCCAAGATGTTTTCTTCAGGGACTTCGCAATCCTGGAATACCAGTTCGCCGGTATGGCTGCCGCGCATGCCCAGCTTGTCCAGTTTCTGTGCGCACGAAAAGCCCTTGTAGCCCTTTTCGATAATGAACGCCGTGATGCCGCGCTGCTTGGCGGCCGGATCGGTTTTCGCGTAGACCACCAGCGTATCGGCATCCGGGCCGTTGGTGATCCACATTTTGTTCCCGTTAAGCACATAGCGGTCGCCTTTCTTTTCGGCGCGCAGTTTCATGCTGACGACATCGGAGCCGGCGCCCGGTTCGCTCATGGCCAGGGCGCCTATATGCTCGCCCGACACCAGTTTGGGCAGGTATTTCTGTTTTTGCTGCTCAGTGCCGTTGCGGTGAATTTGGTTGACGCATAGATTCGAGTGCGCGCCGTACGACAATGCAATCGAGGCGCTGGCGCGCGAAAGCTCTTCCATGGCGATCATGTGCGCCAGGTAACCCATATTCGAGCCGCCGTAGGCTTCGCCAACGGTCATGCCCAGCAGGCCCAGGTTGCCGAACTTGCGCCATAAATCCATGGGGAACTGGTCACTGCGGTCGGCTTCCGCGGCACGGGGGGCGATTTCGGCCTGTGCAAAATCATGGATCGCATCGCGCAGCATGTCTAGGTCGGAACCCAGGTCGAAATTTAAGCCGGGAATATTCATTGTTGTCTCCAGTGTCGTGCCTGAAAGTAATGCCGTTGGCCAATGCCCGCAATGCGTAGTTTGGCAGAGTTGCTTGGAAAGTGTATTTATATTACGTTTACGTAAACGTCAACTATAAGGGTTTC
>DATJBV010000017.1:0-4463 GCA_035515055.1 Candidimonas sp.
CGGATTTCAAATGTATTGCTGGAAGCCATCATGGGGCCGGCAATAACGCCGAAAGTGCCGACGTCCATGCCGGGCCAATTGTGCATGCCGAATACGGCGTCCATGGGGAATAGCGTGAACAGGCCATCGTCTATCATGGCCTTGGCGCCGCTGAACCCTTCTTCCGCCGGCTGGAATATGACATAGACCGTGCCGTCGAAATCGCGGTGTTCCGCCAGGTAGCGTGCCGCGGCCAGCAGCATGGCAGTATGGCCGTCGTGGCCGCAGGCATGCATTTTTCCAGGATGCTTGCTGGCGTGATCGAAGGCGTTAAGTTCTTGCATGGGCAGTGCGTCCATGTCGGCGCGCAGGCCCAGGGCTCGCCCATTCTGGGTTTTGCCGTGTATGGTGCCGACGACCCCGGTGACCCCCAGGCCGCGATGGGTGGGTATTCCCCATGATTCCAGCGCGTTGGACACGATATCCGCTGTCCTGACCTCTTCGTAAGCCAGTTCGGGGTGCGCATGGATATCACGGCGAATGGCGGAGATTTCGGACTTCCATCCGACGATAGGTTCAGCTAATTTCATGATGGCGGGTCCTGTAGTATTCGTCGGTAAAACTTTACACTTGCTACAGCGTATCATCAAACTAACGAAACGAAAAAGGGTGCGACAGCCCTGTTAAGCGAATGGAAAAGCCTTGCGTGCATTATCGCCCTGAAAACGTTCCCGAGGATATCGGCATAGATGCGTATACCTCTTTGGTGGATATGCTCGATCAGGCATGCCGCATGCATGGTCCCCGCCGCGCCCTGGTTTTCATGGGGCGCGATTTGCGCTACGACGAACTCGACCGCGGCGCCGATGCCGTGGCGGCGTGGCTGATGCAGCAGGGGTTGGCGCCAGGAGCTCGTGTGGCGCTGATGATGCCCAATGTCATGCCCTACATGGTGGCCTTGCTGGGGGTGCTGCGCGCCGGAATGATAGCTGTCAATATCAATCCTTTGTATACGGCGCGCGAACTGGAACATCAATTATCAGACAGCGGCGCCGAGGCTATTTTCATTCTTGAGAACTTTGCGGCAACGCTTGCCGCCGTGCCTGCCAGCGCCATGCCGCGTCGGATAGTCCTGGTTTCGGTGGGAGACATGCTGGGCCTCAAGGGCCGTGCGATCAATTTTGTGCTGCGCTACATCAAAAGGGCGATTCCTGCGTATGTGCTTGCCGGCACAGTGCCTTTCGAGCGTGTTTTGCGCGAAGGCGCCGGCCTGCAGTGGACCAGGCCGGCAATAGCCATGGATGATGTCGCCATCCTGCAGTACACAGGGGGTACGACTGGCATACCCAAGGGGGCCATGCTGACTCAGCGCAATCTGGTCGCCAATGTCCTGCAGGTGCAGGCTGTGGCGCAGCCGGCGTTAGGCAAGCTGCCGGGCGAACCCTTGACCGTTCTTAGCGCCTTGCCGCTTTATCATATTTTTGCCTTGACCCTGTGTGGATTGTTTTCCGTGCATACCGGCCTGTGCAGCGTGCTGGTTGCCAATCCACGCGATGCCGCCAGCGTGTTCCGCGCATGGCGCCGCGACCCCATTAGTATTTTTCCTGGCGTCAATACCTTGTTCAATAGCCTGGTGAATCGGGATCAATTCGCCGCTCTGGATTTTTCCCGCTTAAAACTATGCCTGGGCGGGGGCACAGCCGTACAACGGTCGGTGGCGGAAAAATGGAAGGCGGTGACCGGTTTGCCCTTGATCGAGGGCTATGGGCTGTCTGAAACTTCGCCCGTCGTGTCGGCTAACCCTACCGATGCTTCGGACTATTCTGGCGATATCGGATTTCCCTTGCCGCTAACCGAGGTCATGCTGCTTGACGATAAGGGGCGCCAGGCAACGCCTGGCCAGGCGGGTGAGCTTGGGGTGCGCGGCCCCCAGGTCATGCTCGGTTACTGGCAGCGTCCCGATGAGACGCAACAGGCCTTTTCCGATCAGGGGTTCTTCAAGACAGGCGATATCGCCCTTATAAGTCCCGAGGGGCGCTTGCGTCTGGTCGATCGCAAAAAAGACATGATTCTTGTGTCGGGGTTCAATGTCTACCCCAATGAAATTGAAGAGGTCGTGGCCGCGCATCCCGGTGTGCTGGAGTGCGCGGCGGTAGGCGTGCCGGACGATAAAACCGGCGAGGCCATCAAGCTTTTCGTGGTGAAGAAGGATGCGGGGCTTGATGACCAGGCTTTGCGGGATTGGTGCCGCACTCGCCTTACAGCGTACAAGCGTCCGCATCTGTTCGAGTACCGGACTGAATTGCCCAAGAGCAATGTAGGGAAGATTCTGCGCCGGTCTCTGCGTTAGCCTTTTTTCAGGTGCGGCTGGATCATGGCGTCCAGCGCGGGGGCGGTATGCTGGTTGCCCGCATATACATAGCCCTTGATTGGCCAGGGATCCTGATGGTGGATGTCTTCGCAAATGCCGCCCGCTTCGCGCACGATGACTGCCCCTGCGGCAACATCCCATGGCGCCAGGCCCATTTCCCAGTAACCGTCGTACCGGCCGCAAGCGACCCAGGCAAGATCCAGGGCGGCCGCGCCTAGCCGGCGTACGCCGCGGGTGTTGTTGATGGCATAGTCCAGCGTGGGCATGTATTGTTCGGCGAACGAGAAGTCGCGGAATGGGAAGCCGGTGGCAACGACAGACTCGCTTAACAGTTCAGTTTGCGAGCAATGAATACGCCGCTCGTTAAGCCAAGCGCCTACGCCATACATGGCGGTAAAAAGCTCTTCGCGGTTCGGGTCGTAGACTACGCCGATAACCGGCGTGTCGTGTTCAAGCGGCGTATCGCCATCAACCAGTGTGCCGGCATGGGCAATCAGCGCGATCGATACGGCATATTGAGGAATGCTATGCAGGAAGTTGGTAGTGCCATCAAGAGGGTCTATGTACCAAGTGGCGGAGCCCGATGTCTGGCCGCCGCTTTCTTCAGCCACGATGCCCAGATCGGGTGTGCGCTGGCGCAAGATTTCAATGACGGCTTCTTCTGCTTCCCGGTCGGCCTGGGAAACCAGGTCGTTGCGCATTTTTTTGTCAATGACAAGCTCGGCCCTATTATGGGCATACGACTGTAAAATGGCAGCTCCAGCATGTGCGGCCGTTACGGCTGCATCCAGGCAGTCGCTAAGTGGAAGACGAAAAGAGTGCATACATTAGGTTCCGGTCAACAAGAGCGCCGTTCGCTCGGTCTTTTTTATTGTACGTGACGATAATTTATTTTTTTCTTGGCACCGCGCATGTCCGATAACTACGAACCCTTGGTTCCGGCAAGGCTTGTGTTCAACGAGCATGGTACGCCGATGAGTTCGGGTTTTGGCGATGTTTATCATCCGGAATGGGGAGCCCTGGAGCAGGCCAGAAGGGTTTTTCTGCATGGGAACGGGCTGCCTGGGCGCTGGCAGGGCAAAGCCGTATTTACCGTATGCGAGACGGGTTTTGGGCTGGGCAATAATTTCCTGGCTTTGTGGCAAGCCTGGCGCAGCGATCCGCAGCGCTCGGCGCGCTTGCATGTGGTGTCTTTCGAGGCGCATCCCTTTACAAGACAGGACATGGAGCAGGCGTTTGCCGGCCATTTGCAGGGGCCCGAACAAGCGCTTGCCGCACAATTGGTGGCTGCTTGGCCGCCGTTGTTGCCCGGCTTGCACAGGCTGGAGTTCGAAGAAGGCAGGCTTACGCTGACTTTGGCTTTTGGTTCGGTTGCCCGGCTTGCCAATCAGGTTTCCGCCTGCGTGGACGCTTATTTTCTGGACGGGTTTGCGCCGCGAGTCAATCCAGACATGTGGACGCGCTCCTTGTTCGGCCAACTGGTGCGCATGGCGAATGCTGAGGCGACTGCCGCCACCTGGTGTTGTGTCGGCGAGGTGCGGCGCGGTTTGCGCGATGCGGGTTTTCTGGTCAGTAAAGTGCCGGGGTTCGGCGGCAAACGTGAAATCACTGTTGCGACCTTGCGGCCTGGCATGGGGCGCAGCCCTGTGTCGTCTCTTCTCAGGCAGCCTGTGCTGATCGTCGGTGGCGGCTTGGCGGGGGCAGGAGTGGCGCAGGCGCTGGCATTGCGCGGCCACGATGTCACGGTGCTTGACCCTGTTTTCTCCCGGGGGCTGGGAGGCAGCCATCACGGCCATCTTGAGCGGCAATGACGCCAGTCATCAGTCGTGATGATGACGGCCGGGCTAGGCTTAGCCGCGCAGGGGTGAGCCGTGCTTTGCAGCGTTGGCAGGCCTTGCCGGCCGAGGCGCGTCCGTTGCACTGCGGTACGATTGAATTGGTGTCCGACGTGCCGCAAGCCGCTGACTGCCGTAGTACGCTGGAATACCTTGGTTTTCCAAACGATTGGGTAACTTGGCTGAGCTCTGAACAGGCTTCGGAACGGGCTGGGCGGCGCCTGGCTTGCGGCGGTTTGTGGTTTGCACAGGGGCAGCAAGTTCAGCCGCAAGCCTTG
>DATJBV010000018.1:0-15411 GCA_035515055.1 Candidimonas sp.
AAGCCGTGTTTCATCGGCGGTGTTCATCGTGACCCAGCCGCCCGTCTCCGTCATGCCATACAGTTCATTGACTCTGATGTTGAAACGGCTTTCTATCTCTCGCCATACACGCTCCGGCGCGCCTCCACCGACGCACCATCTGAGCTGGTGGCCGCGGTACTCTGCGGGGTGCTGCTTTTCGAGAATGGACAATACCGTGCCGACGTAGGTAAACCCCGTAGCGCCGTAGGCAATGGCATCCTCGAAGAATCGGCTGGCCGAAAATTTTGGCAGCAACACCATGGTGGCGCCTGCCAGTAGAACCGACGTCACCGCATACATTTGCGGATTGGCATGGAATAGCGGCAAAAAAACCATGATGCGATCATCAGGCGTTACGCCCAAGGAGCGCACCATATCGATCCCTGCAGATACATACGCCTGATGGGGCAATACGGCGCCCTTGGGCAGACCTGTGGTGCCGGAGGTGTACAGAATGCTGTTGGCGGACATTGGCTCGGGGTCGCCATCGCGTTGCCAGCGCGATGGCGCGTTCAGCTGCGGCGTGTCCAGCGCGGCCTCGATCGTCTCTATGTGCAAGCCGTTCGCGAGCCCATCGATGGCATCGCGCTTTGCCGTGTACAGCTCCGGCTCAATCAGCACCACTTGCGCTTCGCTCTGGCGTAGCGTGTACCCGAGTCCCTCTCCGACAAGGCTGACGTTCAGCGGTACGGCAATGGCCCCCAATTCACTAATGGCAAACCAGCTCACCAGGAACGCGGGGCGGTTGCCGCACAGCAAGGCGACACGGCTGCCGGCACGTACGCCTATGTCGTGGAGCCGCTTTGAATAGGCAGCAACCATCCCTGCCATATCGCCGTAGGTTATCTCCGCCGTTTCATAGGCCAGGAAAACCTTCCCGGGTTGGTTGGCGGCATGCAAATATAACTGGTCGGTGATCAAGCCAATTTCCTTTCTTGTGTCGATGGGTTTTCAGCCTGTGCGATCCCCTGGCTGAATTTGACGAGGTACTTACCAATGGTGTTCTTTAGAATCTCGGAGGAGCCTCCGGCAATTTCGTAGGCCTTGGCATCGCGCAGGTACCGCCCGAAGGGCGCATTCTCAGTCACGCCATAAGCGCCGCATATCTGCACTGCCTGTTCGGCTGTTCGCGTTGCCACGCGGCTGGCCACCAGCTTCGCTTCGCTGGAGTAGCGTGCAATGTCCTCATGACGGTCCAGGGCGCGAGAGGCTTCGTAAACCAGGAGCCGGGCCGCGTCGATTTCAGCCATCATGTCGGCGAAATACCACTGAATGCCTTGGAACTCAATGACGCGCTGGTCGAATGCCGTCCTGCCCGCGGCAAAGGCCAGTGCGCGATCAAATGCTGCGCGGGCAATGCCAATGCTGATCGCGCCGGCCACCGTGCGTGAAAAATCCAGCGTCGTCACGGCCTGACGCACACCTTTGCCTTCCTCGCCTAGAAGATGATCCGGCGGCAAGAGCACATCGTTGAGAATCAAATCAACATGGGGTCCATTGCGCAATCCAAAGGTACTGGCATTGGGGCCCTTTTCGGTGGAAACGCCCGGCGTGTCGTTGCGCACGAAGAATGTGGATACGCCCACGTTGGTTTCAGCCAAAATAATATAGGCTTCTGCCGCGGAGCCCGACGTAATGAACGATTTGCGTCCATTGATTTTCCAGCCGTCTGGTGTTCTCGTTGCTTTGGTATCCAGGCTGCGAATGTCGCTGCCATGATTGGCTTCGGTCAAGGCATATGACGTGATCAGGCCTTGGCGGAATTGGGGCAGTACCTGCTGTTGTAAAGATGCGCTGCCAAACAGCTTGATCAAGGTTTGTGCCTGAAGAATTGTGATCAGGCTGATACCTACGGCCGCGCTCGCGTACGACGCCTCTTCAAAGACCGCGGCACACTCAGTAAAGCTGGCACTCCGTCCGCCCCATTTTTCTTCGAGCGTCAGTGACGTATAGCCCTTCTGGGCTAGTCGCTTGATGGACTCTTTCGGGTAGAGATCGTCGCGATCGACGTCATCCGCAAACGGCAGTACGTCGGCCGTCACCGCGGCACACAGTTCATCCAGAAACTTTGCGTCGACGACATCGCGCCATAGTTTCCGGCTCCATTTATAAGGCTGTGGTTGTGTCTCGCTCATCACTGTCTCCTTGGTATCGGCCATGCCACTTCGGCCTATGTTGGAAAATTTACTAGGCAGTGCGCCCAAATGTTGTTAGAGTCTGTAGAAGTTCCGCCAGACGGAACACGAGTCCCGCGCTACAGAACTAGGCCTTCGATATGACACAAAAAACAGCTAGCGACATCGCCGCGCCGTCAGACACGGTACAAAGTGTCAAGCGCGCACTCGAAATCCTGCATATCCTGTCGTTCAACGCCTCGTCGTCCGGCATGCGTTTTTCAGACCTTCAGGCACAGAGTGGTTTAAGCAAAGGCACGTTGCACCGTCTGCTCAAGTCTCTGTTGATTGGCGGGTTCGTCGAACAAGCCGCTGGCAGCCGCGTCTACTACCTTGGCCTGGAATTTCTTTCCATGGGCGAGCGGGCGGCCAATCGACTGGATATCAGGGCCGTTACGCAGCCCAGCCTGGAGCGCCTTGCGCTGGCTACCGGCGATACCGTCATGTTGACGATACGCAGCGGTCTGGATGCCGTTTGCATCGATAGGCGTGAAGGTTCTTTCCCGGTGAAGATGCTGACACAAAATGTGGGGACAAGACGCCCGCTAGGTGTCGGCTCCGGCAGCCTTGCACTGCTTGCGGCGGCACCGGACGATGAAGTGGAAAGTGTGTTGCGGCGCAATAGCCACCGACTGGCGCCTTACCCGAGCGTCACTGTCGAGGCACTGCGCATGGCGGTGGCCGACGCGCGCGAGCGCGGCTACGCTTTCAACCCCGGGCATTTGCTGAAAGGCATGTGCGGCATCGGCGTGACCATCTATTTGGCGAAGCAGCCTGCCGCCGCCTTGAGTATCGCCGCGTCTTACGCCCGCATGAATGTCGAGCGCCGCAAGGAAGTCGCCGACCTGCTCAAGCGGGAAGCCGCCAGGGTCACGCAAGCGCTGGGCGCCAAGTAGAACTGCCGGCCGTATATCGGTGCCTATGCACCTTGATCCCGCCGCCGTTAGTAATTTTCTTCAGCTTCCGGCGCCAGAAAGCCACCACTTTGATGGCGCCAGAGCTTGGCGTAAACCCCATTCGCGCTCAAAAGCTGGGCATGGGTACCTTCTTCGACGATGCGGCCCTGGTCCATGACAACCAGCCTGTCCATCGCCGCAATGGTGGACAGGCGGTGAGCGATGGCAATAACCGTCTTGCCTTCCATCATCTCATCGAGGCTCTCCTGTATGGCCGCCTCGACCTCCGAATCCAGGGCGCTCGTGGCCTCGTCCAGCAAAAGAATGGGTGCATTCTTCAGCATGACACGCGCAATGGCGATGCGTTGGCGCTGGCCGCCTGAAAGCTTGACGCCACGTTCTCCCACCTGTGTGTCGTAGCCCGTGTTCCCGTGCTGGTCGGTTAGTTCCTTGATGAAGTCGTGCGCATGGGCGCGCATGGCGGCGGCGCGAATGTCGGCATCGCTTGCGTCCGGGCGCCCATAGGCAATGTTGTCCCGAATCGAACGGTGCAGCAAGGACGTATCTTGCGTAACCATGCCGACCATGCCGCGAAGGCTATCTTGCGTTACGTGGGCGATGTTCTGCCCATCGATGCGAATTTGCCCGCTTTCGACATCGTAGAAGCGCAAGAGCAGGTTGATCAGCGTCGACTTGCCCGCGCCGGAACGCCCGACCAGGCCGACCTTCTCGCCGGGCTGAATCGCCAGTGTTAGGTTGTCGAGCACCTGACGCTCGCTGTTGTAGTTGAAGCAGACCTTATCGAACTCGACTTCGCCGCGGGTCACCTTAAGGGCTTGGGCACCCGGGGCGTCCTCGACGTTGGCGGCACGAGTGAACGTACTAATCCCGTCCTGCACGGTGCCAATATTCTCGAATAGCGTCGTCATTTCCCACATGATCCAGTGCGACATGCCGTTCACGCGCAAGGCCATGGCCGTCACTGCGGCCACCGCGCCGGTGCTGACCTGTCCACCATGCCAAAGCCACAAGGCATAGCCCCCGGCAGCCAGGATCAACGCCGCCACCAGCGCTTGATTGACGACCTCAAACTGGCTGACCAGACGCATCTGGCGATAGCCCGTGTCCTTGAAGTCCTCCATCGCATCGCGGGCAAACTGGGCTTCGCGCCTGGTGTGCGAGAAGAGCTTTATGGTCGTGATGTTGGCATACGCGTCGGTGATGCGCCCCGTCATCGACGAACGCGCGTGCGCCTGCTCCTGGCCCACTTTACCCAGGCGCGGCACGAAATAAAACATGGCCGCGCCATATAACGCCACCCAGGCAATGAAGGGCAGAATCAGCCGGATGTCGAACCCGCCGGCCAGCGCAACGATGGTGATGAAGTACACCCCCACGCCGATCACGACCTCGCAGAAGGTAAGGATTACCTCGCGCACGGCCAGGGCGGTCTGCATGACCTTGGCGCTCACCCGCCCGGCGAACTCGTCCGCGAAAAAGGCAAGGCTCTGCCGCAGCATGAGGCGATGAAAGTCCCAGCGCAGCCTAAGCGGCAAGTTGATGGCCACCGCCTGGTGTTGCACCATGGTACGCAGCGCCACCAGGCCGACGCTCGCACCGACCACAATACCGATGCCCCATAGAACCCGCCGTTCATGGGGCGACGCCGGGGCGCCCGCCTGCCACGTGGACAGTAGATCGACCACTTGTCCAAGAAAAGCGAACAGCCAGGCTTCATAAATCGACACGCTGGCACTGAGCAAGGCCAGGATAGCGATGTAGCGGCGCGAGCCCCGCGTGCAAGACCATAGGAATGAGGCCAGGCCCTTATGAGGCAGCGGTGCTTCTTCAGCGGGGAAGGGGTCGAGCAGACGTTCAAACCAGCGAAACAAGAGACCTCTCATCGAGCGTTGTGGGTCACAATGACGAAGACTCGATTTTAAATTAAGAAGCCGGTGGCGACTCGGTTCGTGCCGGACTGGATATACGCGATGCCGCAATTGAAGCTGCTTGAAGATTTTATTGCTCTGGCCAGAACCGGAAGCTTCGTGCGGGCGGCGGAAACGCGTCATGTCACGCATCCCGCGTTCGGTCGCCGCATTCGTGCGCTGGAAAGCTGGGCGGGTGTTTCTCTGGTGGATCGCTCTCATGTTCCGGTCGTACTGACGGAACAGGGAGAAGCGCTGCTCAAGACGGCCCGCCAAGTTGTCGAGCAGCTTCAGCGCGTGCGAAATCAAATCTCGGCTGACGCCAGTGAGTCTCAAAACGTTTTACGCGTCGCAACGGGACGAAGCCTGGCGCGGACACTGGTGGCTGACTGGATCGCACGCTTGCGTAAAAGCCGTCCCGCCGTGCTCGCCCCAGCAATGCAGGTGGATATTTCCACTGGCATCATGGCCGACATGTCGGCCCGCCTGGCACAGGGCAAGGCCGACTTTCTGTTTTGCTATGAACATCCGGCCTTGTCCGTGGGGCTCAAGCCTGACAGTTATCAATACATGACCTTGGCAACCGATAAGCTGGTGCCGGTCAGCCAGGCCATTGCACAAGGAAAACCGCGCTACTCCCTGACCGGAGGCAGTGGCCCGCTGCCGTTGATCTCTTATTCCAGAGGTCTTGCGATGGGACGTATTGCGGGCGATCGAATCGAGACCATGCCTTATCCCCTGGTTTCTTCGGTGCGCTGCGATTCCTTGGATGCGATGCTGGGAATTGTATCCAATGGCCTAGGCATTGCCTGGTTGCCCTGGTCCATGGTTGCCGTCGACTGCAAGCGCGGCAGCCTGATCGTGCTGGGCGGGCGAAGCGAACAAATTGCCTACGAAGTGCGTCTGTATCGCTCGCGCAGCCGGCTTTCCAATATGGCCGAGGCCGTATGGAAAGCAACGGCGAAAGCATAAACAATCAGAATGGCAGGCGAGCTTTATCCGGTATAGGCACATCAATGTGCCGAAACGGCACATTGATGATCCAAGCTATGGCCAGACTACTGCGAAGAAGCCGACCCTATACGTTCAGTTTCATAACAATAAATTGGAGACTTGCCATGAAGCACCTCTTTAGACGCAGCGCACTGGCCGCACTTGTGGTTTCTTCGTTATCAATTTCGGCACCGTTGGCGCAGGCCGCCGATTACCCGTCCAAAGCAATCAACATCGTCGTCGGCTACCCGGCCGGGGGCAGCGTCGACTTGACCGCGCGTGTATTGGGCGAAGCCTTGTCCGAGCGTCTGGGGCAAAGCGTGGTAATCGAAAACGTGGGTGGAGCAGGCGGGACGATAGGCGCCAGTAAAGTGGCTCGAGCCACCGCCGATGGCTACACGCTGCTTGTTGGCTCCACCAACGAGATGGTGATCGCAAGAATGATCAATAGCGCGGTGCGGTATGACGGCCTGAAAGACTTTACCCCTATCAGCATGATTGCCGCCCAACCGATGATGCTGGTTGCGTCCAAAGGATCGGGGGTCACGAACGCCGCTCAATACCTGAGCAAGCTGCGTAGCGGGAAATCGGGCGACTATAACTTCGGTTCGTCGGGTGTGGGCACAGCCTTGCACTTGGCTGGGGAAATGGTCAACGAATCCACTCAAACGCATGCCGGGCACATTCCTTATCGCGGCGTGGCGCCGCTACTGACCGACTTGGTCAGTGGGCAATTGGATTACGGTGTCTTCGTGATGTCTTCCGGCTTGCCGCACGTTAAGTCGGACAAGGTCGTGGCACTGGGTGTGACCGAAGCCCGGCGCTCTCCAGCGGCGCCCGACATCCCCGCGCTGTCTGAAACGCCCGGGTTCGAAAAGGTGGACATCAACGTGTGGTTCGGACTGTATGGTCCAGCCGGTTTGCCTAAAGATGTCGTAGCCGCGTTGCAGGCGGCCGTCGACGACGTGCTGCAGCAAGATGGCTTCCGGGAGAAGCTCGCCGCCAGTGGCGCCACCCTGTACAAACCCGGCATGGATGCCAAAGCATTCCAGGTCGCGGAAACACAGAAGTACGCGCGTCTGGTCGAGATCGCAAAGATTGAGCGTCAGTAAGCAGGCATTCAGTCACTAAGGCAAGAAATGCAATTTGAGCTTCCCTATCCCGACCTGACGCAAGAGCGTCAGGGCAACACCGGCACCCCGGGCGTCTGGCATTTTGACTCCGGTGTGCCCGGGCGCACCCTGATGATTACGTCGCTGATCCATGGCAATGAATTATGCGGCGCCTGGGCGTTGAAGACACTGCTTGCCAGTGGGCTGCGGCCCCAACGCGGCGCGCTGACCTTGGCGTTTTGTAATCTGGATGGCTACGACAGGTTTGATCTCCAACGTCACGATGCAAGCCGGTATGTCGATGAAGACATGAATCGCGTTTGGACGGACGAGCGCCTTGCGGAGACAAATAGCCGCGAGCGCCATCGTGCCGTGGCGCTTTTGCCGTGGGTAAGGCGCGCCGATAGCTTGCTGGACTTGCATTCCATGCACGAACCGGGCAAGCCTTTGCTGTTGACTGGCGTGCTGCCCCGCAATATTGCGCTGGCCCGAAAGTTGGGCGCGCCCGAGTATGTGATTGTCGATGCCGGCCATAAGGACGGCGTGCGGCTGCGCGATTACGGACGGTTCGGCAACCAGCAGGATGATGCCTGTGCGTTGTTGATAGAGTGTGGTTACCATGGCGATCCGGCGTCCAGCGCGGTGGCGCTTGATATGGCGGCTCGCATGTTGCGCGAGGCCGAAGTGGTTGCGGCGGACCAGATCCCGCAAGCGTGGTTCCTGCCCACACCGCCCGCACAGCGCGTCCTGCAGGTGACGGACGCGATCGTTGCCCCATCGATGGACGTTCGCTTTGCGCGCGATTGGCAGGGGCTCGAAACCTTGGCTAACGCGGGCGACCTGATTGGCTGGGCGGACGGCACGCCCATCACGGCCCCGTATGACAACTGCACGCTTATCATGCCGTCGCTTAAGCAATTGCGGCCCGGGGTAACCGTTGTCCGGTTAGCTAAAGAGTACTGACCTAGGCGCGCCCGCCCAGCGACGCGGGCAAGGGCAGGCCTTCCGCACGCGCCAGTTGTTCCATGGCGCCTTCCAAAATGGCGCGGGCATGGCCGGCGGCGTGTTCCAGGTCGTTATGCAGTTGGGCATCGTCGGCATTGCGTGACGCGCATTGCGCACTGTAGCGCTCGAAGCTTCCAACCATCATCAGCACTTCCGCCAGGTGTTTCGGGCACTCGCATGCCAAGCCGCTGCCGGCCGCGGTGATCGTGAAAAGCATGTGCTCGTCGAATCGGAGCTGGGGCACGGAAGGTTGTTGCGGCGCCGGCAGCCGTTCTCCGGCCAGCGCCGAATGACATAGGGTCAGCAGTTCGCCGACTTCGGCCGGTATGCGCGCCGCCATGCACCCCCGTGCGCGCAACGCGCGTATGGTTGCGCTTGCGCCAAAGCGGTAGAGGACGACCACGGGGACGTTGCCATAGGCGTCGCGAGCAGACATGATCGATGGCAGGGCGCTTTCGTGAAGCTCGGAGAGCTCGATAAGCAGGACTTCAACCTTTGTATCGGGCGGCAGCGATGCCGCTTGCTCCAGCTGTGGGCAACTATATTGGACCGAAATATCCAGTCCCTCGCGTCCGCTCGCTGCGATGCGCCTGGCCAGGCTGCCCCCGACGACCGCCACCCTAAGCGGCCCATGGGTTCCTTGCTTATCGGCAGGGGCTCCTAGCAACTCGTGCAACTGTTCGCCAGTCAGTCCGGCCAGTACCCCTATGGCATGCCCCTGATCCACCAACTGCTTAAGCACGCCCAGCCGGCGGACGTGTTCGGGCGTGTACAGGCGTTGGCCGCGTGCGGAGCGTTTCGTGTCCGACAGTTGGTAGCGGCGTTCCCATACACGCAGCGTTTCCGTGGAAAGTCCGGCCAACCGGGCCGCGACCCCGCTGCGGTAGGCGATGCGGCTGGCTTCCGGCGTTTCGTCGAGTTTTTTCATCTGTCGTCCTTGCTGATTGACCCGTATTTGAACCGTTAACCACCATATTATAGCGGTACAAACAATGGACTCCTAAACATTATGGGCGTAAATTTCTACAAAAGCGGTTCACAGATTTAATTGAGTTCTGCTTTTGTAGTCCCTCGGCATTAGACGACGTTCATTTTATAAATCACAGGAGTCAACATGAAACGCATACTGACTGGTATCTCGATCGCCCTCGCAATGAGCACCGCGCAGGCCGCCGACATCGTAGACACGGCTAAATCGGCGGGTTCCTTCAACACATTGATCACGGCGGTGCAGGCGGCCGGACTGGTCGACACCCTTAAAGGGCCTGGCCCGTTCACGGTGTTCGCGCCAACCGATGAAGCATTTGCAAAGATTCCAAAAGCAAAGCTCGACGCATTGCTCAAAGACAAAGCGGCGCTGACCAAGGTGCTGACGTATCACGTGGTGCCCGGCAAAGTGATGGCCAAGGACGTGAAGCCGGGCGCCGTGAAGACGGTGCAGGGAAGCGCGCTTTCCGTGGCCACGACGGGCGGGAACGTCACGGTGGATAAAGCCAACGTCGTTAAAACCGATATTGCCGCGGACAACGGTGTCATTCACGTGATCGATTCTGTGGTCATGCCTGGCTAAGCGTGCAATTGGCGCGAAGGCAGGATGTGCATAGTGCGTGATATGTATTGGCGGCCCGCTTCCCAGCGGGCCGTTTCATTTGGGTTTCGGTGCCGGGACCTCTTCGTGGCATAAACTTCGCATCTGACGATGCAGCACCTGCGGCTATCATGCCTTCTTCGTGCAATGGCAAGAACACCATTTCTGCCGGAGCCAGTCCTTCCCGGAGCCTTTCCATGCTTGCCAACTTGACGCCTTATTTTCCGACCTGGACTCATGAATGGCTGGATTTGCTCTTCCTAACGCTGCAGTTGCTGTTCATTCTGCTTGTCGCCTGGCTGTTGCAGCGCGGCCTATGGCGCATATTGAAGCGTGCAAGCCAACGTTACGACCTGCCGGTACATTTGGTCAGGCCCGCCGGGTCGATTTTGCGCTGGCTCATCATGACGGCGGCCGCGTTGTTGGTGCTGGGACGCCTGGGTGTCTCCGGAACGGTATTGTGGACCGCCTTTACCGGTTTTTCGGCGGTAGCCGCCGTTGCCTTTTTCGCCGCGTGGAGCGTGCTGTCGAATATCTTCTGCGCCATCCTGATCTTCACGACAAGACCCTTTCGCCTAGGCGATCACGTGGAGATTCTGGATACGGCCGAGAAGCCGGGCGCCAAGGGCGAGGTGGTGGATATCAGCCTGCTGTACGTCACCTTGCGGGACAGCGCGCAGGAGCATCAGGGCGCGCTCCTGCAGATTCCCAATGCGCTTATCTTTCAGCGGATTGTGCGCCGCTGGAAGGGCGGACCGCCGCTCGAGGGCTAAAAGCCTGGGGTTCGGTCAGTCGTTACGCCCGCTTCAGTGCTCCGGATTGGTCACCATGATGATTTTTGATACGAGCTCGGCAGTATTTTTCGCGCCCAGCTTTTTCATCAGCCGGCCGCGATGCACTTCGACGGTGCGGTGCGAGATTCCCAGCGCCTGGGCCGTTTCCTTGCATGTCAGCCCATTCACGATGTAGCCCGATATTTCCTGCTCGCGCCGCGTCAGTTCCGCCGTTTTGGTCTGATGGTGGTGTATGCGTTCGAAGCTCCAGATCATCAGGCTGAAAGGCTGCTCGGGCGTCAGCGTCACACCGCGCGCGCGCGTCCAGAATATCTGCCTGTCGCGGTGCTGCATGAAGCGTTCGTCTTCGTAGCTTGTCTTGATGCGTAGCGCGCGCAGGCAGCGTTCCCCGATCTCGTAATAGTCGGCGCTGCTGGGGTAGAGCTTCAAGATCAGCTCGCCCTCCAGGTCTTCAACGGCATAGCCGAACAGCGCCGCAAACGCCTTATTGCACCGAAGCAGGGTGCGATGCTGGGTGATGATTTGCGGCGCGGGCGATTCGCGAAACGCCAATTCGTCAAGATGGGATTCGAGCATGGTCTTCTCTGGAGTACGTACGTAAGTACGTGGTTGCACGCATAGACATACGTATGCTAGCAAGCCAACATATAAAAAACAAACACAGGGAAACATCATGACGCCACATACCGTGTCCATCGTTGGCAGCGGCCACACCAAGTTCGGCAAGCTCGACGCCCTTAATCTGGAAGACCTCATCGTGTCCGCCACGCGCGAGGCGCTGGCCGACGCGCAAATTGAAGCGTCGGAGATAGACGCCGTGTATCTCGGCCACTTTAACTCCGGCATGGTGTCCGACGGCTTCGCGTCGTCGCTCATACACCAGGCATCGCCCGACTTGCGCTTCAAGCCGGCCACCCGGTGTGAAAACGCCTGTGCCTCCGGCGCGGCGGCGCTGTTTGCCGGCATGGCCGCCATACAGGCGGGGCAGGCTGAAGTCGTGCTAGTCGTGGGCGCCGAGAAAATGACGTCGAACAGCACCGCCGAGGTCACTCGCGCCCTGGCCGGGGCAGGCTACCAAAACAGCGCGGAAGAGCGCGCACTTAGCTTTCCGCAAGTCTTCGCGGTTGCGGCTCAGGCCTATACCGATCGCTATCAGGACCCCTTGCCCGCCATGGCGGCCATCGCCTCCAAGAACCACCATAACGCGCTCGCCAATCCCCTGGCGCACATGCATCGGGAAATGAGCTTCGACGCGTGCAATACGGTTTCCGATAAGAACCCGCTGATTGCGCCTCCGTTGCGGCTGTCGGACTGCTCGCTCATCACCGATGGGGCCGCCGCCGTTGTGCTGGTCAGTGCCGCGCGGGCAAAGCAATTCAAGAAAGAGGTCGCCATACGGGCCAGCGCCCACGTCAGCGACCTCCTCCCCATGTCGTCGCGCGACTTCATTGCGTTCGAAGGCCCCGAAAAGGCCATGGCGCTGGCCTTACAGAAGGCCGGCATCACCACCGCCGATCTCGACTTCGCCGAAGTGCACGACTGCTTCACCATCGCCGAACTCCTCATTTACGAAGCCTTGGGGCTGGCCCCCAAGGGGCAGGGCCATCGGGTGCTGGACGACGGCATGGTCATGCGCGGAGGCGCCTTGCCGGTGAACCTTTCTGGCGGGCTCAAGGCCAAGGGCCATCCGGTCGGCGCCACGGGCGTTTCCATGCACGCGATATCGTTCCGCCAGCTTACCGGCCAGGCGGGCGACATGCAGCTCGATGCCCCCGAACTCGGCCTGGTGTTCAACATGGGCGGCACAGGCGTGGCCAATTACGCCAGCATTCTCGAGGCGAAGCGGTCGTAGGCATGAATATCGCACAGTGGTTGTATGCACGGGCGCGGCTCACGCCCGATGCGCCGGCTTTGCTGCAAGGCACGACCTTGCAGGCAAATTACCGTGACTTTGCTGCCCAGGCCTGCGCCGTCGCACTAAGCCTATCGCGCGATTTTGGCATCCGGCCGGGCGATCGCATTGCCCTTTACATGCCGAATCGCACAGAGCTGCTGGTGCTCATGTATGCCGCCTGGTGGGCCGGTGCGGCCATCGTGCCCATCAATTACAAACTGCATGCCAAAGAGGCCGCTTGGATCGCCGATAACGCGCAGGCGTCGCTATTGTTCAGCGACGACGGCCTTGCGTTGCGCGACGCCGGTTTGCCCGAAAGCTGCCGCGAGCTGGGTGTCGATACCCCCGACTACAGGGCCATGCTGAATGGCGGCGCCGGTTTCAATCCACCCCGCGCCTTGGGCACCGATACGTTGGCATGGCTGTTCTACACGTCCGGCACCACAGGCCGTCCGAAAGGCGTCATGCTGACGCATGACAACCTCATCGCCATGTCGCTTTGCTATTTGGCGGATGTGGACCAGGTCAGCCCGGACGACGCCATCCTGTATGCCGCGCCCATGTCGCACGGCGCCGGCCTGTACAACTTCATTTTCGTACGCATGGGCGCCCGGCATGTGGTGCCCGAAACGCGCGGGTTTGACTCCACCGAAATCCTGGATGTGGCAAAGCGCCTGGGCGGCGTATCGATGTTCGCCGCACCCACCATGGTTAAGCGTCTGGTGGCGGCGGCCAAAGCCGCCGGGTCGGATGGCGCCGGCCTTAAAACCATCGTATGCGGTGGTGCGCCAATGTATGCGGCCGATTTCGCCGAGGCGCTCGATGCCCTGGGCCCGAAGTTCGCGCAAATTTACGGGCAGGGCGAAAGCCCCATGACCATCACGGCCATGCGCCGCGAATGTGTCGGCGATCGTCGTCACCCCAAGTGGGACGAACGCATCGCGTCCGTCGGCATGGCGCAGTCATGTGTCGAGCTGCGCATCGTCGACGAGAGCCTGCTCGACGTGGCGCCCGGCACCCACGGCGAAGTGCTGGTGCGTGGGCATACCGTCATGCAGGGGTATTGGCGCAACAGCCAGGCAACGCGCGAAACCTTGGTCGACGGCTGGCTGCGCACAGGCGACATCGGTTATCTCAATGACGACGGCTTTCTTACGCTCACCGATCGCTCCAAAGACGTAATTATTTCGGGCGGCACCAACATCTACCCACGTGAAGTCGAAGAAGTGCTTTTGCGCCATCCCGATGTTTTCGAGGTGGCGGTGGTAGGCAGCCCGCATCCCGACTGGGGCGAGGAAGTCGTGGCCTTTGTGGTCAGCCGCACGGGGTCAGCGATTAATGTCGCGGCCTTGGAAGAGTGGTGCAAGGCCGAGATTGCGTCTTTCAAGAAACCCAAACGCTACGTGTTTTGCCAAGATCTGCCGAAAAACAGCTACGGAAAAATATTGAAGACCACATTGCGAAAGATGGTCAACGCGTGAGCATGAAGCGGGCACGGTTTTGCCCAACGGTTAGTAAGTAGGCCCATTATAAAAACGGAGGAGTACACATGAAACGACGTGAATTCATAAAGTCTGCGGGACTCATTGCAGGCGCGGGGGCGATCGGAGGCTTTCCTTTCATCGCATCGGCAAAAAACAAAATATCATTCAAGTTCGACACGTATATCTCTGAAACCGCCGGCCCTTCAGGGCTGGACCAATGGTTTCTGAGCGAACTCGAAAAACGCTCGAACGGTGTCGTAAACGTACGGCGTTATTGGGCGGCATCGCTGAACAAAGTAGGCGAGCATTTGTCCGCGGTGCGCGACAAGACGTCCGAGATGTCGCTGATTTCTCCCGGATACTATCAGGCCGACCTGCCCGTAACGCGCGGGCTGGAATGGTATTACAAGATGCAGCGCGCCGATGCCTTGCAGTTGGTCTGCCGTGATGTCTACGAGCAATTCCAGCCCTTGCGCGACGAATGGGAAAAGCGCCATCGCGCCAAGGTCATGTATTGGACCAACTGGAATTACGCGCCCTTCATCACCCGCAAGCCTATTAATTCACTCGAAGATTTCAAGGGGCTGCGTATACGCG
This sequence comes from Candidimonas sp., assembly GCA_035515055.1. Lineage (GTDB taxonomy): Bacteria > Pseudomonadota > Gammaproteobacteria > Burkholderiales > Burkholderiaceae_B > Pollutimonas. Next base: position 14,487 of record DATJBV010000018.1, read on the forward strand.
GCTATGGCGTGGCGACCGACGTCATCGAACGTCTAGGCGGAACGGCTGTCCCCATGGCCGCTCCCGAGGTCTATACCGCCCTCGAACGCGGGGTGCTGGACGGCGTCTACGGTTTCGACTTCATTACCGCAGTCGCTTACAAGCTGCATGAAATCGCACCGCACTTCACCGATATCGGCGATGGTCCGCACGCGCCTTCAGCCACGGTGATCAACACCGACGTATGGAATTCGTTCCCGTCCGATATCCAGGCAATCTGCAACGATATCGTTGGCGAGATCTATGCCGGTAAATATACCGAGATCATGGGCGGCCTGAATCAGAAATATGTGGACAAGGCGAAGGCGGAAGGTGTGAAGTTCAACCGGCTTTCCGATGACCAGAAGAAAGCGGCAACGGAGATCGTTCAGCCCGCGCAAGTGAAGAAGTGGGAAAGCGAGGTTGCGAAACCCGCCGGGATAGACGGCACGCAAATGCAAAAGCTGGTTGATGCCGCCATTGCCAAACACGACTCCTCCGGCACCTTGAAGCGGCCGTCCGAGCTTGCGCTAGGCGTCTGATCCCCGGGTTGCCAACGTAATCGTATAACCGCGTCCTCCGGGGCGCGGTTTTCCCGACTTCGGAGTCCTAATGAAGCGCCTCGAAAGCTTGTTCAATACCTTGTCCAACTGGTTTGGCATCCTCGCCCTGGCATGCCTGCTGTTTCTTATGTTTGGCACCACGGTAGATGTGGCCGTTCGCGCCATTACCGGCCGCGCCATATCGGGTGTGTTTGAAATGGCCGAACTCAGCATGGTGCTGCTGGTATTCCTGGGGCTAGGCTGGACGAAACGCGATAACGCGCATATTCGTGTGACGATTCTGCTGGAAAAAGTCCCGCGGCATGTTCGCCGTATCCTCGAAACGGTGTCGTGGGGCATGGCGG
>DATJBV010000019.1:0-28223 GCA_035515055.1 Candidimonas sp.
GATCCCCACCAAAACCGGTGCGGCATCGGCGGTAGGCCTGGTATTGCCGGAACTCAACGGCAAGCTCGACGGCTACGCCATACGCGTCCCGACCATCAATGTCTCGCTGGTCGACCTGTCGTTCGTCGCCGCGCGCGAAACATCGGTCGAGGAAGTCAACGGCATCCTGAAGGCCGCCGCTGAACAGGGACCGCTCAAAGGCATCCTGGAATACAGCGACGAACCCCTGGTGTCGGTCGACTACAACCACAACCCGGCGTCAAGCACGGTCGACGCGGGCCTGACCAAGGTTTCGGGTTCGCTCGTCAAGGTAACGTCGTGGTACGACAACGAATGGGGTTTCTCCAATCGCATGCTCGACACCACGGTTGCCCTGATGTCGGCCAAATAAAGGCTGCGAGACCTGTCCACCATGTCCACCATCAAAACGCTTTCTTCCCTGGCAAAAACGGACGCGCTCGTCGGCAAGCGGGTTTTTATCCGCTCCGACCTGAATGTGCCGCTCAAGGACGGGAAAATCACCGAAGACACCCGCATTCGTGCCTCGGTCCCGGCCATACGCATGGCGCTCGACGGCGGCGCCGCCGTCATGGTTACGTCCCACCTGGGGCGTCCCACGGAAGGCACGGTAACGCCGGCCGACTCGCTCGCGCCTGTGGCCGCGCGCTTGTCCGAGCTGCTGGGCCAGCCGGTCACGCTGCTGACCGACTGGGTAGATGGCGTCCGGGTGGACGCGGGGCAAGTCGTGATGCTCGAAAACTGCCGATGCAATGTAGGCGAGAAAAAAGACGATCCGGAACTCGCCCGCAAGATGGGCGCGCTGTGCGACGTGTATGTCAACGATGCTTTTGGCACTGCGCATCGCGCAGAGGCCACGACGCACGGCATTGCGGTCTACGCGCCGGTTGCCTGTGCCGGCCCTCTTCTGGAAGCCGAGCTAGTGGCATTGGGCCGCGCCCTGCAAGATCCCAAGCGCCCGCTTGTCGCCATCGTGGGCGGCTCCAAGGTGTCGACCAAGCTCTCCATTCTGCGGGCACTGGCCGACAAGGTCGACCAACTGGTCGTCGGTGGCGGAATTGCCAATACCTTCATGCTGGCGGCAGGCTTGTCCATAGGGAAGTCATTGGCTGAACCCGACCAGATCGACCAGGCACGCGCCGTGATCGACATCATGAAGCAGCGCGGCGCCGCCGTGCCTATCCCGGTCGACGTCGTGTGCGCCAAAGAATTCAGCGCGACCGCCTCGGCAACCGTCAAGGCGGCCGACCAGGTGGCCGACGACGACCAAATCCTCGACATCGGCCCGCAAACCGCCGATCAGTTGGCGGCCATCCTGAAGCAAGCCGGCACTATTGTCTGGAATGGCCCTGTCGGCGTATTCGAGTTCGACAACTTTGCCAATGGCACGAAGGTCGTGTCCCAAGCGGTCGCCGACTCTGAAGGCTTTTCCATTGCCGGTGGCGGCGACACGTTGGCCGCTATCGCCAAGTACCGGATCGCGGACCAGATCGACTATATCTCAACCGGAGGCGGCGCTTTTCTGGAATTCCTGGAAGGCAGAACGCTGCCGGCTGTGGAAGTCCTTCAGCAGCGCGCGGGAAACTAAGTCACCATGTCGGCCAATTTGCGGCTTGTCCGTCGCCATCCCGACGATTTGCTGGTCGGACTCGTTTCCATTTCCGACCGCGCATCGGGCGGCGTCTATGCCGATGCGGGCGTCCCGGCATTGCAAGACTGGCTCGCATCGGCGGTGGTGCGGCCTCCGCAAGTGGTCAGCCGCCTGATCCCGGATCAGGCCGACATCATTTCGGCCACATTGATTGAATTGGTCGATGCGCTGGGATGCGACCTGGTATTGACCACGGGCGGCACGGGTCCTTCCCGTCGCGATGTAACGCCCGAGGCAACATTGGCGGTGGCCACCCGCGAAATGCCGGGATTCGGCGAACAGATGCGCCAGATCAGCCTTAAGTTTGTCCCTACCGCCATCTTGTCGCGGCAGGTGGCGGTCATCCGCGAGATCGCCGATCACGCCGCGCTCATCATCAACCTGCCCGGCCAGCCCAAGGCCATCAAGGAAACGCTGGAAGGCCTGAAAGATGCCCAGGGCGCCGCCCTGGTGCCGGGGATCTTTTCCGCCGTACCGTATTGCCTGGACTTGATCGGCGGACCCTATATCCAGACGCATCCCGCCGTCGTCACCGCCTTCCGGCCTAAGTCCGCAATACGGGGCTGACGGCCAGCAATTTATCTCATTCCCCCGTAAAATCGTTACTTTACGGAATTCAAATCATTTTCGCCTTCAGGAGGTCTTGTCATGGCCCTAGTCTCCATGCGTCAGTTGCTGGATCACGCCGCCGAAAACGGCTACGGCATCCCCGCTTTCAACGTCAACAACCTGGAACAGGTCCAGGCCATCATGGAAGCGGCGTCCGAAACCGATAGCCCGGTCATCATGCAGGCCTCGGCCGGTGCGCGCAAGTATGCGGGCGAAGGCTTCCTGAAGTATCTTATCCAGGCCGCCGTCGAGTCCTATCCCAACATTCCTGTCGTCATGCACCAAGACCACGGCCAGTCCCCGGCCATCTGCCAGGGCGCCATCGATCTCGGCTTCTCCAGCGTCATGATGGACGGCTCGCTTAAGGAAGACGGCAAGTCCATCGCCGACTATGAATATAATCGCGACGTCACGCGGCGTGTCGTTGAAATGGCGCACAAGCTCGGCGTTACCGTCGAGGGCGAACTCGGCTGCCTCGGCTCGCTGGAAACCATGCAGGGCGACAAGGAAGACGGCCATGGCGCCGACGGCAAGATGACGATGGAACAGCTGCTGACCGATCCCGAGCAGGCAGCGGACTTCGTGCGTCACACGCAGCTCGACGCGCTGGCCATTGCCATCGGCACCAGCCATGGCGCCTACAAGTTCACGCGCAAGCCCACGGGCGACATCCTGTCCATTTCCCGCATCAAGGAAATCCACCACCGCTTGCCGAACACCCACTTGGTCATGCACGGAAGTTCCAGCGTTCCGCAGGATTTGCTGGCCGAGATCCGCGAATTCGGCGGCGACATGAAGGAAACGTATGGCGTGCCGGTCGAAGAGATCCAGGAAGCCATCAAGTTCGGCGTTCGCAAAATCAACATCGATACCGATATCCGCTTGGCCATGACGGGCGCCATCCGCCGCTTCTTCGCCGAGAACCCCGGCAAGTTCGACCCTCGCGAATATTTGAAGCCGGCGCGTCAAGCGGCAAGCAATATCTGCAAGCAGCGCTACGAGCAGTTCGGCACGGCGGGCAATGCCAGCAAGATCAAGCCGGTTGCCTTGACCGAAATGGCCCGGCGCTACTCGGCCGGCGAGCTGGCACAAGTGGTTCAGTAATTGGCGTTATAAGGATACATCGTGGTTCAGGCTTTGCATCAATCCACCATCACGTCGTTGCCTCTCCTGGGTCGCGGCAAAGTCCGCGACATGTATGCCGTAGGAGACGACAAGCTGCTCATCGTTGCAACCGATCGCATCTCGGCATTCGACGTCATTCTTGACGACCCGGTGCCCGGCAAGGGGCAGGTTCTTACCGAACTGACGGAATTCTGGCTGCGGAAGCTTGCCCACGTGCTGCCCAATCATTCCACGGGCATCGATCCGCAAGACGTGGTGGCGCCCGGCGAGCGCGATCAGGTCATCGGCCGCGCCGTTGTCGTCAAGCGGCTCAAGCCCATCATGGTCGAGGCCGTGGCGCGGGGCTATCTCATCGGCTCAGGCTGGAACGATTACCGTGCCAGCGGCAAGGTTTGCGGTATATCCTTGCCAGCGGGAATGAAGCAGGCTGGCCGTTTGCCTGAACCCATCTTTACCCCCGCTGCCAAGGCGGAGCTCGGGTCACATGACGAAAACGTGGACTTTGCGTACGTCGTGTCCCAGGTCGGGCAGGAATTGGCGGAAAAAATCCGTACGGTGACATTGCAGCTTTATACCGAGGCAGCCGCATTCGCGGCGACGAAGGGCATCATCATTGCCGACACAAAGTTTGAATTTGGCCTGGACGATGCCGGGCAATTGCACCTGATGGACGAGGTCCTTACGCCGGATTCATCCCGTTTCTGGCCCGCTTCCGGCTACGCCGAAGGCATCAGTCCGCCATCGTTCGACAAGCAATTCGTGCGCGACTGGCTTGAAACCCAGGACTGGGACAAGACGCCGCCCGCGCCGCGCCTGCCGGCCGATGTGCTGGAAAAAACGGCCGCCAAATACCGCGAAGCGGTTACGCGCCTGACGGCCTGACAACAGGCGCCGTGTCGCGGCCACGTTAAAATACCCCATTCCATTGTGCGACCTTAAGGTGAGTCCTATGAGTACAACCGCTCAATCCACTGATGCCGGCGCTCCGCTCGTTGGCATAATCATGGGTTCGTCCAGTGACTGGGACATCATGAAGCACGCTGTCACCGTCCTGGAAGAGTTCGGCATACCTTGCGAGTTGAAAGTCGTTTCGGCCCATCGCATGCCTCACGACATGGTCGACTACGGCGCACGGGCGGCCGAGCGCGGCCTGCGCGGAATTATCGCGGGCGCAGGCGGTGCGGCGCACTTGCCAGGCATGATGGCGGCCCTGACGCCGGTTCCTGTCTTTGGCGTGCCGGTGCCCTCCAAATACCTGCGGGGCGAAGACTCGTTGCTATCCATCGTGCAAATGCCCAGGGGCGTGCCGGTGGCCACCTTCGCCATCGGCGAGGCGGGTGCGGCCAACGCCGCGCTGCACCTTATTGCCTGCATGGCCACGACCGATGCATCGCTGCAGATCAAGCTTGTCGCTTTCCGCAATCGGCAAACCGAAGCGGCGCGCAACATGGCAGTGCCCCCGCACGTGGTGATGTAATGAGCCAGATTTCCAACCCGACGCCTGTCATGCCGGGCGATTGGCTAGGCATGCTTGGCGGCGGCCAATTAGGACGAATGTTTTGCCATGCGGCCCAAAGCCTGGGCTATAAAGTTGCCGTGCTGGATCCGGACACGCACAGCCCCGCGGGCGCCGTGGCCGATCTTCATATTCAGGCCGCTTACGATGATCCCTCGGGGCTCGCGCAGTTGTCTTCCTTGTGCAAGGCCATCACCACCGAATTCGAAAATGTGCCCGCGCGCAGCCTGGACGCCCTGGCTGTCCAGTCCATGGTCAGGCCGGCGGCACCCGCTGTCGCCATAGCGCAAGACCGGATCAAGGAAAAGGCCTTCATCCAAGAGGCGGGAGTGCCAGTGGCTCCCTATGTTCCCGTCCACAGCGCCGCCGATATCGACACCGCTTCATCGGCGCTATTCCCGGGCGTCCTGAAGGTTGCGCGACTGGGCTACGACGGCAAGGGGCAGGCGCGGGTGGCGAGTCGCGAAGAGGCGGCGCTGGCGTTTGCCCAGTTCGGCAATACGCCGTGCGTGTTGGAAGCGCTGCTGCCGCTGGCCGGGGAGCTCTCTGTGGTGCTTGCCCGAGGCGCCGATGGCCGCACTGCTGTCTATCCAGCGGCCAGCAACGAGCATCGCGAGGGCATCCTGGCGGTGTCCGTGGCCGATACGGCTTCATCCGGACAGGGGCCCGCTCAGCAAGCGGCCAGCGCGGCATTAACGCTCGCCCACCGGCTGAACTATGTCGGCGTGCTGTGCGTGGAGTTTTTCGTGTTGCGCGATGGCGGACTTATCGTCAACGAAATCGCGCCTCGCCCTCACAACAGCGGGCACTACACCATGAATGCCAGCGTGTGCAGTCAGTTCGAACAACAAGTGCGTGCAACGGCGGGGCTGCCGTTGGGTGATACCAGCAGCCTGTGCCCGTCCATCATGCTCAACATTCTGGGCGATATCTGGTTCGACTCGGCAACGGGCGCGCAACGCGAGCCGGATTGGGCTGGGCTGTTGGCCATTCCGGGCGCAAAACTGCATCTTTACGGCAAGGCCCAGGCCCGGCCCGGGCGCAAGATGGGCCATGTCAATGTCCTTGGGACAACGCTGGCCCAGGCGCAAACCGACGCCGCCGCGGCGGCGCTTATGCTGGGAATCGCTTACACGCCATGAGCCTGCCTACGGCGTCATTCGATTCCGCCCTTGCGGTCGCCAATGCGGCCCAGCGCCTGGCGAAAGGAGGTCTCGTCGCCTTTCCCACCGAGACCGTCTATGGTTTGGGGGCCGACGCGGAGAACCCTGCCGCGATCGAACGAATTTATGCGGCCAAGGGACGTCCGGCAAACCATCCAGTCATTGTTCATATTGCCCCCGGCGCCGACATCGGCTATTGGGCCGCGCATGTGCCGCCCGAGGCGAACGCATTGATAGAGGCATTCTGGCCTGGGCCGCTTACCCTTATTTTGCCGCGCGCCGCGCACATACCCGCCGCGGTCAGCGGTGGCCAGGACTCGATTGGCCTGCGCTGCCCCTCCCATCCCGTGGCGCAGGCCTTGTTGCGCGAGTTCGCAGGGCTCAAGCCGGGCGGGCAGGGCGGCGTCGCCGCGCCATCGGCCAACAAGTTCGGTCACGTATCGCCAACGCAGGCGGCGCATGTGCGCGCCGAGTTTCCCGAGCTATGCGATACCGGGATGCCTGTGCTGGAGGGCGGGCCGTCCCAGGTTGGCATTGAATCGACTATCCTGGATTTATCGCGGCTGGATCAAGGCCAACGGCCGGCGCTGCTGCGCCCGGGCCATGTAACAGCGGCTCAAATCGCCCATGTCCTGGGCGTGGAGCCCTCTCGCCCGGATGCTGCGGCGCCGCGGGTTTCGGGCTCCTTGAAGGCGCATTATGCGCCGCATACTCCTTTGTCGATTGCGGCCTTGCCGGATTTGCTGGCAGCGGTGGAGAAGTCCTCGGAACGATCCGAGCGCGTGGCCGCTGTCGTCTTCGACATGGTGCCGTCCGGCGCGCCGCCGGGCGTGGACTGGTCGGTGGTTGCCTCACAACCCGACGCTTATGCGCGCGGCCTGTATGCGCTGTTGCGACGCCTGGACAAGCAGGGTTATGCACGCATTTTCCTGCAGCAACCGCCCCCGACCGCGGATTGGCAGGCAGTGAACGACCGTATTGGCCGCGCCGCCGCCGCATTTCTGTAGGCTTACGCTCCCGCTTTTATCGCTTTTATGTCGTCAGTGTCCTTCAAGAACGATGCGAGCGCCGAGATCACGACTTGCGGCTGATCGCGATGCGGCGAATGGCCACAGTCCGGGATGATGCAAAGTCGAGTTTGAGGCGCCAGCCGCTTGATGCCACGGATTTGCTCCAGGCTGCCGTACTCGTCGCCTTCCCCCTGAATAGCCAGCAGCGGGCACGTGATTTGACCGAGTACGCTTTCGATATTCCAGGCGCGGAATTCCGGCTGCAGCCAGACATCGTTCCAGCTCCAGAAAACCGAATCCACGTCTTTGTGATGGCGTCCCAACTTGCTGGCCAAGTCTGTTGTCAGGTAGACTTCGCGCGCCTGGCGTATCCCTTCGATCGTGACATCCTCGACAAAAATATGTGGGGCGGCGACAGCAATGGCCTTGACGCGATCGGGGTAGGTTGCCGCATACAGCAAGGCGATCGAACCGCCGTCGCTATGGCCGAACAAGACAGGGCGCTCGTGCGCAATGCCCAAGGCCTCGAAGAGCTTCGGCAGGGCGTCTTGTGCCTGGGTATGCAGATACGTGATCGGTCGCGTTTCGCTTGGGGGCCGAGGCGTGCTTTGCCCGTAGCCATAGCGCGAAAACACCAAGCCACGGCAATTGGCCGCGGCGCACACTTGCTGGGGCCAGTCCCTCCACATGCTAATGGACCCGAGTCCTTCATGAAGAAAGACGATCAGGTCACCGCCTGACTTTTCCGGCGCGATCCATAGGCATTCAATGTCGATCGGACGGCCCATGCTATGGATGGATACCAGAAATGGCTGGTCGGATGGTTGGTGATGATTCATGGCGGGACGAAAAATAAAAAAGAAGAGGCATCAATGTGCCAGCCGGTAATCATATCAGGGGCTGGGGCATGCCGGTGTGCGCCTGTTGCCTATCAAGCTATATCCTCGTAACCCGAGTAAACTGCCAGCCTTACGGTCTTTTGTGTATATAGGTCAGGTATGAAATTCAACGATTTTCAAGTTGGAATGGTGGTGGCTCACCCGCCCGTGGTCGTAACCCAGGAAGAAATGCTGGCCTTTGCGAAGGCGTATGATCCCCAGTGGTTCCACGTCGACGCCGAACGCGCGAAGGACGGCCGTTGGGACGGACTCATCGCCAGTGGCTGGCTCACTTGCGGCCTGGCCATGCGCATGGCCGTGGACGCTGCCTTGCACGACTCTGAATCATTCGGCTCGCCTGGGCTGGAAAAGGTGCGTTGGCTCTTGCCGGTGCGCGCGGGCGACGCGCTGCGCCTGGCCGCCACCATCGACTCAAAGCGCATTTCGTCCAGCCGCGACGACCTGGGCATTATCCGCTGGTCGTGGCGCGTATTCAATCAGCGCGACGAACAGGTACTCGAGCTGGAGGCTACGAGCCTGTTCGACCTGGGCACGACTACGGCCCTTTAACGCTTAGAAAAATGCCTGCAGGCCGGTTTGTGCGCGGCCAAGTATCAGCGCATGGACGTCGTGCGTGCCTTCATAGGTATTTACGACCTCCAGGTTGACCAGGTGGCGCGCAACGCCAAATTCGTCCGAAATGCCGTTGCCGCCCAACATGTCCCTGGCAAGCCGCGCGATGTCTAGCGCCTTGCCGCAAGAGTTGCGTTTCATCATTGAAGTGATCTCGACGGCGGCGGTGCCTTCGTCTTTCATGCGGCCTAGGCGTAGGCAGCCTTGCAGCGCCATGGTGATCTCGGTCTGCATATCGGCCAGCTTCTTCTGGATAAGCTGGTTGGCGGCAAGGGGGCGGCCAAACTGCTTGCGATCCAGCGTGTACTGGCGCGCGGTATGCCAACACGCTTCGGCGGCTCCCAATGCGCCCCAGGCTATTCCGAATCGAGCCGAATTCAGGCAGGTGAAGGGACCGCGCAGTCCGCTAACGCCAGGCATCATCTGCTCAGCGGCTACTTCAACATCGTCCATCACGATTTCGCCGGTGATCGACGCGCGCAACCCTACCTTGCCATGGATGACGGGGGTAGATAGCCCCTTGGCGCCTTTTTCCAGGATGAAGCCACGGATTTTGCCGTCGTCATCCCCTCCAACCACTTTGGCCCACACCACGAAGACGTCGGCGATGGGTGAATTGGTGATCCACATTTTTGCGCCGCTAAGGCGGTAGCCGTCGGCTGTTTTAACCGCACGGGTTTCCATGCTGCCGGGGTCCGAGCCATGATTCGGCTCGGTCAGGCCGAAACAGCCTATCCATTCGCCGCGTGCCAGCCTGGGCAGGTATTTGCGCTTCTGTTCTTCACTGCCGAATTCATAAATTGGCACCATGACCAGGGACGACTGAACACTCATCATGGAACGATAGCCGGAGTCGATGCGCTCCACCTCGCGGGCTATCAAGCCATAGCTGACGTAGTTCAGCCCCGCACCGCCGTATTCCTCGGGGATCGTGGCGCCCAAAAGGCCCAATTCGCCCATCTCCGGAAAAATGGTGACATCTGTTTTTTCGTTGCGAAACGCATCCAGCACCCGCCCAGCGAGTTTATCTTGCGCGTAAGCGTGGGCCGCGTCGCGGACCATGCGTTCGTCCTGGGTAAGCTGACTATCCAGCAACAGGGGGTCTTGCCAGTGAAATGAAGGTGCTGCCGACATGGTGGGCTCCGATACTAAGTAAATGTGGAATGCGTTGGGGGGCGGCAGTAGCCGCCCCGGTTGGATCAGGACATCCGCGCCTGCGCGTTCTTGCGGATTTCGTCCAGCGTGGTTGTGGGCGAAATTGCTTCAGGGTCGAGCATGCAGTGCAGGATGGCGGGCTTTCCGCTGGCAACGGCGCGTTCGAAGGCGGGACCGAACTGTGCCGTTGTCTCGACGCGTTCGCCATGGCCGCCGAACGCGATGGCGTAGGCGGCGAAATCGGGATTCTTCAGTGTGGTCGCCGAAAGGCGCGCTGGGTAGTGGCGTTCTTGGTGCATTCGTATCGTGCCATACATGCCGTTATCGATAAGTATGACGATGATGGGCAATTGGTATTGCACCGCGGTGGCAAACTCCTGGCCGTGCATCATGAAGCAGCCGTCGCCGGCAAAGCACACCACCATGCGGGCCGGATCGACGCGCTTCGCCGCCACGGCCGCAGGCAAGCCATAGCCCATGGAACCGGACGTAGGCGCCAACTGGGTGCCATACCGGGTATAGCGATGAAACCGGTGCAGCCAGGTTGCGTAGTTGCCGGCGCCATTGCACATGATCGAGTCGGCCGGCAAGGAGGATTCCAGATAAGACATGACCTGGCCCATTTGCAGTTGCCCAGGATGGGAAATTGCCGCTGGGTCGGTCCATGCCAGATAGCTTGTGCGCAAGGCCTGGAGCTGGCTGGCCCAGCATGCCGGTTGAGCCGGGCGCATGTCCGAAACCGCCTGGGCAAATGAAGCCGGCGATACGTTGATTGCAAGATCGGCACAATAGACGCGGTTGAGTTCTCCGGCGTCGGGATGGATATGCACCAGGGTTTGGGCTGGCACCGGAATGTCCAGCAATGTATAGCTTTGACTCGCGATTTCCGACATCCGGCCGCCCACCAACAACACAAGATCGGCATTCCCGATGTAGTTGGTCAGGACCGGATTGCTGCCCAGGCCGACATCGCCCACGAAGCAGTCATGGTTCACCGAGAACAGCATTTGACGCCGGAACTGGACCGCCGTAGGAAGCTGGTGGCGCGCGGCGAATTCGGCAAAGGCGTCTACCGACGCCTGGTTCCAGCGGGCTCCGCCCAATATGGCGATGGGCCGCTGCGCCTTGGCAAGGGTTTGCGCCAATTCTGCCATTTGGGCTGTGGTGGGTGCCGTTTCGACCACGGTATACGGCGGTGCATCTGCCACGACGGCGTGTTCAACCAGCATGTCCTCTGGCAATGCAATGACGACCGGGCCTGGCCGGCCCGAGGTGGCCACGTGGAACGCGCGCGAAATAAGTTCCGGGAGCCGCTCGACCTGGTCGACTTCGGTCACCCATTTGACCTGGCTGCCGAAGACGGCCCGGTAGTCCATTTCCTGGAAGGCTTCGCGCTCGCGCATGCCGCGCTCGATTTGGCCGACGAACAGAATGAGCGGTGTGGAATCTTGCGAGGCAATGTGTATGCCGGCCAGCGCGTTGGCCGCTCCGGGCGCCCGGGTTACCATGCAAATGCCAGGCCTGCCTGTGAGTTTGCCGTGGGCTTCGGCCATCATTGCCGCCCCGCCTTCCTGGCGGCAGACCGTTACCTGTATGTCGGCGTCGTGCAGGCCATCCAGCACCGCCAGGTAGCTTTCGCCCGGTACGCAAAATACGTGGTCGACGCCTTGCGCAAGCAACTGTGCGACAAGTATGTGCCCGCCCAGGCGGGGCTGCGCGGCAGAAGGTGAGGGTGTAGTCATAGTCGATGAGGATAGTGTGCGCGGGCGGCACAACGCAGTTGATAAAATAGCACAATGTCTTGCCTATTACGCAAGATGAGGACAGTCAATGAGAAACGGCATACCCAATCTTGGCGCCTTGCAGGCATTCGAGGCAACCGCCCGGCTCGGTTCCTTTTCGCGTGGCGCGCACGTGCTATCCAACCTCCAGTGAACCAAGCGAAGCCTTGCTCGCATTCGGGGCATGGCTCGGGACAACGGCGCAGGCCGGACAATAGGAAGGCGGATGATGACGATGGCTCGATGGCATCCTGGAAAATGGCTGGCGGTGGCCAGTCTTTGTCTTTCTGCTTTATGCGCGGGGCCGGCAGCCTGGGCATTCCAGCCGGTAGTGCCGCAAAGCGTCGAGGATATTCAGCCCGAAGCGGCGACGCAGGCCACATCGCCCGATGCGCGCGCGCCGGCGCACGCCGCCAATTACATGGTGAGCAGTGCGAATCCATGGGCGACGAAGGCTGGAGTCGCCATCCTGGCGGCCGGCGGCAGCGCCACCGATGCGGTGATTGCGGCGCAGATGGTGCTTAACGTGGTCGAACCGCAATCCTCGGGCATAGGCGGAGGCGCCTTCGTCGTCACATTCGACGCCGCGTTGCGGCGTGTGCAAGCCTGGGATGGACGTGAAACGGCTCCCGCCGCGGCCCGCAGCGATCGCTTTATGCGGGAGGGCCTGGCGCTGAAGTTCTCCGATGCCGTCAATAGCGGCCGTTCGGTAGGCACGCCTGGCTTGTTGCGTGTCTTGGGGCTAATGCATGAGCAACATGGCCGGCTGCCATGGTCGGACCTGTTCGAACCGGCCATCGACTTGGCCCAGCGAGGCTTCCCGGTGTCGGAACGGCTGCATGCCTTGCTCACAGGGCAAAACGAGCTGCAAGCCCAGCCCGCCGCGGCATCTTTTTTCTACGATGACAACGGCCAGCCATGGCCCGTGGGGCACCGGCTTCGCAATCCTGCGCTTGCCCAGACACTGAGGAAAATCGCGGCAAATGGACCCCGCGCATTTTATGAAGGACCGATGGCGCAGCGCATCGTCGACGCGGTAGCGGCGCACAAGGTCCCTGGCGACCTGGCGTTGAAGGATCTGGCCGATTATCGGGCGCTCGAGCGCGCGCCCTTATGCGGTCCTTACAAGGAATATACGATTTGCGGCATGCCGCCGCCCAGCGCGGGTCCGCTGACGGTTCTCCAGATGCTTGGCATTCTTTCACACACGCCGCTGGCGGATCTGGCCGCCGATTCCCTGCAGGCGGTGCACTTGTTCGCCGAAGCGGGCAAGTTGGCATTCGCCGACCGCGACGCGTATGTGGGCGACCCCGATTTTGTCGATGTGCCGGTACAGGCGCTGCTGGATCCTCCGTATCTTGCATCGCGTGCCGCTCTGATACAACCCGACAAGGCAATGGCGCCGGCGCTGGCGGGCAACCCCCTGCGCCTGCCTTCGCTTCCCGGCCGGGGAAACACACCCGAACTGCCTTCCACGACTCATATTGTGGTGGTCGACGCCCGAGGCAACGTGGTGTCCATGACGAGCACGATCGAATCCGCGTTCGGCAGCAAGATATTCGTCGACGGATACTTGCTGAATAATCAATTGACGGATTTTTCGCTGACCGACGCCGACGCAAATGGCGCGCCGGTACGCAACCGCGTGGAGCCGGGAAAGCGGCCGCGCAGCTCCATGGCGCCAATGCTTGTCCTGAAGGACGGCAAGCCCGTCATGGCGATCGGCTCGCCTGGCGGAAGCGCAATCATCAATTTCGTGGCAAAGGCGCTGCTTGGCGTTCTGGACTGGGAGATGAATATTCAGGAAGCCATCAGCCTGCCCAACCGGGGAAGCCAGAATCGAACCACGGACCTGGAAAAGGGCACCTCGCTGCATACGCTGGTGCCGGGGCTGACGGCGCTGGGACACGTTGTCCGCGAGGTGGACCTGCCCAGCGGCTTGCAGGGGATCGTGCTTGTGCCTGACGGCTTGCAAGGTGGAGCGGACCCGCGCCGAGAAGGGCTGGCGGCGGGGGGGTGACTACTTACCGGAACACCACCGTGCGTTGGCCATTGAGCAGGATGCGGTGCTCGACATGGCATCGGACGGCGCGCGACAGCACCAGCGATTCCACGTCGCTGCCCACCTGGGTCAGATCTTGGGCGCTCATGGCGTGGTCCACGCGCTCGATGTCTTGTTCGATGATCGGGCCCTCATCCAAATGGGCGGTTACATAGTGCGCCGTGGCGCCGATGATTTTCACCCCGCGGGCGTGAGCCTGGTGATACGGCCGCGCTCCCTTGAAGCTGGGCAGGAAGCTGTGGTGGATATTAATGGCTTTACCCGCCAAGGCCCGGCATAGCGTGTCGGATAGGACCTGCATGTATCGCGCCAGGACGACCAGGTCGACCTTCTCGCGTTCGACCAGATTCAATATCGTCTGTTCCTGGACATCCCGCGTGTCGGCGGCGACCGGCAAATAATGGAAGGGTACGCCATACGAATTGGCGAGCCCCGCAAAGTCGTTGTGGTTGGACACAATGCCAGCAATTTCCACCGGCAATTGCCCGCTATGCTGGCGAAACAGCAAATCATTCAGGCAATGCCCTTGGCGGCTGACGAGTATGAGCAGCCTGGCCTTGCGCCGTAAATCGTGGATTTGCGCCTGCATGTCGAAGCGCTCGGCCACCGGGGCGAACGACGCCTGCAGTTCCCGCACATCCGCCGGTTGCGGCAATGCAAAATGCACACGCAGGAAAAAGCGCTGCGTCTCCAGGTCGCCGAACTGCTGCGCGTCGACGATGTTGCCGTGTCGTTGCAGCAGCCATCCCGACACGTTGTGCACGATGCCGATACGATCCGGGCAGGACAAGGTAAGAATATAGTCGTTCATGCTGGATGCTGGCAGGATCATGGCGTTTGCGTCAATGCTTCCGCGGTGGCATCCGCCAGAGCCAGGCAGGCGGTCAAGCCGGGCGATTCAATGCCGAACAAATTCACCAGATTCGCCGTGCCATGAAGGGCCGGGCCCGCAATCATGAAGTCGGCAGCCGGTTCGCCCGCGCGGACGATCTTCGGGCGTATGCCCGTGTAGCCGGGATTTAATGCGCCATCGGGAAGGGCGGGCCAGTAACGGCGTACGGCCTCGTAAAACGTATTGGCGCGTGTTGCATCCAGGGTGTAGTCCTCGCCATCGACCCACTCGGTGTCGGGTCCGAACTTCGCCTGGCCGCCCATGTCCAGGGTCAGGTGGACACCGAGCCCGGCGCTGTCGGGCATGGGGTAGATGAGCCGGCTGAAGGGCGATCGGCCCGCCAGCGTGAAGTAGCTGCCCTTGCAGTAGTATGCGTTGGGTATGTGTCCCGCCGCTTGTCCCTCCAGCCGTCGCGCAACGGTTGGCGCCGACAGGCCTGTGGAATTAATGACACAGTTGGCGGTAAGCTCCATGCTTTCTTCGCCATCGAATCGCAGCAGGAATTCGCCGGAGGGCAGCACCTGGCCGCTGCTGAAACGGGTGTGGAATACGCACTGCGCGCCATGGTTCTCGGCGTCGCCCTGGAGCGAAAGCATCAGGGCATGGCTGTCGACAATGCCTGTCGATGGCGACACCAGCGCCGCGTCGCACACGAGCGAAGGTTCAAGTTCGCGCGCTTCGGCGCCCGAGATCCGGTACAAGTCATCCACGCCGTTAAGGCGGGCGCGCTCGGCTATCGCGCCCAAACGAAGGCTTTGGTCAGCGCTGGCCGATACGATCAACTTGCCCAGCCGACGATACGGTACGCCGCGTTCGGCGCAATAAGCATAAAGCATGCGTTTGCCGTCGACGCATAGCCGGGCCTTCAAGCTGTTCGGCTCGTAATAAATACCCGCGTGTATGACTTCGGAATTGCGTGAACTTGTTCCTGTTCCGATTGCCTCGGTGGCTTCGACCAACAAGACGTCGCGGCCCATCATTGCGAGTTTGCGCGCCACGGCCAGGCCGACGACACCGGCCCCCAAGACGACGCAGTCTATATCTACTGCCATAGTGTGTCCTGCATAAAGTAATGTTCCTGCTTCTGGCTCAGTTGCTCGACAGCGGCTCGACCGAAGGTGTAAGGTCGAAATCGCCCGCATGATAGACCAGCGGTTGAGCGAAATTGCGGTGGCAACGCTCGACCTGTCCTACAAAAATAATGTGGTCGCCCGCTTCGTGGCGCGTTAGGTTGTAGCACTCGAACCAGGCGGCGAATCCGGCGCCGCCCAGCATGGGCGTGCCGCCCGGCGCGCGCTGCACATCGAGGCCCGTGAATCGCTGGGATTGCGGTCCAAACGAGAACTGCTTGGCCAGATGCAGCTGGGGAGCGGAAAGCACGTGTATTACGTAACGTTCGCATTGCTGGAAATGCACCAGGGCCCCCGCCGCCTTGGACAGGCTCCAGAGCACCATGGGAGGATGGAGCGAAACCGAATTGAACGAACTGATAGTCAATCCCACGGGGGATTGGTCATTGGCGTTTGCGGTTGTGATCACGGTCACGCCGGTTGCGAATCTGCCCAAGGCCGACCGGAAAAAATCCGCATTGAAATCAGGTGGCGTCGCGACCATGGGTGCTTGATTCCGCAACCGGGCTCAGGGAGCCAGGCGCATGTGGGACCAGGCGCCGCCGCCGTCCCGCTGGAACGCGATTCTATCGTGCAGCCGTGACGGCCGTCCTTGCCAGAACTCGGCATAGTCCAACACCAGGCGATAGCCTCCCCAGTGTTCCGGCCTTGCGGGATGGGCACCCAGCGTTGCGGTCAGTTCGACGGTGCGCGCTTCCAGATCGGCGCGCGTGATGGGCTGGCTTTGAGGCGACACCCAGGCGCCAATGCGCGAACCCAATGGACGGCTTTGAAAATAAACGTCGGATTCCGCCGCCGTTACCTTTTCAATCCGCCCTTCAAGGCGGACCTGGCGCTCCAACTGGGGCCAGAAAAACAGCAGGCTGGCGTAGGGGTTCTGTTCCAGCTCCTGGCCCTTGCGGGACTGATAGTTGGTGAAAAAAACGAAACCCTTGTCGTCGAACCCCTTGAGCAGCACGATGCGGGCGGCAGGGCGTCCAGCCAAGGTCGTTGTGGCTAGCGTCATGGCGTTGGGTTCAGGCACTTCCGCCTTCAGGGCATCGCCGAACCATAGCGTGAACTGCTCGGTCGGCGTGTTGGCGAGCGACATTTCGAGGAGTTCGAATTTTTCGTATTTTTGTCGGATATCGGCGATGGACATGGCGCGGGAAATAGGTCTGAATCCAGTAGTTTACCGGAGGACGCCGCCGCTTTCAGGCCGGCGTGTCGAGCGAGGCGCGCAATTGAGCCACGATTGCCTTGAGGCGCTTATCGTGGATATTGGATTTCGCGAGGGCATGCGCGGTTTCCAGCACGTATTCAATACAAGGACCGTAGCTTCCATGCGCCTGTCGTACGATGCTGATCAACTGCTCGGACGGCAGGTCGCGCACATAGGCGTCGGTATTGCGGTTCATTGTAAACGTGAGCGCGTTCACGGTGCCTTGCTGGGTGCGGCAGGCTAGCCAGCGCGGAATGTATGCGCCGCTGGGCATTTCCCGCCGCCACAAGGCCTCCATGGTGGCCGGAACATTTTCGGCCGGGATGCGAAAGGCCATGCCGCGGCACGATCCGCCCATGTCCAGTCCGAAGACCAGGCCTGGCTGGTCGGGGGTGCCGCGATTGATGCGAGACCATAGACATAGCGCGCGGTGATATCCGTGCAGCAGCGCCGGACGCTGCTCGGTAAAGCTGAATTCCGGGCGCCAAATTAGGGATCCATACCCGTATACCCATACGTCCTGATCGGTTTGCCAGTGCGCGAGCGATTGCTGCAGCGAAGCATGGCGTTCCGCTTCGGTCAGTACCCGAAACGTGTGCGGGGCGGGCGCCACCTGCTTGTCTTGGAAGAAAACGGTGTTCACTTGCTTGAGGCTCGAACCATTAACGTTGGCATTATCTGCATTTTAGGGGCTCTTGGCCATTTAGAGGCTTTATTATGGAGGACTATTCGTTTTATTTTTTTTATATGCATATGCCCGACACCCTAGCTTTAGATGCCGAACGCCGTTTCGGCGGCCTGGAACGTCTGTATGGTCCCGACAGCTTGCAAAAGCTGCAGGGCGCCCATGTGGCCGTGGCCGGAATCGGCGGCGTCGGCTCGTGGTGCGCCGAGGCCCTTGCGCGCTCCGGCATAGGAGCGATAAGTCTGATCGACCTGGACCACATCGCCGCATCGAACGTCAATCGGCAACTACATGCGCTCACAGAAACGCTGGGTCAGGCGAAAGTCGTGGCAATGGCGCAACGTATCCATGGCATTAATCCGCATTGCCGAGTGCATATGCTCGATGCATTCGTCGAACCGGATAACGCCGCCGGCCTGTTTCCCGCCGATGTCGGTCTTATCGTGGACTGCACCGACCAGGCCGCGGCGAAGGTGGCAATGATTCTATTGGCCAAGGAGCGCGGCATACCCGTCGTCGTGTGCGGCGGCGCGGGCGGCAAGACCAATCCGCTGTCGCTGCGATCCGGCGACTTGTCGGTGTCCCTGAACGACGCCTTGCTTGCCCGGCTGCGGAACACGTTGCGCCGCCAGCATCGCTACCCTAAGGCAGCCGACCATGCGGGTAAGCCTCGCAAGCGTATTCCGAAGCTTGGCGTGCGCTCGTTGTGGTTCGATCAGCCGGTATTGCTGCCGGCGCAGTGGCAAGCGGCACGGCAACCGCAAGCGGCGGCGCTCAATGCCGACGCGCAGGTATTGCAAGGCTTGTCGTGCGCCGGCTACGGGTCCGTGGTGACCGTAACCGCCGCCATGGGCATGGCCGCAGCCAACGAAGCCATGCAGTGGGTGTTGAACGGAAAATTTCCTTGAGCGGTCAGGCGGCGCCGCGTAATGCCTGTTCGTAGCGCTCCCGCGCTTCCTGCTCCAGGCGAGCGTCTTCGAGTTCGTCGAGCAAGCCTTCCATATCGACCGGCCGGGTATCGTCCTCGACCTTGCCCGTCAGTGGGGTGTCGGGGGTAAGCAGGCCGGCTTCGAATAGCGTCCAGATCTCCTTGCCGTAGCGCGTGTCCATCAACTGCGGGGCAAACGTGCTGAAGAAGACAGCCAGGTTCGTAACATCGCGTTCGAGCATGACGGCCGCCTCGCTATTGCCCGCGGCATCGATGGCCTGCGGCAAGTCGATAATGACGGGACCATCGCTAGCCAACAGAATGTTGTATTCGGACAGGTCGCCATGAATGACGCCCGCGCACAGCATTAACACCACCTGATGGAGTATCTGGCCATGCAGCTCGAGCGCCCTGGCCTCTGTCATGTCGACGTCGTTCAAGCGGGGAGCGACATTGTCTTCGTCGTCGACCACCAGCTCCATCAATAGGACGCCGTCGGTGCAAATATACGGTTGCGGCACGCGTACCCCTGCATTCGCAAGCCGGAACAATGCATCGACCTCGGCATTCTGCCAGGATTCTTCCTGCATCTGGCGACCATAGCGGGTGCCTTTTTCCATGGCGCGGGCTTGACGGCTATTCTGCACTTTGCGGCCATCGCGGTAGGACGCCGCCTGCCGGAAGCTGCGTTGCTTGGCATCTTTGTAGACCTTGGCGCAACGCGTGGCATCGCCGCTGCGAACCACATAGACCGTCGCTTCTTTGCCGCTCATTAACTGGCTGATGACTTCGTCGATCAAGCCTTCTTCTACGAGGGGCAAAAGTCTTTTTGGCGCTTTCATGCTGCCGCCGGAATCGGGGTGGGGGTTCGGATCATGCCTGATTATAAGGGCCGCCCGGGAAAAGACCATATTGTCGGTCTAGTACAATTAGTCGGGTCTATTCCTTCAAATGCGGGTTCCCGCGACATATCATGAACAGAAAAGCTATTCAGCTCGCCTTTACCTACATGGGCGTCATTATCGGTGGCGGCTTCGCCTCCGGGCAGGAAATTCTGCAATTTTTTACGGGCTACGGGATAGCCAGCGTGGCCGGAACCGTGCTGGCCGGCTTCCTGTTTGCTTTCCTCGGTTGGCAGATTTCGCGGCTGGGCACTCGGCTGCAGGCACCTTCCCATAAAGAGGTGTTGCATGCGTTGTTCGGCCACCGGGCTGGGTTGGTCATGGACATTCTGCTTACCTTCTTTTTGTTTGGCGTCGGTGTCGCCATGCTGGCGGCGACGGGTGCATTGTTCAAACAGCAGTTCGACCTTACCCCCATGACCGGCGGGATTTTCATGGCCGTTGTCGTCGTCCTTACCCTTTGCCTCAATGTGACCAGGATCGTCGATCTTGTCAGCCTGGCCACCCCGTTTCTTATCGGGCTGGTATTGATCATCACCACTTATGCGTTGATGACCAGCAATGCGCCAATGGACGAGCTGCTCGTGCTCAGCCAGGCACAGGAAACGGTCGCACCGCATTGGGCCCTGGGAGCCATTCTGTATGCGTCTTTCAATATCGCCGTGGGTTTCCCCATGCTTGCCGTCCTCGCGGGACGCTCGACCGATATAAAAACCACGTCCCTGGGCGGCGCCATGGGCGGCATAGGCCTGGGCCTGCTGATCATGCTGCTTAACGTGGGCCTGTTTTCGAACTTGAACCAGCTGCAGGGCGCCGAACTGCCAACCTTGATGCTCGCCTCGCGCATCTCGCCGGTGCTCGGCCTGATCATGACAGCGTCGATCACATGCATGATCTACAGTACGGCAGTAGGCATGTTCTTCGCCTTCAGCACGCGTTTCTCCACTCCCGAAACGAACCGGTTCCGGTTAACAAGCCTATTGGCCTGCGGCATAGGCGTCGCGTTAAGCGCGTTCGGCTTCACCGAGCTCGTCGGCACGGTCTACCCCTTGCTCGGCTATCTTGGCTTGCTCTTGATCGCGGCCATTATCGTCAACTGGTATCGCAACCGCGGCAAGACGGCCATTGCGGCGGCTGGGCAGTAAGCTCATGGCCGGGCCGGCGCCGCAACTGATCGAGACCATACGAGTCGAACACGATCGGCATACGCCGCTGCTGGCCGGGCACTGGCTCCGCTTGCGGCATTCGTGCGCTGTACTTGGCTACGCGTGGCCGGGTCCGGTGTTGGTCGAAACGCTCCAGCGCCATATCGACAGCCTGGATCCGAGGTTGGATCACCGCGTGCGCCTGCTCGTGGGTCCCGACAGCCAATACGAAATCGCATCGACGGTGCTCGATCCCATCCCCGAGCCGCTACGGCTGCGGCTGCATCCGGCGGCGCTCAAGGCAGAGGCATTCTGGCTGCGCCACAAGACGACGTTCCGGCCTTGGTATGCTGAAGCACAACAGTGGCTCGTGGAAAATCCGGATGTCTTCGACGTCGTTTTTTGTAACGACAAGGACGAGGTGTGCGAGGGCAGCCGCAGCAATCTCTACATTCGTGACGGCTCGGGGGTGTGGCTCACGCCGCCCATGGATGCCGGCTTGTTGCCGGGCGTGCAACGCCAGGCGCTGCTGGATGGCGGCCAGGTCCGCGAGGGCAGGATCTCGCGTGCCGACCTGATGGCCGCCGGCGACATACGGGTCTCCAATGCCTTGCGCGGCTGGCGCGCCGCCGCATTGTAGAACCCGTTGGCGGAAGGATCACGGCGTTTAGCTTGTCGGCAGGATGCGGGCCTTCCAGTGGCATTCTTCCCACTCCAGCGCGGGGTCGGAGTCGTGGACTATCCCGCCGCCCACACCGAAAATGCCGCGACCGCCGTTTCCCATTTCTATGGTCCGGATGGCAACATTCAACGAGCAATCGCCGTTGGGCGCCAGCCACCCTATGCTCCCGCAATAAATGCCGCGCGGCGCGGTTTCGCGTTCCCTGATTTGTTGCATGGCTGCTATCTTGGGAGCGCCCGTGATGGATCCGCAAGGAAACAGGGCGCGCAGCAATGCTTCGAGACTGACGTGCGGCGCCTGTGCCGTGATGGTGGACGTCAGTGTCCAGACGGAGGGGTAGCGTTCGAGTGTGAATAGCGCCTCGACCTTGACCGATCCTGGTGTGGCGACACGGCCCAGATCGTTGCGCAGCAAGTCCACGATCATAAGATTTTCGGCCCTGTCTTTCTCGCTGCTCACCAGTCCGTCGGCAGCTTGCCGGTCCAGCAGAGGGTCGGTGTGGCGCGGAGCGGTCCCCTTCATGGGCCTGACCGTCAAGCGGGTTCCGCGGCGTTCGATGAACAGTTCGGGCGAGAAGGACAGCAGGCATCGGACACCGTCCTCGATATACGCCGCATGCGCGGCAGGGTGCCGCGACGCAATGGCCTGGTATAGGTCGCGCGGCGCAGCCTCGGTTTCGACGTCGATGGGAAACGTGTAATTAGTCTGGTAGAAGTCGCCGCGCGCGATGCCGGCGCGGATCGCGTCGACCTGTCTTATATAGGCCGCGCGCGTGATCCGGGGACGGCTGTGAACGACAGGCATGCCCTCGACCGGGGCGGCGGCGTCGGTCGAGGGCATGGGTTCGATGGCGGTATGCCGGGCTTGCTTGTACACGAGGGCGGTCAGGCGCGGCCTGGGCGCGCCCGCCTGTGCGGGCGGCGCGAGCGCGAGGCCCAGTGCGGAGTTCGAAACGACGGCGGGCTCGAGCCATTCGCCTAATTCATAATCGAGCAGCAAGGCGGTCCAGCCGCCTTGCTCCTGGGCGGCCTTGATCTGTTGAAATGCGCCATTCAATTTTTCGGGCGCATCGGCCGTAATGCGATGGCTGAAATCCACCAATTCCAGCATGCTGCCGTTCAGCCGGTCTTCGAATCGGCAAAGCATTACTGACTCGACATCAGGAAAGGAGCAAGGACGGCGCCGGTGTGCGAACGGTGGTGCAGGCTGGCAATGTGTTCGGGCGTGCCTTGTGCCACCAGTTGTCCGCCGCCGGTCCCGCCTTCCGGTCCCAGGTCCAGTACCCAATCCGCCTCCGCGATGATGTCCAGGTTGTGTTCGATGACGACGACGGTATTGCCGGCGTCCACCAGTCGATGCAGGACATGCACGAGCTTTTCCACGTCGGCCATGGAGAGCCCCACCGTGGGCTCGTCGAGCACATACAAGGTATGCGGTATGCGCGACGCGCGGCCCGTTTTTATAACGCCTTCGGTGAGCCGTGCTTTGGCCAATTCCGTGACCAGCTTGATGCGCTGCGCTTCCCCGCCGGATAGCGTCGGGGAGGGCTGGCCCAGCGTCAAATAACCCAGGCCAACGTCCTGCATCAACTGCAGGATGCGCGATATTTTTGAATGCGCGGCAAAGTACGGAATGGCTTCGTCAACTTCCATCTTCAGCACTTCGCCCGCGCTCTTGTCGGCCCATGTGACGTTCAGCGTATCGCGATTGAAGCGTTCTCCGTGGCAGGCGTCGCAATGCACTTTGACGTCGGGTAGAAAGCTCATTTCGATGGTGCGCAAGCCCTGGCCCTCGCACACCGGGCAACGTCCTTCCCCGGTGTTGAACGAAAAGCGAGCCGCGGTCCAGCCGCGCATGCGCGCATCGCGTGTCTGGGCGAAAAGCTTGCGTACATCGTCCCAAAAGCCGACATAGGTGGCGGGACAAGACCGTGGCGTCTTGCCGATTGGCGTTTGATCCACCTCCAATACACGGTCGATATGTTCCCAACCCGTGATGTTGACGCATCCATGCCAGGCAGGCGGGTGGCGCTTTGCAACAGCCTGAGCCACATTATCGAGCAATACGTCGCGCGCCAGGGTCGACTTGCCGGACCCCGACACGCCCGTGACGACGCTGAGGCGTCCGATAGGCAGCCTTGCAGTCACGTTATGCAGATTATGAAGATGCGCCGAGTGCACCTGCAGCATGGGGGTGTCGGCGCCGACTGGCCGACGCGGTTGCAGCGGGTGCTTCAATGGCGTCTTAAGGTAGCGTCCTGTGACCGATGTGGGACTGTCGATGAGGTCTTGCGCCGTCCCTTGCGCGACCACGGTTCCGCCGCGTACCCCGGCGCCGGGGCCGACGTCGATAATATGCGAGGCGCGGCGTATGGTTTCTTCATCGTGCTCGACGACCACCAGGGTATTGCCATTGCCCTCCAGGGCAGCGAGCGCATTCAGCAGGATTTGGTTGTCGCGCGGATGCAAGCCGATGGTGGGTTCGTCCAGGACATAGCACACGCCTTGGAGATTTGATCCGAGCTGCGCCGCTAGCCGGATGCGCTGGGCTTCGCCGCCCGAGAGGGTTGGAGCGGCGCGGTCCAGTGCCAGGTAGCTCAGGCCGACCTGATGCATGAAGTTCAGCCGACCCTGGATTTCCACGAGAATATCGCGGGCAATTTCAACTTCCCTGCCTTGGGTGACCAGGCCGGCAAAAAACGTTTGCGCATCCGACACTGGCAGCGCGGCCAGTTCGGCAATGGAGCGGCCGCGCCATTGGAATGCGCGCGAGACGGGATTGAGCCGTTCCCCTTGGCACGCGCCGCAGGTCTCGGTATTGCCTTCGTACCAGGCATTCCACGCCGTTTCTTCCCCCGTCTGTTCCGCATCGAAGCCGGCCAGTTGTACGCCAGTTCCGAAGCAACTCGCGCACCAGCCATGCTTGGAGTTGTACGAGAACATCCGTGGATCGGGTTCAGGAAAACTGGTGCCGCAACTTGGGCATGCGCGCTTGACGGAAAAATGCCGTTGCCCGGCGCCGCCGGCAACTCCGCCCAGGCGCCGGTCCTCCAGCGTGCCGTTATTGATCGCGCCAATATCCAGCAACACGCTAAGGCTGCCCTGGCCATGTTCCAGCGCGCTGCGTATCGCCCCGCGAAGCTGGGCTTCGTCGCCCGGATCGACGACGAAATCGGCAATCGGCAATTCGATCGTGTGTTCCTTGTAGCGGTCCAGGCGCGGCCAAGGCGCCACAGGGATGAAGTCGCCGTCGACGCGCAGGTGGGTGTGGCCCTTGGCAGCCGCCCACTTGGCCAATTCGGTGTAATAACCTTTCCGGGCGCTGACCAGGGGCGCCAGTACACCGATGTGCCGGCCCTTATAGTCGCGCAGTAATTGCGCCGCTATCTGTTCCGGCTTTTGCGGCTCGACCGGCACGTGGCAAGTCGGACACATTTGCGTTCCCAATTTCACATAAAGAAGGCGCAGGAAATGATGGATTTCCGTCATGGTCGCTACGGTGGACTTGCGTCCGCCGCGGCTGGTGCGCTGCTCGATGGCGACGGTGGGGGGAATGCCGTAGATCGCATCGACATCGGGCTTGCCTGCCGGCTGCACGATGGCTCGCGCATACGCGTTCAGCGATTCCAGGTAGCGACGCTGCCCCTCGTTGAAAAGAATGTCGAAGGCCAGGGTGGATTTCCCCGATCCCGATACGCCGGTGATAACGGTGAATGTGTCGCGTGGAATACTGACATTTATCCCTTTAAGATTGTGCTCGCGCGCATTCACGATATCGATGCTTTTCACGCCGGGGGCGTACGCTCGCACCGGCTCCGCAACAAGGCGGGCATTCTGCGACTTGTCTTCATAGACGATGGCGCTGGTGTAATTCGCTAGCGCCTGTCCCGTATGCGACTCCGGATTATTGATGAGATCCGACGGCGTGCCGGTGCCAACCACTTGTCCGCCCAGGTCGCCGCCCTCGGGACCCAGGTCGATTACCCAGTCGGCAGCCCGGATCACGTCAAGATTATGTTCGATGATGAGAAGCGAGTGCCCCGCCGCCAGCAGCTTGCGAAACGCACGCATCAGCCTTGCGACATCGTCGAAGTGCAAGCCGGTCGTGGGTTCATCGAACAGGAACAGGCTGCCTTTCTTGGCTACCTTTGCCGTCGAGATACCGCTGCGGGTCGCGGCGGCCAGGTGGCCCGCAAGCTTCAGGCGCTGTGCCTCGCCGCCGGACAGCGTAGGCACCGGCTGGCCCAGCCGCACGTATTCCAGCCCAACATCGGCCAAGGGCGCCAGTCCCCATTGCACGTCGCGCAAGCCGCTGAAGAAGGCGAGTGCTTCGGTGATGGTCATTTCGAGCACTTGGTCGATCGATGCGCTGCGCCCGAGATGTTCCACCTTCACTTCAAGGACCTCCGGACGGAAGCGCTTGCCATTGCAGTCGGGGCAGCGCAGGTAAACATCGGAGAGGAACTGCATTTCCACGTGTTCGAACCCTGTGCCGCCGCAAGTGGGGCAGCGCCCATCGCCGGTATTAAAACTGAAGGTCCCCGCGGTATACCCGCGCTCCCGCGATACAGGCGCTTGCGCAAATAGCTTTCGTATGGCATCGAAGGCGCCTACGTAGCTTGCGGGGTTCGACCTTGCCGTCTTGCCTATCGGCGACTGATCGACCATGACAACGTCGGCAAGTTGTTCGACGCCAAACAGATGTGCGTATTCTCCCGGGGACTCGGTGGGCCTGCCTTGCTGCTTGAGAATGGCGGGGTACAAGACATCCTGGATGAGCGTGGACTTGCCCGATCCCGACACCCCGGTAATGCACACCAGCCTGCCCAAGGGGATGGAGACCGACACGTTCTTGAGGTTATTGGCCGTGACGCCTTCCAGCACCAGGCGCGGCGTATTCGGCGCCACAGGCATGGGGCGGGGCGCTTCAACGCGCAGCCGGCCGCCCAGGTAGTCTCCCGTGAGTGTGGCGGCGTTGCGCAAGGCCTGCGGCGTGCCATCGAAAACGATTTGGCCGCCGCGCTCGCCCGGCCCGGGACCGATATCGATGATGCGGTCAGCCGCAATCATGACCTGTGGATCGTGCTCGACGACGACCAGGGTATTGCCGTTGGCACGCAAGCGATGCATCACTTCGACCACGCGGTGCATATCCCGCGGGTGCAGCCCTATGGAGGGCTCATCCAGCACGAAAAGCGTATTCACGAGGGATGTGCCGAGCGCTGTCGTGAGATTGATGCGCTGGACTTCACCGCCAGACAGCGTCCGGCTCTGGCGATCGAGCGAAAGGTAGCCGAGGCCCACGTCGCACAGGAACTTGAGGCGCGTGCGCACTTCATTGAGCAGCAGCTCGATCGCCGCGTCCATGTCGGCGCCGAAACTGATATCGCCAAAATAAGAATGCACCAGGCTGATGGGCCGTCGCATGAGGTCATGTATGCCAAGGCCGGGCAACGCATTCAGTTGATCGCGTGTCCAATGGCTATGCACGGGCATGAAGCGCGGATAGCCGTGGTCGGCGTCGGCCTGGACGTCGCTGCCCAGGCGCCATAGGGTCGCATCGGGCTTGATCCGGGCGCCGCCGCAGGCTGGGCAAGGTGTGTAGCTGCGGTATTTGGACAGCAAGACGCGGACATGCATCTTATAGGCGCGAGATTCCAGCCAATCGAAGAAGCGTTGCGCTCCATACCATTGGGTCTTCCATGCGCCGGGTCCGCCTTTCCAATCCGGCGTGCCGTCGATCACCCAGCGTCTTTCGGCGTCGTCCAATGCTTCCCACGGCGTGTCGAGCCGCACGCCTGCACGCGGCGCGTATTGCTCCATTTCGGTTTGGCATTCTTTATAGCTGGCGGTCTGCCATGGCTTGATGGCGCCGCCGCGCAAGGTCTTCTTCTCGTCGGGGACGACCAGGCCATAATCGATTCCCATCACGCGCCCGAAGCCCCGGCACGCGTCGCAGGCGCCAAGCGGTGAATTGAAGGAAAAATGACTGGGCAAGGGCGTGCCGTACTCGATATCGCAGGCGGCGCAGTGCAATCGGCTGCTGAAACGCCATATGGTTTCGTTGTCTGTGTCGTTGTCGACCGCGTGAACGGCAATATGGCCGTCGCCGTGTTTCAGCGCGGCATCCAACGCCTCCATGACACGTTGCGGCTCGGCCGTGCCAAAGCGAAACCGGTCCTGAATAACGTGCAGTACGCGAAGCTTCTCGGCCTTGGGGGTGCGCTTGCCTTTGACCTTCTTGGAGGCCGGCGGCGTGTGCATGCGCGTTTCTTCATGATGCACCCGCGTGTAGCCTTGCTGCTCCAGGAAGCCTCGTACCTCTTCCTCGGTGAAGTTGGCGGGTATTACCACAGGAAACGTGATGACCAGGCGCGGATCGGCTGGCTGTGCCCGGACCGCCAATTGTTGCTGTATGGATTGCGGACTGTCGCGCTGCACGCGTTGGCCGCAGCACTGGCAGTAAAGCTGGCCCAGCCGCGCGTACAAAAGCTTCAAGTGGTCGTTCAGCTCGGTCATCGTCCCCACCGTGCTTCGCGAGTTGCGCACCGGGTTGACCTGGTCTATGGCGATTGCCGGCAGTATCCCCTCGATGCGATCCACCTGAGGTTTATCCATGCGGTCGAGAAATTGACGCGCATAGGGGGAAAACGTTTCGACGTAGCGCCGTTGGCCTTCAGCGTACAGCGTGTCGAAAGCAAGCGAACTTTTGCCTGAACCGGAAACGCCGGTGAGAACCAGTAGTTCGCCCGTGTTTATCGATACGTCGAGGTTCTTCAAGTTATTCTGGCGCGCGCCAAATATACGGATATGTGAGCTCATGGCCCTATGATAATCGTTCTTTTTACCGGGCCTATAGTGGTTCTGAAATCGGTGCCGGTGATCGTGACATCGTGTGGCTGGTATATAAACCGGCGCCGGTGACGGGGGCTGGGTTGGCTTAGGCGTTCGCGGTTACGGCGTAGCCGTAACTACCCGCGCGTCTGGCCGTTTTCGGGCGGTGGCAGAACTCGTGGGATGGATGATCCCCCGGATCATCCATAAGCTTCCCCCTCGAA
>DATJBV010000020.1:0-6374 GCA_035515055.1 Candidimonas sp.
GCAGATACCCGTCAAGAGTGACTGGAGGCAGCTGAAGCTTGACATTCAGAAGTATGGCCTGTACAATCAAAACTTACAGGCTGTACCACCAACTGGATCTATCTCATATGTGAACGGATCGACTAGCTTCGCAGCGAACCAACCCATTTTCTCTTCAATAAGGATTTCACCGTCGCTTCGCCCCATATGCAGGCGGACAATCACCGCGTCGAGTTCGCGCCGATCGAAGCTTTGAAGCAAATCGCCCGACGAGGCGATCCGGATCTCGATCACCAACTGCGGGTCCTGCGCGGTCATGCGTGCGATGAGCGCGGGAAGCTCCGGCCCTGCAACGTGGTCGCTGATGCCGATGGTGATGCGCTGGCGGGCTGTGGAAAACGCGGCGAGCGCATCCTCGTGCACCTCCAGCAATTTGCGGGCATGTTCGAGGAAAGCCGCGCCTTGCGCAGAAAGCTCGACGTAGCGCGGGGTTCGCTCGACAAGCCGACAGCCCAGCCTTTCCTCCAGCCGCTTCAGCTTCAGGCTGACTGCAGCCTGCGTCGTCCGCATGGATTCAGCCGCATGCGTGAAGCTGCCCAGCTCCGCAATGCGGATAAACGCCTGGACGGCATCTAAATCCAGAGGGCGCTCTGTCATATTCAACCGTTATTATTGATATAAGTGTCCATATCTTACCAAAATAGATAACATGCGGCTATTCCCATATTGAAGAGACAATCCAATGCCACTCCTCCACATTTCCCTGCGCGCCGGAAAGCCGGAAGCCTACCGTCAGGCGATCTTCGACACTCTTTATCGCGCGATGCGCGAGTCGTTCAACGTGCCCGAGGATGACCAATTCATGACCATCACGGAACACGAGGCGGCGAATTTCCGCTACAACGCCTCTTATCTTGGCGTTGCGCGAAGCGACGACGTGGTGTTTATCCAGATCACCGCGAATAACACCCGCGGCGTGGATCAGAAAAAAGCGCTGTTCGCGCGGATTGCCGAGCTGCTTGGTGAAAGCCCCGGCATCCGGCCGGAGGACGTGTTCGTGAGCCTTATCGAGGTTGCCAAAGAAAATTGGTCTCTGGGCAACGGGCTTGCCCAGTACGCTTGAGGCATTTCAGCCTACGCGACCGCTCGGGCCCCGGATCCACCCTCGCCGCCTTCCTCCTTCATGAGCGCATACAGGAAAACCATTCCGCCGACCATGACGATGGCCGTGACAACCAGTGCGCCCTGATAACTACCCGTAGCGGTGGCAATGTAGCCAGCCATGGCGGGCGCAATGATCTGCGCCGCGCCATAACTGAGCGTCATCCGCGCCATTGCCTTGGCCGGATTCGCCGGAAAGTGGCGGCCGATTAACGTCAACGTAAGGCTCACGATGCCGACAAACGTCGCACCGAACAAAATGGCGCCAATGACATTGAGCGCCGCGCCATCGGTGATGACCGGCACGATGACAGAAACCGTTTGCAAGCCGAAAGCCAGCATCAACGCGCGAACCTGCCCCATTGAATGGGCAATGCGGTCCCAAAGAAAGCTGGACGGCGTGGCCGCCAATCCAACAATGATCCAGACCCAGTTACCCTTGCCCGCAAGCAAAGGCAGCTGCACAAGGATGGCGACGATGAAGGTGGCACTGATGGCAAAGCCAAAGCCCGCGCAGAAGTAGGCGGCAATAAGCAGCCACATCCAGCGCTTGGTAACCGCCGCCTTTACAGGCGCCACCGTGGTTGCCGTAGACTGCACAGCGGCCGGCGCGGGCAACCACGACCACGCAGGCAGGAAGAACACCACTCCAAGAACGCCCAGCCCTATCCACTGCTCGTCCCAGTTTAACGAGCCAACCATTGCCCCAACGGCGACGCCCGACACGGCAATACCGAACCCAAGGCCGACGAAGTGCAAGCCCAATTCCGGCCGGTGTCCATGGCGCGTCAGCCAGTTAAGCACGAGCCCGGAGGCCAACAACAAGCCCGCCGTGCTGGAAAAACCAGCGACGAAGCGCAAGCCCGCCCAAATCAGCAGATTGTCGGTAAGGCCCATGGCCGCCGTGCTTGCTACGGCTATGACCAAACCGGCGCGGTAGAGCACGAATTTCGTGCGGAGGTCACCCGTTGAGGCCGCCAACAGTGCCCCCGACATATAGCCGGCGTAATTGAGGGTCGCCAACCACCCGCCCGCCAGGTACGACAGCCCGGCTTCGTCGCGCATGATGGGCAGCAATGGGGTGTAGGCGAACCGCGCCAACCCCACAGTGAGGATAAGGGCGCATATCCCGGCAAAGATAACGCGATAGCGCTCTTGCTGGTTGTCTGTGCTTGGGTTTGCGACAGCGGTGTGCATGGACGGCCTTGTTCTTTCGACGAATGCCTGCCATGTTAGGGATGAACGTACAGCTGGTCTTTCGATACAATGACGACTTATATCGACGAGACGACAGACGATTTATCGTTGAAGGAACACGATGCATCACACTGCGGAATGGACGACGATAAACGTCCCGGAAATCCATACTCTTCCCAAGACGGTATTTCTGCGCTCCCAGAAACTCGGCGTCCGCGAAGTCTTTCCCCTGCATAGTCACCATTGGCATCAATTCGTCTACGCGACATCGGGAACGCTGATCGTGACCGTGGCCGGTTCCTGGTATGTGATTACGCCGGAGCAAGCCATCTGGGTTCCGACCGGCGTACCGCACGCCACCGGCGCGCCTAACGGCGCCGAGTTTCGCAACCTCTACTTAGCGGACGTTCCAGGCCTCGGCATGCCGGAGGTTTGCACGCCATATTCGGTCAACGGGTTGCTGCGCGCCCTCATTATTGAACTGGAGCTGGCGAGCCAACGTACCGAATCGGAGGGGTATATCGACAAGGTCCACGGCCTTGTCTTCGAGCAGCTCCGGCGCCTGAAAAAGCAAGAGTTTCACTTGCCGTGGCCCCACACCCCACAATTGCATCGCATCTGTGAATCGCTCTACGCGAACCCGGCCGACCGCCGCAGTCTGGACGACTGGGGAAAGGAGGTCGGGGCGTCGGGACGGACCGTTGCCCGACGCTTCGAGCAGGACGTCGGCATCACCCTGCGCGAATGGCGCCACAAGCTGCGGCTTTTCCTCGCTTTGGAGTGGCTGTGCGCGGGACGAAATGTGACCGACATCGCCCTGGATTTGGGCTATGCCTCCACCTCCGCGTTCTCTTACATGTTCCGCCAGGAAATGGGCTGTCCGCCCTCGGAATGGCGTAGCCGCTAAGCCTGGGCTGCAGCGCTCAAACGACTTCGCGTGCGCGCCGCGACGTCTTTGAGCCAGGGATGCGTACGCCAATGCTGCTCGGCAAACGCGTCGATCTGGTCTTTGTGCGCGAGCGAGGCACCGATAAGGTCCAGCCCTTCCATGAACATATGGTGATGCCGTGGCGCCAGCTCAAATGTGGCCGAGCAATTTGCACTCTTCACCGTCATGGCGGCGACATCGATAGCGATGGTTGCCCGCCCAGGCTGCGCGATATCGGCCAGCAGCGCGGCAACCTCTTCTTCGCTCAGCACCACCAACAGCAGGCGGTTGTTCATAGCATTCGAATAAAAGATCTCGCCGAAACTAGAGGCGATGATGGCCTGGATACCGTATTGCTGCATGCCCCACACCGCATGCTCGCGGCTCGAGCCGCAACCGAAATTCGCACCGGCCACCAAGATACGAGTGTCGGCATATTCGGGGCGATTAAGCACAAATTCGTCGCGCGGCTTGCCCTGCGCATCAAAGCGCATGTCGTACAGTACGCCCTTTGCCAGCCCGTTCTTGTCGATGCCGCGAAGAAACTGCTTGGGCATGATCTGGTCAGTGTCCAGGTTGGCCAGCGGAATCGGCGCGGCGATTCCTTCAATACGATGATGGTCAGTCATTGGCGACCTCCTGCATGGCAAATGTTCTTACATCGGTGATGCAGCCCATGATGGCAGCGGCGGCAGCCATGGCGGGGCTCATCAAGTGCGTGATGGCGCCGCGCCCCTGGCGTCCCTCGAAATTGCGGTTGGTCGTGGACGCGCAACGCTGCCCTTCGCCCAACACATCGTCGTTCATGGCAAGACACATGGAACAGCCGGGTTGACGCCATTCGAAGCCGGCCTCGATCAGGATGGCGGCGATGCCCTGGTCCTCGGCATCGCGTTTCACGGCGCCCGAACCCGGCACGACCATGGCCCTTACGTTGGGCGCCACCTTACGGCCGCGCACGACCTCGGCCACGGCGCGCAGGTCTTCAATACGGGCATTCGTGCACGACCCGATGAAGACGTGCTGTATGGGCAGGCCCTGAAGCGACGCGCCCTCCGCCAGGCCGGTATAGGTCAACGCGCGCCTGGCCGAACCCGCGTCGGACCCCGCCGGCGCATCGTCCAGTCGGATGACGCCGTCGATGGGAATCGCCTGATCGGGACTGGTGCCCCACGTCACATACGGCGCAACGCCGTCCGCCCCGAAACGATGCTCTTTATCGAAGCGCGCGTCCGCATCGCTGAACAGGCTTCCCCAATGCGCGAGCGCTTGCTGACGCACTGGCCCGTCGATGTCTGGCGCGCGCTCCAGCACGTATTGGACAGCCGTCGCATCGGGCGCGATGAGGGCGCCGCGGGCACCGGCTTCAACGGCCATATTGCAAAGCGTGAAGCGCGCCTCAATGGACAAGGCCTCGATCGTCGAACCACAGAACTCGACGACATAGCCGCGCGCGCCTTGCGCACCGATGCGGCTGATGATCATCAGCACCAAATCCTTGGCCGTCGTGCCGAGCGGCAGCACACCCTCCACACAAATGCGCATGGTCTTGGCCAAGCGATAAACCAGCGTTTGCGTGGCAAGCACGTGCTCGACTTCCGACGTACCAATGCCGAAGCCCAGCGCGCCCAACGCGCCATAGGTGGTTGTGTGGCTATCGCCACAAATAACAACCATGCCGGGACGGATCATGCCGTGCTCGGGAGCGACGACATGTTCGATGCCTTGCAAGGCATCATTCGTGTCGAAGAGCGCAATGCCGTGCCGATCGCAGTTGCGCTTCAAGTTGCTGGCTTGCAGGGCTGAAGCCGGGTCGGCGATGGTCCGCAGCTTGACGGGATGCGTGGGAATGATGTGGCTGACCACCGCGACATTCTGCCCCGGGGTATGAACCGGCCTTCCCTGTTCGTGCAGGCCGGCGAATGCCTGCGGACTTGTGTATTCGTTCATTAGATGAAGATCGGCATAAAGCAGTACGTTTTCTTCATCAAGACGTACGACCGTATGGGTATCCACAAGTTTTTGGTACAAAGTCCGCGCTGACATATAGCCTTCCTGCATGACGGGGTTAAAGACGTGCTTAATCGGCCTTGATGCCGGCGGCCGCGATCAGTTTTTCCCATTTGGACATGTCGCTCACCAAGAGCTCACGCGCCTCTGCCGTGGTCGACGGCGCCGGATCGTAGGCCTCCTTCATCATGCGCTCCTTCAGGGCCGGCTGATTCAGCGTCTGGTTCAGCGTTGTATTCAGCTTCTCGACGATGGCGTCCGGCGTGCCTGCGGGGGCGATCACCATGAACCAGGTTTCAAAGCTGTATTCCGGCAATCCTGCTTCCGCAATGGTGGGCACATCGGGCATGAGCGGCGAGCGCTTCGGTCCCGTAACGCCAAGCGCGCGCAGTTTGCCGCCCTGCACCTGCGGCAAGGCCGCCGACAGCACAGGGAAGCTCATGTGAACGTGTCCGCCGATGGTGTCCAGCATGGCCGGGCCGCCGCCGCGATACGGAATGTGCAGGATGTCGGTCTTGGAGACGGCTTTGAACAGCTCGGCCGCCATATGGAAGGTGCTGCCTGTGCCTGCCGATCCATATTTCAGATTGCCGGGGCCGGCCTTGGCCTGGTCAATGACATCGCTGACCGATTTAGCGGGCAAGTCGTTGTTGACGACCAGCACGTGCTGCGAGGTGGCGACCGTACCGACCGGCTTCAATTCTTTCAGTGTGTCGTAGGGCATGGTCGCGTAAAGCGCCGGGTTGATGGCCAGCGATACGGTCTGCAGCCCAACGGTGTAGCCGTCGGCCTTGGACTTGGCGACAACGTCGACGCCGATATTGCCGCCCGCACCGGAGCGGTTTTCAATGATGATCGGCTGCCCAAGCGCCTTGGCCCATTCATCTGAAATCAAGCGCGCGGCGATGTCCGCACTGCCGCCAGGCGCGTAGGGAACCACCAGTTTTACGGCGCGCTCGGGAAAGGCCTGCGCTGCACAGGCCAGCGGCAGCGCGAGTGCGACGGCGCAGAGTACTTTCTTCAGGCTAGCAGAGGTCATGATTGTTTGTCTCCGGGAAAAGTTTGTTCGATCTTGATCGTCGAGCCCTGATGGTAATAC